>NZ_JBALPG010000010.1:0-54422 GCF_036965245.1 Neobacillus drentensis
CCCTGTGAGAGTAGGACGTTGCCAGGCAAATGAAAGACAACCTGTATTGGGTTGTCTTTTTTTGTGCTGATAAATGGAAGTGGGAAGTAAAAATGAAAAAGTGGACAGTAATTGATTAAAACCGGAAAGTAAAATTAGAAAAGTGGAAAGTAAATAAACTAAACTGGATAGTAAAAACCTTTTAGGAAGAAGTTTATTGGAATTCCTTCAAAGGAAATATAAAAAAGCAAAAAAGTTACCTTCTCATTCAGGCGAATGCCTGAATTTTTTACTTTGTGCCTTCAAATTTTAATCATTCATAAAAAATTTAGTAGTTTTTTACCATTATTCACAGGTTTTCAATTCGAGAAATTTGGAAAAAATCAGTAGTAGTGAATCGTTGCATCTACATAAAAAATTCAGTATAATCAAAGTCAAATATAGTCAAAGTCAGATGATGGGGGGTGGGAAGATGAGAAACATCTCCGATATTATTGAAAAATATTTAAAGCAGGTTTTGGAAATGAGTGAAGAGGATCTTGTTGAAATTAAGCGGAGTGAAATTGCTGATAAGTTTCAATGTGTTCCTTCACAAATCAATTATGTTATAAATACTCGTTTTACGATTGAAAGAGGATATATTGTTGAGAGTAAACGGGGCGGCGGTGGATATATTCGGATTATGAAGGTTCAATCCCACGATTTTGCCCATTTAATTGATCATTTGCTTTCACTTATTCAAAATCGGATTAGCCAAACAAGTGCCGAGGATGTCATTGTAAGACTTGTTCAGGAGGAGATCATTACCAAACGAGAGGCGAAAATTATGTTAAGTGTAATCGACCGATCTGTATTATATATTGATCTTCCATTCCGAGATGAATTAAGAGCAAGAATGCTAAAAGCGATGTTAACATCTTTAAAATATAAATAATATGCGCAGCCGGAGAGGTGAAAAAATGATTTGCCAAGAATGCAATCAAAGGCCTGCAGCACTTCATTTTACAAAAATCATTAATGGTGAAAAAACAGAAGTGCATCTTTGTGAGAAATGTGCTCAGGAAAAAGGTGAAATGTTTATCTTTAATGGAGAGTCGGGTTTTGCTTTTAATAATCTTTTAGCGGGTTTATTAAATATCGACCCATCCTTTCAAAAGCCTAGCCAAAGCCCGTTTCAACAAGAGGATATCCTACATTGTCAGCACTGCTCGATGACATTTCCACAGTTCTTAAAGATTGGCCGCTTTGGATGTGCTCATTGCTATGAGGCGTTTAAAGATCAGCTAAAGCCTGTTTTAGGTCGTCTTCATAGTGGGAACTGGACACATAACGGTAAAATACCAAAAAGAATTGGCGGCGGGATTCATCTCCGAAAACAGATTGAAGAGCTGAAAAGTCATCTAAGGGAGTCTATTTCCCATGAAGAGTTTGAGAAAGCAGCGGAGATTCGCGATGAAATACGTACCTTAGAGAAAAAATTAGCCGAAAGCGAAGAGGGAGGGAAATAACGTGTCACTTGAACGTTTTCTTAATCAAGCCGTCAGCTCTTGGATGAGTGAGGAGGGACCTGATTCGGATATTGTTCTTAGTTCCCGAATCCGTTTGGCACGAAACTTTGAAGACTATAAATTTCCTACTGTTTTTTCACATGAAGAAGCCAAAATGATTATTGTAAATATGGAAGATATTTTAAGAAAATCAGCTGTTCAAAAATTTGGGCATATGGAATTGTTGAAAATTGATGAAATGCAGCCTCTTCAGAAAAGGGTTTTAGTAGAAAAGCATTTGATCAGCCCGAAACTGGCTGAAGATTCACCACATGGTGCCGTTCTATTAACCGAAAACGAAGAAGTTAGTATTATGATTAATGAAGAGGACCATATTCGGATTCAATGCTTGTTTCCCGGTTTACAATTATCTGAAGCATTGGATGCCGCAAATGAGATAGATGATTGGCTTGAAAGTAATATTCAATACGCTTTTGACGAAAAACACGGTTATTTAACAAGCTGTCCGACCAACGTTGGAACAGGTCTCCGCGCTTCCGTAATGATGCATTTGCCAGGGTTAATCTTAACACAGCAAATTAATCGAATCATTCCTGCTATTCACCAATTAGGGCTTGTTGTAAGAGGGATTTATGGTGAGGGCAGTGAGGCACTGGGGAATATTTTTCAAATCTCCAATCAAATAACCCTTGGAAAATCGGAAGAGGATATCTGTCTTGATTTAAAAGGGGTCGTAAGCCAGTTAATCTCACAAGAAAGGTCAGCCCGTGAAGCATTACGAAAAACTTCGAACATACAATTAGAAGACAGGGTGTACCGTTCATTAGGAGTATTATCTAATAGCCGAATTATTGAATCGAAAGAAGCAGCACGTTGTTTATCGGATGTTCGGGTTGGAATCGATATGGGCTATATCGAAAATATGCCTAAGACCATTTTAAATGAATTAATGATATTAACCCAGCCGGGCTTTCTTCAGCAATATGCCGGCGGTCCATTGCGGCCGCATGAAAGGGATATTAGAAGAGCGGCGTTAATTAGGGACCGAATAAAAATGGAGAATGAAAAATAGGTGAGGAGGACGAGAATATGATGTTTGGACGTTTTACCGAAAGAGCACAGAAGGTTCTTGCTTTGGCACAAGAGGAAGCTATTCGCCTTGGACATAACAATATTGGGACTGAGCATATTTTATTAGGTTTAGTTCGAGAAGGTGAAGGAATTGCTGCAAAAGCACTGTATGGACTTGGTTTAGGTTCTGATAAAATCCAAAAAGAAGTGGAAAATTTAATTGGCAAAGGACAAGAAAATTCTCAAACGATTCACTATACTCCTAGAGCTAAAAAGGTCATTGAATTATCAATGGATGAGGCTCGAAAATTAGGACATTCCTATGTTGGAACAGAGCATATTCTCCTTGGTTTAATCCGAGAAGGAGAAGGGGTTGCTGCCCGGGTACTTAATAATCTTGGTGTCAGCTTAAATAAGGCACGACAGCAGGTTCTGCAATTATTAGGAAGCAATGAATCCGGCGGCCATCAGGGCGGGGCATCAGTAAGTGCGAATACACCAACACTCGATAGCCTTGCAAGAGATTTAACGTCGATTGCAAGGGAAGGCAGCCTAGACCCTGTGATTGGGCGCAGTAAAGAAATTCAGCGTGTCATCGAGGTGCTAAGCCGCCGTACCAAAAATAATCCAGTGTTAATCGGTGAGCCTGGCGTTGGTAAAACAGCGATTGCCGAAGGGCTTGCCCAGCAAATTGTGAACAATGAAGTGCCAGAGATTCTCCGCGATAAGCGTGTGATGACTCTTGATATGGGAACTGTTGTTGCTGGAACAAAGTATCGTGGTGAATTTGAGGATCGCTTGAAAAAGGTAATGGATGAAATTCGCCAGGCAGGAAATATCATTTTATTTATTGATGAGCTGCACACATTAATTGGTGCTGGCGGAGCGGAAGGTGCTATCGATGCCTCCAATATCTTAAAACCATCGCTTGCCCGAGGTGAGCTACAATGTATTGGGGCAACGACTCTTGATGAATATCGAAAATATATTGAAAAAGATGCAGCACTAGAACGACGATTCCAGCCGATTCGCGTCGATGAACCAACGGCTGAAGAATCCATTCAAATTTTAGAAGGCTTGCGCGACCGCTATGAGGCACACCATCGCGTTTCCATTACTGATGAAGCCATTCAAGCAGCGGTTAAGTTTTCAGACCGTTATATTTCAGACCGGTTCCTTCCAGATAAAGCGATTGACCTAATCGATGAAGCAGGGTCAAAAGTACGACTTCGCTCATATACAACCCCTCCTAATTTAAAAGAATTAGAGGTAAAGCTTGAGGAAGTGCGTAAAGAAAAGGATGCAGCCGTACAAAGTCAGGAATTTGAAAAAGCTGCTTCATTAAGGGATACGGAACAGCGTCTTCGCGAACAACTTGAAGAAACGAAGAAAACGTGGAAAGAGAAGCAAGGCAAGGAAAACAATGAGGTAACAGTTGAAGATATCGCAAGTGTGGTATCTAGCTGGACCGGAGTTCCTGTCTCCAAGCTTGCTGAAACCGAAACAACTAAGTTACTTAATTTAGAAGAAGTGCTTCATTCTCGTATTATCGGCCAGGAAGAAGCCGTCAAAGCTGTTTCAAAGGCGGTTCGCCGTGCAAGGGCAGGGCTAAAAGATCCAAAACGCCCAATTGGTTCCTTTGTCTTCCTTGGACCAACAGGAGTGGGAAAAACAGAATTAGCACGTGCCCTTGCAGAAGCCATGTTTGGTGATGAAGATGCGATGATCCGCATCGATATGTCTGAATATATGGAGAAGCACTCCACATCCAGACTAGTTGGGTCCCCTCCAGGATATGTCGGCTATGAGGAAGGCGGACAATTAACGGAAAAAGTCCGGAGAAAACCATACTCTGTTATTTTGCTGGATGAAATTGAAAAAGCACATCCGGATGTATTTAATATTCTGCTTCAAGTACTTGAAGATGGCCGCTTAACAGACTCAAAGGGCAGAACAGTTGATTTCCGAAATACTGTTTTGATTATGACATCCAATGTCGGTGCAGAGGCACTAAAACGAAACAAATATGTTGGTTTTAATATTCAAGATGGTGAGCAGGATTACAAGGATATGAAGGGAAAAGTGATGGAGGAATTAAAAAAGGCCTTCCGTCCGGAATTTTTGAATCGTATCGATGAAATCATTGTCTTCCATGCGTTAGAGAGAAAGCATCTTAATGAAATTGTCACCTTGCTATCTGACCAGTTAATCAAGCGCTTGAAAGAGCAAAATATTTCACTAGAATTAACAGAAGCAGCAAAGGAGAAAATTTCTCAAGAAGGTTATGATCCTGAATATGGAGCAAGACCACTTAGACGGGCTATTCAAAAGCATATTGAAGACCGACTCTCTGAAGAATTATTAAAAGGAACATTATTAACAGGACAGCATGCTATAATTGATGTGAATAATGGAGAATTTATTGTGAGAATGGCAGAAAAAACAAGCTTAGTAAAATAGACTTGTTTAGTTCATTAAAAATATGTTAGTCGCTTAACAACAAGCAAGAGGTACACGTGAATAAAGTCAACCCGTGTACCTCTTTTTTCATATTAAGAAGGAATAATAAATTTTGGACTTTGAGAATTGTCCAGTTTAAGGCGCCATCGGCTCGAGGTCACAAGCCAATCCGTCCAAAAGGGTAAAGAGCAACCTTTCAGTCGGCTCGTCTTGTGCTTTTCGTCGATTTACGGGCGCCTTGCGCTTTTCTTAGCTAATAGGAAAGTATAAATTTTTCAAATTTATACTTTCCTAACGCATAAGTGCAACTACGCCTCTGTCTTCGCCCTTAGGGGCTCGACAATCGGCGAGTTTTCTTTATTTTAGGTTAGCAAGTGAGGTAGGAGTCAGATGGCAAAACGAAAAACAAAGTTTATGTGTCAGGAGTGCGGGTATGAATCTCCAAAGTGGATGGGGAAGTGCCCAGGCTGTGGACAATGGAATAAGATGATTGAGGAAGTAGAAGTAACGGGTGCAACGAGAAGAGGGGCTTTTGCTCATTCTCAAAGCGGATCCAATTTATTAACCAAACCAATGCCTATTAATTCGATTGAAATGGAAAATGAACCAAGAATCCTTACCGACTTAAATGAGCTAAATCGTGTACTTGGCGGCGGTGTCGTTAAGGGCTCGTTAGTATTAATTGGCGGAGACCCTGGGATTGGTAAGTCTACTCTTCTCCTGCAGGTATCTTCACAGCTTGCCAATAAAGGGAATCAGGTTTTATACATATCTGGTGAAGAGTCATTAAGGCAGACAAAGCTTCGTGCGGAACGTTTAGGGATTGCCACAGACAATCTATTAGTATATGCAGAAACGAATTTGGAAGAAATTAATCGAACCATTGATAGCACAAATCCAAGCTTCGTGATTATTGATTCTATCCAAACGATTTTCCATCCGGATGTGACATCAGCACCGGGCAGTGTGTCACAAGTCCGCGAATGCACCTCTGAATTAATGAGGATCGGTAAAACAAAAGGAATTGCTATTTTTATTGTAGGCCACGTAACAAAAGAGGGATCCATAGCAGGTCCAAGGCTGTTAGAGCACATGGTAGATACTGTCCTTTATTTTGAAGGGGAAAGACATCACACATACCGAATTTTAAGGGCTGTTAAAAACCGCTTTGGTTCCACAAATGAAATGGGTATTTTTGAAATGAAGGAATTTGGCCTCGAGGAAGTGGAAAACCCGTCAGAAATCTTTCTCGAAGAACGGTCACGGGGAGCAGCAGGCTCGACGGTAGTAGCATCAATGGAAGGAACCCGTCCGGTTCTCGTTGAAATACAAGCGTTAATTTCGCCAACGAGCTTTGGGAATCCAAGAAGAATGGCGACAGGAATTGACCACAACCGTGTGCCGCTTTTAATGGCAGTCCTAGAAAAGCGGGTAGGGATGCTTCTAGCGAACCAAGATGCTTATTTAAAGGTAGCAGGAGGGGTGAAATTAGATGAACCTGCTATTGACTTAGCTGTAGCCGTAAGTATTGCCTCCAGTTTCAGGGATAGACCGACAAGGCCCACAGATTGTATCATTGGCGAAGTTGGATTAACAGGTGAAGTAAGAAGGGTGTCACGAATTGAGCAGAGGGTCCAGGAAGCAGCAAAACTAGGCTTTGAGCGCGTAATATTACCAGCTAATAATTTGAGCGGCTGGACAGGACCAAAAGGTGTTCAGCTCATTGGTGTCTCGTCAGTTAGCGAGGCACTTGAAGCAGCGTTGGGAGGGTAATAGATGGAAAATAAAAAGCTTGGTGAACAATCTGTCAGTGATGTTTTACAGTTTATTGCCCCCGGAACACCGATTCGCGAGGGGATTGATAATGTACTTCGGGCTAATACTGGGGGACTCATTGTCGTTGGCTATAATGAAAAGGTAAAAAGCATCGTCGATGGCGGATTCGAAATCAATTGTTCTTTTTCGCCAAGCTTTTTATATGAACTCGCAAAAATGGATGGGGCCATCATATTAAATGAAATAGGCAATAAGATTCTTTTTGCTAATGCACAGCTTGCGCCTAACCCAGAAATACCATCTTCGGAAACGGGGATGCGGCATCGTACAGCTGAACGAGTAGCCAAACAAACAAAAGCGTTAGTGATCGCTATTTCACAAAGAAGAAATGTGATTACCTTGTATCAAGGGAATTTTCGCTATGCATTAAAAGACATTGCCGTCATTTTAACAAAAGCAAATCAAGCAATTCAGACGCTTGAGAAGTATAAAGTCGTCCTCGAGCAAAGCATTACGAATTTAAGTATTATAGAGTTCGAGGAATCCGTAACCTATAACGACTTTCTACTTGTCCTTCATCGTTTTGAAATGGTCCTAAAAATTAAAAATGAACTATTAACCTTTTTGCATGAATTGGGGATAGAAGGCCGTCTCATTCGCTTGCAAATGAATGAAATTTTATCAGAATTAGAAGAAGAGACGATGCTGATCATTAAAGATTATGCGTTCGAACGGGATATTAAGGCCCGGGAAGTTCTGCAGCGAATGCAGGCGATGACGGCGAACGGGACGATTGAGGATATGGTTTTATTGAAATTATTGGGCTATCTTGGCTATGTTCACCTTGATGAATTTAAACATCCACGAGGCTATAGAATCCTTCATAAGATTCCTAGGCTCCCATCCGTTATCATTGAAAACTTAATCAGTTCTTTTGGTGAGCTGTCAAATATTATCTCAGCCACAGTGGAGCAACTGGACGATGTAGAAGGAATTGGCGAAGTTCGTGCGAAAAAAATTAAAGAAGGCTTTAAGTTAATTAAAGAACGGCTATATACCGACCGTCATCTATAAGGTAAAACTAACAATCAGGCATTAGTGGCAGTTGATCCCCTTTGTCCTTATTAGTTCCATCAAAGTTTTAATATGGGTCTCACTGTCCGATAAAGCGGGATAAAAGCATTGAAAAAACAAATTATGTGTGATAAAAAGGGCAATTTCAATTTGTTTGACACAGAATTTTTCCAGTGCTACCCTATGAGGAGTAAGTTTTTAACATAACAGATCTATTTCAATTTGTTTACAATTTAGAAAAATAATCACCAAATCGAGGTTTCAATTTTAGGAATATGTTTATAATGAATTAGAGGAGGTGAAGGAATGTTAAAACGAATTGTGCAAGCATGCTTCCTCATTTTAGGTGGTACGCTTGGAATACTGTTATTACCGGAACTATTTATTTTAATTCATATGAATGACATTCCACTTATTAATAACCCATATGTTACTGCTATTTTAGGTGCTATTATTTTTTATCTTATTACCTTTTGGGCGGTAGATTATGTCTTTAATTTCATTAAATGGGCTGAAGATTCATTAGTAAAAATTCCTGTAACGGATGTGCTTTTTGGTAGTGTTGGCTTAATTTTTGGTTTGATTGTTGCCTTTTTAATTGGTTTTGCACTTAATGCTGTGCAAGTGCCGATTTTAAATGCTGTTGTACCTATCTTGCTGACACTTTTGTTTGGCTATCTTGGCTTTCAAGTTGGCTTTAAAAAGAGGGATGAGCTATTAAGTCTTTTTGGTAATCGCGGTAACAAGAAGAAGTCTATGGATGAGGAAGCCGAAAAGACAACTGGAAAGGCTTTAAAAATATTAGATACGAGCGTCATTATTGATGGCCGTGTCGCCGATATTTGCCAGACGGGATTTTTGGAAGGTACGATTGTCATCCCACAGTTCGTTCTTGAGGAATTACAGCATATCGCGGATTCTTCCGATGTGTTGAAACGAAATCGCGGCCGTAGAGGCTTGGATATATTAAATCGGATTCAAAAAGAACTCTCCATCAAAGTAGAAATTTATGAGGGTGATTTTGAAGAAATTAGTGAAGTAGACTCAAAGCTTGTGAAGCTGGCGAAATTAACGAATGGTATCCTCGTAACGAATGATTTTAACTTAAATAAAGTGTGTGAACTGCAGAATGTCTCTGTATTAAACATCAATGATTTAGCAAACGCTGTGAAGCCGGTTGTCCTTCCTGGGGAAGAGTTAACGGTTCAAGTAATCAAGGATGGCAAAGAGCATCATCAGGGTGTTGCTTATTTAGATGATGGAACGATGATCGTTGTCGAGGAAGGAAGAGAATATATCGGCAAGAGGATTGAGGTTCTTGTTACGAGTGTTCTTCAGACATCTGCCGGTCGAATGATTTTTGCAAAACCCAAATTATTAGAAAAAGCGCTGTAGCTGGACATAGACATAGATAGACAGATTGGGGTTTTTTTATGACTTACCAAGTCATTCTCCCGGCGGCGGGCCTGGGGAAAAGAATGCGAGCGGGGAAAAATAAACTTTTATTAGAGCTTAATGGAATACCAGTGCTGATCCATACATTAAAGGTATTTGATGAGGATGAAGCCTGCACTGGCATTACTTTAGCAACACACCCTCAGGATGAGAAAGAATTTAGGGCATTGCTTAAAAAGTATCGCATAACGAAAGTAATAAATTTAGTGCCTGGTGGGGAAGAACGCCAGGATAGCATTTATAATGCTCTAAAAACAATAGAAACCAATGGAATTATTCTTGTTCATGATGCAGCTCGTCCTTTTATTCGTAAGGGACATATCCACCGTTTAATAGAAACAGCAGAAGAAACTGGTGCTGCTATTATTGGGGTGCCGGCAAAAGACACCATGAAAAAGGTACAAGATGGTGCAGTAGTGGAGACTGTCGAACGTTCAAGCTTGTGGGCTGTTCAAACCCCGCAAGCTTTTCGCATTTCCTTAATGAAGGAAGCATATGAAAAAGCAGAAAGGGATCACTTTCTTGGAACGGATGATTCCAGTTTAGTGGAGCGGCTGAATGTTCCTGTAACAATTGTAGAAGGTGATTACGACAATATCAAACTGACAACACCTGAAGATTTATACTTCGCTGAAGCAATATTGAAAAAGAGGGAGAAGGAGTTTTGCTGATGTTTCGAATTGGGCAGGGTTTTGATGTTCACCAACTAACAGAAGGGCGTCCGCTTATTATTGGCGGAATTACGATCCCTTACGAAAAAGGCCTTTTGGGCCATTCCGATGCTGATGTTTTATTACATACCGTCTCTGATGCTTGTCTTGGTGCGATTGGGGAAGGCGATATCGGCAAACATTTCCCGGATACCGATCCGAATTTTAAAGATGCCGATTCCGCAAAGCTGATGGAGCATGTTTGGAAGCTGGTAAAAGAGAAGGGGTACGAGCTTGTCAATGCCGATTGCACCATCATTGCGCAAAAGCCTAAAATGGCACCCTATATTGAGCAAATGCGCGCTCGAATTGCGGAATTACTAGAGGCAGCACCGGAACAAATTAATGTAAAAGCGACAACGACCGAAAAGCTCGGCTTCACCGGCAGAGGAGAAGGCATTGCCTCTCAGGCAGTAGTTTTATTAAAAAAGAAATGATAAAATAATTAGTTGAAACTATATAAATTATCCATGGAGGCATTATAATGTCAAACGAAGTTCGTGTAAGGTATGCTCCAAGTCCAACGGGACATTTACATATCGGAAATGCCCGTACTGCGTTATTCAATTATTTATTTGCGCGCAGCCAAGGCGGGAAATTTATTATCCGGATTGAAGATACGGATAAAAAGCGAAATATTGCCGGCGGTGAGGAAAGCCAGTTAAAATATTTAAAATGGCTTGGCATGGATTGGGATGAAGGCGTTGATGTCGGCGGAGAATACGGTCCATACCGTCAATCAGAGAGAAATGATATCTATGAAACTTACTATAATCAATTACTAGCGGATGGCCATGCATATAAATGCTACTGTACAGAAGCTGAGCTTGAAGCAGAGCGGGAAGCGCAAACGGAACGAGGCGAAACGCCACATTATTCCGGTAAATGCCGTCATTTAACAGAAGAAGAACGCCGCCAATTTGAACAAGAAGGGCGTAAACCAAGCATTCGTATTGCCGTGCCGGAAGGAACTACATATACGTTTGATGATATGGTAAAAGGCACTGTATCGTTTGAATCAGAGGGAATGGGTGATTGGGTCATTATCAAAAAGGATGGCACACCAACCTATAATTTTGCGGTAACCATTGATGACCATTTAATGGAGATCTCACATGTGCTGCGCGGTGATGACCATATTTCCAACACGCCAAAGCAGCTGATGGTCTATGAAGCATTAGGCTGGGAGCCGCCGCTCTTTGGTCATATGACACTGATTGTTAACGAAAGCCGCAAGAAATTAAGTAAACGTGATGAATCGATTATTCAGTTCATTGAGCAGTATGAGGAATTGGGTTATCTTCCAGAAGCGTTATTTAACTTTATTACATTACTTGGCTGGTCGCCTGAAGGTGAAGAGGAACTGTACACCAGAAATGATTTTATTGAAATTTTTGATGCCAACCGTCTATCAAAATCACCAGCATTATTTGATAAGCAAAAGCTTACATGGATGAACAACCAATATATGAAAAAGATTGAGGTTGACCGCGTGCTTGAGCTTGCGCTGCCACACTTAATTAAGGCAGGCCGCTTAAGTGCAAATCTAACCGATGAAGAACATCAATGGACCCGCAGCCTAGCAGCACTTTTACAGGAAAAAATGAGCTTTGGTGCGGAAATCGTGGAATTATCAGACATGTTCTTTAAAGATGAAGCAGAATATGAAGAAGATGCGAAGGAAATTCTCTCCGGGGAACAGGTTCCGGAAGTATTAAAAGCATTTTCTCATGAGCTTGGCCAGCTTGATAGCTTCCTAGCGGATGGCATAAAGGCTGCAATGAAGGCGGTACAAAAGTCCACTGGCCAAAAAGGGAAAAATCTGTTTATGCCGATTCGTGCAGCAGTAACAGGACAAACACATGGGCCAGACCTGCCACAATCGATTGAACTTCTAGGTAAACAAAAGGTTCAAAAAAGAATTCATAAAATTATTGGTTAACATTAAAGCGAAAATGTAATATAGTAACATTAAAGAATTCCAATTAAGAAAAGTGGAAGCGACCATTAAGCGAAGTATCCAAGCCGATGATCGCTGGAGCTGGACAATTATCTAAGTCCAGTGTTATTCATTTTAATATTATATTGAAAAAGTGTAGAAGAGGAAAAGTAGAAAAAAGATGCTTGAAAGAGAGAACCATCACCGGCTGAAAGTGGTTTAAGCCTCTCATTTTTTGAAATGCACCTCTGAGCCCCATTTCGAAAAGAGTCAACTTCGAGTAGATATGGGCGGAGCTATCCGTTAACAAGCTAGAGTGAGACTTTTTTAGCTCAGGGCACGTATTCTTTACGAAGCGCCCGTGAAGCTAGCCGGTCTAATCAGAGTGGAACCACGCATAAGCGTCTCTGTCGATATGACAGGGGCGTTTTTATTTTCAAAAAAACAGGGGGGGAATGGCGATGTTCAAAAATTTGAAGGAGGATGTTGAGGTTGTTTTTGAACAGGATCCAGCTGCGAGAAGCTATCTAGAAGTCATCTTAACATATTCAGGTTTACATGCCATTTGGGCACATCGATTCGCACACGCACTCTTTAACCGTAAATTATTTTTCCTTGCACGGATCATTTCTCAAGTTAGCCGATTTTTTACGGGAATTGAAATCCATCCGGGGGCAAAAATAGGCAGGAAATTTTTTATTGACCACGGTATGGGTGTAGTAATAGGGGAAACATGTGAAATTGGGGATAATGTAACTATATATCAAGGAGTTACCCTCGGCGGAACGGGTAAAGAAAAAGGGAAACGGCATCCGACAATTAAAGATAATGTCCTTATTGCCACTGGTGCAAAGGTGCTGGGATCGATTACTATCGGTGAAAATTCCAAAATTGGCGGCGGCTCTGTTGTCTTAAAAGAGGTTCCCCCTAACTCAACAGTGGTGGGGATTCCAGGCAGGGTTGTGATCCAGGACGGAAAACGAATAAATAAAGACTTAAATCATTGTGATCTGCCGGATCCAATTGCCGACCGCTTAAAAGAAATGCAAGTTGAACTACATCAGCTGAAGCAAGAACTGGATGAATTAAAAGAAGAAAGGATAAAAGTCAATGGCCATTCAAATTTATAATACACTAACAAGAAAAAAGGAAGCTTTCATACCACTTGAAGAAGGAAAAGTAAAAATGTATGTTTGCGGTCCGACAGTCTATAATTATATCCATATTGGTAATTCCCGTCCGGCAATTGTTTTTGATACTGTCAGGCGCTATTTTGAATACCGCGGCTATGATGTCGAGTATGTTTCGAACTTTACCGATGTCGACGACAAATTAATTCGGGTAGCCAATCAGTTGGGCACGGATGTTCCGACAATTGCCGACCGCTTTATCAATGCCTACTTTGAGGATGTTTCTGCATTGGGCTGCAAGAAGGCTGATATTCATCCGCGCGTAATGGAAAATATGGATATCATTATCGATTTTATCAGCCAATTAATTGAAAAAGGCTATGCATATGAATCAGAAGGCGATGTTTACTTCCATACACGCAGCTTCGATGAATACGGAAAGCTTTCCCACCAATCCATCGATGACTTGCAGGTGGGAGCAAGGATCGAAGTCGGTGATAAGAAACAGGATGATTTGGACTTTGCTTTATGGAAAGCGGTCAAGGAAGGGGAAATCTTTTGGGAAAGCCCTTGGGGACCCGGCCGGCCAGGCTGGCATATTGAATGCTCGGCAATGGCGAAAAAGTATCTTGGTGAAACGATTGATATCCATGCCGGCGGACAGGATTTAACCTTCCCGCACCATGAGAACGAAATTGCTCAGTCCGAAGCACTTTCTGGGAAAACATTCGCTCGTTATTGGATGCATAACGGCTATATCAATATTGATAATGAAAAAATGTCGAAATCACTGGGCAATTTTGTGTTAGTGCATGACATTATAAAAAAGCATAATCCACAAGTTTTACGATTCTTTATGCTGTCCGTTCATTACCGAAATCCGATCAATTACAGTGAAGAATTATTGGAGAGCACAAAGGCGGCTTTTGAACGTCTGACCACATCTTATCAAAATTTAAAACATCGAAAAGAAGCAAGTACAGACCTAGCCAGCAATAATCAAGAGTGGCTTGATAAAATATCTGCCTTACAAGACCAATTTATTGAGGCAATGGATGATGATTTTAATACAGCATTAGCCATTTCTGTTTTATTTGAGCTTTCCAAGCTGGCCAATCATTATCTTTTAGAAAAAAATACAGCTGTGGAAGTCATTGATACCTTTACAAACCAATTTGAAGAGTTGTTCCGTATTATAGGGTTAACGCTTGAAAGTGAAGAAATGCTGGACGAAGAAATTGATGCGCTGATCGAAAAGCGGAACCAGGCAAGGAAGGACCGAAATTTCCAATTATCTGACCAAATTCGAGACCAGCTAAAGGAAATGAATATTATTTTAGAAGACACCGCGCAAGGTACAAGGTGGAAAAGAGGCTAATTCATGCTTGATTATGAGAACAACATCAATGCCAAACAGTTGAATAGTCTTGCCCTTGCTTACATGGGTGATGCGGTCTTTGAGACGTATGTAAGACGCCATCTTCTCTATAACGGCAAGGTAAGACCGCATCAATTACACCGTTTAGCGACAAAATACGTCTCAGCGAAGGCACAGTGCCAAATTCTTTTTCAACTAATGGACGATCACCTTTTAAGTGAAGAAGAATTAGCTGTTGTCATGCGTGGCAGAAATGCAAAATCAGGCACGGTTCCAAAAAATACAGATGTCCAAACGTATCGTTACAGCACCGCGTTTGAAGCGTTAATGGGATATTTGTTTTTAGAAGGCCAAACGGAACGCTTAGAAGAGCTTGTGGAGAAGGCGTTTTTATACGTTGATGAAAAGAAAGGAGGAAAGTTACTGTGAACCAGGAATTTATATTTGGGAAAAATCCCGTGATTGAAGCACTTAAATCGGAAAGGGATATTAATAAAATCTTAATTGCGGAAGGGTCGCAGCG
Source organism: Neobacillus drentensis (assembly GCF_036965245.1). GTDB lineage: Bacteria > Bacillota > Bacilli > Bacillales > Cytobacillaceae > Neobacillus > Neobacillus drentensis_G. The sequence goes on from NZ_JBALPG010000010.1 coordinate 15,004, forward strand.
AGGCCAAATGCAGCAAATCACCCAATTGGCCAAAGAAGCACATGTTATTGTCCAATTTGTCCCAAAGAAAAAAATAGATCAAATTACCGATCAAAATCACCAAGGAGTACTTGCCTATGTAGCAGCCTATCAATATGCAGAAATGGATGATCTATTTGCCGCAGCCGAAAAGAAAAACGAGTCACCCTTCTTTTTGTTGTTGGATGAAATCGAGGATCCGCATAACCTTGGGTCGATTATGAGGACAGCAGATGCTGTCGGGGCACATGGCATTATAATTCCAAAGCGAAGGGCTGTTGGCTTAACGGCAACAGTTGCTAAGGCCTCAACAGGTGCGATTGAATATATCCCGGTTGTCCGTGTAACAAATATGGCGCGGACGATTGATGAATTAAAGGAACGGGGAGTTTGGATTGCCGGAACAGATGCTAAAGGAAAGGAAGATTATCGTCAATTGGATGGTACGCTTCCACTTGGCTTAGTGATCGGCAGCGAGGGAAAAGGAATGGGACGGTTAATTCGTGATAAATGTGATTTCCTTATTCAATTGCCGATGGTCGGAAAAGTGACCTCGTTAAATGCTTCTGTTGCTGCATCCCTACTCATGTATGAGGTTTATCGTAAACGGCACCCGCTTGAGAGGTAGCATATGGATATCTTGCTTGTCGACGGATATAACATTATCGGAGCCTGGCCGGAGCTAAGGGCATTAAAGGATCGAGATTTACCTGCTGCAAGGGATCGGCTAGTGGAAAGAATGGCAGAATACCAAGCCTTTTCCGGTTACCGTGTCATTGTTGTATTTGATGCCTATTATGTGCAAGGAACGGAGAAAAAATATAAAAACCATAAAGTAGAAGTCATCTTTACGAAAGAAAATGAAACAGCAGATGAGCGGATTGAAAAAATGGCAATCAGTCTAAGTAATCGAAAAACACAAATCCATGTAGCCACCTCCGATTACACTGAGCAATGGGCAATTTTTGGACAAGGAGCTTTACGTAAGTCCGCTCGTGAGCTGCTAATTGAAATGTCATCGATAGAAAAAGGTATCGAAAAGAAAGTAAAGAAAATTCAAGAGAAGAAACCAGTAACCAAAATACCGATTAGTGATGAAATGGCAGAAATTTTTGAAAAATGGCGCAGAGGCCAGAAATGAGCCTCGACTTCAAAATATTTCTAATGTATACTAGAAAGTATCTATGCATGTTCGGTGGAGGGGATCTACTTTGAGTACGGACTTCGGAACTAAAATCAACGAACATTTTTTCGTAATGGAAGATGAAGAAATTGTCGATTTGGTGCATCAAGGTGAAAGTGAAGCATTGGATTATTTAATCCATAAGTATCGTAATTTTGTACGTGCAAAAGCAAGATCCTATTTTTTAATTGGGGCAGATAAAGAGGATATCGTTCAGGAGGGCATGATTGGCCTTTATAAGGCGATTCGTGACTTTCGTGAGGACAAGCTTACTTCCTTCAAAGCATTTGCCGAACTATGTATAACCCGCCAAATTATCACGGCAATTAAGACTGCAACACGGCAAAAGCATATTCCGCTAAATTCCTATGTGTCTTTGGACAAGCCTATTTATGACGAAGAATCAGACCGAACATTGATGGATGTTTTGTCCGGCGCTAAAGTATTGGATCCGGAGGAGTTAATTATTAATCAAGAGGAGTTTGACCATATTGAGGTCAAAATGACTGAATTATTGAGCGATTTGGAAAGAAAAGTATTGGCTCTCTATTTAGATGGTCAATCCTATCAAGAGATATCTGAGGAGCTTAATCGTCATGTTAAATCCATTGATAACGCTCTGCAGCGGGTGAAAAGAAAGCTTGAGCGCTACTTAGAAATACGTGAATTTTCGCTGTGATTTCAGATAAAGATGTATGCCCTAATCATGAGTCCGTTCTCAATGGTTATTGACATTAATTAGGGGTCGTGTTACATTTTGATGGAAAAAGAAAAGAGGACTCGCCCGTTTAGTGGCGGATACTTTTATTTTATAAGAAAAATGGTAGAAGGTGTCGAATATGAGCAAAAAAGTCATACTTGCTTGTGTTGATTGCGGCTCGCGGAATTATTCGACAGTCAGCAAGCAGGAGCAAACAGAACGATTAGAATTAAAGAAATTCTGTAAAACTTGCGCAACCCATACCATCCACCGGGAAACAAAATAACGATTATTGATATGAGCATTGCTACTTAAGATAGTTGGGGGTTACGAAATATGAAGCGTATAACTAAGTTCTTCAGTGATATTGTCCGTGAAATGAGGAAGGTTAGCTGGCCAAAACGCGGTGAATTAATTCGATCTACCGTTACTGTTTTATCAACTGTTGTTTTTTTTGGAGTGTTCTTCGCTGTTCTGGATTTAGGGATTTCAAAATTGATTCGCTTAATTCTTGAATAATAAGTCAGCATTCATGGTATAATGGTAGTCAATAAAGGAAATTTTAGCTAAAAGCCCGTTTTGACGGGTTTTTTAATTTGTTTTACAAAAGCGGAAGCTTCCTTCGTGCGAGGTATCGCTTCCGAAGCTTATTCTTTTGGAGCTAGACGATTATAAAAGTTTAATAAACAAACAGCGTATAGGGAGGGACGGACATTTAGTCCTCTTAAATGGAAAAGAATTGGTATGTAGTTCATACTTACTCAGGGTATGAAAATAAAGTAAAGGCAAATTTAGAAAAACGGGTGGAATCAATGGGTATGGCGGATAAAATCTTCCGTGTCGTTGTTCCTGAAGAAGAAGAAACAGAAATCAAAAATGGTAAGAAAAAGGTCGTAAAACGAAAAGTTTTCCCTGGTTATGTATTAGTTGAAATTGTGATGACAGATGATTCGTGGTATGTCGTGCGCAATACACCTGGTGTAACTGGATTTGTCGGTTCTGCTGGATCAGGCTCAAAGCCGACTCCGTTATTGCCGGAAGAGGTAGTTGTGTTACTGAAGCGCATGGGCGTAGAGGAAAAACGAGTCGATGTAGACTATGAAATTGGTGAGACAGTCCGCGTAAAAGAAGGCCCATTTGCGAACTTCACTGGGTCTGTTGAAGAGATGGACAAGGACAAATCTAAGCTTAAAGTTTTAGTCAATATGTTTGGCCGAGATACCCCGGTGGAACTAGAGTTTACACAAATTGAGAAACTTTAAATAGAAAAGCGGAAGCGCCCGGTTAGCGACGCATGGCCACTAGTCGCTGGAGCTTGATAACTATCAAAGTTCAAATAAAAATAATCTTATATTGTAAAAAAACTTGAAATCATTTTTAAAAAATGTTAATATTTCATAGGTCAGTATGTCTCCAATGTGAGACGAGACTATTGTTAAGTTCTTTATGATTTTTATATAAAGACAGATGCCTGAGTGGGAGGGTTCCTAAGTGATCCCAATTACCACATCACGGACTTTAAGGAGGTGTGTCTCGTGGCTAAAAAAGTAATTAAAGTCGTTAAATTACAAATTCCTGCTGGTAAAGCAAACCCAGCGCCGCCAGTTGGTCCTGCACTAGGTCAAGCCGGTGTTAATATCATGGGATTCTGTAAAGAATTTAACGCTCGTACAGCAGATCAAGCTGGATTAATCATTCCTGTTGAAATCACGGTATTTGAAGACCGTTCATTTACATTTATTACGAAAACTCCTCCTGCTGCCGTTCTTTTAAAAGTAGCAGCTGGAATTCAGTCTGGTTCAGGTGAACCTAACCGTAATAAAGTAGCAACAGTAAAGCGTGATAAAGTACGCGAGATTGCGGAACAAAAAATGCCTGACCTTAACGCAGCTAGCGTTGAAGCAGCAATGCGCATGGTTGAAGGTACTGCACGCAGCATGGGTATCGTCATCGAAGACTAATCCATGTAAATTTTATTGTTGTAATGAAGGGGTTGCGTAGCTGATTGTTCACTCGCAACCTTTTTCGTGGGAGAGTAATTCGCTAAAACCACAATCTAGGAGGAAATTAAAATGGCTAAAAAAGGTAAAAAGTATTTAGAAGCTGCTAAGCTTGTAGATCGCTTAAAAGCTTACCCGATTGCAGAAGCAATTGATCTTGCAAAGAAAACAAACTTCACAAAATTTGATGCGACTCTTGAAGTGGCTTTCCGTTTAGGTGTTGACCCTAAGAAAGCTGACCAACAAATCCGTGGTGCGGTTGTACTTCCAAACGGAACTGGTAAAACTCAACGCGTTTTAGTATTCGCGAAGGGTGAGAAAGTGAAGGAAGCAGAAGCAGCTGGTGCTGATTATGTAGGTGATTCAGAATATATCAACAAGATCCAACAAGGTTGGTTTGACTTTGATGTAATCGTAGCAACTCCTGACATGATGGGTGAAGTTGGTAAACTTGGTCGTGTATTAGGACCTAAAGGCTTAATGCCAAACCCTAAAACAGGTACAGTTACATTTGATGTAACAAGAGCAATTAATGAAATTAAAGCAGGTAAAGTTGAATACCGCGTTGATAAATCTGGTAACATCCATGTGCCAATCGGTAAAGCATCTTTTGAAAACGAAAAGCTTGTTGAAAACTTCAATACTGTGTTTGAAACATTGTTAAAAGTGAAACCTGCTGCTGCAAAAGGTACTTACATGAAGAACGTTACTGTTGCTTCAACAATGGGACCGGGTGTTAAGGTAGATCCTTCTTCAGTTGCAGTAAAGTAATTTTTTACCAATTGACAATCTAGATGATATTTTATATAATCTATTTTGTTGTTTAAAATAATAAACATTTGTACTGTAGACAGCAGGTGCTTAAAAGCTTAATTTCCTGCCGAGGTAATGCGATAGAATTAGCTGATCATTCAGCTGTTGTATGCTGCCTCCATGTCTAGATTGATATGGAGGCTTTTACTTGCCTGGGGTATAAATGTAGACAATCTACAGGAGGTGTAAAGATGAGCAGTGCAATCGAAGTAAAAAAACACATCGTTGAAGAAATTACTGATAAATTAAAGAATAGCGTATCAACTGTTGTTGTTGATTACCGTGGTCTTTCGGTTTCTGAAGTGACTGAACTACGTAAACAACTTCGCGAAGCTGGCGTTGAGTTCAAGGTTTACAAAAACACGATGACTCGCCGTGCAGCTGAAGCAGCTGAACTTTCAGGCTTAAACGAGGCATTAACAGGCCCGAACGCGATCGCGTTTAGTACTGAAGATGTAGTAGCACCAGCTAAAATCTTAAATGACTTTGCGAAAAAACACGAGGCGCTTGAACTTAAAGCAGGTGTAATCGAAGGAAACGTCGCGACAGCAGAAGAGATTAAAGCTCTTGCAGACCTACCATCACGCGAAGGCTTGCTTTCTATGCTACTCAGCGTACTACAAGCTCCAATTCGCAATCTTGCTCTTGCTGCAAAAGCAGTGGCAGATCAAAAAGAAGAACAAGGCGCGTAAGTTAATAGAAAAGCTGAAGCGACCGTTTAGCAGCGTATGGCCTGGAGCGCTTCAACTGAGATAAAGGAAACACGGAGAGCGCAAGCGACGATGTTGACTTATCGTAGGGAGAAGAGCGAAGGACACTAGCTGCTGGGAGCTGAAGCTGGACAAATCTGAAGCGTAACCAATAAATGTAATGAAAACTAAGGAGGAAATTAATCATGACTAAAGAACAAATCATTGAAGCAGTTAAAAATATGACTGTTTTAGAACTTAACGATCTTGTAAAAGCAATCGAAGAAGAATTCGGCGTAACTGCTGCTGCTCCTGTAGCAATGGTAGGCGGAGCTGGTGCTGCTGCTGTTGAAGAAAAAACTGAATTCGATGTAATCCTAGCTGGCGCTGGAGATCAAAAAATCAAGGTTATCAAAGTTGTTCGTGAAATCACTGGTCTTGGACTTAAAGAAGCAAAAGACCTTGTTGATAACACTCCAAAACCACTTAAAGAAGGCATCGCTAAAGAAGAAGCTGAAGCAATCAAAGCTAAGCTTGATGAAGTTGGAGCTAACGTTGAAGTTAAGTAATTTTTCTATAAAAAAGCTCGCTGTTTAAGCGGGCTTTTTTTGGCTTATCTAAATAGCGCGTATAATGTCCTCGAATATCTTCAATTATCTACTCTCCGGAGGTGAGTCTAATGTCTGAACACTACTATTCTCGAACCCAAAAGGTTGAAAGTGATCCGAAATATTGGGATTACACCTTAAGAAATCATCCTTTTCGCTTTAAAACCGATAACGGTGTTTTTTCAAAAAGAGAAGTAGATTTTGGCTCGCGTTTACTAATTGGGTCTTTTGTGATGCCGGCGGCGGAAGGGCTTGTGCTAGATGTGGGCTGCGGCTATGGCCCGATTGGTTTAACAATTGCTAAAGACAACCCCGGTCGTACGGTTCACATGGTTGATGTTAATGAACGAGCGATCCAGTTAGCAATGGAAAATGCATCTCTAAACCGGATTGATAATGTTGACATCTATGAAAGTGACCGGTTGTTATCTGTTAAAGGAAATAACTTCGCTGCCGTTTTAACAAATCCACCGATTAGGGCGGGAAAAAAGACGGTTCATGATATTTTTGAACAAAGCTACGAGCATCTTGTTCCAAATGGTGAGCTTTGGGTAGTGATTCAAAAGAAACAAGGAGCACCATCTGCATTAGAAAAATTAAAGTCACTATTTTCCGATGTTGAGACTATTGACAAATCAAAAGGCTATTTTATCATTAAGGCGATAAAGTGAAACTAATAAAAAAGGTCTTACTGCCCGTTAAAGCGAGATAAAATAGTTGACTTGAAATTGTCATTGTGGTAGCATTATAAAATGCCATCATAATAATTTCCGAATTATTCCTTAAAATACTTATTTTTTAGTATAAAAAAGGAATTAGAGGGAAATGATGACAAAATAATAGTCGAAATGTGAAAATGTGGTTTTTGAGTAAAAAACCCTTTTTCTTTTTGCCTAATAGGATGGACCATAGGTTCTCCTGATAGACATAAATAGATTTATTAAATAACGCTTGATTTGAGGGGTGAATCAGTTGACAGGTCAACTAGTTCAGTATGGACGACACCGCCAACGAAGAAGTTACGCACGAATCAGTGAAGTTTTAGAATTACCAAATCTTATTGAAATCCAAACCTCTTCATATCAATGGTTTCTGGATGAGGGATTGCGTGAAATGTTTCAAGATATTTCACCGATTGAAGACTTTACTGGTAACCTATCACTAGAATTTATTGATTACAGCCTTGGCGATCCAAAGTATTCTGTTGAAGAATCAAAAGAACGGGACGTTACATATTCTGCTCCATTGCGTGTGAAAGTACGTCTTGTAAACAAAGAAACAGGCGAAGTAAAAGATCAAGATGTATTCATGGGTGATTTTCCACTTATGACGGAAACAGGTACGTTTGTCATCAATGGGGCAGAACGCGTAATTGTTTCACAGTTAGTTCGTTCACCGAGCGTTTACTTTAGCGGAAAACTTGATAAAAATGGCAAGAAGGGCTTTACAGCGACTGTAATTCCGAACCGCGGCGCTTGGCTTGAATATGAAACAGACGCCAAAGATGTCGTATATGTGAGAATAGATCGTACTCGGAAACTGCCCGTTACGGTTCTTTTGCGTGCACTTGGCTTCGGTTCTGATCAAGAAATCATTGATTTGATCGGGGATAACGAGTATATCCGTAATACGCTTGAAAAGGATAACACGGAAGGTGTCGACAAAGCGCTTTTAGAAATATATGAGCGTCTTCGTCCGGGTGAACCGCCAACCGTTGATAACGCAAAGAGCTTATTAGTATCACGTTTCTTTGATCCAAAGCGCTATGATTTAGCCAATGTAGGTCGTTATAAAATCAATAAAAAGCTTCATATTAAAAACCGCCTATTTAATCAACGCTTAGCGGAGTCACTTGCCGATCCAGAAACAGGTGAAATTATTGCTGAAAAAGGAACAGTCCTAGATAGGAGAAACCTTGACAGAATTTTACCGGCTCTTGAAAAGAATATTAATTTCAAAAGCTTTAACCCTGTTGGCGGCGTAGTTGAGGATGAAGTAATCCTTCAAGGCATTAAAATCTATGCTCCTGGCGATGAAAATGAAAAAGTTATTAATGTATTAGGTAATGCTTACGTGGCAGAACCAATTAAAAACATTACTTCGTCGGATATCATTGCATCAATTAGCTACTTCTTCAATTTATTACATGGAGTAGGCGATACAGATGATATCGACCATCTAGGTAACAGACGTCTTCGTTCTGTAGGTGAACTGCTGCAGAATCAATTCCGTATCGGGTTGTCCCGGATGGAGCGTGTTGTTCGTGAAAGAATGTCGATTCAAGATACAGCAACGATTACACCGCAGCAATTAATTAATATTCGTCCGGTTATTGCTTCGATCAAAGAGTTCTTTGGAAGCTCACAATTATCACAGTTCATGGATCAAACCAATCCGCTTGCAGAATTAACTCATAAGCGTCGTCTTTCTGCACTCGGACCTGGCGGTTTGACACGTGAACGTGCCGGTATGGAAGTACGTGACGTTCACTACTCCCACTATGGCCGTATGTGTCCGATTGAAACACCGGAAGGACCAAACATTGGTCTGATTAACTCACTATCATCGTACGCAAAGGTAAACCGATTCGGCTTTATTGAAACACCATACCGCCGTGTTGATCCGGATACTGGAAAAGTAACAGGCCGTATTGATTACTTAACAGCTGACGAGGAAGATAACTATGTGGTAGCGCAGGCGAATTCCCGTTTAGGAGACGATGGTTCCTTCCTTGATGATGAAGTTGTTGCTCGTTTCCGTGGTGAAAACACGGTTGTAAAACGAGAACGGATCGATTACATGGACGTATCGCCGAAGCAGGTTGTTTCTGCAGCGACAGCATGTATTCCATTCCTTGAAAATGATGACTCTAACCGTGCCTTGATGGGTGCGAACATGCAGCGTCAGGCAGTACCGTTAATGCAGCCGGAAGCGCCTCGAGTTGGTACAGGTATGGAATATGTATCAGGTAAAGACTCTGGTGCAGCGGTTATTTGTAAGCATGATGGTATTGTTGAACATGTAGAAGCTCGTGAAGTATGGGTTCGTCAAACGAAGGAAGTTGATGGCCAAGAAGTAAAAGGCGATCTAAAAAAATATCGACTTTTAAAATTTATCCGCTCCAACCAAGGTACTTGCTATAACCAACGTCCAATCGTTGCTGTTGGCAACCGTGTAAAAAAGGGTGAAATTCTTGCTGATGGCCCATCAATGGAGTTAGGTGAATTAGCTCTTGGACGGAATGTTCTCGTTGCCTTTATGACATGGGATGGCTATAACTATGAAGATGCCATCATTATGAGTGAACGTCTAGTTAAAGACGATGTCTATACTTCGATTCATATTGAAGAATATGAATCAGAATCTCGTGATACAAAACTAGGACCAGAAGAAATTACCCGCGATATTCCAAACGTTGGGGAAGATGCCCTTCGTAATTTGGATGAGCGCGGTATTATCCGCACTGGTGCTGAAGTAAAAGACGGAGATCTCCTCGTTGGTAAAGTAACGCCTAAGGGTGTGACAGAATTAACGGCTGAAGAACGTCTCTTACATGCTATTTTTGGTGAAAAAGCTCGTGAAGTCCGCGATACTTCACTTAGAGTTCCGCACGGCGGCGGTGGTATTGTTCATGATGTCAAAGTCTTTAATCGTGAAGATGGCGACGAACTTCCTCCAGGTGTAAACCAGCTTGTTCGTGTCTATATTGTTCAAAAGCGTAAAATCCATCAAGGGGATAAGATGGCAGGACGCCACGGTAACAAAGGGGTTATCTCCCGAATTTTACCTGAAGAAGACATGCCATATTTACCAGATGGTACACCTGTTGATATCATGCTAAACCCTTTAGGAGTTCCATCGCGTATGAACATTGGTCAGGTGTTGGAACTTCATCTTGGAATGGCAGCCCGCTACCTTGGTATTCACGTGGCATCTCCAGTATTTGACGGGGCCACTGAGGAAGATGTGTGGGGCACGATTGAAGAAGCTGGTATGGCTCGTGATGCGAAAACAGTCCTTTATGATGGCCGTTCCGGTGAGCCATTTGATAACCGTGTCTCTGTCGGTGTCATGTATATGATTAAACTTGCACACATGGTTGATGATAAGCTCCATGCTCGTTCTACCGGACCTTACTCGCTTGTTACGCAGCAGCCGCTTGGCGGTAAAGCTCAATTTGGCGGGCAGCGCTTTGGTGAAATGGAGGTTTGGGCACTTGAGGCATACGGTGCCGCATACACGCTACAAGAAATTCTTACCGTTAAATCAGATGACGTTGTTGGTCGTGTAAAAACATATGAAGCCATCGTTAAAGGTGAAAATGTTCCTGAGCCAGGTGTTCCTGAATCATTCAAAGTATTAATTAAAGAACTTCAAAGTCTTGGTTTGGATGTAAAAATTCTTTCCGGTGATGAAAAAGAAATTGAAATGCGCGATACGGAAGATGAAGACGACTTACAGCAAGTCGACACATTAAACATTGTCCCTGAGGTACAAAACTTAGAATCAGAAAAAGTAGGTTCAAAAGAATAAGTAATCAATCTTTTTGCTTCAGCGCACGTTAGTTCGTGCGCTTGGAGCTTTTCAACCATGTCTAGCTGCAGCGCGCAACCCCTCGAGTCAAATAACCTCCAGCCAAAAAGTCAAAAAGCAACTTTCCTGCTGGAGAACATTTGCTTGGCTACAGAAAGCTATCGCTTCCTGTACGCATTAAGGGAGACTAAGTCTCTGGCTTCGCCAATCGACAAGTCTCCCTATATCGGGGCTGACCAGCGCGCTTCCGCTTTTCTATGCACTAAGGGTAAAACCTGGAGATCAAAAGGGAGGTAGGCCCCTTGCTGGACGTTAATAATTTTGAGTATATGAAAATTGGTCTTGCTTCACCGGATAAAATCCGCTCATGGTCATTCGGAGAAGTGAAAAAGCCAGAAACCATTAACTATCGTACTTTAAAGCCTGAAAAGGATGGCTTATTCTGTGAACGAATTTTCGGTCCAACAAAGGATTGGGAATGTCATTGCGGAAAATATAAGCGTGTCCGTTATAAAGGTGTTGTCTGTGACCGATGCGGCGTTGAAGTAACGCGTGCAAAGGTTCGTCGTGAACGTATGGGTCATATTGAGCTTGCAGCACCTGTTTCACACATTTGGTACTTTAAGGGAATCCCTAGCCGAATGGGATTAGTTTTAGATATGTCCCCTCGTGCTTTGGAGGAAGTCATTTACTTTGCTTCATATGTAGTGACGGAATCAGGTGATACTGCCCTTGATAAGAAGCAGCTTTTATCTGAAAAAGAATATCGTGCTTACCGTGAAAAGTACGGAAACAAATTCCAAGCTTCCATGGGTGCAGAAGCCATTAAAAAGCTTCTTTCCGATATTCATTTAAATAAAGAAGTTGACACCTTAAAAGAAGAATTAAAAACAGCACAAGGCCAACGACGCACCCGTGCGATTAAGCGCCTTGAAGTGTTAGAAGCATTCCGCGGTTCAGGAAATGAGCCATCTTGGATGATTCTAGACGTGCTCCCAGTTATTCCTCCTGAACTACGTCCAATGGTTCAATTGGATGGGGGAAGATTTGCAACATCTGATTTAAACGATCTTTATCGCCGTGTAATCAACCGTAACAACCGCTTAAAGCGTTTACTAGATCTTGGTGCACCAAGTATTATCGTTCAAAACGAAAAACGGATGCTTCAAGAAGCGGTAGATGCCTTAATCGATAACGGCCGCCGCGGCCGCCCAGTTACTGGACCTGGTAACCGTCCGTTAAAATCACTTTCCCATATGTTAAAAGGAAAACAAGGTCGTTTCCGTCAAAACTTGCTTGGTAAACGTGTTGACTATTCTGGTCGTTCTGTTATCGTTGTAGGCCCGAACTTAAAAATGTATCAGTGTGGCCTTCCGAAAGAAATGGCATTAGAATTATTCAAGCCGTTTGTGATGAAAGAGCTTGTTGAAAAAGGTTTAGCTCACAACATTAAATCTGCTAAGCGAAAAATTGAACGCGTATCTCCAGATGTTTGGGACGTACTTGAAGATGTAATCAGAGAGCATCCGGTTTTATTAAACCGTGCCCCTACATTGCATAGATTAGGAATTCAGGCATTTGAACCAACACTTGTCGAAGGTCGGGCAATTCGCCTCCATCCACTTGTATGTACAGCATACAATGCGGACTTTGACGGTGACCAAATGGCTGTTCACGTACCGCTTTCATCTGAAGCACAAGCGGAAGCTCGTCTTTTAATGCTTGCAGCACAAAATATCTTGAACCCTAAAGATGGTAAGCCAGTTGTTACTCCATCTCAGGACATGGTATTAGGAAACTATTACTTGACCCTAGAGCGTGAAGGTACAATCGGTGAAGGGATGATTTTTAAAGATACAAGTGAAGCCATCCTTGCGTACCAAAACGGGTATGTTCACTACCATACACGTGTTGCTGTCCATGCAGGATCCTTAGGAAATGAAACGTTTACAGAAGAACAAAACAATAAGTTATTAATAACAACGGTTGGTAAACTTATTTTTAATGAGATTCTTCCTAAATCATTCCCATATATAAATGAACCAACTAGAAATAATTTAGAAGTCGAAACACCTGCAAAGTATTTTGTTGAAAAAGGTGAAGACGTTAAAGCAAGAATTAAAGAAATGCCATTAATTGATCCGTTCAAAAAGAAAATTCTTGGAAATATCATTGCTGAAGTATTCAAACGTTTCAAAATTACCGAAACGTCTAAAATGCTTGACCGCATGAAGGACTTAGGATTTAAGCATTCCACTAAGGCTGGTATTACTGTCGGTGTGGCTGACATCGTCGTATTAGGAGAAAAGCAGCAAATTCTCCATGATGCCCAAGGTAAAGTAGATAACGTGATGAAGCAATTCAGACGTGGTTTGATTACTGAAGATGAGCGTTATGATCGTGTTATTGCCATCTGGAGCGCGGCTAAAGACATCATTCAAGGGAAATTGATGAAATCCTTGAACAAAACGAATCCAATCTTTATGATGAGTGATTCCGGTGCCCGGGGTAACGCCTCTAACTTTACGCAGCTGGCGGGTATGCGCGGCTTGATGGCCAACCCGGCTGGACGTATCATCGAATTACCGATCAAATCAAGTTTCCGTGAAGGATTAACGGTATTAGAGTACTTTATCTCCACTCACGGTGCTCGTAAAGGTCTTGCTGATACAGCCCTTAAAACGGCTGACTCTGGTTATTTAACACGCCGTCTTGTTGACGTTGCCCAAGATGTCATTGTCCGTGATGATGATTGCGGCACAGACCGTGGTTTCTCCATCCGTGCTTTAAAAGATGGTACAGAGATTATCGAAGGATTGGACGAACGTCTAATCGGCCGTTATGCCCGAAATGCCATTAAGCATCCTGAAACAAATGAACTAATTGTTGCTGAAAATGGCTTAATTACCGAGGATTTAGCAGAAATTATCGTAGGAGCAGGCATTGAAGAAGTTAAAATCCGCTCTGCGTTTACATGTAATACCCGTCATGGCGTATGTAAGAAATGTTATGGCCGTAACTTGGCAACTGGTCAAGAGGTTGAAGTTGGTGAAGCAGTTGGTATTATCGCCGCACAATCGATCGGTGAGCCAGGAACACAGTTAACCATGCGTACGTTCCATACAGGCGGTGTTGCGGGAGACGATATTACCCAAGGTTTACCGCGTATTCAAGAAATTTTTGAAGCACGTAACCCTAAAGGTCAAGCTGTTATTTCTGAAATTGAAGGTGTCGTTGTAGGAATTAATGAAGGCCGCGACCGCCAGCATGAGATCGTAGTACAAGGCGAGGTTGAATCTCGCACCTACAATACTCCATATACAGCTCGTTTGAAAGTGGCTGTCAATGACCATGTTGAACGTGGTCAGGAACTAACAGAAGGTTCGATTGATCCTAAGGAGTTAATTAAAGTAAAAGACGTTACATCTGTTCAAGAGTACCTATTGCGTGAAGTACAAAAAGTTTACCGCATGCAAGGGGTTGAAATTGGCGATAAGCACGTCGAGGTAATGGTTCGTCAAATGATGCGTAAAATTCGTGTCAGCGATGCAGGTGAAACGGATGTGCTTCCAGGTACACTTCTTGATATTCATCAGTTTACTGATGCAAATGAAAAGGCGTTACTTGAGGGTAAATTGCCTGCGACAGGACGTCCAGTATTACTTGGTATTACAAAAGCATCACTTGAAACAGATTCATTCTTGTCTGCGGCATCCTTCCAAGAAACCACAAGAGTTCTTACAGATGCAGCGATTAAAGGCAAACGTGATGAATTGCTTGGCTTGAAGGAAAATGTTATTATCGGTAAGCTTGTCCCTGCTGGAACAGGTATGCAGCGCTACCGTAAAGCGGACCCAGTATTTCGCGATACAACTTCCGAAGAAATAGTCACTGTTGACTAAAACTTTTTATACGGTATCTGCCTTGATGGCGGATACCGTATTTTAAGAAAAATATAAAAGTCTTGTTGACATCTAATTCTTAAGATGTTAATATATCAAAGGTGCTCCTATTCACCTGATACTTTGGAGGATATGATTATATGTCTTATGAAAAAGTATTACAGGCACAAAGATTCGTTATAGGAACAAAACAAACAGTGAAAGCACTTAAAGAAGGAAATGTACAAGAGTTAATTGTGGCAAACGATGCTGAACCAAAGGTTACGGCAAAAATTGTTAATGAAGCACTCTTGTTAAATGTTCCGGTTCTATATGTGGAATCGATGAAAAAACTCGGCAAAGCATGTGGAATAGAAGTTGGTGCAGCAGCTGTTGCTATTATTCGTTAAAAACTGTTTTTGTAGATAGTGTAGTCTGCAAAAACTTTGTTTTTGCAAAAAAATGAACCACCTGGATGTGTGGACTTACAAATAATGAAGGGAGGAAACAAATCATGCCTACTATTAACCAATTAGTGCGCAAGCCTCGTCAATCAGTGACAGAGAAGTCAAAATCTCCTGCGCTAAATAAAGGTTATAACAGCTTCAAAAAATCACAAACAAATGTATCTTCACCACAAAAACGCGGAGTATGTACTCGTGTTGGTACAATGACTCCAAAGAAACCGAACTCAGCGTTACGTAAATATGCTCGTGTACGTTTGACAAACGGTATTGAGGTGACAGCATACATTCCTGGTATTGGCCACAACCTTCAAGAGCACAGTGTTGTTCTTATTCGTGGAGGACGTGTAAAAGACTTACCGGGGGTACGTTATCACATCGTACGTGGAGCGCTAGATACTGCTGGTGTAAACAACCGTATGCAAGGCCGCTCTAAATATGGTACTAAGAGACCAAAAGCAGCGAAAAAATAATCACATTAAATAGAAGCTTCTTTGAAAGGAGGAAAATACATGCCACGTAAAGGTCCTGTAGCAAAAAGAGACGTGTTACCAGATCCGTTATATAATTCAAAATTAGTTACTCGTCTAATCAACAAAATGATGATTGACGGTAAAAGAGGTAAATCACAAGAAATTCTTTACTCAGCATTTAATACTATTCGTGAACGTTCTGGCAAAGAGCCAATGGAAGTATTCGATGCAGCAATAAAAAACATCATGCCTGTACTAGAAGTTAGAGCACGCCGTGTCGGTGGTGCAAACTACCAAGTTCCAGTTGAGGTGCGTCCTGACCGCCGTACAACACTTGGTCTTCGCTGGTTAGTTAACTATTCACGTCTTCGCGGTGAAAAAACGATGGAAGAGCGCTTAGCTAACGAAATCATGGATGCAGCTAACAACACTGGTGCATCTGTTAAGAAGCGTGAAGATACACACAAAATGGCAGAAGCAAACAAAGCGTTTGCTCACTATCGTTGGTAATTTAACCTTCAATATAAAAACACTTTCATACTAGGAAGGAGAAAGACCCAATGGCAAGAGAGTTCTCCTTAGAAAACACTCGTAATATCGGCATCATGGCACACATCGATGCCGGTAAAACGACGACCACTGAGCGTGTCCTTTATTACACTGGTAAGATTCATAAAATCGGTGAAACACATGAAGGTGCATCTCAGATGGACTGGATGGAGCAGGAACAAGAACGCGGAATTACAATCACTTCCGCAGCAACAACTGCATCTTGGAAAGGTCATCGCGTAAACATCATCGACACACCAGGACACGTAGATTTCACAGTTGAAGTTGAACGTTCCCTTCGTGTACTTGATGGTGCGGTAGCAGTACTAGATGCACAATCAGGTGTTGAGCCGCAAACTGAAACAGTTTGGCGTCAAGCAACAACCTATGGAGTACCACGTGTTGTATTCGTAAACAAGATGGACAAAATCGGAGCAGACTTCTTATATTCTGTAGGAACACTTCATGACCGCTTGCAAGCGAATGCACATCCAATTCAGTTACCAATTGGTGCTGAAGATCAATTCTCAGCGATCATTGACCTTGTGGAAATGAATGCTGTATTCTACGGGAACGACTTAGGCACTGATATTGAAGTGCGTGAAATTCCTGAAGAACAGCGCGAATTAGCTGAAGAATACCATGAAAAATTAGTAGAAGCAGTAGCTGAACTAGACGAAGAATTAATGGAAAAATACCTTGGTGGTGAAGAAATCACTAAAGAAGAGCTAAAAGCAGCGATTCGTAAAGGTACCGTTAATGTTGAATTCTATCCAGTTATTTGTGGATCAGCTTTCAAAAACAAAGGTGTACAGTTAATGCTGGATGCTGTCATTGATTATCTTCCATCTCCACTAGATGTACCGGCTATCAAAGGTCATGCACCTGATGCAGAAGATGAAGTAATTGAACGTCATTCAAATGATGAAGAGCCATTCTCTGCTCTTGCGTTTAAAGTTATGACTGACCCTTATGTTGGTAAATTAACGTTCTTCCGCGTTTATTCTGGTACTTTAGAGTCTGGATCATATGTCCAAAACTCAACAAAAGGCAAGCGTGAACGTATCGGACGTATCCTGCAAATGCACGCAAACAGCCGTCAAGAAATCTCTAAGGTTTTTGCTGGTGACATTGCTGCTGCTGTAGGTCTGAAAGATACAACTACTGGTGACACACTATGTGATGACAAAAACCTTGTTATTCTAGAGTCAATGCAATTTCCTGAGCCAGTAATTGAGCTTTCAGTAGAACCAAAATCAAAAGCAGACCAAGACAAAATGACGACTGCATTGCAAAAACTTCAAGAAGAAGATCCGACATTCCGTGCGCATACAGACCAGGAAACTGGACAGGTTATTATCGCTGGTATGGGTGAACTTCACCTTGATATCATCGTTGACCGTATGCGTCGTGAATTTAAGGTTGAAGCAAACGTAGGTGCACCACAGGTTGCTTATCGTGAAACTTTCAAAGGTTCAGCGCAAGTTGAAGGTAAGTTTGCACGTCAATCAGGTGGCCGCGGACAATACGGACACGTTTGGATCGAATTCGCTCCAAATGAAGCTGGTAAAGGCTTCGAATTCGTAAACGGTATTGTCGGTGGTGTAGTTCCTCGTGAATACATCCCTGCTGTTCAAGCTGGTCTAGAAGATGCTTTAGAACGCGGTGTACTTGCTGGTTATCCATTAGTTGATATTAAAGCAAGATTGTTCGACGGTTCTTACCATGATGTTGACTCCTCCGAAATGGCGTTTAAGATTGCCGCTTCCATGGCTCTTAAAAATGCTGCTTCTAAGTGTCAACCGGTTATCCTAGAACCTGTAATGAGAGTGGAAGTTGTAATCCCAGAAGATTACCTTGGTGATATCATGGGACAAATCACTGCACGCCGCGGCCGTGTTGAAGGTATGGAAGCACGCGGTAATGCACAAGTAGTTCGTGCGATGGTTCCACTATCAGAAATGTTTGGTTATGCAACAGCACTTCGTTCAAGTACACAAGGCCGTGGAGTATTCTCTATGCACTTTGATCACTACGAAGAAGTACCAAAATCAATTTCTGAAGAAATCATCAAAAAAAATAAAGGTGAATAATTGATTTTCACCGACCTTTAAAGTATAACTACTTATGTAAGCATAGAAACTGTGAAATATGGACAACCATTTTCGCAGTTTCTATAAAATATACTTAAATTTTTATAATCCAAAGGAGGATTTTCCAAATGGCAAAAGCTAAATTCGACCGTTCAAAGCCACACGTTAATATTGGTACAATCGGACACGTTGACCACGGTAAAACTACTTTAACAGCTGCAATCACTTCTGTTCTTGCAAAACAAGGTAAAGCAGAAGCTCGTGCATATGATCAAATTGATGGTGCTCCAGAAGAAAAAGAACGTGGAATCACAATCTCTACTGCACACGTTGAATATGAAACTGACAACCGTCACTATGCACACGTAGACTGCCCAGGACACGCTGACTATGTTAAAAACATGATCACTGGTGCAGCACAAATGGACGGTGGTATCTTAGTAGTATCTGCTACTGATGGTCCAATGCCACAAACTCGTGAGCACATCCTTCTTTCTCGTCAAGTAGGTGTTCCATACCTTGTAGTATTCATGAACAAATGTGACATGGTTGACGACGAAGAACTTCTTGAATTAGTAGAAATGGAAATTCGTGATCTATTAACTGAGTACGATTTCCCTGGTGATGACACTCCAGTTATCAAAGGTTCAGCTCTTAAAGCATTAGAAGGTGACGCTGCTTGGGAAGAAAAAGTTATTGAACTTATGGCAGCAGTTGATGAATTCATCCCAACTCCAACTCGTGACACTGAGAAGCCATTCATGATGCCAGTTGAGGACGTATTCTCAATCACTGGCCGTGGTACTGTTGCTACAGGACGTGTTGAGCGTGGTGTAGTTAAAGTTGGTGACGTTGTTGAAGTCGTTGGTTTCACTGAAGAGCCAAAATCTACTACTGTAACAGGTGTAGAAATGTTCCGTAAGCTTCTTGACTTTGCTGAAGCAGGTGACAACATTGGTGCCCTTCTTCGTGGTGTAGCTCGTGAAGAAATCGAGCGTGGTCAAGTATTGGCTAAACCAAAGTCAATCACTCCACACACAAAGTTCAAAGCACAAGTTTACGTTTTATCTAAAGAAGAAGGTGGACGTCATACTCCATTCTTCACAAACTACCGTCCACAATTCTATTTCCGTACTTCTGATATCACTGGTATTTGTAACTTACCAGAAGGTACTGAAATGGTTATGCCTGGCGACCACATCGAAATGACTGTTGAGCTAATCGCTCCTGTTGCGATCGAAGAAGGAACTAAGTTCTCAATTCGTGAAGGCGGACGTACTGTTGGATCAGGTTCAATTACAACAATTCAAGAATAATTTTTAAATAAAAAAGGCAGGTGGGTGACGATCCACTTGCTTTTTTTTGTTGTTAAAAGGGACTGAAACGAGTTTCTTCTATACTATATATAACATTAAAAGAGCAAGAGTTTAGGATATTACTGGTTAATTTCTATTTGTGTTGAAAATGGGCGAAACAGCCGCTATAATAGGAAAAGTGCAAATGACAAAAACATAAAGGAAACTCGCCGATTGGCAAGCCCGAAAGGGCGAAGACAGAGGCGTAGTTGCTCTTATGCCTGAGCTGAAAGTATACTTTCAGATTGGCTAAAAGAAAAACGAGATAGGTGTTGCGTTTAGTTTATGTTTTATGTATAATAGACAATGTTGGTCTTTGACTGCGATGATGTGGAAGGTTGCTGACACACCCGGCCGCTTTGCCATGGCGAGTGTGTGGGAAATTTTCACTGAGAATGTCTATTTTTGAAAATAGGCGAATAAAGGAGGGAAAATAATGGCAAAACAAAAAATTCGTATCCGTCTAAAAGCGTATGATCACAGAATCCTTGATCAATCTGCAGAAAAAATTGTTGAAACAGCGAAACGTTCAGGTGCGGCAGTTTCTGGTCCAATCCCGCTTCCAACTGAAAAGTCTGTTTACACTATTCTTCGTGCGGTTCATAAGTACAAAGATTCCCGTGAACAATTCGAAATGCGGACACATAAGCGTCTAATCGACATCGTTAACCCAACTCCGCAAACAGTTGATGCGTTAATGCGTTTAGATTTACCATCTGGTGTTGATATCGAAATTAAACTTTAATCAAAATAAACAAACAAAATAACAGGAGGTGTGACTTACATGACCAAAGGAATCTTAGGAAGAAAGATTGGTATGACTCAAGTATTTGCAGAAAACGGCAACTTAATTCCTGTAACAGTAGTTGAGGTAGCTCCAAACGTTGTTCTTCAAAAGAAATCAGTTGATAGTGACGGATACGTTGCAGTTCAAGTTGGTTTTGAAGATAAACGTGAAAAGTTATCTAACAAACCTGAAAAGGGACACGTTGCGAAAGCAAATACTGCTCCTAAGCGCTTCATTCGCGAATTCCGCGGAGACGACTTAGTAGCATATGAAGTTGGTCAAGAAGTCAAAGTAGATATTTTCGCTGCAGGCGATATCGTAGATGTAACAGGAATCTCAAAAGGTAAAGGTTTCCAAGGCTCAATTAAACGCCACGGACAATCTCGCGGCCCAATGGCTCACGGTTCACGTTATCATCGTCGCCCTGGTTCAATGGGACCTGTTGCTCCAAACCGTGTATTCAAAGGTAAATTATTACCAGGCCGCATGGGTGGAGATCAAGTGACTGTTCAAAACCTTGAAATCGTAAAGGTTGACGTAGAACGCAACTTACTTTTAATCAAAGGTAACGTACCAGGAGCTAAAAAAGCATTACTAAAAATTAAAGGTGCGGTTAAAGCATAATTACCTTTTAAGAAAGGAGGAACAAAGGAATGCCTAAAGTAGCATTATTAAACCAAAACGGTTCACAAGTCGGTGATATCGAACTTAATGAAGCAGTTTTTGGTATTGAGCCTAACCAGCACGTATTATTTGAAGCGATTATTATGCAAAGAGCTTCTTTACGTCAAGGAACTCATAAAACAAAAATTCGTTCTGAAGTACGCGGCGGTGGTCGTAAGCCATGGCGTCAAAAAGGAACTGGCCGTGCACGTCAAGGGTCAATTCGTTCTCCACAATGGCGCGGAGGTGGTATTGTTTTCGGTCCAACACCACGCAGCTACAGCTATAAATTACCGAAAAAAGTTCGTCGCTTAGCGATTAAATCAGCACTTTCTTCAAAAGTGTTAGAAGAAAACATTTTAGTACTTGAAAGTTTAGCTTTCGATGCACCAAAAACAAAAGAATTCAAATCAGTATTAGGAGGCCTTTCTGTAGAGAAAAAGGCACTTATTGTTACTGCTGACCTAGATGAAAACGTAGCATTATCTGCACGTAACATTCCTGGTGTAACAGTTGTAACAGCTGATGGAATCAACGTATTGGACGTTGTAAATCATGATAAATTAATCATGACTAAAGCAGCGGTTGAAAAAGTAGAGGAGGTGCTTGCATAATGGATGCACGCGATATCATTAAGCGCCCCGTTATCACTGAGCGTTCTACTGACCTAATGGCTGAAAAGAAATATACGTTCGAAGTTGATGTTAGAGCTAACAAAACACAAGTCAAAGATGCTGTTCAAGAAATCTTCGGCGTTGATGTTGAAAAAGTTAACATCATGAACTATAAAGGTAAATTCAAACGTATGGGTAAATTCGGCGGTTACACAAACAAACGTCGTAAAGCAATTGTAAAATTAACTGCTGAAAGCAAAGAAATCGAATTCTTTGAAGCATAAGAACCTATCAAGAAGAGGAGGGAAATAAAATGGCGATTAAAAAGTACAAACCTACCTCCAATGGTCGTCGCGGAATGACTACTTCTGATTTCGCAGAAATCACAACTAGCACTCCAGAAAAATCTCTTTTAGCCCCGCTAACGAGAAAAGGCGGCCGTAATAACCAAGGTAAGTTAACTGTTCGTCATCAAGGTGGCGGCCATAAGCGTCAATATCGTTTAATTGATTTTAAACGTAATAAAGATGGCATTCCAGGACGCGTTGCTACTATCGAGTACGATCCAAATCGTTCTGCAAATATTGCATTAATTAATTATGTTGATGGAGAAAAGCGTTATATCCTAGCTCCTAAAAACCTACAAGTAGGTATGGAAGTAATGTCAGGCCCTGAGGCTGATATTAAAGTTGGTAACGCACTACCATTAGCAAACATCCCTGTTGGTACAGTTGTACACAACATTGAATTAAAACCAGGTAAAGGTGGTCAGCTAGTTCGTTCTGCTGGTACATCTGCACAAGTACTTGGTAAAGAAGGTAAATACGTATTAGTACGTTTAACTTCTGGTGAAGTTCGTATGATTCTTGCTGAGTGCCGCGCATCTATCGGTCAAGTAGGTAACGAACAACACGAACTTATTAACATTGGTAAAGCAGGTCGTTCTCGTTGGTTAGGCAAACGCCCAACTGTTCGTGGATCTGTTATGAACCCTAACGATCACCCACACGGTGGTGGTGAAGGACGTTCACCAATCGGACGTAAATCACCTATGTCTCCATGGGGTAAACCAACTCTTGGATTCAAGACTCGTAAGAAGAAAAACAAATCAGATAAGTTTATCGTACGTCGTCGTAAAAAATAACGGGATTGAACTACGGTTCAAAGATAGAACCGTAGAGCAGTCACGAAGGGAGGTTCCTTCATGGGTCGCAGCTTGAAAAAAGGACCATTTGTTGATGATCATTTAATGGTTAAGGTCGAAAAGTTAAATGAAACTGAGAGTAAGCAAGTTATTAAAACTTGGTCTCGCCGTTCTACGATCTTCCCACAATTTATCGGCCACACAATCGCTGTTTATGATGGTCGCAAACATGTGCCTGTTTATGTTACTGAAGACATGGTAGGACACAAGCTTGGAGAATTCGCTCCAACACGTGCTTACAAAGGGCATGGAAATGATGACAAGAAAACAAGACGTTAAGAGAGGAGGGCATCCAAATGCAAGCTAAAGCTGTTGCAAGAACAGTTCGTATTGCTCCTCGTAAAGCACGTTTAGTCGTTGATTTAATCCGAGGTAAGCAAGTTGGTGAAGCGGTGGCGATTTTAAATCTCACTCCTAAGGCTGCTTCTCCAATCGTTGAAAAAGTATTAAAGTCAGCTATGGCAAATGCTGAGCACAACTATGAAATGGACGTAAATAATCTAGTTGTTGAACAAGCATTCGTTGACGAAGGACCAACCTTAAAACGTTTCCGTCCTCGCGCAATGGGCCGTGCAAGCCAAATTAACAAACGCACAAGCCACATCACAATCGTTTTATCAGAAAAGAAGGAGGGATAAGCTGTGGGTCAAAAAGTAAATCCAGTCGGTTTGCGTATCGGAATCATCCGTGATTGGGAATCCAAATGGTACGCAGGTAAAGACTTCGCTACTCTTTTACACGAAGACCTTAAAGTTCGTGAGTACATCACGAAGCGTTTAAAAGATGCTTCTGTTTCTAAAGTAGAAATCGAACGTGCTGCTAACCGTGTGAATGTTACAGTTCATACTGCTAAGCCTGGTATGGTTATCGGTAAAGGCGGAACAGAAGTCGAAGCACTTCGTAAGGCATTAAATCAATTAACTGGCAAGCGTGTTCACATCAACATTCTTGAAATCAAGAGAGCTGATCTTGATGCAAAACTAGTTGCTGAAAATATTGCTCGTCAATTAGAAAACCGTGTATCTTTCCGTCGTGCCCAAAAGCAAGTCATTCAACGTGCAATGCGTGCAGGTGCGAAAGGTATCAAAACAATGGTATCTGGCCGTCTTGGCGGTGCTGATATCGCTCGTTCTGAACATTATAGCGAAGGAACAGTTCCACTTCATACTCTTCGCGCTGATATCGACTATGCTACAGCTGAAGCTGATACTACTTATGGTAAGCTAGGCGTAAAAGTATGGATCTATAAGGGAGAAGTCCTTCCTACTAAGAAGAAAAATGCGGAAGGAGGCAAATAATCATGTTATTGCCAAAACGCGTAAAATATCGCCGTCAACACCGTGGTAAAATGCGTGGTAACGCAAAAGGCGGCACGGAAGTAACTTTCGGTGAATTCGGCCTACAAGCAACTGAAGCTTCTTGGATCACAAACCGTCAAATTGAAGCAGCTCGTATTGCCATGACACGTTACATGAAACGTGGCGGTAAAGTTTGGATTAAAATCTTCCCACATAAGCCTTACACTGCTAAACCGTTAGAAGTGCGGATGGGTTCCGGTAAAGGGGCACCTGAAGGCTGGGTAGCTGTTGTAAAACCTGGAAAAGTCATGTTCGAAATTGCAGGCGTTTCTGAAGAAATCGCACGTGAAGCACTTCGACTTGCAATGCACAAACTTCCTGTAAAATGTAAGTTTGTAAAACGAGAAGAAATTGGTGGTGAATCAAGTGAAAGCTAATGAACTACGTGACCTTACCACTGCTGAAATTGAACAAAAAGTAAAATCTCTAAAAGAAGAGCTTTTCAACCTTCGCTTTCAATTGGCGACAGGACAACTTGAAAACACAGCTCGTATTCGTGAAGTACGCAAATCGATTGCTCGCATGAAAACAGTTGTTCGTGAAAGAGAAATCAGCGTTAACAAGTGATTATTGAGAGGAGGTTCACAACAATGAGTGAACGTAACCAACGCAAGGTTTACACTGGACGCGTTGTTTCTGACAAAATGGATAAAACCGTTACAGTTCTTGTCGAGACACACAAAAAGCATCCATTATATGGTAAACGCGTTAAGTACTCTAAAAAGTTTAAAGCTCATGATGAGCAAAACCAAGCAAAAATCGGCGATGTTGTACGCATCATGGAAACTCGCCCGCTTTCAGCTACTAAACGCTTCCGTTTAGTCGAAGTAGTAGAAAAAGCAGTTATTATTTAATTGTTCGGATAAGCTTCATTCCGAAGGGAGGTTACACACATGATTCAACAAGAATCACGTTTAAAAGTTGCTGACAACTCTGGTGCTCGTGAAGTACTTACGATTAAAGTTCTTGGTGGTTCTGGTCGCAAAACTGCTAATATTGGTGATGTGATCGTTTGTACAGTAAAACAAGCAACACCTGGTGGCGTTGTTAAAAAAGGTGACGTTGTTAAGGCTGTTATTGTTCGTACAAAGAGCGGTGCCCGCCGTCCTGATGGTTCTTACATTCGTTTTGATGAAAACGCATGTGTTATTATCAAAGATGATAAGAGCCCGCGTGGAACTCGTATCTTCGGACCAGTTGCCCGCGAACTTCGCGATAGCAACTTTATGAAAATCGTATCTTTAGCTCCAGAAGTATTATAATTTTAAAATCAATTGCCTTTAAGGAGGTGCGAAAAGATGCATGTAAAAAAAGGTGATAAAGTCAGAGTTATTTCTGGCAAGGATAAAGGCAAAACAGGTGTAATCCTAGCAGCTTATCCTAAAGATAGCCGTGTACTAGTAGAGGGCGTAAACATCGTGAAAAAACACTCTAAGCCTTCTCAAGTGAATCCACAAGGCGGAATTATCAGCTTTGAGGCTCCAATTCATGTATCAAACGTAATGCCTATCGATCCTAAATCAGGTAACCCGACTCGTGTAGGTTACACAACGGTTGATGGCAAAAAAGTACGCGTAGCAAAATCCGGTGAAGTTTTAGATAAATAGTTTAAATTTTAGAAGGGAGGTACCATAAGTGAACCGCCTAAAAGACAAATTTGTTAAAGAAGTGACTCCTGCTCTTATGAGCAAGTTCAACTATAAATCAGTAATGCAAGTTCCAAAACTTGATAAAATTGTTGTAAACATGGGTGTTGGTGACGCTGTTGCGAATGCTAAGGCACTTGATAATGCAGTAGAAGAGCTTGCAACGATTACAGGTCAAAAGCCTGTTGTAACTCGTGCAAAAAAATCTATCGCTGGCTTCCGTCTACGTGAAGGTATGCCAATCGGTGCAAAGGTTACTCTTCGCGGTGAGCGCATGTACGAATTCTTGGATAAATTAGTTTCTGTTTCTTTACCTCGTGTTCGTGACTTCCGTGGTGTTTCTAAAAAAGCATTCGATGGTCGCGGTAACTATACATTGGGTATTAAAGAACAATTAATCTTCCCTGAAATTGATTACGATAAAGTAAGCAAAGTTCGTGGTATGGATATCGTTATCGTAACGACTGCAAACACTGATGAAGAATCTCGTGAACTTTTAACTCAATTTGGAATGCCATTCCAAAAGTAATCGTTAAATAAGGGAGGCGAAAACGTGGCTAAAAAGTCAATGATTGCGAAACAACAACGCACGCCTAAATTCAAAGTACAAGAGTATACACGCTGCGAACGTTGCGGACGTCCACACTCTGTATACCGTAAATTTAAGCTTTGCCGTATTTGTTTCCGTGAATTAGCATACAAAGGACAAATTCCAGGTGTTAAAAAAGCTAGCTGGTAAAACTAGAAGTTGGGAAGGAGGTAAAAATAATGGTCATGACAGATCCAATTGCTGATATGCTTACTCGCATTCGTAATGCGAACATGGTGCGTCACGAAAAGTTAGAAGTGCCTGCTTCTAATTTGAAAAAAGAAATTGCTGAAATCCTAAAGCGCGAAGGTTTCGTACGTGATGTCGAATTTATCGAAGACAACAAACAAGGTATCATCCGTATCTTCTTAAAGTACGGTGCAAATAACGAACGCGTTATTACTGGTCTTAAGCGCATAAGCAAGCCCGGACTTCGAGTTTACGCTAAATCAAATGAGGTACCACGCGTTCTTAACGGTCTTGGTATCGCATTAGTTTCAACATCAACAGGTGTTATTACAGATAAAGAAGCTCGTGCAAAACAAGTCGGCGGAGAAGTATTAGCTTACGTTTGGTAATAGAGTTTCTGAATGAATGGAGGTGCACTAAATGTCTCGCGTAGGGAAAAAACCAATTGAAATTCCAGCAGGAGTTACAATTACGTTAAACAATAATACTGTTACTGTTAAAGGACCTAAAGGCGAACTTACTCGTTCTTTTAATCCTGATATCACAATTAACGTTGAAGAAAACGTTGTAACAATCACACGTCCATCTGACGTAAAAGAACACCGCGCATTGCACGGAACAACTCGTGCGTTGATCGCAAACATGATTGAAGGTGTTTCCACTGGCTTCACAAGAGGCTTAGAGTTAATCGGGGTTGGATATCGTGCGCAAAAGCAAGGTAACAAACTTGTATTAAACGTGGGTTACTCACATCCAGTTGAAATTGAACCTGAAGCTGGCCTTGAAATCGAAGTACCGTCTAATACAAAGGTTATTATTAAGGGTACTGATAAAGAACGTGTTGGTGCATTAGCTGCCAATATTCGCGGAGTTCGTCCTCCAGAGCCTTACAAAGGTAAAGGAATTCGTTACGAAGGTGAATTTGTTCGTCGTAAAGAAGGTAAAACAGGTAAGTAATGCCGCATAGGTAAACGAAAGGAGTGACGTATATGATTACGAAGCTTGATAAAAACGCTACTCGCAAGAAAAGACATGCTCGTGTTCGTGCGAAACTTAGCGGTACTTCAGCTCGTCCTCGTCTAAATGTGTTTCGTTCAAACCAACACATTTATGCACATGTGATCGATGACATGAATGGAGTAACTTTAGCAAGTGCTTCTACAATAGAAAAAGATTTTGGTCTTGAATCTACAAACAACGTTGAAGCTGCACAAAAGGTCGGAGAATTAGTCGCTAAACGTGCGGTAGAAAAAGGTATCACTTCTGTTGTCTTTGATCGTGGAGGATACCTATACCACGGACGTGTGCAAGCATTAGCTGATGCTGCACGTGAAAACGGCTTACAATTTTAATAGACAAAGGAGGGACACAAAAAGATGCGTCGTATTGATCCAAACAAACTTGAACTAGAAGAACGCGTAGTTACGGTTAACCGTGTTGCGAAGGTTGTTAAAGGTGGACGTCGTTTCCGTTTCTCTGCTCTTGTAGTAGTTGGGGACAAAAACGGTCATGTAGGTTTCGGCACTGGTAAAGCACAAGAAGTACCAGATGCAATCCGCAAAGCCATCGAAGATGCAAAGAAAAACTTAGTCGAAGTACCAATGGTTGGAACAACAATTCCTCACCAAGTAATTGGACGTTTTGGTGCTGGTGAAATCTTTCTAAAGCCTGCTTCTGAAGGTACAGGAGTTATCGCCGGCGGACCAGTTCGTGCAGTTCTTGAGTTAGGCGGGGTAGCTGATATCCTTTCTAAATCATTAGGAACAAACACTCCAATCAACATGGTTCGTGCAACAGTTGATGGTTTGAAACAATTAAAACGTGCTGAGGACGTAGCAAAATTACGTGGTAAATCAGTAGAAGAACTGTTAGGATAAGGGGGGAAATCAAATGGCGAAACTTTTAATTACCCTCAACCGCAGCGTAATTGGTCGCCCTGAGGACCAACGTGAAACAGTTAAAGCGCTAGGATTACGTAAATTAAATCAAACAGTTGAGCATCAAGATAACGCTGCGATTCGCGGTATGATTAACAAAGTTGCTCACCTTGTAACAGTTAAAGAACAATAATTGATTCTTTTCTTTCATAAGGAGGTGCCAATATGAAACTTCATGAATTACAACCTGCCGAAGGTTCTCGTCAAGAACGTAAACGTTTAGGTCGCGGGATCGGTTCTGGTCAAGGAAAAACAGCAGGTAAAGGTCATAAAGGTCAAAATGCTCGTTCTGGTGGCGGTGTCCGTCCTGGCTTCGAGGGTGGTCAAACACCTTTAATGCGTCGTTTACCAAAACGCGGATTTACCAACATCAGCCGTAAAGAATATGCTGTTGTCAATCTTGATGCATTAAATCGCTTTGAAGAAGGTACAGAAGTTACTCCAGAACTTCTTATCGAAACAGGCGTTGTAAGTAACGAAAAAGCAGGAATCAAGATTCTTGCTAAAGGGAACGTTGAGAAAAAGTTGACTGTAAAAGCTAACAAATTCTCCTCTGCTGCTAAGGAAGCGATCGAAGCTGCTGGTGGAACTATTGAGGTGATCTAATGTTCCGTACAATCTCCAATTTTATGCGCGTGGGTGATATAAGACGTAAGATCATATTCACCCTTTTAATGTTAGTCATATTTCGACTTGGAACATTTATTCCTGTACCGAATGTAAATGCTGATGTACTTGCCAGTCAAGATAAGCTAAGTGTATTTGGCATCTTAAATACCTTTGGCGGTGGAGCATTAAAACAATTCTCCATCTTTGCAATGGGTATCATGCCGTATATTACAGCATCAATTATCATTCAGCTTTTACAAATGGATGTTGTTCCGAAATTCACGGAATGGTCCAAACAAGGAGAAGCCGGCCGTCGTAAGATTGCTCAAATCACCCGTTATTTCACCGTAATACTTGGATTTATTCAAGCATTAGGTATGTCCTATGGTTTTAATAACTTAGCCAACGGGCAATTGATTGAGAACCCTGGAATTGGTACTTATCTCTTAATTGCTGTTACTTTGACTGCTGGTACATCATTTTTGATGTGGCTAGGTGAGCAAATCACTGAAAAAGGTGTGGGAAATGGAATTTCCATTATCATCTTTGCTGGGATCGTTGCTGGTATGCCTTCCACGATCAATCAAATCTATATTCAGCAATTTGAAAACGCAGGAGAGGCCTTATTCTTACGTATTGTAACTGTTGTAATAATCGTTCTTGCGATTATCGCAATTGTGGTTGGTGTAATTTTTATCCAACAAGCCAATCGAAAAATTCCAATCCAATACGCAAAACGGGTTGTGGCAGGACGTAATCCAGTAGGTGGTCAATCCACTCACATGCCGTTAAAAGTTAACGCAGCTGGTGTTATCCCTGTTATCTTTGCCGTTTCATTCATTGTAACACCAAGAACAATCGCATCATTTTTCCCACAAAATGATGTAACACTTTGGATTATCAAGAACTTTGACTATTCAGAGCCATTTGGGATGACGTTATATGCAGCATTAATTATCGCGTTTACTTATTTCTATGCTTTTATCCAAGTTAACCCTGAACAAGTAGCGGAAAACTTGCAGAAGCAAAGCGGTTATATTCCTGGAATTCGTCCAGGAAAGAGTACGCAGGAATACTTAACTCGCGTTTTATATCGATTAACCTTTGTTGGTGCACTCTTCTTAACAGTGATTGCTGTACTTCCTACTATTTTTATTAAATTAGCGAATTTACCGCAATCAGCTCAAATTGGGGGAACAAGCTTGCTGATCATTGTCGGTGTTGCACTTGATACGTACAAACAGCTTGAAGCACAATTGGTTAAACGTCATTATAAAGGATTTATTAAGTAAAAGGTTTTGGGGTCCCAAGGGTCCCTGAAGCCCATTTATAGCACGAGGGGGAACACGTGTGAATTTAGTATTAATGGGGCTTCCAGGTGCCGGTAAAGGCACTCAAGCTGAAAGAATCGTCGAACAATACGGCATCCCTCATATCTCCACTGGAGATATGTTCCGTGCAGCGATGAAAGAAGGAACTGAACTAGGTTTACAAGCGAAATCATTTATGGATAAAGGTGAACTTGTTCCGGATGAAGTAACAATCGGTATCGTTCGTGAGCGATTAAGCAAGGAAGATTGCCAAAAAGGCTTTTTGTTGGATGGATTTCCTAGAACAGTACCTCAAGCAGAAGCGTTAGAAAATTTACTAGTTGATTTAAATAAAAAAATTGACTATGTAATTAATATTAACGTAGATAAGAGTATCTTAATGGAGCGTTTGACAGGGCGGCGGATTTGTAAAGATTGCGGATCAACTTATCATTTAGTTTTTAATCCTCCTGCAAAAGAGGGTGTATGCGATCGCTGCGGCGGTGAGCTATATCAAAGGGCAGATGATAATGCGGAAACGGTTCAAAATCGCTTAGACGTCAATATCAAACAACAAGAGCCACTACTAACTTTTTATGAAACAAAAGGCTATCTCCGCACGATTGATGGTCAGCAGGATATTCGCAAAGTATTTGCTGATATTGAACAGTTACTCGGGGTCTTAGCATAATGGTGTTAGGCAAAGTTCGAAAAATCTGGCATTCGACTCTCGAATTTCTCCAATAAGATTCAAAAGTATGTAAAAGCATATTGGCTTTTCCATTGTGCTGAGTATGCAGGTCCGAGAGTTGGGCAAGAATGACATGAGAAAGTTATTATTTCTCATAATGAAAAAATTCCTTGCGGACAAAATGCAGTATTATATGTTACTATTATAAGGTTGCATAATGTCGAACGAACTAAAAGACTCGCTTGCATTTTTATGAACGCTATTTTTGAAAAGAGAAGGGAGACGAGACCGATGGCCAAAGACGATGTTATTGAAATTGAAGGTAAAGTAATTGAAACTTTGCCAAATGCGATGTTTAAGGTAGAATTAGAAAATGGTCATACTGTGCTAGCTCATGTTTCTGGTAAAATCCGAATGCATTTTATTCGCATTCTTCCAGGTGATAAGGTAACTGTAGAGCTTTCTCCATATGACTTAACACGCGGAAGAATTACCTACCGCTTTAAATAATCAGCTTGCACTCCGTACTACTAAGGAGGTTAGGATAATAATGAAAGTTAGACCATCTGTTAAACCGATCTGCGAAAAGTGCAAAGTTATCCGTAGACGCGGAAAAGTTATGGTTATCTGTGAAAACCCTAAACATAAACAAAAACAAGGTTAATTTTGAAGGAGGTGCGCTAAAATATGGCACGTATTGCTGGTGTAGATATTCCACGTGAAAAGCGTGTAGTTATCTCTTTAACTTACATTTATGGTATTGGTAAAAATACAGCACAAAAGGTATTAGCAGAAGCTGGTGTTTCTGAAGATACTCGTGTGCGAGACTTAACTGAAGACGAATTAAACAAAATCCGTGAGATGATCGACAAGTTAAAAGTTGAAGGTGATCTTCGCCGTGAAATTTCTCTTAATATTAAGCGTTTAATGGAAATCGGCTGCTACCGTGGATTACGTCATCGTCGTGGTTTACCGGTTCGCGGACAAAATACGAAAAACAACGCTCGTACACGCAAAGGTCCTCGTAAGACTGTTGCGAACAAGAAGAAGTAATCGGCAAAGGAGGTTATTTAAATGGCACGTAAAACTAATACACGTAAACGTCGTGTTAAAAAGAATATTGAATCTGGGATCGCTCATATCCGTTCAACATTTAACAATACGATTGTAACAATCACAGATGTTCATGGTAATGCAATTTCTTGGTCAAGTGCAGGTGCTCTTGGATTTAGAGGTTCTCGTAAATCTACTCCATTCGCAGCACAAATGGCAGCTGAAACAGCAGCTAAGACATCCATCGAACATGGTATGAAAACTTTAGAAGTTACTGTAAAAGGACCTGGTGCAGGACGTGAAGCTGCTATTCGTGCTCTTCAAGCTGCTGGTCTTGAAGTAACAGCTATCAAAGACGTTACACCTGTTCCTCATAATGGATGCCGTCCACCAAAACGCCGTCGTGTTTAATTTTTTCTGTATAGAACTTGTATCATGCGTCTATAATGGATATGATACTAATTTTTAACAACTTATACAGGGAATTTATTCCAGTTGTTGTGCACAAAACGGGAACGTATACATGGGGGAATTTCAATTAGCAATAGAATCTAATTGAGGTTTCGACGTTTTGAAGGAGGGTTATTTGATGATCGAAATAGAAAAACCAAAAATCGAAACGGTTGAGATCAACGATGATGCCAAGTACGGTAAGTTCGTCGTAGAGCCACTTGAGCGTGGATATGGTACCACTTTGGGTAACTCCTTACGTCGTATCCTACTATCTTCACTCCCAGGTGCCGCTGTTACATCGATTCAGGTCGATGGGGTACTTCATGAGTTCTCAACAATTGAAGGCGTCGTAGAGGATGTAACATCCATCATTTTAAACATTAAAAAATTAGCTTTAAAAATCTACTCTGATGAAGAGAAAACACTTGAAATTGATGTGCAGGGTGAAGGACCTGTCAAGGCAATGAATATTACCCATGACAGTGATGTTGAGATTTTAAATCCTGATCTTCATATTGCCACATTAGCATCAAATGGTAATCTTCGCATGCGTTTAACAGCTAGACGTGGTCGTGGATATACACCGGCTGAGCAGAACAAAAGAGAAGATCAGCCAATTGGTGTGATTCCAATTGACTCGATTTATACGCCAGTTTCTCGCGTGTCATATCAAGTAGAAAATACTCGTGTAGGTCAAATGACAAATTATGATAAGCTAACGCTAGATGTTTGGACAGATGGAAGCACTGGGCCAAAAGAAGCGATTGCTCTTGGTTCGAAAATTTTGACCGAGCATTTGAATATTTTTGTTGGGTTAACCGATGAAGCACAAAATGCTGAAATCATGATCGAAAAAGAAGAAGACCAAAAAGAAAAAGTTCTTGAAATGACAATTGAGGAACTCGATCTTTCTGTTCGTTCTTATAACTGCTTAAAACGTGCTGGAATCAATACTGTTCAGGAATTAGCTAATAAGACTGAAGAAGATATGATGAAGGTTCGTAACTTAGGCCGCAAATCACTCGAAGAAGTGAAGGCAAAACTAGAAGAGCTTGGATTGGGCTTGCGTAAAGACGACTAGTTTTTTACGTTGCTAATATCCGTTTTATGACTTCAACAAAGGAGGGAACCCTTCATGGCATACAGAAAGTTAGGACGCACAAGTGCACAGCGTAAAGCTATGCTACGTGATTTAACTACAGATTTAATTATCAATGAGCGCATCGAAACAACAGAAACTCGCGCGAAAGAGCTTCGTGTGACTGTTGAAAAAATGATCACTCTAGGTAAGCGCGGCGATTTACATGCTCGTCGTCAAGCTTCTTCATATGTTCGTAATGAAGTTGCTGATGCTGAAAATGGTCAAGATGCAGTTCAAAAACTTTTCGCTGATATCGCTCCACGTTACCAAGAGCGTCAAGGTGGATACACTCGAATCATGAAACTTGGACCACGCCGCGGTGACGGTGCACCAATGGTTATTATCGAGTTAGTTTAATACCTTTTAACAGACAACAAGGGCGCTGGACAGTTTACAAACAAACTTGTTCTTTGCCCTTTTTCTGTAATAGAAATTAATAATAATGTACGACCCAAGCCAAACGAGTGTTATGATGAGCGTAACTCCTTTAGAGGAGCGAAATGAAAGTGTTAATAATCTTTCCCGGAAGGAATACTCTTATTCTTTTTTGCGACTCGTCTAGCTCATGCACCTCCTCCCATTTCTTTATAGAAATCCTTTTTTTGCAGTATAATCGATACTGCCAGGGGACGAGGTGCGGGCTTTTTTTGTATTATTAAATATTTATAGCTGAGGTAAGTTGAGAGGAGACGAGGAATATCAATGAAAGAGTCAATTGTATCGCTTAAAGGAGTTTCCTTTCAATACGATTCACAGGAACGCTATGCCTTAAACAACGTCACCTTCGACATCTATGACGGGGAATGGCTGGCCATTGTCGGGCATAATGGGTCAGGTAAATCAACGATGGCAAAGCTCTTAAATGGTCTGCAATTTCCGCAGCAAGGAGAAATAACTGTTTCTGGTAAGCAGCTTAACGAAGAGTCGATCTGGGATGTTCGCAAAGAGATTGGAATGGTTTTTCAAAACCCTGATAACCAATTTGTGGGGACAACGGTACAGGATGATGTGGCTTTTGGTCTAGAAAACAATGGAATACACAGGGATGAAATGGTGCAGCGGGTCGAAGATTCCTTAAGAAAAGTGAAGATGGATCAATTTCTATATCAAGAGCCCCACCATCTATCGGGTGGACAGAAGCAGCGGGTAGCGATTGCTGGTGTACTTGCGTTAAGACCTTCCATTATTATTCTAGATGAAGCGACTTCTATGCTTGACCCAAGAGGACGTGAAGAGGTATTAGAGACGGTAAGAGTATTAAAAGAAGAGAAGTCTTTAACAGTGATCTCGATTACTCACGACCTGGAAGAGGCAGCTAAGGCGGACCGCATCATTGTCATGAATAAAGGGGAAGTATTTCGCGAGGGAATCCCAGAAGAGATTTTCTCAATGGATGAGCAATTGATTCAATTAGGATTGGATATTCCTTTCTCGGTAAAAATGAGCAAAGCATTCCGGCAAAAAGGAATTGAACTATCAAAGCATTATTTATCGGAAGAAGAGTTGGTGACAGAGCTATGGACATCTCACTTCAGCAAATAGAATACCGGTATCAAGCAAACACCCCTTTCGAGCGGCTGGCCATTAAGGATGTTTCAATCGATATTCCGACAGGCACGTATATGGCGATCATAGGCCACACCGGTTCTGGAAAATCGACGGTTTTACAGCATCTAAATGCCCTGCTGCAGCCTACCAAAGGAACTGTGAAAATTGGTGAGCATGAAATCAAGGCACAGCAGAAAAATAAAAAATTAAAACAAGTGCGTCAAAAGGTAGGAATTGTGTTTCAATTTCCTGAGCATCAATTGTTTGAAGAAACAGTAGAAAAAGATATTATCTTCGGACCGATGAACTTTGGTGTTTCTGAAACAGAGGCAAAGAAGAGAGCACGTCTTGCCTTGAAACAAGTCGGCTTGGCGGAAGAAATTTTAGAAAAGTCACCGTTTGACCTGTCAGGCGGACAAATGCGGCGCGTAGCGATTGCCGGTGTGCTGGCAATGGAGCCTGATGTAATTGTCTTGGATGAGCCTACTGCTGGATTAGACCCGCGCGGCCGTAAAGAGATTATGGATATGTTTTATACGCTCCATAAGGAACGGAAGCTTTCTACCATACTCGTTACTCACAGTATGGAGGATGCGGCAAGATACGCCGACCAAATTGTTATTATGCAGCAAGGGAAAGTCGTCAAACAAGGAACACCAGAAGAAATCTTCTCATCGCCAGCTGATTTGGTGCAAATGGGACTTGATGTCCCTGAGGTGGTACGATTCCAGCTTATGCTGGAAGAGAAAACAGGCTTGAGGCTAGGAAAAATCTATCTATCAATCGAAGAGTTATCTTCTGCTGTTACAGAGTTTTTAAGCAGAGGTGTTCGCTCATGATGGAAAAAATGATTTTTGGCCGCTATGTCCCTGCAGACTCAACGGTCCACAAGATGGACTCTCGTTCAAAATTAATCATCATCTTCCTTTTTGTTTGTATTATTTTTCTGGCTAATAACTGGATTACTTATGTACTCATCGGAATTTATACCTTTTATATGCTTGGAATGTCACGTATTCCTGTTCGTTTTTTGTACGGAGGACTTAAGCCAGTATTATGGCTTGTTTTATTTACACTTGTGTTGCAGCTGTTTTTTACAAAAGAAGGAGCTTTACTATTCGAATTAGGGCCGATAAAAATCTATGAAGAGGGACTTAGGATGGGGATCTTTATCTCCTTACGATTCTTCTTTTTGATTTTAATGACGTCTTTACTGACATTAACGACTACTCCGATTGAGATCACAGATGGACTTGAAACCCTTTTGAATCCGTTAAAAAAGGTTCGTTTTCCTGTTCATGAAATGGCACTGATGATGTCGATTGCACTGCGTTTTATCCCAACGCTGATGCAGGAAACAGATAAAATTATGAAGGCACAAATTGCCAGAGGTGTTGAGTTTTCCAGCGGTCCCTTCAAGGAGCGCATTAAGGCAGTTGTTCCACTTCTCATCCCCTTGTTTGTCAGCTCCTTTAAACGAGCTGAAGAGCTGGCGGTTGCCATGGAAGCTAGAGGCTATCGCGGTGGTGAAGGAAGGACCAAATACCGGCAATTGAGCTGGAAAACTGCAGATTCCCTGCAGATGGTTGTTTTAGCTGTTTTAACGATTCTTTTAATTTTACTACGTTCATAAATGGGGCAGGGAAACCATGCAAAGGTATAAATGCATCATTTCTTATGATGGCTCGGGTTTTTCCGGGTATCAGGTTCAACCAAATAAACGAACAGTGCAAACAGAGCTGGAAGCTGTTTTAGCAAAAATGCATAAGGGCAATCCGGTAAAAGTGAGCGGCTCTGGTCGAACAGATGCGGGTGTCCATGCAAAAGGACAGGTCATTCACTTTGATTCTCCGCTTCCGATTCCAGAAGAAAAGTGGGAAGTCGCCTTAAATTCAATGCTGCCTGAAGATATATCTGTTCGATCGGTTATGATTGTTGATGCGTCCTTTCATGCCCGCTTTGATGCTGTTGGGAAGGAATACCGCTATGTGCTCCTTTTATCTTCTATACGAGATCCGTTCCAGCGGAATTATGCCTATCGGTACCCATACCAATTAAATTTAGAGGCCATGCGGGAGGCAAGTACATTTTTCCTCGGTACTCATGACTTTACGAGTTTTTGCTCAGCAAAGACAGAAGTAGAGGATAAAATCAGAACAATTGAGACGATTGATTTTATCATGGAGGGTAATTTACTTACACTTCGCTTTGTTGGGAATGGCTTTTTATATAATATGGTTCGGATTCTAGTTGGAACGCTATTAGCTGTTGGCTCAGGAGACATATTACCTGAGGAAATCCCTGTGATTTTAGAAAAAAAAGATCGGCGTTTTGCAGGGAAAACAGCGCCAGCTCACGGTTTGTATCTTTGGAAAGTGTTTTATAAATAGGAACTGTTAAACAAGTTTCTTGAATATAGCCTGAATGGTTCATAAAGCCCGAAAAGTGGAAAAATGCTCACAGCGGTCGTTAAGAAAGGTTATTAAATAACTTAAGTTACTATTTTTTAAAACAACCTGACCTGGTGTAACATTTTCTTGACAATTGGACTGTAAGTATTTATTATATTATATGTGTGTGTTTTTAATCCCACGATAAAGCCCCGGAAAGTCTTAATCGTGATTGAAAATATATGAATTGAAAAATTAAGCGCACGGATAGCTTCGACATTGATTCCCGGAACAGAATCGATTGCCGAATGCTTTATGAAGGTGCGAAAATAATAATCTTTAATGGATTTAATTAGGAGGGAAACTCATGCGTACAACGTTTATGGCAAATGCCAACAATATCGAGCGTAAATGGTACGTAATTGATGCTGAGGGCAAAACTCTTGGTCGTCTTGCTTCTGAAGTTGCATCAATCTTACGTGGTAAAAACAAACCAACTTTTACACCACATGTTGACACTG
Organism: Neobacillus drentensis; assembly: GCF_036965245.1. GTDB lineage: Bacteria > Bacillota > Bacilli > Bacillales > Cytobacillaceae > Neobacillus > Neobacillus drentensis_G. The sequence continues at coordinate 53,066 of NZ_JBALPG010000010.1, forward strand.
GTGATCATGTAATCATTCTTAACGCATCTAAAGTAGAATTAACTGGTAAGAAATTAACTGACAAGATTTACTACCGTCACACAATGCACCCAGGTGGTTTAAAACAAAGAACTGCTCTTGAAATGCGTACCAACTATGCTGAGAAAATGATCGAGCTTGCTGTTAAAGGCATGCTTCCAAAGAATTCTCTTGGTCGTCAAATGTTCAAAAAATTACACGTATATGCTGGCGCAGAACATCAGCACCAAGCACAAAAACCTGAAGTTTACGAACTTCGCGGTTAATTAAGAGGGAGGGAAATAACTTGGCACAAGTTCAATATATCGGTACTGGTCGTCGTAAGAGCTCTGTCGCACGTGTGCGCTTAGTTCCAGGCACAGGTAAAATTGTAGTTAATGGTCGTGAAATCGAAGATTATATCCCATTTGAAGCATTACGTGTTGTTGTAAGACAACCATTAGTAGCTACTGAAACTGTTGGCAGCTATGATGTTCTTGTAAACGTAAGCGGCGGTGGATACACTGGTCAAGCTGGCGCAATCCGTCACGGTATTGCTCGCGCATTACTTCAAGCAGATCCAGAATTCCGTCCAACATTAAAGCGCGCAGGTTTATTAACTCGTGACGCTCGTATGAAAGAACGTAAAAAATACGGACTTAAAGGCGCTCGTCGTGCACCTCAGTTCTCAAAACGGTAATATTTGCGTTTCGAAGGCTCTCAACCTATTTGGTTGGGGGTCTTTTTTATGTCTAAAATTAGCTATTGACCACATTTGGTCATTTTGAAACTTAGCAGTTGTTTGCTCTTTTAGAGTGTCCGTTATATGTGTAAAAAAGTATCAAAATTTATGTGATCTTACAGTGAACTTCGAAAGAATTTTACTTTATTCTATTAAATCTTCCCCCTTTTGGAGAGATTTTTCGTTGAATTAAAACAAATTAGGATTAATCAACCATAAGTGCTTTTTATATGGTAATGAAGGTTTATGATCGTTCAACGTGAAATAGGCTTTTACATTAGTAACAACCACCTAAAATGAATCATAACTTGTTGAAGAGAGTACACCTACTATCTAATGGTTTCAATTATACAAAACACAATCTCGTCTGTTCATCTCTCAATCAGGTGTTTAACTTAACCTGATTATTAAAAATAAAGGGGAGGAAAAAATGCACAATTATCAAAATGATCTTCAAATGTTGGGAATGGATAATTACCATGTTGGAGAGTTAGTTCCTATGGATCCTCAGAGCCAAGATTCGCGCGTGTTTGGAATGCGTTGCGGAGGCTGCGGTATGCGTTGCGGGGGCATGATGTGCGGCGGTATGCGTTGTGGCGGTTGTGGCGGTTTCCGTTG
>NZ_JBALPG010000010.1:54509-62550 GCF_036965245.1 Neobacillus drentensis
CTGTGGCGGCTGTGGCGGCGGCTTCGGTTTTAGTTGTTTCGGTATTGGATTTAGCTGTTTCGGTATTGGTTTTAGTTGTTTCGGTGTTGGCTTTATTTAGATGTTTTGGAGTCTCAGAAAAAAATAGGTATTTTATGAAAAGAGAGTGCCCCTGCATGGACCTGTGCCGCAGGAGGCACTTCTTTTTTGTAATATCAGAATTTATATCATTGAACTTTGAGAATTGTCCAGCTCCAGGCGCCATCAGCTAGTGTACTTCGCTCTCCGTGTTTCCTTTATCTCAGTCGAAGCGCTCCAGTCCATACGCTGATAGGCGGGCGCCTTGCGCTTTTCTTATTAATCATAATGGACAAATTAAAGTACATAAAATGATAGTGCATAATTAGGACTGATTTGAATTAAGGAGGAGCTGAATGACAAATCTTAACTCGTCCACACGTTTAAAGGTCAAAAGGGATTCATTTTATCTACCTGATCAAAAGGGTGGTGTGTATTTTAGAAATAATTTAAGTTCATTCCGAATGGAAGGAAGTACCATTTACCAATGGGTTGAAAAATTAATGCCGATGTTTAACGGGGAGCAATCATTAGGAGATTTAACAGAGGGATTAACGGCGCCGTATCGCAACAGGGTATATGAGATAGGAGAAACGTTGTACAAGAATGGCTTTGTTCGAGATGTTAGCCAAGATAGGGCACATGAATTAAACCCAAAAGTCCTAGAAAAGTATGCATCGCAAATTGAATTTATCGAGAATTTTGTAGATTCCGGTGCGTACCGTTTTCAAGAATACCGTCAAGCCAAAGTTCTGGCTATCGGTTCTGGATCCTTTATGGTTTCATTGGCTGCTGCATTAATTGAATCGGGACTGCCCAAATTCCATTTCATGTTGACCGATTCAGTACCTACAAATCAATTGCGGATAAATGAGTTAGTACGCAATGCCTACAATGCTGACTCTGAAGTGGAGGTTGAGCAAGTACCATTTGAAAAAGGGGACGGAAGGAGTCTTTGGCAAGAAGCTTTGCATCCATATGATTGGATTCTCTATGTCTCTCAGGATGGAAATGTAAAAGAACTAAAGGATCTGAATATGGTTTGCAAAGAGCAAAGGAAAGAATTTTTTCCTGCCGTATGTTTAGACCAAGTGGGGCTTGCTGGTCCATTGGTTAATCCGGAATCAGAGGGATGCTGGGAGTCAGCATGGCGCCGAATCCATCAATCTTCATTGCAATTAGATCGGCAGCCGCAATCTTTCTCTACAACTGCCGGAGCCATTCTGGCCAATGTCACCGTATTCGAATTTTTCAAGAAGGCTACAGGAATTGCAGGGTCAAATCAGAGTAACCAAATTTATAAACTTGATCTTGAAACCCTGGAAGGAGACTGGATTTCATTCATTACACATCCATTGGTTATAAATAAAAGTGTCTCGCCTAGCCTGGTGGAAGATCTTGATGTAAGGATAAAGCAAGAAAAGAGTAAAAACGAACCTTCGATTAACCTCTTGGAATATTTCAGTCTATTAACTTCGGAAGAAACAGGGATTTTCCATACCTGGGAGGAGCGAAACTTGAAACAGCTTCCTCTTTCGCAGTGCTATGTTCAAGCGGTTAATCCAGTGTCAGAGGGACCAGCAGATCTCCTGCCAGAGGTTGTCTGTTCGGGTTTTACACATGAGGAGGCAAAGAGGGAAGCGGGACTGACTGGTATTGAAATGTATGTTTCACAAATGATCAAGGGATGTAGTGATCAAAAAGATAAGGCTGGTGAAAACATACCAGCGGGTTTGATCGGCATCGGTGCAGGGGAAACAATCGAAGAGGCAGTTTGTCGCGGCTTGCAAGCCTATTTAGAGAAAGAATTGAGAAGTAAAAAGGACGATCTACTGAATCCTATTTTTCGCGTACAACTGGGAGAAATTGAAGATCAACGCTGCAGATTTTATTTAAATGCCCTGACTACCTTAAATGGTGCACCGACCATCGGTTTAGAAAATGAAATACTAGGCTTCGCTGTAATATGGGTAAAGTCGCAGGGGTGTCGGTATACTAGTACAGGTTTAAATACAACGTTGGCTTTACGGAGTGCATTACAACAGGCGCTTTTGGCTAAACAAAATCAGGTGCATGGAACCGAAGGGATATCGGAATCAGCAGTTTTTTTGAAAGAAAAGGAATTTAAACTCGAAATCCCTTCTTGTGAAGAATTAACACAATGGGAGCTATTACAATCTTCCGTTCAGGTCTTGAACCAGAACAGCAAACGCCTATTCGTTTATGATCTTGCGTTCGAACCTTTTTTAAAGCAGGAATTGGCAGGGGTGTATGGTGTGCAGGTTCGAGAGGAGGAATCCTAATGGCCGCCCATATTCTCATTGACGGAGAGGGTTTATTAGCGGAATATGTCTTTGATCAATTGTCCGGCAATTATCTCGTAAGGCGTCAAAGCCTTTTAGGAGAGGTTTCCGAAGAAACAGAATTAGCTCTGGTGTTGCACGATGGCTGGAATCCAGCCATTCATCAAAAAGCTGAAGAAAAATACAGGAACACTGGTATCCCGTGGCTTCGAGGTTTCATTTCATTCGGGGAGGGAATCATTGGTCCTTTAGTTCGCCCCGATACACCGGGATGTTCTTGCTGCGCTGATATACGGCGCATGATAGCTGGATCCGATCGGAAAGAAATGTGGCAGCTTCAGCTAAGGATGGCAGCAGGAGAAGGTGTCATGCAAGATGCATGGGCATCAAGAACAGGACTATCACAAATGGCAGCATTGATATGTAACGAAGTTCAAAAAGTTCTTCAAGGAGAACCCAGCAATTTAGAAGAAAGAGTGTTCATTATTAACCTAAGAACGTTAACCAATTTTAGTCACTTTTTCTTGCCTAATCCCTTGTGCCCGATTTGCAGTCCATTACCTGATGATACACCAGAATTAGCTCAAATTAGGTTAGAATCTAGTCCTAAATTTAATGGTAGTGGTTATCGCAGCCGATCGATGGATGAATTTAAAACAGTACTGGTCAAAGACTATCTGGATTTTCGTACTGGTGTCATGAATGGAAAAATACAGGATTTCACGCTGCCATTTGCTGATGTTTTAGTGAACATGCCGTTATTTGAAGCGGACGAGGGAGTCGCTGGCCGGTCTAACTCTTATGAAATGAGTGAGCTGACTGCCATTTTAGAGGGGTTGGAACGATATTGCGGGATCGAGCCTCGAGGAAAAAGGACGGTAGTTCGTGATAGTTATCATAATTTAAAGCAAAATGCACTAAATCCTGCAAGAGTAGGTTTGCATGAAAAGGAACAATATACAAAGCCGCAATTTCCGTTTAAACCGTTTCATCCTGATGACCCAATGAATTGGGTCTGGGGCTATTCGTTTTTACAAGAACGTCCTATACTTGTTCCGGAGTTACTCGCCTATTACAGTTTGGGGTATGGGGAGGGCTTTGTTTATGAAACCTCCAATGGATGTGCCTTAGGGGGGAGTTTTGAAGAAGCTATTTTCCATGCCATTATGGAGGTTGTCGAGCGAGATTCATTCTTGTTAACTTGGTATGCAAAACTCCCCCTTCCGCGTCTTGACCTTAGTTCGGCTAACGATAAAGAATTACAGCTGATGGTCGACCGTATACGTGAGGTGGCGGGATATGATCTTTATTTTTTCAATTCGACGATGGAACATGCGATTCCAAGCGTGTGGGCAATAGCCAAAAACAGAAGATCCAAGGGTGTAAACCTCATTTGTGCAGCCGGAGCTAACCCTGATCCTGTAAGGGCTGTAAAAAGCGCGATTTACGAGCTTGCGGGAATGATGGTTAGGCATGATGAAATATTGGAGGAAAACCAGCAGAAATATGAACATATGTTACAGAATCCGTTCGCAGTACGTACCATGGAGGACCATGGTTTGCTCTACGGGCTGCGAGAAGCAGAGGAACGGCTGAATTTTTTACTGGATGATCAACGTCCATTACGTACGTTTGCAGAAGAATTCAAGGAGCCGCCTGCAAATACTGATTTGAAGGAAGATCTTCAGGATATTCTTCAGAAGTTCCGTCGGTTAGATCTGGAGGTCATTGTGGTGGACCAAACGACACCGATAACCAAACGGAATGGATTATTCTGTGTGAAAGTATTGATCCCGGGTATGTTACCGATGACATTCGGACATCACCTGACCCGTGTGAAAGGGCTGGAGAGGGTCCTTAGAGTGCCAATGGAACTTGGATTTATAAAACAGTCGTTATCGTATGAACAGCTTAATCCATATCCCCACCCATTCCCATAATTGAAAAGTAGGAGGTTTCAGATTGGAGCTAGAAACATTTGTACATCACCTTCACTTTGATACGGAAAAAGCTGCTCCTCCAGATTGGCAAGTGGATTGGGAGGATGCACCACTTCCCTATAAACTGTACTGGGGCTTACCAGAGATTCCGCTGAACGCAGATGTACCGTTAACACTGGGCGGACGGGAAGCTACGGCAGAACCTAGTCGGGAGGAGCTAGGTCATTTCTTATGGTATGTATACGGCATTACTCAATACTCGCAAATCGCTTTAATCGAGGACACCGAGGAAAAAGGTGCTGTGAGCTATGCCCAGTTATTCCGCAGATTTGTACCCTCTGGCGGGGCATTATATCCCAATGAATTATATGTGTATGTAAAGCTGAAGGACGCACCAATGGGAATTTACCATTATGATGCGGCTCACCACCGCCTCCTCTTGCTGCGAGAAGGAAATTACGATTCATACTTATCAAGAAGTATTGGAAATAGCTGTGATCTTTCTGACTGTTTCTGTACTGTTTTTGTCTCGACGCTTTTTTGGAAAAATTTTTATAAATACAATAATTTTTCCTACAGGCTCCAAGGGTTAGATGCTGGTGTGTTAATTGGGCAATCTTTAGAAGTGGCCAATACGATGGGGATTTCATCTCGGGTATGCTATCAATTCCTTGATAGGTCTATTAATCATTTGCTTGGGCTTTCCGAACAGGAAGAAAGTGTATATGCCGTTATCCCCTTATCTATTAATCAACTTAACAATAGTGCTGAAAACGATCATATTAGAAGGGAAAGTGTTTCTGCCACTGAATTGTGTCGGGAAGTGCCACTGTTGGAGCATGTTTCCTATAACCGTTCAAAGAGGGTTATTGATTATCCGATGCTGAGAAAAATGAATGAAGCATCGATATTGGAAACAACAAGGTCATTTGTAAGGATACAGAAAGATAATCATGTGAAACCTTCCTTAGGTCCGGAGGTAATCATGCTGCCATTTACCGAGCGTTTTTCGTACGATCTTGCATCCATTTGCCAGGAGAGGCGTTCTCCTGATAGTGATTTTATGATGGGTAAAGTCAGTCAAACGCAACTATCCACTTTGTTAAATGAGACATTTTCCATATCGTATCAGAATGACCTTGACGACAGACATGGGAATGCTGAGACCCGAATTTCTTTATACGGCAGTTTTTATAACGTGGAGGGGGTTCCAAATGGTGCTTACGCTTATGACAAAAGCGCTCATGCACTTCGGAGAATAACTCAGGGGGATTTTCGGGAGTCTTTACAATATGGATTAATAGTGCCCAATGTAAATCTGTTTCAAGTTCCGCTCTGTCTGCATTTTGTTGGAGACAAGGAACACCTCAAAAAGGAATTGGGATATAGAGGATATCGCATTCAACAAATGGAAGCGGGCATTCTCGTACAAAAACTGCTCTTGGTGTCGTGTGCCTTAGGGATGGGGGGCCATCCATTGCTAGGATTCGATGCGAACCAATGTGATGAACTTTATAGGATCAATTCTGAAGGGAAGTCCAGCTTGATCCAAATCCCGGTGGGTCCATACCGTCCCCGTGCCTGGTTAAAAGGGCGTTTGCTTAGCTAGGAGAGACAAGTGTAAAGCTCAGTTTCTGATCCAAGAATAGTTATTTACAGTAATGACTGCATAGAAAAGGTGTATGTTGTGCACCTCAGTTCTCAAAACGTTCATTATCGGCGTTTAAAAGGCTCTCGAACCTTTGGTTTGGGGGTCTTTTTTTGCACGAAAAAACGGATGTGATTATTGCTCGACATCCGTTTTAGTCTACTAATTTATTCTTTACCGCATAAAGTGCAGCCTGTGTCCGGTCAGCCAGCTCGAGCTTCGCCAAAAGGTTTGATACATGAGTTTTTACGGTTTTTTCCGTGATAAAGAGAGAGGAGGCAATTTCTTTGTTGCTTTTTCCTTTGGCAATTTCTTTTAAAACATCCAACTCTCTTTTGGTTAATTCCTCTAGTAAATTTTTTTCCTGTTTGCTTTTATTGGACAAATTGGCCAGTAAATGCGATGTAGCTGTCGGATGAAGCTGGTTTTCTCCGCTCATGATTTTGTTTATCGATACGACAAGTTCATCGGGCTGGATGTCCTTTAACTGGAATCCGGAAGCACCTGCTTCAAGGGCGGGAATCACATGATCCTGATCTGAAAAGCTAGTCAACATCATAATTTTGATATCAGGCTGTTCTTTTTTAATAATCCTAGTTGCTTGGATTCCGTCCATTTCAGGCATGACCAAATCCATTAGAATAAGATCCGGCTTTAGTGATTTTGCCAGTTCGACGGCTTCCTTCCCATTTGCGGCTTCCCCGATAATATCAAGCCCCTTTTGGGTGCGAAGAAAAAAGACCAGGCCCCTTCTGACGACATGATGGTCGTCTGCAATTAATATGCGTATATTCATAAAAATCTCCCCCCTAGAAAGGAATATGAATCTCTATAACTGTCCCGCTTCCCGGTTTGCTTTTTAATTGAAATGTACCATTTAACGCTTCTGTCCGTGATTTCATATTTTTTAATCCCAATGAAGGGATTTCAAGATTATCTTCATAATGGAAGCCACAGCCTGCATCCTTAATCGTCATCTCCACCCCATCTTTAGAAGCATGAAACAATAAAACCACTTCTGTGGTCTGGGAATGCTTTTTACAATTGGCCAGAGCTTCTTGCCCGATCCGCCACAAAGCTTCCTCCACTTTACCAGGAATGCTGGCTACTCCAGTCACCTTTGTTTCAATCGACAGGCCAAGCATATCAGCGTAACTTCTTAAAGCACTTACCAGTCCATTTTCAAGACCCTGCGGCCGCAGCTGCCAGATTAAGGCTCGCATTTCCCCAAGAGCTTCCTGGGCCAAATCCTGTATATAACTGAACGTTTGTTTTACCTCATCGGTTTGTGTCATTTCAACTCCTGCCCTTGCAGTTAGGCTTAGCGAAAATAAAAGCTGGTTAACGGAATCGTGAAGATCCCGTGCAAGCCGATTTCGCTCGGCAACAAGCGCTGTTTCTTGTTCCCGGTGGGTCAATTTGATTCGTTTTAATGCTGTTCCTATTTGATAGGCAACCGCTTCAAGTAAAGCAAGTTCATTTTTTTGGAAATGCGTTTTGTTTGGCGCACCTACATTTAATATACCGAACCGTTCCTGTCCGGCTCGGAGCGGGACGGTCGCATGATGGGTCAGGCCGCAAGTTTCCCCAGCCTTCTCTTCAAGAACATCTTCAATTCGTTTACATTCCATAATATTAGATGCTTTATTCAGTTTTCGATTGTTGTATTTATTCACGCACCAGCACTCACCCTGGCACATCCTTTGTTTATGGTCATTCTCCAAAGCAGGCGGCAAGGCTTCATCGGCTGCGAGCTGATACCCGCCATTTTCATCGATTAAAAAAATCCAGCCTGTTTGGAGTCCAGTCACATGGAGAAGTTTTTTCAAAACACCAGATAACACAACCTTTGTATCCGTTCCTTCATTTAAAAGCTCAGCAATTTCCTTTAATATACCGATTTCTTCATATCCAGCCTCTACAGACATCCATTCTCCCCCCACCGTGAAGCAGTTACTGCTATTATAGCTGATTTATAATTATCAGACGCTTACTATTGGATCGAAAGGCAATTTTCTATTTCAACTCTTTAGAGCTATGAAGGACAAATCTTGGTAAGGATGTTCTTCATAAAGTAGATGAAGGCCAAATCT
>NZ_JBALPG010000010.1:62611-70936 GCF_036965245.1 Neobacillus drentensis
GTAGATGAAGGCCAAATCTTGGTAAGGAAACAATGGAAAAGTCCTTCATAAGGTAGGATGAAGGCCAAATCTCGGTAAGGAAACAAGGGAAAAGTCCTTCATTCATTATGCCCCCCTAAAAGGGAAAGCTCCCACTGGCAGCACCGGTTTACCTAAACAGGTCTTACCTGCAAAAACTCAATGATTTCCTGATCGGGTCCTTCAAAAAAGACTGTCTCCCAGTCATTTTGAAGCTTGTATGGTCCTTCTATTTTTCTAATGTCATTAAACCGATTTATCAATTCATGGATGTTGCTTACCTCAAAACAAATATGAGTCGTTTTATCGTTCTTCTGTTGCCCAGAGATCAACTCCAGTCTAAAGTCGCCTGAAGCAAGAAACACAATCTCTTCCCCCATAAAAAATAATCGTTTTTCTTCCTTAAGTTCCAAGTATTTTTTGTAAAAAGTGATAGACTTCTCTATATTGTTCACTTCTAGTGCATAATGGTGAAAACGCATGTATGGGCCTCCGATCATATAATGAGATTCATATCCCCAAACTCATGCCATAAATAGCAGTCTTCAATTGCTTGTTCATAGGCCTGAAACAAATATTTTTCGGATACAAAGGCGGACAGCATATCGAGGTGGCTGGCCTTCGGTTCATGAAAACCAGTAATGATTCCATCTGCAATTTTTAAAGGATAATATTGATCGATATATAGATTCGTCAACCCAGATAGCGCCCCGTTCTTAGCAGCACTCTCAAGAGCTCTGACTACAGTCGTACCAACCGCTATTACCTTTCTGCCGGATGCTTTCGTCTCGAGAATCATTTCCATTGTACGGTCAGAGATATGATACTCCTCCTCATTCTCTTCGGGTGTCTGGATCCATTGGTCATCAAGCAAATAACTTAATCCTGTATGCAACTGGATAAAATCAACCTGTATGTCTTTACGTATCAGTTTAAATAGCAGCTCCCAGCTAAATGCCCTGCCTGCCGAGGGCATCTCCACTGAGCCTGGATGGCTGGCAAAAACCGTTTGATAGTAATCCAAGTCCCATGGATGATCTATATATTCATATCGTACCGGTTCACCAAGAGCATAGATGATATTGAATAGATCCGTTCCTTTTTTAGTAAACTTAATGATCTTTAGTGGAGAATTATCTTTTTCAGCTATCACCGTTGCTGACAATTTAGGTGAAAATTGCAGTATATCGCCCGTTTTTACAGGATTTGCCACGATTAGTGCATCCCAAGTATCCTCACCACGGCGCCTTGCCAGACGGACTTCAATCTTTGGTGCTAGGTGAACGGCGTTTCTAAGCCATTCAGCCTGTAAAACCGCAGGAATGGTTCGGCTATTATTTAAAATAACCAGATCCCCGGGCTGGAGATAATTTGTCAAGTGAAAGAAACGGTCATGCTTGATTTGTCCTGTAGCCCGGTTCAGAACCATCATCCGTACATGATCCCTTCGTAAGCCCCGTTTTTCAGGGGGATGGGAAGCATTCAGTTCATCGGGAAGAAAAAAATCCAACGCTTTTGTCGCTGCCATCCTTACACACCCTCTGACTGGGCCGCAAACCGCTGGCCATTAATTCCTGCAGCCTTATCCGAGGCAAGATATAAAAATATGTCAACTACATCCTCCGGCATAGCCAATGGGTAATCGCAATCGGGAACGGCTAATTTGTGCATGTCTGTGTTCATTTCTCCCGGATCGACCATGTTGACCCGGACATTGGTTTCACTCAATTCATCTGCCCACGTTTGGGTGAGACCTTCAACGGCAAATTTTGAGATCCCATATGCACCCCAACCCGCAAAGCCCGTATGGCCGGCTTCAGATGTCACATTGATAATCGATCCAACATTCCGCTCAAGCATTCCCGGAATGACTCTTCTTGTTACGAGAAATGGCGAGACCGCATTCACTCGAAGCACCTCAGCAAAGTCCTCTTCAGGGTAATCAAGAAGTAATGGCATTGGACTTGGCCCCAAAATAGAGGCATTATTAATCAGGACATCAATATGGCCATATGCGTTTTCTGCCATCGCAACGAATCGTTCCACATCCCTTGACTTGGAAATATCAGCAGTAACCGCCAACACTACAGCACCTAAGCTCTCTGCTGCATCCTTCACCATTAGCAGTTTTTCTTCTGATCTAGCGCATATCGCCAACTTAGCTCCTTCTTTTGCAAATGCCAACGTTAACGCTCTGCCCAAACCTTTAGAAGCCCCAGTAATCATTACAACTTTATTTTTCATAAATGTTATCTCCCCTTCATTACTTGATGTCTTAAGCATATCGGTTTCTTCCAAATCCTCCCTCAGAAAAAAGCTTGAACTTTATCTACAACTTTTGGCTGAAAAAGAGAACCAATTTTAGTTAAAAAGGGTTCTGTTTTGAGGTGCTTTTCTTATCGTATAGGTGTCATTGGATCCCGAAACAGTGAAAAAATAAGAGAACGGTCGCCAATAGGGGGTCATTGAAACCAGAAACAGTAAAAAGGAAAGAGAACGATCACCAAAAGAAAGCGTCTCCTGACGCTAATCATTTCTTTATTTCAATGTAAAATTAAAATCGGATGGAGTTTTCAAATAATCGAATCCGTATAAAAATTGGCAGTGGAAAAAAGTCAAGACGTTGCATTTCTTATGAACGCGGGATAAAAACTAGTTCTAAGAGGTGAAAATGAAGTGACTGTGATTACAACCTTTAAAGAAAGAAGACGGGAAAAACAAATAAAATACGAGCGCTCCGTCCTTAAGGAGTTATCGATCAATACGTTGAAAGAAAGAGTACGACAATATTTTGGATCGACAAGAATTGCCTCAAGCTTTGTTATGAATACAGGTATAGAAGAAGCATGTTACGATGTTGCCCTAGAAGCTTTTCTGTTAGGGGCGAAATTCAGCAAGTTTGGTTATTATGGGGAAGATATGGAAGCAGTGCGTTTACGCTGCTTTAAAGAAGAAAAACACCTAATTGATACGCTATACAACTTTTTACTCTATTGGGGAAGTGAAGAAGAAGGTACGATGAGCGAGTCGCTTTATTATTTATGCGAACAATATATCCATGTCTGGTGGCGTGAGGGATACGAAAAAGGCCAAAGACGCCTCAAGCTCCGACTTCATTAATACGATAAAATAATTCTTTGTTAACTTTCTAGCTGCAGTGCCTAGGGTTCGGGGTCATAAGCGTCTCTAGTTGCGGCTCCTTGGGACTCGAGTAGTAAGCCACCTCCTGAAGAAGGCAAAAAGAGCCTTCTTACAAGGCAGGGTTTTACGACTTCGTCCTAAAACAGTCGGCTCCACATTTTAATCAATCCCTTAAGAAGGTTAAAGGGCAGCCTTCTCACCGGCACGTTTTATGCTTAGCGACAGAAAGCTATCGCTTTTCGTACGCATAAAGGGAGACTCACCTTTGGCTTCGCATTGCTCGCCAGTCGATTATTCTCCCTATATCACCCCTGGGTAAAGTGCTTTTGCTTATATTACTTCCTGTTCTAAAAAAGATCCATGTTCCATATATATTATTGAACATGGACGAGCGGGAAGGAATGATTTGGGTGTTAAAGCGAAAATGGAAAATGATCATCTTTATTGCGGGATTAATTGTGTTATTTTTTATATTACAACACGATTTTACTGAAAATAACTCATGGAAGACGTGGAATCTTCCATTGTCGGGGAAAATTATTTTATTAGATGCAGGCCATGGAGGACCGGATGGCGGTGCAGGAACCGGCAAAATTCTTGAAAAGGACATAGCCCTAGATATTACTAAAAAAGTTCGAGATTACCTTCAAGAGCAAGGGGCCTTGGTCATTATGACAAGGGAAAAGGACGTAGATTTAGCCGACACTGATACGAGGGGCTATAGCCGAAGAAAAGTAGAGGACTTAAAAAAACGATTAAAGATGATCAATAAATCCGATAATGACCTATTTGTCAGCATCCATTTAAATGCGATTCCATCTGCTAGATGGAGAGGCGCTCAAACCTTTTATGCACCGCATCATAAGGAAAATGCCAGGGCGGCTAAATTTATCCAAGAAGAGCTGCGTAACAACTTGGAAAATACAACTCGGAAAGCCAAGCCGATTAATCAAGTATATATTTTAAAACATGCTAAAAAGCCGGGTGTATTAGTTGAGGTTGGTTTTCTCTCAAATCCGGCAGAAAAGGCATTATTAAAAAAGGGTTCCTATCAAGAAAAAGTAGCCGCATCCATAAATAATGGAATTATGCGTTATTTTACAAATGAAAAGGAACTAAAAGAAAAAGATTAAACGGGGGGTGGATACACCTTCCATTTTTATGTTGTGAAGGTTCTTAATTTTACTATAGGTTTAATAGTGTGATTAAGGTAACTGTTTCCTTGTTGGGTTATGGTATACTGAAAAGTGGAAATGAATTCAAAAGGTGAGGTGTCTTTTTTATGTTAACAGATGTGAGAATCCGTGAGGTTCTTGGCGGTCTCAAAGAACCATTTTTACATAAAACATTAGCAGAGCTAAATGCAATTGAGGAAATTAAGATTAAAGAAGAAAAAAACCATGTTAGTGTAAAGGTCGCAATTGCTAGGACCGGAACAAGCGAACAGCTTCAGCTGCAAACTCAAATTGTTAACCTATTAAAAGAAGCCGGTGCAGCAACCGTTGGCATCCGTTTTAGCCAGCTTTCTGAAGAGGTGCTAGCTGCAAACCGTCACTCAGAGGCTGAAAAAGAAAAGAATCTTCTCAATTCGACAGATACAACCTTCATTGCGATTGCCAGCGGAAAAGGTGGAGTAGGGAAATCAACGGTTTCTGTTAACCTTGCTGTAGCATTAGCCCGTTTAGGGAAAAAGGTAGGTCTCATTGATGCGGATATTTACGGTTTCAGTGTGCCTGATATGATGGGGATTACGAAACGGCCTGTTGTCCGCGGAGAAAAGATTATCCCTGTGGAACGTTTTGGTGTTCAGGTAATTTCGATGGGCTTCTTTGTTGAAGATAATGCTCCGATCATCTGGCGCGGTCCAATGCTCGGAAAAATGCTAAACAGTTTCTTCAATGAAGTAGAATGGGGAGACATTGATTATTTACTATTAGACTTACCACCAGGAACGGGAGATGTTGCATTAGACATTCATACGATGCTCCCTGCATGTAAAGAAATTATTGTCACCACACCGCATCCAACTGCTGCTTTTGTTGCCGCTCGTGCGGGTGCAATGGCTTTACGGACTGAGCATGAGGTACTTGGCGTTGTTGAGAATATGGCATACTTTGAAAGTAAGGTTACAGGCGAAAAGGAATATGTCTTTGGCCGTGGCGGCGGAGATAAGTTAGCAGAAGAATTAAATACAGAAGTTCTTGGACGCCTGCCGCTTGACCAGCCTGATTGGAACGATGATGACTTTGCTCCATCCGTTTATCAGGAAGATCATCAAATTGGAAAAATTTATTTAGAAATTGCTGAAAAAGTGGCAAGCCTGCTCAAAAAGTAAAGAAAAAAGGCCTCTTCCTTATGTTAAGAAGAGGCCTTTCCCTTTTATAATTAGCTGCCACCAGATTTACTTTGGTCGCTGCTGGATTGACCCCCATCCTTGCCGCCGGCCTTCCCTTTTGTTTCCTCTGCGGCCTTTAAGAGCAATTCTTCCATTTTCGCTTTAAAAAGCGGACTGTCAATCGTTTCTGAAATGACCTTTTGCAGATGTTCGCGATATTCTTTGCTTTTTAAGGCATCTGCCAACTCTTTTTGAATTTCTGGCTCTTTAAAAACCTCAATCATCATTCCTCTATATTCAGGGTCATTCATTAATTCCTTCAGTAATTTTTCATTCTCGGATCGCATGTTTTTTGCAACGCCTTGAGCAAACTTTGGATCACTAAATGTCTTTTTCCAAAACTCAGTGGCTTTATCAGAAGATAACGTCTGTTGGATGGTGTCAGAGACAACCTGTTGATCCATAACAAGTTTTTCCTTCATCTTATCATCGGACATCACGTCTTGAATGGCTTTTTTACCATCATCTGTCTTAAGAATATCCACGACCATTTTTTTCGTTTGATCATAATCAATCTGACCTGTGCTGCTTATGTCATTAGAAGTACAGCTTGTTAGAAGTATCATTATAGGCAGGAGGAGCAACATCCTTTTTCCTCTCATTTTCAAGCTCCTTTCAGATATAAATCCTTAATTTTAGGATGAAGAAAATAGAGGGAGATTATTCGTTGGTAAATCAAATTATAGATTTTTCACATTTTGCTTGGTACAATCAGTATGGAATTACTTTGATACTTTGGGGGTTTCTAATGTGACAAGCCGAAATTTGGTAAAACTGTTTAAGAATACATTATTAGTTGGCGGGGTCACGACAATTATTGTGGGATTATTTGTACACTGGAATGAGCTACAGCCTTTTTTTGTTGATTTTAAAATAATTGATATTATTTCGGCGATTATCTGGTTAATGGTAATGGGCTTTCTCTTTAGCGTTATCAGCCAAATGGGCTTTTTTGCATATTTAACGATCCACCGTTTTGGATTGGGTATCTTTAAATCGGCTTCCCTTTGGAATGCTGTTCAAATTGTCCTAATTCTTTTTGGCTTATTTGATCTCGTTTATTTACGTTATACAAACTTTGCTAAAACGGGCGACTCTATTCTGCCTTATTTGGTTCCAGCATTACTTCTATTGGTGGTCGGGCTAGCAGTAGCATGGGTAAAAAGCAAAGAAACCAACCGCGAAGCATTTATTCCGGCTGTCTTCTTTATGATTGTCGTCACGTTACTGGAGTGGGTACCTGTTTTACGGGAAAATGCTGAGAACTGGTTCTATTTAATGGCGTTCGCTTTAATGGCTTGCAATGCTTACCAAATATTAATCCTTCATAAATTAAATGCACAATCTGAGCAGGAAAGACAGCAACGCTTAAAGCAAAAAGAAGGAAAAACAATTAATAATAAAAAAATGAACAAAAAACCGTCCATTTAATTGAATTGGCGGTTTTTTTGTTCCCTATTCTTACCTAATTTCTTTTGATTGGACTTCTCCGTTTGCGATCATTTCTGAAACCGACACTAGCTTTAAGCCTTTTTGACGAATATCAGCCAAAATTAGCGGCAATGCTTTTGCCGTTTGGTTAGCTGAATCGGATGCATGAAGAAGAATAATATCGCCCTTATCTGCCTTTTTTACATTTTCTACGATTTTTCCAACTCCTGGATTTTGCCAATCCTTTGAATCAATTTTCCAATGGACAACTGTATAACCATACCTTTTAGCTATTTTTAAGGTGCGCTCATCGAAATGCCCTGTTGGTGCACGTAAAAGCTTTATTTCCTTTACATTAAGCTTTTTAAAGGATTCCTGCGCTTTTGATATATCTTTAGCGATTTGACCATCTTCTGAATCCTGGTAATCCACATAATCGTAACCAAGAATCCCAATTTCATAACCATCTTTTACGATTCGAGTAACAATGTCGGGGTGCCTTTCTGCCCAAGATCCTGCTAGGAAGAAAGTGGCCGATTTAACATTTTCCTTTTTCAACGTATCTAAAATTGGTTCTGCCTTTTCATCTCCCCAGCCAATATTAAAAGTAAGCGCAAGATCTTTTTCACCTCGATAGATAGCTTTAGAGCCCTCCTTGGTTGAAAAGACAGGAATCTGTGCCATGTTCTCTATATAGAGAAACCAAGCAGTAAAAAAAGCAGCAATTAAAATAAGTATTACATTCTTTAAAGCCTTCCCGTTTAATACAAAAAAGATATTCATCCTTCCCACCTCGTCCACTACGATCCTTGTCTCATACCTATGCTTGAATTCTTAACAATATGATTAAAGAATTAATTATAAAATCTTAATAATTGGAAAAGACTACTATAACTAGAAATTTTGCTGGAGGTTATTCAATGTTTGGACTTCTAATAAACGAGAAAGAAGTAAAAGAAATGGAATACCTTATCAAAAGAGAAATGGATGAAATATTATTTGATTTAAGGGATGAACGAATTGATCATATTGTAAAAAGGGCAATGGAGGAGAGATATAAAATCCTTTTTGCATTATTTAGAAGGGTTGCATCACCTTATGATTGCTTAAAATATATGAGGAGAGGTAAGAAGGACAGAAAGAAAGGATAAAAAAAGATTAAGTTCTTCTACATTTTTTTATAAAAATCCGTTGACAACTAAATATAATCTTGTTATATTAATAAACGTCGCTGCTGACAGTAAAAAAACACTTAAAAAAAGTTGTTGACATTACGATTGGCAGATGATATATTAAAAAAGTCGCTTTTAGGCGATTGAATAAAAATTGTTCTTTGAAAA
>NZ_JBALPG010000011.1:0-10702 GCF_036965245.1 Neobacillus drentensis
GTAGGACGTTGCCAGGCACAGCCCCATTGGGGCTATTATTTTGTCTGAATTTACTGTGGCCCCTTGGTCAAGCGGTTAAGACACCGCCCTTTCACGGCGGTAACACGGGTTCGAATCCCGTAGGGGTCACCATATTTTAATAATTGTAAGACTATGCGCCCGTAGCTCAATTGGATAGAGCGTCTGACTACGGATCAGAAGGTTATGGGTTCGACTCCTTTCGGGCGCGCCATTAGTTTAACGGGAAGTAGCTCAGCTTGGTAGAGCACTTGGTTTGGGACCAAGGGGTCGCAGGTTCGAATCCTGTCTTCCCGACCAGTCGAAGGTTACAATTCAATAGTTTTGGCGGTGTAGCTCAGCTGGCTAGAGCGTACGGTTCATACCCGTAAGGTCGGGGGTTCGATCCCCTCCGCCGCTACCAATGATATTTCATGGCTTATGTTTTTATAATGGAGGAATACCCAAGTCCGGCTGAAGGGATCGGTCTTGAAAACCGACAGGCGGGTTAAACCGCGCGGGGGTTCGAATCCCTCTTCCTCCGCCATTAAATTACATTATTATTATCGCGGGGTGGAGCAACGAGCGTTGCTTCAATGAGTAATCTGCGAGTTGTATCAATCGAGCAGCTACTTGAATATGCTTACTGAGATTGATACAGTCCATGGATACTTTGGGCATGGATAAAACCTTATATTATTATTATCGCGGGGTGGAGCAGTTCGGTAGCTCGTCGGGCTCATAACCCGAAGGTCGCAGGTTCAAATCCTGTCCCCGCAATTTGGTCCGGTAGTTCAGTTGGTTAGAATGCCTGCCTGTCACGCAGGAGGTCGCGGGTTCGAGTCCCGTCCGGACCGCCATCTTTTACCTAGTAGGTTACCTACTATTAATATATAGATTTTGGCGGTTGTGGCGAAGTGGTTAACGCATCGGATTGTGGTTCCGACATTCGTGGGTTCGATTCCCATCAGCCGCCCCATTTAATTTTATATTAGTGGGCTATAGCCAATTGGTAAGTAATCACACTTTGACTGCGACATTCTTGGTTCAAATCGAGTTAGTCCAGCCATCATAGTTTTTTAGTGCGGGTGTAGTTTAGTGGTAAAACCTCAGCCTTCCAAGCTGATGTTGTGAGTTCGATTCTCATCACCCGCTCCAAAATGGGCCTATAGCTCAGCTGGTTAGAGCGCACGCCTGATAAGCGTGAGGTCGATGGTTCGAGTCCATTTAGGCCCATCAAAAAAGGTGCCAGATTCTTAATGTGTTAACGCATTAAGAATCTGGCATTTTTTTATAGCACTATAATAGCAGCGGGATTGCTTCGTGAGACACGCTTACTGAATCATAAATTCGGACTAGCAATCTATAGTTTTGTCGTAGGCTTTCTATTTGGCTGGTTCATGAATCTTTGGTTTATCTTAGGATTCCTGGGCGACTCTACCTGGTTGACATTCGTTTCAGCCTACATCGCAAGCTTATATTTCGATTTAGCCCACGCACTATCCAACGTGTTCTTTTTAACTCTGTTCAGCACAAGCTGGATACGCATCCTAAACAGCTTCAAACGAAAATATGCTATTCTAACTTAAAGTTCATTAGTATGTTATTTAGGGTGTCAGGCACCACTTATGGACACTATCACAGTTTAGGGATGGGTGCTTTTATGGAATAGGCGACTGATTTCTCTGACCGTCTGATTTCACTCTATTTGCATATAACTTTATAAAATCTGCCAAGAATATTAAATAAAGAAATCTAAGGAGTGGAAATTTATCTGTTTCTAGTTTAAAACTGTAAAGAGGACTAAGATTTTTTAGAGTTAATAGAAAGAAGGGGACATTCGTGGCATACAGAATTAAAGATAGTATGATTTCAGAAACGGAAATTAAACAAAGAGTAAAGCAACTAGCAGAAGAAATTGAAAAAGATTTTAACAATGAACCAATCTTTCTCATCGTTGTTCTAAAAGGATCCTTTGTGTTTGCCGCTGACTTGATTCGCGAGATGAAGGGGAATATTAAAGTCGATTTCATTTCAGTCTCTAGCTACAGCAACCAGACAGAAACAACTGGAAAGGTAAAGCTTTTAAAGGATTTAGATACCGATATTACGAATCAGAATGTAGTTGTAGTGGAGGATATTATCGACAGCGGACTAACCTTGCATTTTTTGCGGGACCATTTGAACATGCATAAGCCAAAACAAATTAAAATTTGCACACTCCTAGACAAGCCGGAAAGAAGAAGAGTGGAATTGCCTGTTGATTATGTCGGCTTTGTGATTCCAGATGAATTCATTGTGGGTTACGGGATTGATTATGCAGAAATGTATCGAAATTTACCATATATTGCAACGGTAGAAGAGTATTAGGGCTTCAAAAAAAACAAAGGATACCGCATAATAACGGTATCCTTTCACTTATTTATTAGCTTCCTTTATCACTTCCACTCTTTACGAGAAGTTATCTCTAGGCTGGGATGTTCTAATGCCTTTGGATAATTATTCCTTTAACAAGACGTTCGGATGGGTTGTCGATCAGTTGGGTATCTTAGCAACTCACTCTGCCAAACAAATCTAACGTTTGATTGAAATTGCGAACAGTGCCAGGCACTGTTCGCTTTCAACTATTTAAATTAATGCTAAGTTCGTATCTAGTAGTCCAACCTGAATGAGACCATTGAGAATACCATCATTAGAAGAGGAAGTTGTGATGACATTCGCTGCTGCCTTTGCTTCAGGAACCGCATTACCCATAGCAACTCCCGTTCCAACCATCGTCAACATTTCCAAGTCATTCAAGCCATCGCCAAAAGCAAAGCTGTCCTCTTTGTTAATATCTAAGATCTCTAGCATTTTACTGATACCGACCGCTTTTGAAGCCCCTTTTGGAAGGATATCATAGGCATTATCATGCCATTTAACGAAATTGAAATCGGTGAATTGGTCAAAATACATTTGTGCGTCCTTTCGGTTGCAGTAGAGATGCCCTTGATAAATGGGCAAATGTATAAAATACTCTTTATCCACTTCAGGATAGGGCATCATTAAGGAATCAAAACCAGCTTCGATAAACGGATGATTGCTTTTACTAACCTTATAATCAAGGTGGCTGCAATATGCTAAGGCATGACCGTTGTTAGCTGTCATTGTCGTAAGGGTATGCAGCATTTCAGGGTTAATCGGATTTGAGAAGATTTCTTTTCCTTCAAATACAACATATTGTCCATTCATCGCTACATATGAATCAATTTTTAGTTCCTTTTGAATCCAATAAAACATGTTCGGTACACGGCCAGTGGCAATGACCGTGTGAATACCTTGTTCTTGAAGTAAACGAACAGCTTTTTTAGTGGAGTCTGGAATTTTCTTTTCATCATTTAATAAAGTTCCGTCAATATCAAAAAACACAATTGGTTTTTTCATTTTATACACCTCCGTTAAATACAACACCGTCGTTACGCTTGGCGGGTCCCAATCACGCCGACTGGTGTTGTATCGTCTTACACGAACTAGCATATTTTATGAAACGCGTTTCAGGTCAAGTGATTTGATGAAAGTTTTTGTTAAGGGTGGTGGAAAACTTTAAAAGAGCCTTTAACTTGCGGAAAATCCTGCTTTACTTGCGGTTAACCCCCTTACTTACGGATATATCCACTTTACTGTTGTCTTCTCCTTTTTTCTTGAACTTTCAAGAATCTTTTCCAAGCAAAAAGACTTGGAATCCAATTAGGGCTCCAAGTCTTGTGTAAAATTCAAATCGTGTGTAAGGCACTATCAAATTTTATACAGTTTGACGTTCAATTAATGTCACGGGAATTTCTTGATAGGAAGCCTCGTTATCAACTATTCCTTGCAAAAATAGCTTCCTTCCCATCTCCACTAGTGGAATGTCAATCGTTGTGATGTTCATCATTTTTGCGATCGGCTGATTATTGAAACCAATGAGGGCGAGGTCACCTGGTATTGAAATGTTTTGCTGTTGAGCACAGGTGACAATACCTGCTGCTACTTCATCACTTGTAATCAGCAAAGCTGTGGGTGGATCAGTCATTTGTTTGATCCGCGCGATAATTTGTTCACCATCCTCAAAGTTCAGGTATTGCTCAAAAATATAACTAGGGTTATTTGGTAAATGATAATCTTTAAGAAAATCCTTATAAGCCATTGCTCTAAATTTACTATTTGAGCCTGATTTTCGGCCAATACTATAGCCGATTTTTCGATGGCCTTTATGATATAAGTATTCTAACGCAAAAATAAATGTTTTATAGTGGTCGACATATGTGGAGGCAATATTTTTTCCTCTTGTATCTTCACATAATACAATCGGACCATAAGGTGTAAATTCTTCAATTGTGGACCAGCAGCAGATTCTTGAACAAATAATTAACGTATCAATCTGTTTTTGTTTAAGCATTTGCAGGGCTTCGAGCTCTTTAGACTCTTCGTAATTGGACTGAAATAACACTAGCTTATAGTTATTTTCTAATGCTTCAATCGCCATCCCTTTGATTAATAGGGCAAAATAAGGATGGTCGATGAAAGGCACAACCACACCAACAAGAAATGTTTTTCCCATACTTAAATGGATGGCATTTATATTTGGCTGATAATTACTCTCCTGAATGGCTGCTAAAACCGCGTTCCTTTTTTCCTCACTGACATATGGATGGTTATTAAGCACCCGTGATACTGTTGTGACCGAAACGCCAGCCATCTTAGCTAACTCTCTAATGTTTGTCATATGATCACCATTTTTTCAATGTTGCTTAAATAGATTATAGTACAAAATGAAAGGAATCCATACAGTTTATAGCATGATTGCTTCAAACGCCGCGGTGGTGTTATGTGTACTATACCTGTACAGGGTATAAAAATGGCACATACTATAAAGACTAAGGAAAGAAAAGGATTGTAAAGGGGCTAATGTTGTGAAGAAGTGGGTCCGTATTATTACGATATTCATCTGCATCTGTTCTATTGTTCAAACTAATGCTTCTGCTAAGATGATAAAGAGAAAGCAAATTGAGCCAACAGGGCAAGTCATTTGGGATGTGGCAACGAATAAAAAGGTTATTGCTTTAACGTTTGACGATGGACCAAGCCCGATCTATACACCACAAGTTCTTGCTGTTTTAGAGCAGTACGGTGCGCATGCAACCTTTTTTTAATTTGGAAATAGAATGAGGCGTTATCCTGACATTGTTGAACAAGTGGTGGATGCTGGCCATGAAATAGGCAATCATTCCATGACGCATCCATATGAAAATAAGGTTGGTTTTCAAAAGATGCGCGACGAAATTATTAAAGCTGATCATATTATTCAAAGATATCAGCCCAACCATTCTAAGTTATTTCGTCCGCCGGGAGGATATATAGACAGTGCATTATTACAAGAGGCAAGAAAACAAGGTTACAAAGTAGTGTTATGGTCTTATCATCAGGAATTAAAGGATTGGTCCCTGCCAGGAGCAAAGGTCATGGCTGATCATGTCATTCGCCATGCCAGGAATGGCGATATTATTCTCCTGCGTGATGGTGGCGGCAATCGAAATCAAACCATTGAGGCCTTAAAGATCTTTTTGCCGGTACTAATAAAACAGGGATATGAATTTGTAAGTGTATCAGAGCTGCTTTCTAATAAGGAATAACTCACACACCACCGTTGTATCTAGAATTTTTAAATACAAATAATCACCTTCAATGTGCCTGACACCATTCGTGGACACTGTCCTTCTCAGGAGGACAGTGGAATCCCAGTTACATTCTGAATTAAAATACAAGATAAAAAGGTGCCTGACACCACATGCATAATTGCATTGGTTTCAGGCACTTTTTTTCATAAAAAAGGCTGTGTTAAACTTGTGCGCTCCAGGCGCTTCCGCTTTTCTATTTAATTGCAATGCTGACTTTTAGTCGCTTTCCTTTGATTGTGGCATTTTCCATGGCTTGTAGCACTAGTGAGCCCTTTCCATTTAGAATATCCACATAGGATAAATGGTCTTGAATCGTAATAATGCCAATATCTTCAACTGTTATTCCCGGTATTTTCGCGATGGTCCCAACGAAATCGACCGCACGAATCTTCTTCTTTTTGCCGCCGCTGAAATGGAGTTTCATGATATCTTGGTTGATGCGGGCCGTTTTATTATTCCTGACCACTCGGCGGCCGCTGATCTTTTCTTCGAAGGCCGCCTTTCCTCTAGCAACTTCCTGTGGTTTTGGTGCCTCTATTGAAGGAATCTCAAAGCCAATATATCTTTCAATCGCTTTAACGAATTTTCCTTCATAAGGCGTGCTAAACGTAATGGCCTTACCTTTATTTCCAGCTCGTCCGGTTCTGCCTGTGCGGTGGACATAGCTTTCTTTTTCCATCGGTACGTCATAGTTAATCACAAGTGTCACGTTATCAATGTCAATCCCACGTGCAGCAACATCGGTGGCCACTAGGTATCGGAAATTCCCCATTTTGAACCCGTCCATCACAGCAAATCGATCTTGTTGTTCTAACCCTCCATGAAGTCTTTCACATGAATAGTTGGATGCTTCCAATTCAGCGTATACAGTTTCAACGTGTTCTTTCGTTTTGCAAAAAATTAGACAGCTGTCAGGGTTTTCAACGACAGTAACATCTTTAAGCACGGAAAGTTTTTCTTCTTCTTTAACATTGATTAATCGATGGTCAATTGTATCCGTAGTAATGCCAGCCGTTTCAATCTCGATATGAAAGGGCCCTTTCATATACTTATGGCAGAGAGTTTCAACATCCTTCGGCAATGTAGCGGAAAATACCATTGTGACTCTGTTGGATGGAAGTACTTTTATTATTGCTTCGACTTCATCGATAAAACCCATATTCAGCATTTCATCCGCTTCGTCGATAATAAGATACTGAATTTGGCTTAAATCTAGCGTTCCTCTATCGATATGGTCGATGACACGCCCTGGTGTCCCTACGACAACATGGGTTTTTTGCTTCAATTCTTCCTTTTGCTTCGAAAAAGGTTCTTTCCCATAAACGGCCATTGCTTTAATTCGTTTAAACCTGCCAATATTCGTCATATCATCGCGAACTTGAACCGCGAGTTCTCTAGTAGGAGTGAGAATTAAGGCCTGTGGCTTTTTTTCTTCCCATTCGATCATCTCGCATATAGGTATCCCAAAGGCTGCTGTCTTGCCGCTCCCAGTTTGGGATTTTACGATAAGATCGTGCTTTTCCAATGCTGAAGGAATCACTTCCCGTTGAACCTCTGTAGGTGCTTCGTATTTTAACACCGCAAGCGCTCTTGTTATTTCATTGCTTAAAGGGTATTCTCCAAAACTTCTTTCACTCATGTAGGAACCTCATTTTTTTATATTATTCGACTCATCTATAGGATTTCTCTGAAAGAAACATCATATGCAAAAGCTGAATAGGATTCATTATACAGGAAAAGCCGAACAAATCGGCTCTTATTCCAAAATAAAGACTATTAATAAAACTTTATTAAAATGTCCCGGTTTTAATAAAGAAAAATCAAGAAACACAAAGACATCCACAAATTACCAAATGGTGCCTGACGCCGTTTTCAATATTTTCAACTTATAAACATGACATTTATCATGCCCAGGACATGATACTTGCTACTAACATGGACAGGATCCTTTCGTTATAATTCGAATTAACGACACGTAATGGAAAGGAAATCGAATAAAATGACCTTACAGGATACGAAGAATTTGAAGAAACAAATTACTCCCTTTGAAAAATCAACTGCTAAGGAAAGTGTTTGGCAAATCATTAATACGGTTGTTCCGTTTATAATCTTATGGTACCTTGCTTACTTAAGCCTTTCTGTTTCTTATTGGTTAGCATTAGTACCCGCCGTGTTAGCTGCAGGCTTTTTGACAAGGATTTTCATCATTTTTCATGATTGTACCCATCATTCCTTTTTTAAGAACCGCCGTGTCAATCGAATAACTGGCACATTTATGGGGGTTTTAACGCTATTTCCTTTTGATAAATGGGGACATGAGCATTCCGTACATCACGCGACAAGTGGGAACTTAGACAAACGCGGAACTGGAGATATTTGGACACTTACCGTGGATGAATATATAGCAGCACCACTTAAACTTCGTTTAGCATATCGTTTTTATCGTAATCCGGTCGTCATGTTTGTTTTAGGACCGATTTATGTTTTCCTTTTAAAAAATAGATTTAACCGTAAAGGTGCAAGAAAGAAAGAACGCATGAATACGTATTTAACTAATGTTCTTATCGTTGCGTTGATTGGGTTGCTTTGTTGGGCAGTCGGCTGGCAGTCGTTTCTTTTAATAGAAGGCTCGATTTTCATGATTTCAGGAGCAGCAGGCATTTGGCTATTTTATGTACAGCATACTTTTGAGGATTCCTATTTTGAAGAAGATAAAGAATGGGAATACGTGAAAGCAGCAGTTGAAGGCAGCTCATTCTATAAGCTTCCAAAGGTTTTGCAATGGCTCACAGGTAACATTGGCTTCCACCACGTCCATCATTTAAGTCCAAGAGTGCCTAACTACAAACTTGAAGAGGCACACAACAATACGAAGCCATTACAAAATGTACCGACGATCACTCTTGCTACAAGTTTTCAATCACTCCGGTTTCGCCTTTGGGATGAAAAAGCCAAGAACTTTATCAGCTTTAAAGACATTAAATCTGTTGCTAAAAAAAGGATTTCTGTTCAAGCAAAACCTGAACTATAACTTCACATCAACGGGAGACTCCGCTTAACTTCACGTTTATCAGATAAGGAGAGAACAATATATGATTCGAATTGTCATTGCTGAGGATCAGGAAATGCTGTTAGGAGCAATTGGTTCCCTCCTCAATTTGGAAGATGATATGGAAGTAGTCGGGAAGGCGGGAAATGGAGAAGAGGCACTGACGCTTGTCCACCTTTTAAAGCCCGATGTTTGTCTCATGGACATAGAGATGCCTGAAAAGAGTGGGTTAGAGGCAGCAGAAGCATTAAAGCCATATGGCTGCAAAGTCATCATTTTAACTACATTTGCCCGGAATGGCTATTTTCAGCGGGCATTAAATGCGGATGTAAGAGGGTATTTATTAAAAGATAGTCCCAGTGAGGAGTTAGCAGGTTCGATTCGCCATATTATCAACGGAGAGCGAATCTATTCTTCTGAACTAATCGACGAAGAATTCAGTGAAACCGCTCCAGAACAAAACGTAATAGAATCGTTTGGAAATAGTGAAAGCACTAAGAAAATCGCTCATAAGCAATTTGGAACGGTCAGAAAGTATCTTTCATCGATATTGGATAAAATCAAGTTGCCTACGGGGTAAAATGAATACCATCTCAGAAAAAGTGCCTGTTGATCAGGCACCTTTTTCTTTTGAGAAGTATGTCATGTAATATCCATAACTTAAAGAAGGAAAAAACTAATCAAGAGTTTAATTAAAACCTTATCGCACAAATATAAATTTAATCTACCGTTTCAAAGACGATTTGTTTTTCCTTATCAACTTCTAATGCTGATACAATATAGGCAAAGCCATTCATTAAAAAATACATAACATTGGATTGTATCTGTTCACTTTCCCCTAAATAAGTATTTATAATAATGATGACAGAATACAAAATGACAAAAAATAATGCGATTTTATTAAAAATGGCCATTTAGGAACAACCCCTTTGTATAGGATGCTTATTGTAATCATATTTGCTTAAAGCCGGTCTTATGCAAATTGTCCGGAAATCTTCATTCATTCCAAATCCAATAGTTAAGAAAGGAACCTTGCCATGTCATTATCCTTTGATCATTTAGTCTTTTACTCGAATAAACCGGAAGAGGCTGTTCCTCTTTTAAAACAGAGAGGGATTCACGCTGTCAATGGCGGTCGTCATGAATGTTGGGGCACCTATAATTCACTGGCCTATTTTGGTTTAAGCTATATTGAATTTTTAGGAATTGAAAATTTGCCGGTGGCGGAGAAACAGGAAGAGAACCGTCTGATTAAGCATATTGTGGAGCGATTGGCACGGAAGAAGCAAGAAGGTCCTGCTAGAATCGCCATTCGCACAGATCATATTGAACAGTTGGCCGTAAAACTTCAAGAATCAGGGTTCATAGTGTTTGGCACGCTTTCAGGTGAACGAACGCGTGCCGATGGACAAGTATTGAAATGGTCGTTGCTATTCCCTGAAGCAGCAGATAACGAGCTGAAACTGCCATTTTTTATTCAATGGGAAAAATCGGATGGGGAAAGACGTTTAGAATTAGCGGAGCAGGGCTTAATTGGGTCGCACACGGTCGGAAATCCACAATTTGAGAGTGTCGGTTTTGTTGTTCAAAACTTAGAGCAAACTTTAGCGACATGGGGAAGAATAATTGATCTTAATCAGGGCGAAGAATTTGTAGATTCAGCCATCAATGCCCGGTGCAGGGAAATAGAATTGGCTGGAACGAAGCTGTTGTTTTGTACACCACTTGGAGAGGGAATTGCTGCAATGGTGTTAAAAGAAAAAGGAGAAACACCCTTCTTAGTAAACATGACCGGAACGGGTCAAACCGGACTTTTTAAAATACTGAATGGATTCTGGAGATTTCAATGAGGTGCAGAGGAAGATTATCTAAAGGAAAAGATAAACCTCCTGATTAAGGACAAAATTTTTAGATGACAAGCCAAAATGTCGTTAATAGGCTTTATTAAAGACAAAAATCA
>NZ_JBALPG010000011.1:10845-21813 GCF_036965245.1 Neobacillus drentensis
AAGATTACAAGCCCAAAATGTCTCTAATAAGCCTGATTAAAGACAAAAAGCAAAGATTACGAGCCAAAATGTCTCCAATAAGCAGTAATTAAAGACAAAAATCCAAGATTACAAGCTCAAAATGTCTCCAATAAGCCTGATTAAAGACAAAAATCAAAGATTACGAGTCTATAATGTCTCCAATCCCTCTGATTAAGAAACAAAAACCAAGGCGAACAGTGCCAATTACTGTCCGCCTTTAATTTTTTCGCATTGTTTCCTTAATAATCAGTGACAGTAAGATCTCTGTCTAAAAAGGTTTCAATTAATTCGCTAATTTGGTAAGCAACCTGTGGAGAATCGTAGTTTTCAAAGGCATGTTCACAGCTATTTTTGTAGCTCATGATCTCATCATAATGAGTCAAATGCCGCTCTATAACTTCATCATTATCTTGTCGGTCTTGCTGCCTTTGAATAACGGTGTCACGATTGGCATAAATAAAAATACGGACGACGCCATCACCATACATCGTTTTTAATTTTTCAGTACCCTCTGGATTTAAAGTCAAATAGACGTAATCATGGTTTTGAAAAGCTTCAACAATATCTTGCTCACGAATGCCATAATGAATCCCATCAATCTCGACACTTTCAAGAAATTCCTGTTGTGCTTGCATGTGCTTGAAGGTTTCTTCAGTAACGAAGTGGTAGTCTTCGCCAGTTTTTTCATAATGTCGGGGAGAACGGGTAGTGTAAGAGAGAACGGTTTCCATATCGAATGCGGTAGCAACCATTTTAGCAATCGTTTTTCTTCCAGAGCCATCGGGACCTGTGTAAACGAAGATTTTTTCTTTTCCTTTGATTTGATACATAGGGAAGCCTCCTTTTGTTTTTCTTATGCCCCTTTTTATCTGCGGAGACTTGAACTGGAAGTGAAGGGGGCTACTATCATTATAGCAAAACGGCATCCTAATAATCTATGACTAAAAAGAAACAGTCCCTGCATGGGACGTTGAGGGACTGTTTTATTCAAGTTATTTATTTGCTGCTCCATAGCTAATTAAATTTGTAAAAATACGGTAGCCGCCTGGAACTTGCCCTTGGATTTGACGATAGAAAACAAGGTTTGTATAAAGGTATGTCCCTTGGCCGTATTTTGCCATTAGGATCCCGCCATCGAATGGCGCTTCACCTGGGTCAGCCATGCTGACAAATGTTTCATAATGACTATCCCACTTCATAGGATAGTATAAACCTCTTTCTTGAATCCAATGATCCCAATCACTGTCGGTAATTTTATTTGGATAGTTGAAAAGAGGGGAGTTAGGCTGTAATACCGTCACTTTAGCATTTTCGTCAGTTACTCTCCACTTAATGGACACATCTCCAATCGTTAATGGATATGGAGCAGTCGTTTGGGCGTTCCATCCGTCACCTGGTTTATGATACTGAACAACTAAGTGCCCGCCATTATAAACATATTGCTTAAGACGTTCATTATTTGCGATTAGGTCCGCTCTTGAGAGGTAGGCACGAATCCCAATAACGATGCTATCGAATTTACTTAAATCGGCAGTTTTCAAATCGGACTCCGTTAGTTTTGTTACATTTAGCCCAGCGTTATTTAGATAATCTGCGACTTTATCAAATCCGCTTTCAACATATCCAATTTTTAAATTGTCATTCTTCAAAAGTTCAAAGGCCACACCGTTTACTTGAGCAGGATACTCATAATAGAAGGTTCCGATATGGTCATAGTTGATTGTTTGAACAGTGGAATTAAAGGTTTTGCCGTTAACTGCTGCTTCAGCGATAATTTTAAAGTCACCTGCTTTAATATTTTTTGGCGGTGTTAACGTAAAGTTGACATCTTTTTCATCTAAATGGCTGTTAAAAACAACTTCTGCTTTACTTGGAGAGACCTTCCATCCTTCCGGAACCTTTAAGGTTACAGATGATTGGGCAGCACCGTCACGGTAATTTTTAACCTTAACTGTAACAGGAATTTTCTCCTGCACATCAGCTGTATTTACGACAATGTCTTCAGGAGATAAGGTGAGACCAACATCCGGAAGAACTGCGATTGTACCGTTTAAATCTTTGATTTGGCTTGTTATTGAACCTGTGGTATCATAGTTGACTTTTACTTGAATGGCCGGTGTTTTGTAGGCATGGTAATACTCGGCATCTTCAGGAACCACTACCTGATAGGAAATTTTTCTAGATTCTCCTGGATCCAAGTTACTTGCGTTATTTTTTGAGGTAATGTTCCAGCCATCTGGAACTAATAAATCAGCGCTAACATTGTGTAGTTTTTGCTTACCGTTATTCTTTAGTGTTACGGTAACATTTGTTGTTTGTCCTTTTGTAAGGATATTGAATTCGGAAGAAGCGCTAACATTCAACTGTGATGCAGTAAAGCTGGCAGTTTGCAATTGCTCTTCTTTTAAGGAAAGCTTATGAAGTAAATCATTTTTTAACTCTGCTGAAAGGTTAGCTTGCTTTGTTTTGTTAAGTAAATTGCGTACTTCTTTTAAGGTATTCTGTGATTGCTCAAATACTTCCTCCTTGCTAGGATACGAAGAAACGATGGAGTCTAATTTGCTTTGGAGTTTCGTAAAGTGCACTTTTAGATCATTTTCAGTCTTCGGAAGTTCTTTTGCCCATTCGCTAAAATTATATGGAACCCCTGCAAAAAGGTCTGGTTGGTTTCCTACAGCAGTCTTGTGTAATTCAAGATCGACTTGTCTTGGTGCAGCAGGAATATCACTGCCCATCCCTTGGCTTTTATGCATATAACGAGATTTTTCTCCCAATTGAGGGTAGGTCATTTTGTAAATTGGGTCGTACATGCCGATCTCAATGGAGGTTGTTGCCGTTGCTTTAGATTCTGCTGGTAAATAGAGTTTCTTAACCTGCCAAACAGATAAGCCCTCTTTTAATTGCTCAGGATAGATAGTTGGATCTGCGGCATCTTTAAATGCACGTTCAGATAGAATTTCCATGGCACGATGATGTCCGTGTTGAGAAGGAACGTTTCTAAATGATGGCATGACAATATCAGGCTGGTAAGTACGAATAAACCGGATTAAACGCTCGTATGTTAAGTCTTCTCCCCATTTTGCTAATGTATCTTCAGGGCTTTTGGAAAAACCAAAATCATAAATGGCATCAGATGTTGTTTCGCTAAGATGATAGGCCTTGACCCCAGTAATCTTAGCAGCTTCAATCATTTCTCTTGAGCGGATGATACCTAAACCATTTCCTAGTTCGTCGCCAATTTCATTCTGACCGCCTTCACCACGGTTACCGATTAAACTTGAAGTTTTTACACCTAGGCCCCTGGATAAATAGGCTAGAAAATCACTTCTCTCGTCATCAGGATGTGCACCGGTATTAAGGAAAGTAACCGTCGTTTCGAGAGGTTTTACAGCATTCCAAAGATCTACATCTGGTTCCTGTGCTTTTGCAGCACTTCCGCCAAATGGCAGTAACGAAACTACTAAGAGAACAGCAAGTAATCCAAGAAAAAAATTTTTCACCTTTGTAACCCCTTTCATTTTTAAGTATAAAACCTAACCTTGTACCCTCCCTTTGCACTAGCAGTTAATATGTTAGTTAAACTACTTAACTAACTGTAGAAAACTTCCACACTTAATAATTAACACCTCGGAGGGGAAAAGTAAATACTCTCCATATTCAGAAAATTAAAACAGTTATTTGGTCCTATAGGCAGTGGAAGTATAGTTATATTAGACTATATGTAGGTGTTGTTATAATTATCAAATTTTTAAAAATAATTGTTGTAAACGGTTACTTTATGAGTTATATTTTAGTTAATTCTCAAAACTAACTAACTCAACAAAATGATTAAGGCCGTGATGCAATGGGTACCAATGAAAACAGAATGCAAATCAAGACACAAAACAAAAAGCGAATATTGCAGTGTATTTTGGAACATGCACCAATTTCAAGGGCAGAAATTGCTGGGAAAATGAAAATTAGTAAACCAACAGTCTCATTTTTGGTTGATGAACTGATCCAGGAAAAGTGGGTAATCGAGAAAGGAATTGGCGAATCCACCTCACAGGGAGGGAGAAGACCGATTCATCTTTATTTTAATGAAAAAGCAGCCTATATTATTGGCGCTGACATTGGCGGTACAAAAGTAAAAATAGTCATCAGTGACTTAAATGGAAATATTGTTGCTGCCAGCACTTTTCAAACAGAACACTATTTAAATACTGGTCTATTAAAAAAAATCGCGAAAGAAATTAGTGTGATGATTCAAAAGAATGATATTGACCAGCAAATGATTCTGGGAATGGGAGCAGGAGTACCAGGGATTACTGATACAACATGCGGCATCGTAACAGAAGCGCCCAGCTTAAATTGGGTACGTTATCCCTTCATAAAAGAAGCTGAACGATATTTGTCCTTTCCGATTTACGTGGATAATGATGTAAATGTAGCTGCACTTGGAGAACAATGGCTTGGAAATGCAAAACACAAGGAAAATGTGTTGTTCATCGCCATTGGCACCGGGATCGGAGGCGGTATCATTATTCATAATCAGCTATATCGAGGATCCATCAGTGCCGCAGGTGAAATGGGGTACATGGTAACGGATAAAAACGATATGAAAAATGAATTCAAGCCCATTTTTCATCGCTACGGTTATTTAGAAAGTGTGGCTGGAGGGAAGGCAATTGGTGACAAACTCACAAAATTAGTGCAGCAAAGTCCAGGCCATCCCTTATACGAGCAAGCAAAATCAGAAGAACTAACTGGTGAAATGGCGTTTACTCTTGCGAAAAAAGGAGACGAGATCGCCCTTAAGGTAGTCGATGAGGCGATTGAGCATATAGCCTATGGAATTATTAATGCAGCTAGTTTATTAAATCCGGAGGTTATAATTTTGGGAGGTGGTGTGTTTAAGTCATCTGAATTCATTTTACCTAAACTCCGTGAAATTGTTGATCACTATCTTCCTAGTTCAGTAGAATTGAAAATTTCACAATTAGGAGAAGACGCGGGTGTTTTGGGAGCGGTTTCATTATTTTTACGGGAACATGAAAGTATTATTAACTTTTCTTAATGAGGGGGATTTTTTGTGAAAAATAAGAAAAAGGTATCGATTATTACCGCTTTAACGTTATCGGCATCACTATTGCTTGCAGCTTGTGGCGGTGACACAGAGAAAACTTCTAACACACCTTCAAAGAAACCGGACGACAAAAAAGAAGCAAAACTAGAAGAGAAAATTGTCGTCTATTCACCACACGGTAAA
Source organism: Neobacillus drentensis (assembly GCF_036965245.1). GTDB lineage: Bacteria > Bacillota > Bacilli > Bacillales > Cytobacillaceae > Neobacillus > Neobacillus drentensis_G. The sequence continues at coordinate 16,115 of NZ_JBALPG010000011.1, forward strand.
GACATCCTATCTAAATTCGAACAACAATTTGAAGCAAAATACAATGTAGATGTTGAGTGGCTTGACATGGGTTCACAAGAGGTTCTTGACCGTATTCGCTCTGAAAAAAATAATCCGCAAGCGGATGTTTGGTGGGGAGCACCTTCCGTAAACTTTGACCAGGCGAAGGATGAGGAGCTGCTTGCACCATATAAACCATCTTATGCAGGAAGCCTTGATGACGGCTTCCACGACCCTGACTGGAATTGGTCCGGTACAAGTCAAACACCTGAAGTAATCATGTATAACAGTAAAGAGGTTAAAAAGGAAGATGCCCCTAAGGATTGGGATGAATTATTGGATGCGAAGTGGAAGGATAAAATTATTATTCGTTACCCACTTGCATCAGGAACGATGAGAACCATTTTTTCTGCTATGATTTACCGTGATTTCAAAGATTCAAATGATCCGGCAAAAGGATATGAATGGTTGAAAAAGCTGGATGCAAATACAAAGGAATATTCTGCTAACCCTGAGATGATGTACAACAAAGTGGCCAAGGGTGAAGGTGTTATCTCTGTCTGGGCAATGCCTGATGTTGTAATGTTGAAGGAAAACAAAAACTATCCATTTGAATTTATTGTTCCAAAAAGCGGAACACCTGTCTTGACTGAAGGTATCGCAGTTGTGAAGGGTGCACAGCATCCTAAGGCTGCTGAGGCATTCTATGAATTTGTTAATACACCTGAAGCTGCTAAATTATTGGCAGAAGAATTCTACCGAATCCCGACTAGAACAGACGTGAAAGACCTTCCAAAATGGATTACTGATACTGAAATAAAAAAGATGGATATCGACTGGAAAGTCTTCCAAAAAGAAAGTGACGGCTGGATGAAGTATTGGGATGAAAACATCAAGAGTGGTGCAAAAGAAATTAAACAATAGGAAGTGTTAGGTAATGGCGTCAATAAAGATAGAGCATGTCCAAAAAGCGTTTGGAAAAGTAATCGCAGTCGATCATCTAGACCTTGAAATAAAGGATGGGGAATTCTTTACCTTTCTTGGACCGAGCGGTTGTGGAAAAACCACTACACTGAGGATGATTGCTGGCTTTTATTATCCGACAAAAGGGATTATTCGTTTTGGCGATAAAGATATGACGCGTGTACCTCCTGAAAAAAGAAATACGGGCATGGTTTTTCAAAACTATGCCCTTTTTCCTCATATGACGGTTTTTGAAAATGTGGCTTTTGGTTTAAGAGTAAGAAAAATTGCTGCAAATGAACTGAAAACACGGGTACAAGACGTACTGCGTAAAGTAAGGCTCGAGAAATATTCAGAACGTCAAGTGAGTCAGTTAAGTGGAGGACAACAGCAGCGCGTCGCCTTAGCAAGGGCATTAGTCATTGAACCTGAAATTCTTCTCCTTGATGAGCCGCTGAGCAATTTGGATGCCAAGCTCCGGGATGAGATGCGGAGCGAAATATTAAGGCTGCAAAAGGAATACAAGATTACGACCATTTATGTAACCCATGACCAGGCTGAAGCTTTATCTATGAGTGACCGAATTGCTGTTTTTAACTTTGGGGTATGCCACCAAGTGGGAACACCTTCCGAAATTTATAATCAGCCGGCGAATGATTTTGTTGCTAGTTTTATAGGTGAAATAAATCTTTTCCCAGGTAAAGTTGATAGGGTTGAAAAAGACCATGTTTTTGTATCTGCCCAAGTTGGCTCTAAGTCGAAAGAAGTGGCAGTACATAATCATCCATATAATTATAATCCAGATACAAAAAGTGAGCTTTCCTTATCTATTCGACCAGAGGCTATTAAAATTTTTGAAAAGCAGACAGACGGAACAAACATACTTAAAGGGAAAATTGAGGAAGTTGAATTTTTTGGTTCAGTCATCAATCTTAGTGTGAATGTGGAAGGGCTGCTTCTTCAAGTGAATCTATTAAACAATAGGCCTAATCATCTAAAGTCCGGAGCAGATGTTTGGGTACAGCTGCCGGAAGACCAAATCCGTATAATACCGGTCGCAAGTGGTGACGGCTCATGATAAAAAATCGCGATACTAGGTTTACTATACTGCTGCTGATTCCGGTTCTGTTAGTGTTGATTGCCTATGTTCTGTATCCTTCATTAAGGACTTTTTTCGAAAGTTTACAAACAGAACGCGGCATATCGCTCGCAAACTATCAGGATTTCTTTAGTCAGGAATCTAAAACCAATCTCGAGGCCTTGTGGAATTCGGTTTATATTTCACTATTAAGTGTACTGGTTAGTGCGCTCATTGGCATTCCTCTCGCGTTTATTTTCAATCGTTATGATTTTCCCGGCAGAAGTTTTTTTTCCTCAGCCGCTATCATGCCGATCGTTCTCCCATCATTGGTAGGTGTAATGGCATTTATGTTTTTATATGGGGAAACAGGCTTAATCCCTAATGCAATAAAGGATTTATTTGGACTGGAAAAAGTACCATTTAAAATTGGCGGGGTTTCGGGGATTTTAATTGTCCATGCTTATACTATGTATGTGTATTTCTATATGACAGTATCGTCGGCGATTAACAAAATTGACCCGAGTCTAGAGGAAGCTGCCTTCAATTTGGGTGCTAGTCGATTCAAGGTATTTTGGAAGGTAACGTTTCCTTTATTAACCCCTGCGATTGTTGCAGCATCACTGCTTGTTTTTATGATTTCAATGGCATCTTTTAGTGCTCCTTTCTTATTGGCAGGCGGGTACCGTGTACTAAGTCTGCAAATCTATTTTTCAAAAATAAATGGAGATATGGAGGTTGCTGCTACTCAATCTGTCATCCTGTCAATTGTTTCGATTGCCTTCTTATTATTTATGCGCTGGTATCAAAACAGAAAGGATTACAGAATGGCAACCAAAGGGATTGGTGCCCATCGCAGTGAGGTGAAAAATCCAGTTATGAAATGGATTATGGTTTTGATCGGTATTGTAGGTGTCATTATCCTGCTGCTGCCGCACTTCACCATCCTGCTCCTTTCGTTAGTACCAGACGGGACATGGACATGGCAAACCTATCCTTCTGTATTTAACTTTGAAAACTATCGATTATTGCTACAGGATCCAAATATCTTTAAGCCTTTAAAGAATAGTTTAATACTAGCGTTCATCGCAACAGCTGGAAACTTAGTGTTTGGTGTTGTAACGTCTTATCTTCTTGTAAAACGGAAATTTATCGGTAAGAATTTTGTGGATATTTTAGTTATGATTCCATGGGCTCTACCTGCTACCGTTATCGGGATGAATTTGATCTTTGCATTTAATGAGCCTAATATATTTTCTTTCGGAAACATTTTGGTTGGTACGTTTTGGATCTTGCCGCTCGCCTATTTTGTTCGTCACATACCTTTAGTTGTAAGGTCAACCAATGCTGTTCTTGAACAATTAGACGATTCCATTGAGGAAGCATCTAGAAATCTCGGGGCTCGCTGGTTTTATACCTTTAGGAGGGTCATCCTTCCGATTATTATGCCGGGTGTCTTATCAGGAACATTACTAGCATTCGTAGAGTCTGTCGGTGAATTTCCAACATCCGTATTATTGTATACAATATCCAATCGACCGATATCAATTGAAATCATGAACCAACTTAGAATGTTTAATATGGGCCAGGCTGCAGCATACGGAATGATTCAAATTGCCTTAATTGCTGTTGTTCTGTTTATTTCGAATAAGTTTTTCGGAGTAAAAGCCGAACAATCATTGTCATAAATGAAACTTCAATTAGTGGGGGTTCTTTCCATCCCTCACTGAGTGATAGTAAATCAATCGGGCATTTACGGCAGTTACCCCAATAAGTTTCCTTGAAATTTTTAAAGTTGGGGTCTTACTGCCCGTTAATGCGGGATGAAATCGGAGATGAAAAGATGAGTAAGCTAGAGGAATTTATCAAAAATGAAGGAACTGCTTTTCCAGGAAAAACCTATGTGGAAGAGCTGTTAATGCCTGTATTTAATGATCAGCGGGATTTCTTATTCCATGTCATGTTTGATATTCACCGTGCCCATGTGATCATGCTCGAAGAACAAAACATCATTAAAGCAGATGAAGCAAGAGAGATGTTAAAGGGCATTAATAAAGTAGCGAAGACGGACATCAGTCAAATATCGTATCAACCACAGTTTGAAGACTTGTTTTTCATGATGGAGGCAAAAATCGGCGAAGAAATCGGTACAGAATTAGCAGGAAAAATTCATATTGGCCGTAGCCGGAACGATATGGGTGTGGCCATGTACCGTTTAGTATTAAGGGAGCATCTATTACAGTTATTACAGAATTCTTATCGGTTAAGCGATGCTTTATTGGTCCAGGCAGAACAACATACAGAAACCTATATAACCGGCTATACGCATACCCAGCCAGCCCAGCCTACTACGCTAGGACACTATTTATTGGCTATTTATGATGTATTACAACGGGACATTAAACGTTTGTGGTCAGCCTATGAAACAGTCAATCAATCCTCACTGGGTGCTGCTGCGTTGACCACAACGGGTTTTCCAATCTGCCGAACACGCACCTGTGAGCTTTTAGGCTTTGATAAAATCATTGAAAACTCCTATGACTCAATAGGGGGAGCCGATTACTTGCTTGAAACGTCATCTGCTTTGATGACCTGTATGGTGAACACAGGAAGATGGATTCAGGATTTCTTGCAGCATGTGACAAGGGAATTTGGTTCCTTCTATGTGGCTGATCCATATGTGCAGGTCAGCAGCATCATGCCGCAGAAGCGAAATCCGGTTTCGATTGAACATTCGCGCTCGATTGCAAGCAGTGCCTATGGTGATGCACTGGCAGCCATGAACATGATTCATAATACTCCTTTTGGAGATATTGTTGATACAGAGGATGATTTACAGCCCCACTTATATCGAGCATTTACGAATGCCAATCGCGTAATGAAATTAATGTATGCCGTAATTACCACCCTAAAGGTAAACGACGAGCATACTAAAAAAATGGCGAATAAATCAAGCGTGACGATTACCGAATTAGCAGACACACTAGCGAGGGACTATGGCATTTCTTTTAGAAAAGCACATTCCATCGCAAGCTTCATTTCTAAAAAAACAATCAGTGCCCAAAAGGAATTATATGAGTGGAATATTGACGAGATTAACCAAATGATTAGCGGGTTCGTCGATGTGGCACTGACAGAGCAGGAGTGGAAAAAAATCATTTCACCAGAATACTTCGTAGAAATTAGAAGCATCCAAGGCGGACCTAGTCCAAAAGAAGTCGTGAGAATGATCGGGGAAAGAAAGCAAAAGCAAGGGATTCAGATGAAGGATTATGAAACCCTCGTGGAAAAAATAAATAATCAACGGAACAAATTAGTTGAGTATTCTATTTGATTATTCCGTAGATGTTCTAACAGTAATGGGTACAAAAATGAAAATTGCACAATAAAATATAAGTCAAGCTTTGTTACAGCAGGCACCGCATTTAGCGGTGCTTTTTGTTATTTATAAATAAAATGCACGGTTACGATGAACTGAGCCTTCTACGTAGGGGTTCTCCAGGATTTTAAGCTAAAACATCGATGTAGAAGTGTTCTACGTAGGTGTTTTCGTGGATTTTAAGTTAAAACATCGATGTAGAAGTGTTCTACGAGGGATTGCCCAGTATTTTAAGCTAAAACATCGAAGTAGAAGTGTTCTACGTAGGTGTTCTCTAGG
>NZ_JBALPG010000011.1:22028-37610 GCF_036965245.1 Neobacillus drentensis
ACATCGATGTAGAAGCGTTATACGTAGGGTTTTCTCGAATTTTTAAGCCCAAGCATAGATGTAGAGGCTTTCTACGTAGTGGTTTCCCAGGATTTAAATCAAAAAAGTCGACGTAGCTCCCTACTACGTCGCATTTTACTCCAATTACCACATATTTTCAGCTACTTATTACATATTTTTGCGTGCTTACGACATAACTCCGAACACTTACTACCTATTTTTCAAAACTTACGACATTAGCTGGATTTTTATTGGAAATCTCTCGGACTTGAAAGACTTTATTACTGAATATCCTCCAATTACGACATATTTTCAGCCGCTTATTACAAATTTTACGACATTAAGAGGATATTATTTAGGGTTAAGCTGTACTGCTGACACTTACTACAAATTTTTGGGTAATATAAGGAACCCTTAAGATTTACCCCACCTATTTTTTTCGGCGATATTGGTACCAGAATGAGCTTCCGCAATTTGCATTTCGCATCGCAATCATATTAAATTATACCGTATTGAAAAATTAAATTAGGATGAGGTCATACATATGAAAGCACTTGTGTTTAATACATTCGGAGGACCGGAAGTACTGGAGTATCTTGATATTGCGGATCCGGTAATCGGGCCAGATGAAATATTGGTAAGGATGAAAGCCATTGGCTTGAATTTTGCAGATATATATAGAAGAAAAGGGAACTATCATCTTGCAGGCAATCCCCCATATATTTTGGGTTATGAAGGGGCAGGAATTGTAGAAAAGACGGGAGCAAATGTCCAAGGAATAAACGTCGGAGATCGGATCTCATTTGCCGATGTACCGTATGCGAATGCAGAACTAGTTGCAGTTCCAATGGAAAAAGCCATTCCAGTCCCGGAAACCATCTCGTTTGATGAAGCTGCATCTGTATTGCTTCAAGGCCTGACGGCGCATTATTTAACGCGGGATAGTTATGAAGTGAAAAAGGATGATACTGTGTTAGTGCATGCAGCGGCCGGTGGTGTCGGACAGCTTCTCGTCCAAATAATAAAGCTGCTTGGTGGAAAAGTAATCGGAATAACATCTTCCATGGCAAAAGCAGCAGCTGCGAAGGAAGCAGGTGCTGAACAGGTTTTCTTGTACAAGGATGATTGGAAGCAAGAAGTGTTAGAGGTAACAAACGGAAAAGGCGTGGATGTGGTATATGAATCAGTAGGTTCAACGCTCCAAGACAGTTTTGCCGTGACTCGTATCGGCGGAACCGTTGTATTTTATGGGATGGCAGGGGGAGATCCGGCTCCGGTAGATCCAAGAATGTTAATGGATACGTCAAAAACACTGACTGGCGGGGATCTATGGAATGTGCTTACCACTTGTGAAGAAAGGGTGAACCGTTCGACCGAGTTATTCCGCTGGATGGAGGCGGGAAAATTAAAGGTAACCGAGCCAACGGTATATGCTCTGCGAGATGGACAGGAAGCACATCTTTTTCTAGAAAGCCGCAAGAGCACGGGAAAAATTCTACTAATTCCTTAATGTGCAGGTAAGTCTGGGAATAGAGATTATTGGAGCCCGAACCGGTGAAAAAAAAGAGAAAAAGGTATCCAATAGGTGTCATTGGAGCCCGTTTCGATGAAAAAAGCGAGAAAAAGGTATCCAATAGGGGTCATTGGAGCCCGCTTCGATGAAAAAAGCAAGATAAAGGTAACTAATAGAGGTCGTTGGCACCCGTACCGTTGAATTAAGAGAGCGGAAAAAGTATCCAATAGGGGTTATTGGCACCCGATCCAAATAAAAAAGCGAGAGAAAAGTATCCAGGGCGAACAGTACCAGTCACTGTTCGCCTAAATTTCCTATACTCCAATTGTATTCAATGATTGGCGGAGACCTTCCAGTGCAAATATACTTAAATACCGATAAGCAAATAATGCGATAATTGGTGAGAAGTCAATTGGCCCAAGAGGGGGAATAAACCGCCTAAACAAGCTTAAATAAGGTTCGACTAGCTTGTAAACCCATTCGCCAACTTTTGTTGATTGAAAATTAGGAAACCAGGAGCCAAAAATGGCAATTAAGATTAGCCAATAATAAGCTTCAAATACATACTGTCCAATTTGTAATATGGTAAAGCCCAAGTTGATCACCTATCTATTTTCATTTTTTACTATCAAGCAAAACATAGTAAAGATATCTAACATATACGGATATGTCCCAATAAGGTTTCAATATATGTGAAAAAGAATACAGGTACCAATATTTATTTTTCTAAATTAAAAAATATGGGTACCTGATCCTAAAAACGTTATTTGGTTAACAAAGGACTTTAATCATCTACTTTATTTTGATTTTCCTTTTTTAATAAATCCTTTACTACTTCCTCAATGGTTACATTTCCTAGTGACTTTTCCATTGCAAGCTGTGCTTCAGAAAAGAGGGGGCCAATCGTATTTTGAATATTCCTTCCCACAAGACAAGCGGGATTCGGACTGTCATGTACGCCAAATAGTTCTTTTTCCTGAACAACGTTAACAGCCTTATAGACATCAAGCAGTGTAATTTCCGACAAGTCCCTCGCTAGTTCTGCCCCCGCAATCCCAGGCCTGACGTTTACCAATCCGGCATTTTTAAGCATACCCATAATCTTTCTTATCACAACTGGATTTGTATTTACACTATTTGCAATATATTCTGAGGAACTCACGCCACCTTTGTTAATCTCCAATAGTGAAAGTATATGAATTCCGACAGCGAAACGGCTACTGATGGACAATGAATTCACCTTCCTTTAACATGAAATATCTATATTATAAAGTATAAACGATTGATGATAAATAGTGGCAAGTATGAATAGCTTCTAATCTACTTGTTACATTAATATTGTTTGAAAAATTATTCAGCAAGTTTGTTGACAAATACGATAGTTGTAACTTATATTATTACATGTAATCAATTAAGTTACAAATAAAAATTAAGTATAAATGGAGGAGTTCAACATGAAAGTAGCAATTATAGGTGCTAGCGGGAAAGCTGGAAGCCTTATTCTTAAGGAAGCTGTTGAAAGAGGTCATGAAGTAACAGCAATTGTTCGTAACGCAGCTAAACTCCAAAATCAACAAGTTTCGATATTGGAAAAAGACGTGTTTGACTTAAAATCGGATGATGTAAAGGTATTCGATGTTGTTGTAAATGCGTTTGGTGCAGCTCCTGGTCAAGAACATCTTCATGTGGATGCAGGCAGAGTATTAATAGAGGCAATGAAAGGGGCACCTCAAACTAAATTAATTGTTGTCGGTGGTGCAGGGAGTCTGTTTGCAGATGAAGCAAAAACAATTCGTGTAATGGATACTCCTGATTTTCCGAAAGAGTATTATCCAACAGCATTAAATCAAGGAAAAAATCTAGAGGATCTACAAAAAGCGACTGATATTCAATGGACTTTTATCAGCCCAGCTGCATTCTTTAATCCTGAGGGCAAAAGAACGGGTGCTTATCAAAAAGGTAAAGATCAAATTATGGTCAATGCCCAAGGTCAAAGTTATGTAAGCTATGCAGATTTTGCTATCGCAGTGTTAGATGAAATCGAAAACCCACAACACATAAATGAACGATTTACGCTAGTTTCAGAAGTTGAATAGATAATATAGGATGACTAAAAAAAAAGATCCAGTTTCATTTTCAACTGGATCTTTTGGATTATAATTCGAATGCTCTATTTTTTAAACTTCAACCGGGGCCACTTTAACTATCCAGTTAAATGGATCTTCTTTTTTTCCAAGCTGTATTCCGGTCATTTCATTATATATACGCTGTGAAAGTTGGCCAATTTTATTATCATTGATTGTGATTGTCCGATCTTCCCAATTTAATTCGCCAACGGGTGAAATAACGGCAGCTGTTCCTGCACCAAAGACTTCTTCCAGTTCGCCACGCTCATGTGCGGCAAAAACCTCTTCAATTGAAATTTTCGCTTCACGAACAGGTATATTCCAATATTTTAATAATTCAATAACCGAATCACGTGTAACTCCTGGCAAAATGCTGCCATTCAACCTTGGTGTTACCACTACGCCATTAATCTTGAAGAAAATATTCATACTGCCGACTTCTTCAACATACTTATTATCTTTCGCATCCAGCCAAAGAATTTGAGCGTAGCCATTGGCCTCGGCTTTTTCTTGTGCCTTCATTCCGGCAGCATAGTTTCCGGCGGTCTTCACATGGCCAACTCCACCAATAACAGCCCGAACATATTGCTCTTCAACATATATTTTAACAGGGCTTAATTGGGTTCCGTAATAGGCTCCTGACGGCGAGAGGATAACCAGAAGCTTATATTGGTTGGCTGGACGGACGCCAAGATAGGGTTCCGTTGAGAAAATAAAGGGGCGAATGTAAAGGGATGTCCCTTCACCTTCCGGAATCCAATCTTTTTCCGTAAAAATTAATTGTTTAATCGCACCTAATAAAAAATCCTCATCAATTTGGGGAATACACAGCCTGTCGCATGAAACGTTCAATCGCTTCATATTTTTTTCTGGACGGAAGAGCTGAATTGTACCATCATTTCTCTTATAGGCCTTTAATCCTTCAAAAATGGCTTGTCCATAATGAAAAACCATTGCAGACGGTTCAAGCGTTATTGGTGCATAAGGAACAATCCGTGGATCATGCCAGCCGATTTCACTGTGATAATCCATCTCAAACATGTAATCGCTGAAATATTTTCCAAAACCAAGGGAAGCTGTATCGGGCTTTTCCTTTAATTCCTCTCTCTGAATAAAAGCAATTTCTTGTTGCATGACTACACCTCATCTCCGTTTTCTAATTTATTTTTTAGACTACGCTTTATTTAATCAAAACACAAGTAAAACCCTGAAAGTTTTTTAAATATTCATTACTTTTGGTGTAGGTAGAGAGGTTTTAGGTACCCGAAAAGGATGAAAGAAGGAGAAATCGGTCACGTAGAGAGGTTCTACGTGCCTGAAACCGGTGGAAAAAGGAGAAGAAGGTCACGTAAAGAGGTTCTACGTGCCCGAGACCGTTGGAAAAAGGAGAGGGCGGTCACATAGAGCGGTTCTACGTGACCGAAAAGGATGAAAAAAGGAGAATGCGGTCACGTAGAACTCTTCAATTCCTATGGCTCCAATGAACCTAAACTAAAAAAAGACCGTACCTTTAATAATCATTTGACGATAAAGGTACGGTCTTAAAGCTTTTAATGTACATGTACGCTATTTTCTTCCATCCAATACGCTTCCCTGATATTAATCTGTTTACGAATTTTGCGGATGACATCGATTGTGATTTCTCCCTCTTCGTACAGATTCTGAATTTCATCTCGTTCTGCTTGAAAGGCTTTAGCTCGCAATTCTCTTTGCAATTCGATGTATTGACTGAAATCGGCACCTTTTTTCGCAAGCTTAAATTTCATAATCATTTCATTATATTCTCCAATAATGACCAAATAGATATGTTCATTTTCAGGAGTCATTTGTTCTTTTAAATACTGAATAGCGGCTTTGGCCATATTGACTTTTAGTTTAATGAGTTTTTTCGATTTTTCTTGACGATATTTAAGCTGTTCCTCATTTTTCGGCACAAAAAGCTTGTACATACTTCTTTTAATTAGTGACCAAATGAACAATCTTCTATAGTGCATACGGTTTGTAACAGCGATCATCATTCGTTGGACATGTTCTTCAGTTAAATACGCAGTTTCTCGGTCAATTTGTCCAGTATTTTTCATTTCTTCAATATAGTGAACTTCCGCTTCAAGAGCTTTCATTCGAATTTCCGTTTCCACTAATTTCAGCTTCTTGGAGTATTCATCACTTACATTGTTAAGGCGATTTCGAATTTGATTATATGTCGCGATGACCGACACTGCAGCCTCACGGTTGTCATCATTCATCAATTCACGGATTGAACGAATGGCAGCATCAATTGTCTGGATCATTGCAGAGCGTTCCATTTCCTCTCTCTGCTCTTCCGTGTTTCCTTTTTCAGTCCTTGCTAGAATCGGCAGGAAGATACTCGCTACAATCAGCGTGATCAATATTACACCAGCAGCAATAAAGATAATTAAGGCGCGTTCAGGAAATGGGCTTCCATCCGCGAGGACATATGGAATAGTAAAGGCACCGGCTAGAGTGACAGCCCCTCTTACACCGGAAATAGTAATGGTACCAATCGCTTTTATCGAAGGCTTTTGGAACTGCTTTTTAAACGCCCATACCCATTTCCACGCTCCATAAATCCATAAGAAGCGAAGAAGTAATAGTGCAGCCGTAATGATAACAATATATTTGCTTACTTCCCAATTATTAAACAGGGGATTTTTAAAAATTTCATTTGTTACACTTGGTATTTGCAAGCCTAACAGAACAAATACCAGGCCGTTCAAAATATAAATAAGTACCGTCCAAGTACTTTGGGAAACCACTTGTAGCTGCATCGCAGGTGATCGATCACGATCCCGGTAAATAGTATGGACAATGCCGGCTGCAACAACTGATAAAATGCCGGAGAGATGAAAATGCTCAATAATGTAAAAGATCACGAAAGGAGTGAGAAGCTGGATAAGCATGTGAATCGTTACGTCCTCCATGCCCAGCCGTCTAATAAAAATTTTCAATTGAATAATAAGGAAGGCAAGAATGGCACCGCATGCTAGACCACCAATGGCTATGACTATAAAGCTCCAGCTTGCCTCTGCTAATGAAAAAAAGCCGGTTACAGTTGCGGCTACAGCAAATTTAAACGCAACTAAACCCGATGCATCGTTCATCAACCCTTCCCCTTCAAGTACATGCATAAGCGTTTTCGGTATTTTCACTCTGCTTGAAATGGCCCCCACGGCAACGACATCCGTTGGAGAAAGAATGGCTGCCAATGCAAAAGCTGCCGGCAACGGGATTGACGGTATAAGCCAGTGGATTAAGTATCCGATCGCGAATACAGTAACAAACACAAGTCCAAGTGCAAGCAATAAAATCGGTTTTCGTAATTTCCATAATTCTTGCCTTGAAACGTTTTTTCCATCATGAAAAAGTAAGGGGGCAATAAACAGAACGAAGAACAATTCCGGATCCATCGGGATATGAATGCCTAACGGGAGCGAAGCAAGCAATACTCCCAGTGCAATTTGAATAAGGGGAACCGGTATGAACGGCAAAAAGTGATTGATGAAGCTAGACAACCCGATGATGATGAGAAGTAAAAGTATGAGCAGAAAAAATTCCATGGCGTGTCTCCTCTCTTATGTATATTGTGCAGCAAACGTATCCTTCTACGCCTTAATAGTTTAAATTTACTTTTTTATAATTTCAAATGCTTAGCGCGAAACTTCAGCTGGGTTTGTTGAAGGGATTTTTCAAAAGGGAAAAGAATACATATGATAGCATGATATTTTTAAAACAGGGGTGGAGAGTTTGAGTATTGAGAATGAAACATTATATTTAATTGATCAAAAAGATGGATTAGGCTTGGAGTTCAGTAAGTTAGTGTCGATGATGAACTATACGAGGATGACGACGATCAACGCAGTAAAAGATTTAACTGTGGAGGAGTTAGACTTTCTTTATGATGAGGAAGCAAATTCAATCGGCATGCTGTTAGCTCATATGGCTGCTGTCGAGAAGGCCTATCAGATTGAAACCTTTGAAAATCGGGATTTTACAGATGATGAACTTAGAAGGCTGAATCCAGGCATACAATTAGGCAGTATAGGACGAGAACAGTTTAGAGGTAATCCCATCGAGTTTTACCTTCAGGAATTATCTGAAGTTAGGAACATGACCATCGAGAGATTTAAAACACTTCCGGACAAGTGGCTATTTGAACAAACCCCGTTCTGGTGGAACCGACCTGCAAACAATTATTTCAAATGGTTTCATGTGTTTGAGGATGAACTAAGCCACAGAGGCCAAATTCGTATTATCAAAAAAATGATTGTCAATAGAGGGAATCTTGTTTGAGGGATTGTGTCTTAATTAATAAAATGGCATTTGATTAACCGAAGCCAGAAATAAAGTACTTGCGGTAAATGACAGAAGGAAGAAAACTTCTTCTTAACATCCCAAGATTATTTATAGGAGGTTGATCTGTACGTGAAAGTCGAGGATTTGAAAAGTGAAAAAGTAAAGGACTTTGTTGAGTATTGCAGGAAACATAGATTGGAAGTCGACGATTCCTTTCTATATGAAGAAGATTTAAAGGGATTTGAATCGAATGCTGATAATCCCACTTACATTTTGACCAATCAAGAGGGGAAAATCATTGGTGCTGCCTCGCTGATCATGGATGAATATAATCGACGAGGAAATCGGGCTCGATTTCGAATTTTTCATTCCGAAATCACAGACGCCTCATATTACAAGCAGCTCATGCAAGCTCTCTTACAGCATACAGAAGGATTAGAGAAGGTTTACGTTTTTATTCCCTTGCAAAATAAACCTTTAATGGAGCTTATGGAGAAGGTAGATTTTTCAGTGGAAAGATACGCCTTTTTGCTTGTCAGAGAAGCTATCGATGTTCCTGAATGGAGCTTACCGGAAGGTTACAGTATTCAATCTTTTAGACCAGGAGAAGATGAACAAATTTGGAGCGAAGTTCGAAATGCGGGGTTTGCAAAACTGAAGGGAAATGAGACGCCTGTAACAAAGGAAATGGTTACGAAGATGATTTCAAGTAACGATTATATTGAAGGCGGCATGAAAATTCTTTTTCATCAGGAAAAACCTGTTGGGGTGGTAAGGGGAGCAGCAGACGAATATGAAAATGCCCCGATTATGAATATTGGACCGCTTGCGATTTTACCAAAATATCAGGGGAAAGGCTTAGGAAGACTTCTCTTAAGGGCTGCCCTTCAGTTTGCAAAAGAAAAATCCTATAAAAAAACCATTCTTTCGGTAAATGGAGAAAACGAGCGTGCGCAAGCCTTATATATCAATGAAGGTTTTAAGCAAGTAGAAGGGGTAGCCTGCTATCAATATTGTTTAAACCCAACTTTAAATAAAGAATGTTGACAAAAAAAGACATTTTCGAATCATTAATCAGAATTAATAGGCCGCAATTTCAGACATATTTTTAATTATCCAAAATAATTTGGACAAACTATTTACATCAATAATCCTCTTGCCTTTAATTAGAATCATCATGATGAAAACTCTTTTTGTGGAAAAAGTATAACCCCCAAACAGAGATGGCAGAAACGGATACAAATTAAGGGGGATTTCACCCGGTGTATGATTTGGATTTACATTATATATTTGAACTCGGTCTTATTTTATTGATGATTGCCGCTGGAATCACCGCTATTGCCAAAAAGTTTAAAAAGCCTTATCCGATTGCGCTCGTCATTGTAGGAACAATCATCGGACTTGTCAATATTCCGGTGTTAGAACCTTTAAAACAATTGATCACCGAGGGAGAGGTATTTAACTTTGTGATTATCACTTTATTTTTACCTTCCCTTTTAGGAGAAGCAGCATTAAAACTTCCTTTCTCCCACCTTAAAGTAAATAAAAAGCCCATTCTTGCATTAGCATTTGGCGGGACCCTGTTATCATTTGTCATCATCGGCTTTCTAGCCATTTGGCTTTTAGATTTTTCAATCCCTGCAGCCTTCGTATTTGCAGCGTTAATGAGTGCAACTGATCCGGTGAGTGTATTATCGATTTTTAAAAGTGTCGGCGTCAACAAAAGGCTGGCAACAGTTATAGAAGGAGAAAGCTTATTTAATGACGGATTAGCCGTTGTCTTATTTAAAATATCCGCTTTTTATTTACTGACCTATTTGGAGCTTGGGATCGAAGGTGCAGGACTTGGTTTATGGGAATTTATTAAGGTAATCTCTCTTGGTCTCATTATTGGCGGAGCCCTTGGCTATGGATTTTCTCATTTAACTAAATACTTTGATGATTACCCTTTGGAAATTATTTTTAGCATGCTTCTTTTTTATGGTTCTTTCTTACTCGCAGAAAGTGTCCATGCCTCAGGGGTTATTGCCGTTGTGGTGGCTGCACTAATCTTGGGGAATTATGGTGCAAAAATTGGCATGAGTCCAACGACCAAGTTAAATATTAATAACTTTTGGGATGTTGCAGCGCTACTTGCAAATTCACTCGTTTTTTTAATGGTGGGGTTAGAAATAACGAGAATCAAGCTAACAGACAAATGGGGTTTGATTGTTCTAGCGATTGTGATTGTATTAATTGCCAGAAGTCTTGCCGTTTACATAAGCTTATCTGTTGTGAAAAACTTTCCAAACACATGGAAGCATATCATTAATTGGGGAGGCTTAAAGGGGTCATTATCGATTGCTCTTGTTCTGAGCCTGCCAAGAGATTTCACAGGACGTGAGGAGATTTTGATTCTGGCTTTTAGTGTGGTTTTGTTCTCATTAGTCGTTCAAGGGCTTTCGATCAAACCGCTGTTATCCTTTTTGGGTGTGAATAAAAAAGAAGAAGGTTATGTTGTGTATGAAGAACTGATCGCACGTGGGCACCGATTTGAGACAGCCATATTAGAAATAAATAAAGTAAAAAAGAACTTGTTTATAACGGAAACTGTATCAAAAGAAATCGTCCATCAATATGAACAAGAACTTGATAAATTGCAGAGTGAAATGGAACTCCTTTTTCAAAAATATCCAGGCCTCAAAGAAAAACAGCAAACCATCTTACAAAAACATTCTTTTTATGCACAGCACGAAGCCATTGAAATTCTTCTAAAGGAAGATATCATTTCAAATGAAGTGGCCGCAAAAGAACACGAACAGATAACAGATAATCTCGTGAAATTAGAAGAATCTCATTAACATTGGGACACAATTAGGCGGCAGTCTTTTGTGTTCCATCAGTTTTGGAAAAAATTACGCAGAAAATCAATAAAAAAATAAGTATACATTCCAAGGTTTTTAGGTTATTCTAATAATTACAAAATTATTAATGACATACGATGATAGGTTTTTAGTAGTCTTTTTATCCCTGTTGCAGAGAGCTAGTGGCTGGTGGAAACTAGTACCATATAGAAAGATGAATTTCACTCCTGGAGTATCTTTTTCGACCGTTAGAAGGAAAAGACGGATTGTCTCCGATATCGACAATAAAGCTGGAGAATAGTTAGCCATATTCTCAATTAGGGTGGTACCGCGATAAAAGTCGTCCCTACGTTTACACGTAGGACGGCTTTTTTTGTTTTTTACTAAGCACATAATGGAAAGAGGGAATGTTTTGAAAAATACGGAACAGTGGTCATCTAAGATTGGATTTATTTTAGCAGCAGGAGGTTCTGCCATTGGGCTTGGGGCGATATGGAAGTTTCCTTATATTGCTGGAATAAGCGGCGGAGGGGCATTCTTTTTTATCTTTATTTTGTTTACTTTATTTTTGGGCCTTCCCTTGCTCATAGCTGAATTTGTGGTAGGGCGTAAAACACAGAAAAATGCAATTGAAGCCTACAAAGAACTTGCGCCACATTCGAAATGGCATTGGATCGGTCATTTAGGTATTGTGACATGTTTTATTTTGCTCTCATTTTATAGCGTTATTGGCGGGTGGATCATTAGTTATATATGGAAAGCAGTTTCAGGACAGTTGAATGGGCTCGATCAGTCGGAGTATGCACAATTGTTTGGCGAGACCATCTCAAATCCAATTACAAGTGTTGCGGTGCAGTTTATCTTTATGCTCTTTACGATCATCGTCGTAGCAAAAGGAGTTCAAAAAGGGATCGAAAAAGCAAGTCAAATCATGATGCCGGTTCTATTTATTCTTTTTCTCGTCCTAATTATTCGGTCTTTGTCTCTAGAAGGTGCGATGGAAGGTGTCACCTTTTTATTTAAGCCGGATTTCTCGCAAATAACACCGGAAACGATTCTTTTTGCCTTAGGACAATCCTTCTTTGCCTTGAGTGTCGGTGTATCTGTTATGGTTACGTATAGTTCCTATTTATCAAAGGAAGAAAGTTTATTTCGTTCTGCCTTTTCGATTGTAGGATTAAACATTGTTATTATTGTTTTGTCGGGTCTTGCTATTTTCCCGGCGGTATTTTCATTTGGGTTAAAACCTGATGCAGGCCCTGTTTTATTATTTAATGTACTGCCAAATGTGTTTAATCAAATGGCATTTGGAATGGTCTTTTTTGTTGCATTCTTACTATTATTCTTATTCGCAGCCCTTACGTCAGCCTTTTCGATGCTGGAAATCATTGTTTCGGTTATCTCAAAAGGAGATGTTAAGAAAAGAGCAAAATGGTCTTGGATTATTGGAATCGCGATCTTTATTTTTGGGATCCCATCCACACTATCCTTTGGTGTTTTAAGTGATGTTCTATTGTTTGGTAAGTCGATTTTTGATGCAGCGGATTATTTAGTAAGTAATGTATTAATGCCGATTGGCGCATTATTGATCTCGATTTTTGTACCGTTGAAAATAAAAAAGTCTGCACTATATGAGGAATTATCATTAGGAGGGGGATTACCACTAGGATTATTCCATATCTGGTTTTTCCTCATTCGCTATGTAGCACCAATCGCCATATTGTTTGTTTGCTACCATGTCATAAGGGGATAAGCCCCTTATGACATAGAAGGTGCCAGACACCATTCAATCACCATTAATAATACGATGGTAGTAGAAAGGGTGTCAGGCACCATTAATAGTGCCTGCATGGTGTAAACGTATCAGCGATGCATTGTCCACATTCCAATATCTTTAAAGCCTAGTCTCTTATAGATGCGGCCTGCTGCAGGATTATCGTAAAAAAGACAAAGTGTTTTGCCTTCGTTTAGGACATCTTGAAATAATTTTTGCATGACAGCAGTTGCCAGGCCTTGCCTGCGATATTCCTTTCGAGTACAGACACCTACAATCATGGCCGACATGGAATTCTCTGCTGTAGTTGAGACACATGAAGTAAGGATATCATGATCAACAGTATAATAGGTTCTTGCTGTGTTTGATTCTATCCCCTGAACTAAAATTTCTCGTGCATCACTTCTAATATGAAATTCTTCAATTGAATTGCGAAGTTCTATTATTTGATCTACATTCTCGATACTGGCTTTTTTAAACTCGACATCACCCGCACTAAGAAATTCATCCGAGAGGCATTCTGCAAAGAAAGTAACTTGCTTCTTACCGAGCAGCAGGTCATCGAAGGCTTCGAATTTCTCCACTATATCCGACTTACCAGATAAAGAAATAGGCTGCTTATACCTTTTCATAATAGAAACAAAGCCCTCTGTATCGAATTCTCCCCTAGCATATGGAATAAAAGATTGATGAAACCTTAAAAGGACGGCTTTAATCGAGTCCTGTTCATCAAACTCTCCCCAAATTTCCTGAAATTCCGATGAATATCCGAAGGCTTCAATATCCCCAATAATAAATAGATTAATAGATGGTTCCTCACTTAAAAAAGCGAGCACCTGATGATGATCTCGGTCCGTAAGCTTCCTTATCACGTCAAATCCCTCCTTGCTTTTAAATAGAGTATACACACAATACAAAAATTTCAAGACTTTTTTAATATTCAATATTGTTAGGTTTTTGGAGTAAAGTGAAAAAAAGTAAAAGCAAGGTCAATGAAGAGAGAGAAATATTATGAATGAAGAAAACAAATTGATTATTCGAAATCCAGTCATCATTATGATGGATTCAGGGAAAGTCGTTTAAATAGAGGCTATTTATTAGGTGCCCATAGATTTATGGAGCCTATTTACCCTCCATTTTCTTGCATACAGCGACTGGGATTTTCTTACATTTAAATATTTCTAGAAATCTTTCCCGTATGAAACTTTATTATCTATAGTCTACTTTTATAAAACGATGCAATAAGGTTGCTCTAGACCCACCTATATTTCAGTTGATATCATATGGATGTACTTTGGTGGGAGGAAAGAAGAATGGAAACTCAAAAATATAAGGATCTTAAATTAGGTGAACGTGGAGCAATCATCAGTATGATTGCTTATATATGCCTATCTATCCTAAAACTTGTAATTGGATATATGAGTGACTCCGCTGCCTTAAAAGCAGATGGTCTAAACAATACAACTGACATCATTGCCTCTTTTGCTGTATTTATAGGACTCAAGATTTCACAAAGACCGCCTGATAAAGATCATGGTTATGGTCATTGGAAAAGTGAAACGATTGCATCAATGGTTGCCTCGTTTATTATGTTAGCCGTTGGTATACAGGTGTTAGCTGATGCAATTATCTCCATGTTTCAGGGGGGGAAAGAGTCCCCTGACATGATGGCTGCTTATACAGGTATCTTTTCAGCAATAGTTATGTATTTTGTTTATCGTTACAATAAAAAATTGGCAGCTAAAATTAATAGTAAAGCCCTGATGGCAGCTGCAAAAGATAATATTTCCGATGCATGGGTAAGTATAGGAGCTGCTGTTGGGATCTTCGGTTCTCAATTAAATATGCCCTGGCTGGATACTTTAACGGCTATTATCGTAGGGCTATTAATATGTAAAACAGCTTGGGATATTTTTAAGCAAGCATCTCATGAACTTTCAGATGGATTCGATGAAAATAAGATTCAACTTTATGAGGAAGCTATTACAAAAGTAGAAGGTGTGAAAGGTATAAAAGAAATCAAAGGAAGAAATTATGGCAATAACGAAGTCATCGACGTGGTTATCCTGGTTCATTCTACGTTAGATATTCGCGAAGCTCATGACATAGCTACACATGTTGAAAAAGTAATGATCAAAGATTATGGAGTCTACGATGTTCATGTCCATGTAGAGCCCAATTAGATATTATTTTACCTTTTTAACCTACACAAAAATATGAAAGCTACTTTTTCTTGTCCTAATATAATTGAAACTAAATCCGCTTTTATTCGTATAAATTAAACAAAGATTATAAGGAGTTGTATGTATGTTTTTAGAAGAACTTCAGCTAGAGGAAAGAGAAGCGTTTCTTGAATTAGCTGATCTGATTGCCGCAATTGATGGGAAATTATCTATATTTGAAAATTCTATTCTTAACAAATATAAAAAGGAAATGGGGCTTGAAGATTATAAAATAAAGGGACTGGTAATGGACGATATTTTAAAGATTTTTACAACTGAACGGTCGAAATATATCGTCTTAACCGAACTCTTTCAATTGATCTATTCAGATGGTGTATTTCATGATCAAGAGAGCGAATCTGTCCGCCTAATAAAGTCGCATTTCGGGTTCAATTCAAATGAATTTGGAAGTTTTAAGGATTGGATCATTAAGATAAAGGAACTATCAGTATCAGATGGGGAACGTTGATAAACAACGCCACTGTCTTCGCCTTTAAAGCTCGCCAATCGGCGAGTTTTTTATTAAATATGATAAAATCCAGACGAGAAAACTAGGGGTGATAGCAGCTAAGATTGGAGGAATTACCATTATCTCTGCTTTTTTGTGACTCAATGTGGTTAATTAGAAATAAATAGTGCCAAGTTTATTTAATATTATTCGTTAAGGATGCATTACAGATTTTTTAAGGACTGATGAAAGCCTTTTTTGGTAACTTCATAGTAAGATGTGTCCTTCATAAGGTTGATGAAAGCCCTTTTTGGTAATTTCATAGTAAGATTTGTCCTTCAT
>NZ_JBALPG010000011.1:37809-51684 GCF_036965245.1 Neobacillus drentensis
GTAAGATTTGTCCTTCATAGGGCTGATGAAGACCCTTTTTGGTGATTTCATAGAGAGATTTGTCTTTCATAAGGTTGATGAGATACATTATTGCTGATTTCATAGCAAGGTTTGTTCTCATAAACTAATACGTTGTACAATAGGGAAGATATGAATATTACTTCTAGGAGCAGACGAATGGATATAAAAGTGCAATCGTTAATGAATTATTACTATGGTAAGTTGATTGAAAATACGTTTGATGAGAAGGATGTCTATGCTTTTTTACAATTAATCCGAAATCGCAGAAAAGAGAATCATTGTATCAATGAGCTTACAGATTTTGTTGCGCAGCGTGAAAAATATAAAGGTTTTGTCACGGATTACTTATTTGAGACAAGAAAAAAGTTTGAGAGCCTCGGGAAAACGAACGCGGTTCTTAGGATTGAAGATGTTTTTTCCTTCAAGGAAATAAAAAATAGCATTAACAAAGCTTTAGAGGATTGGCAGTTAAAAGGTCTAACTAAAGAGAAGATGAATGATTTTGTCACCTGCCTCATTTCCATCCTTCAGCAGGTTAACATCATAGATGATGACAGAGTGATTGGTAAACTCTTTTTTGCCATCTCTCAAAAACAGATCATCCTGATGGCAGAATTAGAGGTTTATCAAAATGTGTTCAAGAAGACCAATGCTGTCTTTCCGATTCTGACCGCCAATAATAGTTATCTAGATATTAAAAAGCAGGATCGATTTGATACGCCTTATTTATTTGCAGATAAGGTTATTGAAATAACTAGTCAGGAAGGGAAGCTGGAGATTATAATTTCTGATTTAATAATCTCTTAAATTAGTGGTGCCTGACCCCTGATCCGTTAAAGCTATACCATACTTGGGGTCAGGCACCATCATTTAATTGTTATGTTCAGTTTTTTCATTCGATACTGCAAGCTTTGCCGGCTTAATCCTAGTAAGCTTGCTGACTTAGAAATATTGAAGTCATTGTTTCGTAATACACTCTCAATATAGGATTTTTCAAAAAGATCCATCTGTTCCTTTAGGGGAGCTGTTGTAGTTCCCTGGTCATTCAAAAATGCATCTATGGAAAAAGTCGGTGCTCCTCTATCTTTGACGTGCATTTTATTCCGGTATTGAAAGGGTAAATGCGAGTACATAATGATTTCTTCTTCATCCATCATGATGTTCATGGCGGCCTCAATAATATGTTCGAGTTCGCGAACATTTCCGTGCCAAGCATTTTCCATGAAAGATTGTTTTACTTCATCAGATAACCCTTTTACCTCCATTTGAAACAGCTCATTATATTTCTCAATAAAATGGTGGACGAGTGATGGAATATCTTCCTTACGTTCCCTTAATGGAGGAATAAAGATTGTCACAACTCCAAGACGGTAATATAAGTCTTTCCGCAGCCGATTGTTCGTAATCGCATCAATCGGATCCTCATTCATATTGGCAATAACCCGGACATCCACAGGCGTATCCTTTGTATCTCCGAGACGGCGAATCATTTTTTCCTGGAGGACACGCAGAAGCTTTGCTTGCAGATTTAAATTCAGCGAGTTAATCTCATCAAGTAATAAGGTGCCGCCGTTTGCCTGTTCAAATAATCCTGGCTGATCAATCGCGCCTGTAAAGGCTCCACGTTTCGTACCGAAGAGAAGACTTTCGATTAAATTATCAGGGAGCGCTGCACAATTTTGGGATATATATGGACCGGAAAAACGATTGCTTCCATTATGAATACTTTGAGCAAAAAGCTCTTTCCCTGTGCCGGTCTCACCGACAATAAGGACATAAGAGGAGGTGCGGGTGGCCCGCTTTGCACTTTCAATGACGTACGTTATCGCGGCACTGCTGCCAATAATGCTATCAAATGTAAACCTCAAAGTCCCTTTGTTATTGATATTTCCTTTTATTAACCGTTCCAGCCTTGTCACATCACGGGCAATTTCAACAGCACCCTGAATTTGATTATTTGCATAAATAGGGATCGTATTATTGATTGTGGTAATTTCACGGCCTTTGTTATTAAAATAAGTTTGCTTTACATTATTTGTCTCCTTGCCCTCTTGGAGCGCCTTTACAAGAGTACTGGACTGGTCTTCCTTAAACATAAAGACGTCTAAAAGGTTTTTATTCATGACGT
Organism: Neobacillus drentensis; assembly: GCF_036965245.1. GTDB lineage: Bacteria > Bacillota > Bacilli > Bacillales > Cytobacillaceae > Neobacillus > Neobacillus drentensis_G. The sequence continues at coordinate 39,959 of NZ_JBALPG010000011.1, forward strand.
CTTGACTATCCATGGACTCTATTTGCATCATTTTTTTGTTGTAAATAATCGTCCTTCCCGTTTCATCCACAGCATGAACACCGACATCTACTTCGTCTAAAATTTGTTGATACATCTGGTTAACATATTGCAAATAATCTGTCGTTTTTTTTGAATGTTCCATGCTAATTTCATTCCCTTTTCCTGGTACTATATAAAATTATTAAAACATTAAAAACTTTCTAATGCAAAAATTATTTGCGTTATTGTAAAAATTAAAAATATTTGCGCCAAAAAATTTTGCATTAAATATATAAAAGCCTCATAAAATAAGGTTTTTATTGTTGGCACAGTACTTGCATATATAATGTGTGAAACCTTTATTTTTACCGCGTCATTACAGGTGCCATCGTCGGCTATCAGCCATTTAGGGGCTCTACTATGTCAGGAGCAGATTCCAAAGCAGGGGCCCTGCTTATTTCCTGCTTCATTTGCAGACGTAAACAACATTTGAATCACTATAAATAGATTGCCGAAAAATGAGTTTCATCCTGGAAATATCACTTTCAGGGAAAACAAAGAAAGGGGAAAAAATAGTGACTAGGACAACGATAAAAACAACTGAAATTATTGAGCAAACACAAAAATTTGGTGCGAATAACTATCATCCGCTGCCGATCGTCATTTCAAAAGCAGAGGGAGTTTGGGTAGAAAGCCCGGAAGGAAATCGGTACATGGATATGCTTAGTGCGTATTCAGCCGTTAACCAAGGGCACCGTCATCCAAAAATCATTCAGGCATTAAAAGATCAAGCAGATAAGGTGACACTTACTTCCCGTGCTTTCCATAATGACCAACTTGGTCCATGGTATGAAAAGGTTTGTCAATTAACAAATAAAAATATGGCACTTCCAATGAATACGGGGGCAGAAGCTGTTGAAACCGCCCTTAAAGCTGCTCGCCGCTGGGGGTATGATGTTAAAGGAATTGCCGACAATCAAGCAGAAATCATTGCATGTACTGGTAATTTCCATGGCCGGACAATGGGTGCTGTTTCCTTATCATCTGATCCGGAATATAAGCGTGGATTTGGTCCAATGCTTCCGGGAATCACATTAATACCTTACGGGGATTTAGAGGCATTAAAAGCAGCGATTACCCCAAATACGGCAGCATTTTTAATTGAACCAATTCAAGGGGAAGCAGGTATCATCATTCCTCCAGCAGGGTTTATCAAAGCTGCATTTGATTTATGTAAAGAAAATAATGTACTGTTCATTGCCGATGAAATTCAGGCCGGACTCGCACGTACTGGTAAAATGTTCGCATATGAGTGGGAAGGAATCACTCCTGACATGTTGATTTTAGGAAAAGCCCTTGGCGGCGGTGTGTTCCCAATTTCCTGTGTCGTGGCGAATGCAGATATATTAGGCGTTTTCAACCCTGGTTCACACGGTTCGACTTTTGGAGGAAATCCGCTTGCCTGTGCCGTTTCCATTGCAGCACTTGAAGTGATTGAAGAAGAAAAACTAGCGGAACGCTCGCTTGAATTAGGAAATTACTTCCTTGAACAATTGAAAACCATTAATAATCCAATTATTAAAGAAGTAAGAGGCCGCGGCTTATTTATTGGTATTGAGCTAACGGAGGAAGCAAGACCATATTGTGAGCAGTTAAAGGATGAAGGATTGTTATGTAAAGAAACCCATGATACTGTCATTCGCTTTGCACCGCCGCTCATTATTACAAAAGAAGAAATTGATTGGGCTGTTGAGAAAATTAAACAAGTTTTAGCCTAAAAAATGTTTCTGCAAGGAAATATGATTCTACCAAAAAAGACTTTTCCCAAGAATTCGGGAAGAGTCTTTTTTTGTAAAGGGAGATGGTTTTGTATTGTTATGTTGCTCGGATTGATATATTGTAATAAAGACCTTTGGAATCGTCCAAACTGGAGAGTCGGGATAATAATATTTGTATGTCCATTACAGAATAGAATGACCACCAGGAACCTAAGATTGAAGCAGCTTGATAAACATAGCAGGTAATGAATTGCTCTTGATTAAGAAAAGTGACTAAATCCCCCTTGGGTGAATTTTCCAATGAGGTATCGCTACTTCACCTTAGAAATTCCACCACTTATTAGCTTTACTTTCACATCAATGGATGTAATGCTGCTTTTGTCTAAAGGAAGTTTACCTCCTTCTTCCAGTTTGTTCCACACGTTTGGCATATCTCTGTATGTGGGTTCTGATAGTCCAAGAGCATCAACCCCTAATTCAAGACCTTTGAGGTAGGTCCCCATAATTTCCTTTTTTACTTCTCGTGCTGCTAATTCTTCAAGTTCCTTTTCTTTAAAATGCTCTTTTAATTCTGGAATGTTTGCCTGCATCGAGATTTTTATGTCGAAGGTGGCTTTACCATCTGTTACCTTCGGCTTTATGGATGATTTTATTTTATCCATTACTAAAATAGCCTTCACAGATTTTTTTTCTTTAATTTCTACAGGTGTACGATCCGTTTTTTTTTCCACCCATCGTAGTCCTAAGAGATAACGACGAGCCAAACACCCTTTGAATTGTTCTTTTTCAAGAAAACAAATCCCGCCAGGTTTGAGTTTGGGCGAAATCTTCTTATTTTCTGTCCAGTTTTTCACGATGGTTAAATACGGTAACGGGACGGTTTGTCCCTCTTCATACCATTTCCGGATAAACTCGTAAAGATATAATGGTGCAATTACTGAACTTTGGGTGTATGGGTTTAAAGGGCTATTTAACTGAGAGTAAAGAACTGATAATTCCGCAGTCGAAGGGGTATTAAATATTTCCTCGATAGGTTCTTTAGTAGCCATGGTCCAAACTGTATATCGAAATTCATAATATCTATCCCAAACGTCTAAAACCTCGTTAACAACACCATGCTTTAAAGCTTCTTCGCTAAAAACAATTGTTTTAACATGACTCCAAGCGATTTTTTGCGGGCTTGATGAATACAAATGAAAAATGGCAGCATCGAAAGAATTTCCTTCCCCTTTTGCAACATATGTCTTTTGTGGTTGAGACTGACCTGACTCCTTTTTAGCTATTCCACTAAAGTTTATCATCTGTAAATAAATAACCACTTTATCGTTCACATAATCTACCCCAACAGTGTTGACATAGATCATATGTTCAATCTCTTTTGCTCCCCAACAACCAGTAAGCGTAAGAGTGAGCAGCAAAATGACAAGGATGTTTCGAGTAAGTTTCATGGTAATCGTCTTTCCTTTTTTTCTGCTTATCAAAAAAATAAACAGTTATTTTTTTCTTCCCCATGGCATTCGAAAGAGGATTTTGTATAGTTCTTGGAAATTTGGCGGGGAAAGAGGAGTCATATAATACATGCCAAAGGAACGTAAATTTACCAAGTAAAGAATAAAAGACAACAAACATATTAACACTCCAAACAAACCAAAAATGCCACTGATTATTAACACAATAATTCGAATCAAGCTGAAAACACCAACCAAAGACTGATTTACCAGAGTAAAGGTGGAGAGCACTGAAATGGCAATAATAACAATAATTCCAGGGGCTGCAATCCCGGCGCTAATGGCTGCTTGGCCGATAATTAGTCCTCCTACAACCGATAATGTTTGGCCAAAAGAAGTTGGCAGCCTTAAACCGGCTTCCCGAAATATCTCAAACAGGAGCAACATAACCAGAGCCTCCAGCGGAACTGGCAGTGGCACGCCTTGTCTAGAATTCACTAATGTTGCAAGCAAAGTGAAAGGTAGTTGATCTTGATGATATGTTGCGAGTGCTATCCAAAAACCAGGCAAAAACAAGGCAAGTGCTACTCCGCTTATTCTTAAAAACCTGGTAAATGCCACAAAGAAATTATTCAAATTAGCATCTTCGGAAGTATTTAATAAAAAATTAAAATTAATTGGTGCCATTAATACCGTTGGTGAACCTCCGACTACCAGTACAAATTTTCCGTGAAGAAGAGAATTAACGGCAAAATCAGGTCTTCCGGTATAGGCGAATAATGGGAATAACGAAAATCTGGTCAGAATTTCTTCCAGTTGATTACTGCTAACAATCCCTTTTACCTGTATGTTCATCAGCTTTGTCTTAATTTCATGTAACGCGTTTGGCTCAATAGCACTTTTTAGATATAAAAGATGAACTTTTGTGGCAGTTTGCGATCCAATCGTGTATTCTTCTACGGCCAATAATTCGGTTTTGAGCCTTTTTCTTATAAGCGCAATGTTTATCAGCGCTTCTTCAGTAAACCCATCCTTTGGACCTCTCATTGAAATCTCTGTATTTGGTTCCTCCGGATCTCTTTTTGGGGGATTTGCTAAATTTACAGAAAACATCTTGTTCGAAGGGACAAACAAAAGCAGGAGTTCACCATTTAATACAGTATCTATAATTGATTTTTCAACTTGGTCCATTTGAAGATGGGTCATGTGAAATGGAGCATTTTGTTGAAAGTCTAAAACGGTTAAAATGGGAAACTGATTTGTCATTTTTTTGAAATTAGGAATGATGTATTGTTCCACTTTTGTACTATCGCATAATCCTTCGCAGTAAACTAGATGAACATCAGCTCTTTGATTCCCTAGAGAAAAGGGGAGCGTGATTTTTTTTATATCCGAACTTGAATCAAGCAATTGATTTATTGGTTCAAGTGGTGATTTTGAATTCTTTTGAAACTTATTATTTTTGTTCACGGGTTTAATTTCTCCCTTCGATCCCCGAAGTTAATTAGCCCAACAACAATAAATGAAAATATTAGGATGCCAAATAAAGAATACGGGAGTATATATTTTGACTGAAGATGCAAAAAAAGCGGGTCACTATAAGGAATAATCGTAATACCCACCAACATAAAAAAAATAAAACTAAGCATTATCACTTTCTTTCTTTTAGTCTGAATATTGAACACATCGATGATTAAAAACATCATCAAAGAAATTCTCAAGAATGCACCACAAAACCATTGATAAATACTTAAAAAATCCAAATGTTCTACGTATCGGCCTATTGTTACTAATCTCCATTCTTCATATACAGGAAATCGGAGTTTAGCAGCTTCCTCAGGCCCAAACTCAGCGACTACACCAATTAGAGGAGTAATGGTAAGAAACATTATTAGCAGATTAATGATCCCTAACGAACGATATGATATTCGCGACCGAATATGATGCTGCAAAAAGAAGAGCATAAAAAGTTCAACCAATCCTGCACCTACATATATTGATCCGTTCCATACAGGCTGCATTCCATGAGCCAAAATAGGTTTTAAAAACGAAAAATTTCTATGTGGTATATTTGCAAATATAAGAAAAAGACCTATGATAATGACAAAAGGGAGCAAAACTCCAGCAGTATTAGCCAATGAATGAATACCCAAAAAAGCATTGATAGCAGAAATAAGGACCAGTATAAGGGTAAGAATAAGGATTGGGGTATTTGGAGTGAAAGCAAGATGGATCCAATGAACTGTGTCCCTAACTGTAACAGCACATAACACAAACAGATAAACGCTTGCTACTATTGCAAGCAAGTGCCCCAGTAATGGATGATAAGCTTGCTTAAGCCACTCAAAAAGATGCTGCTTACGTATTTTGCGAAATCCCATGTACAGCAATGCAATCCAAACAAGAGAACAAGTCCCGGCTAACAATACAGAAACCCAGGCATCGCGTTTCGCTATATCAAACAAGATAGGGATGATGATAATATGATTTAATAGACCAGTACTAAGAAAGATAATCATTACAGTTTGTACAAGTGATATCGAAGATTTCATTTTCCTTATCCTCCTCAATACTCCGCTGCTATTACTATCGTCCCTTTATTACAATAATTTATTCACACCACACTGTTAGGATTCAGTAGAGCGTAAATTTTGAAAGTCTCCCCTTCCCTAAACGATAATCTTTACATGTACAAATTAAGTTCTGAAAAGTTGTTCGATAAGATGAAAGAGTAAAAGAGAAAGAAAAGAAGTTGGATAAGATGAAATGAATAAATCTATTAGAATATTGAAGGAAGTTGTAAAAGAAACAAATGTTATATGCATAAGCTTTTTTACATAGAAAAAAAGGTAAGCTGGAAGTCCAGATTACCTTTTTAAGATAGTTTAAAGTCAGTATGAAAAAGCTTGTGTTCTCCGTGTTAACTTATCTAAGTAGATGTCTTCACGGAGTGATATAGATTTTCCTATTTGACAACTTTAATATAAAAATAAATGTCCTGTCCGACCTTTTTTGGTTCAGTGATGAGTTGGTAGCCATGTTTGACGGCTTCTTCCGGGACACTTCTAAATGATTGCGGGCAGTCGGCAATGACTTGTAATACTTCCCCAATTTTCATCGTTTTTAGCGCATCCAGCGCATAAATGACAGGATATGGTCAAGGCTCGCCGCGAATGTCTAAGGTGTAATTTACATCTATTACTTGGGACATTATTTATGCCTCCTTTGTCAGATGAGCAAGCTGCTCATTTTTTTTGCGTTTAATTCCAGTTCCATAACGGAACCTTTTTTCCCACCAGCTAGAAAGCAAAAACCAAACAATCAGCATGGCAATTGTTCCGAATAGGGCTCCTGCAGGTCCCCATAATTCCATCAAGTTTACTTTAGGCCAATTTTCAGCAAGTGCATGATAGATTCCTAAGTGATCCCACCCATAAGCTAAAACGGTGGCTCCAACGATATTTCCTGCTCCTACAACCCAGAATAACAATTGTCCTTCCATGGCACGATACATCATGCCGGTTTCACAACCGCCTGCAAGAACAATACCAAATCCGAATAACAGCCCGCCAATAACGGTGCTTGGGGCAGCTATTTTAATAAGGGCGATGGAACCGTTTTGAATATAGAAAAAGGTAACCACTACACTAATCATCATACCGACTGCGAGTGCTTTAGACATCACTGCACGTCCGCTAATCCATAAATCGCGGAAAGCGGAAGTGAAACAGATTTGACCTCGTTCAATGAGAATACCAAAGAGAGCTCCTGCAATACAAGCAACAGCTAAGAGAGGCTTACCAGCTGTGAAAAAGTAGATTACAATCCCAGTATAGACACAGGCGAAAAGCAAACCTAAAATCGGTTGGATTTTAGATTCCTGTGCTTGCTCTGACACAACCGGGTTAACAGATCCTTTGCGCAGGTTTGGCTTTCCACGCCACCATCTTGTATTAACGACCTTAACACCAAAATAGGTTCCGATCGCTGTCGTAAGCATAAAAATCCATGAGTGAAAGGAAAATTGGGGTACACCTGTAAAAAAGGCAGCTAAATTACACCCAAGGGCAAGGCGTGCGCCAAATCCCGCGATAATCCCGCCAATAAATCCTTGAACTAAGCGACGTTTTTGTTTTGGAACACGGATTTTAAAGCTGTTGCTAAGCAATATCGTAATGAGGGCGCCAACCAGCATCCCGATAACAATCCATCCATCTGTTCGGGTAAGGGGAGTTCCTTCGATACCAACTAGTTTAAAATAAGCCCACTGTGATACATCCACCCCAAACCACTGTAAGATGTGCCCTCCGAACCTGGTAAATTCCCCTGTTACAGCCCATACAGTTCCAGTAATGCCAAAATATAACGCACTAAGCAATCCCGCAATACTGATGGCTATGTAGGGATTCCAATATTCTTTGAAGATTTTCTGATACAGATTCATTGAAATCCACAACTCCTTATAATAAAAATTTATAAGCTCAATAAATAAATATTATATATGTTTTACAATAATCATCAATAGTTACTAGTAAACTTGGAAAAGTTGTCACTAAATTGACAGAAGTATGTACTGAGAAAATATATTGTAATTTGAATCATTTGGAAATGAAGGATATTTTTAGCCTTTGCAAATGGTTAAGGGTATTATGTAAGTGTAAGGACATTTATTAATCTATTGAAAGTAAGCGAAAGAAGGGATTTATTTATGGAAAAAGTGTGGGCAAACGTAGAGGCAATATTCTTAGCAGATAATCCAGAAACATTTGTGACGAGACAAATTCTAGAAGTGAATCTTGAATTTGGAGGAATCAGAGGGGATCGTCATTTCGGAGTGACCAGTAATGCTGATTCAAGACAGCCGATGTATCCAAGAGGCACAGAGATACTGAACCGCCGCCAAATAACTATTGTATCAGTGGAAGAATTAGACAGGATTGCTGAAGAATTAGGAGTCGAACAAGTAAGGCCTGAGTGGTTAGGAGCAAATCTCCTTGTAAAAGGACTTTCGGAATTAACGAAGCTCACGATGGGCTCACGGATTCTTTTTCCAAGTGGTGCTGGATTAATTTGTATGGGAGAAAATCAGCCGTGTACCTTACCTGGAGATGAAATCCAAAAGCATTATGAAGATCACGAGAAGCTGGCCTTCCGTTTTGTACGTGCCGGTTACAAGCGGCGGGGAATTGTTTGCGCAGTTGAAAGACCTGGAACAATTCACGAAAGGGATGAAGTTCAGATTCTTATCAATGATTTTAACAATCCAATGCAATAAATAGCCTGGTACGAAGCGAATGTACATAACAAGATTATGGGTAGCATTAAGGTGGTACATTCACCATATAGCTGAAATTCATTCATCAAAAGCAGCGAATTGCAAAAGGGAAAGATAACCCTTTCCCGAATACATATAGATATGCTTAAAAATGGAGAATAGGTGGAGGATCAAAATGGGCTATATTGAAGATTTACGCGAAATAATTGGAAACCGGCCAATCATTTTAGTCGGTGCTGTCGTGGGTGTTATCGATGCACATGGAAAAATTCTATTACAAAAACGACCTGAAGGCATCTGGGGGCTGCCAGGAGGCATATTAGAATTAGGAGAATCTGTTGAGGAAGCTGCAAGAAGGGAAGTGTTTGAAGAAACAGGAGTTGAAATTGGTCAGCTTCAGCTAGTAAATGTATTTTCAGGTAAGCAGTATTTTAGAAAACTGGCAAATGGGGATGAATTTTACCCTGTAACAATTGCCTATATATCAAAAGATATTAAAAGCAGTACCATAAGGATAGATGGGGAAGAATCGATTGATGCCGGATTCTTTGATATCAGAAAATTACCAGAGCATACAAGTCCTTTAGTCAGAGTGATGGTGGAACAATATTCTTATTTGCTCAAATAGAACTTAGGACTATTTGCATTGATGAAAGACACCTGATAGGCGAAGAGAAGAGCGGCAGGTGATTGATCGCCCGCCGCTTCCTTTCTATCTATTCTATTTCTTCTAAAATACCTTTTACTAATTGAACGAATGTTTTTCTAACCTTACCAGCGACTTCAATGACTTCATCATGGTTTAATGGTTGATCTAAAATTCCGCATGCCATATTGGTTAAACAAGAAATGCCAAGCACCTTCATATTTCCATGGGTTGCTACAATTGCTTCTGGAACTGTAGACATACCTACCGCATCGGCTCCTAGTGTCCGAATCATACGGATTTCAGCTGGCGTTTCGTAGGCTGGTCCACTCCACCATGCATAAACACCTTGTTGGAGGGATAAATTTTGTTCTTTGGCAACATGTGCAGCAATATTGCGTAAGCCAAGATTATATACTTGAGAAACATCAGGGAAACGTGTTCCCAGCTCATTATTATTTGGACCAATTAACGGATTGGTTCCAACTAAATTAATATGATCCGTAATTAACATTAAATCCCCTGGGTTAAAGCTAGTATTAACAGCTCCACAAGCATTGGTAATGAGTAGATTCTCAACACCAATCGCCTTCAAGACACGAACTGGAAACGTGACTTCATCTAATGTAAAGCCCTCATAATAGTGGAAGCGGCCTTTCATAGCTGCTACAGTCTTTCCTTTTAATTCACCAATAACTAATTCGTTTGCATGGCCAACTGCTTCGGACTTTGCAAAGTGAGGAATCTCGCTATATGGGATCGTGATAGGGTTTTCAATTTCATCAGCAAGAGTTCCTAAGCCAGAGCCTAAAATCATTCCAATCGTCGGACGGTGGTCAGTTTTACTCATGATAAAATCTTTGGCTTCTAAAATATCTTGTAATTTGTGCATGAAAAATTCCTCCTTGAATGAATAAAAGGTATTTTAATCATTTGTTAAATGCATAACTGTTAAACTTCTCATTACTTCAATAAAAGTTTAATTGATTCATTGGGAAATGTAAATAGATTAAAAATCATTTTGATAAAAAGTGTAGGTATAATGATTGTGTGTTTATAAATCTTATTAACCAATAGTTGATACTTTTTTGTAAAATGAGAATAAGTTAACTAGCAGAACCTTCTCCTTTTTGAATAAATCGAGTAAACTAAAAATAGTTAGCAGAACGTAAAATGGTATGTTGGAGGAAATATATGCTAAAGCAATTTATTGGCTCAATATCAAAAAAGGAGAAGAGCTTACAGCTTTTATATAGCTTAATTCGCAAGCAAGGACCTGTAAGGGTAAAAACACTATCTGAACTGACTGGATACAAACATGCGACTTGTGCTCGTTTGCTTGATGAGCTTGTTAAGGCGGGGCTCGTACAAGATAGTGGGGTAGGGGAATCAAGCGGCGGACGAAAGCCCTTGATGTATGTGATCAATCCTGATGCTTACTATTTAATAGGAGTGGAAATCACTAATTTATACACTACAGTGCTGCTCCTCAATTTAAATTTACATATCCTAAGCGCAGAAAAATTAAAGATGGATTCACATTGTACGGGGGAGTACACACTAGATTATGTGTCACGAACTGTCGATGGGCTGCTAGCTCAACATAATATTCCGAGGGAAAAAATGCTCGGAATTGGTGTCGGAGTAATTGATCCGATTGATCAGGAACAAGGGGTTATCCTAAATCCTCATTTATTCCCTGCCGATGGGTGGGATCAGCTAAATATTGTCGACTATTTAAAACAAAAAAATCAGACACTTGTGTTGTTAGAAAATGGCACTAATTTAGCTGCGTTAGCGGAATATCGAAATAACTATTGGAAAGAAACAGATAATCTAGTTTTTGTCTCAAGCGATATGGGCATTCGCTGCAGCATGATCCAGCAAGGTAGATTGGTTACAAATCAAAAGGAAATGGCGGATGCGTTTGGGCACATGATTGTTGATCTCCATGGTCAGCGATGTTCCTGCGGATCATTTGGCTGTCTGCAGGCATACAGCAGCCTGCCGGCTATTCGTAATGAAGTGATCCGTCGGATAAAACGTGGTCAACTCTCTATTCTTAAAGAAAAGGTCAATGATGTGGAAGAAATTGATTTTTTTCATATCTTGGAAGTCTTAGAGCAGGAAGATTCGCTGTGTCTAGAGGTTGTGAAGGAAGCAGCTTATTATTTTGGCATCGGTCTCTCTAATTTAATTTACCTGCTACGTCCTGATATTGTCATTTGTGGTGGAACTCTGGTACCAAAACCACTTTTTTATGAGAAGACCTCTGAAATAGCACAAAAGCGAATGATGCATTATCCAAATAACAGTGTCCAGATTAATAAATCAACAACAGCCTACAATATAGTCGCTCAGGGAGCGGGATGTATGGTATTAGATTATTTCACTGAAGAGATTCTGCCATAAAAATAGAAGGCGGCACAGTCCAAAGCCGGTCTCATTCTGACAGGTCAAGGCCAAAAAAGCAAGATCCTGTCTGAATACGGGTCTCATTCGGACAAGACAAGGCCAAAAAAGCCAGAACCTGTCTGAATGCAGGTATTATTCGGACAGGTCAAGGCCAAAAAAGCGAG
>NZ_JBALPG010000012.1:0-21604 GCF_036965245.1 Neobacillus drentensis
GATCTACAGGAATGCTAAACCAAAGCGATGCTTTATCCAAGCATCGCTTTTCACTGACAACAGTACCGTACCTGATTGTCTAGCTAATGATGGAATTCATTGTAGTAATGGATTAATTCGTGTAATAGTTGATTTAATGGGGTAAACTTGTACCCTAATGAAATCGCACGACTAGTATCAACTGACCATGAACCCGGTAAATTGTATGGTGATGGATCTCCATCTGATTGTAAATTTGCTCTTTTCTTAATAAGTTCCTCGATCAACGCTACTAATTCTCTTAAACTAATATCGATGCTTGAGCCAGGATTAATTGCTCCTTGATAATCAGAATTGGCAATACTTAATAAAAACTTTGCAGCATCCTCTGAATCGATAAAGCTATATCGTAAATCGGGATTGTCAATGAACATCGCTTTCCCGTTATTCACATGATCAACATGGAATTTTAAACGGTTGGTAAAATCATCTTCCCCGATAATAATTGGAAAGCGGATGGCGACAACGGGCACGGTTGACTTATGAAAAAGAATTGCTTCCGCAGCACGCTTTGCTTCCTGGTATCCTACATAGCCGATGTACTCGCTCCTGTTTTTTATCGTTGGTTGAAATTCGAGTGCATTAAAATTTTCCTCCCGATGATTCGTGCCAAAATCATATACAGCCTGACTGGAGGTAAATACATATTTCTGGATTTTTCCTTCTAATGCCTTTAGGGTGTCAAGGGCTTCTTGCGAAGAATAGCAGGTTTGATCAAAGACCACATCCCATTGCTTATCTTGAAATGCTTGCTGTTGAGACTCAGCATCTTCTCGACTTATTTTTACTCTTGAAACTTGATCACCGAAGGAATCAGGAGTCTTTCCCCTCGTCGCAATCGTTACTTCAACACCTTCAGCCAACAGTAATTGGACTAACCTTTTTCCAACAAACTGTGTTCCTCCAAGTATTAATGCAGATTTCATCCTAATTTTCCCCTTCATTGACCTTTATTTTTCTGTCTGTTCAATATTCAGCGCTTTCGCTTTAGCAGGCCACGATTCTTTTATTTCACCATCTACCCAGACAACAATTTCCTTCCCTGCTGCATAATCATTTATATCTCCACTTTCAGGTAAACTAACCCAAATAAGCCCTTTGTCTTTATCCTCCATTAAAATTCGATTTCCCGCTTGATCGATTTCAGTAATAATCCCCTTTAAATCGATCTCCCCTTTTACTGCATCTTCCTTACCACTACAACCCGCTAATAAAATACAAACGATTAGCAACAACAATACTTGTTTTTTCATAAGAAATTTCCTCCTAGGTACAGGAAAAATTCAAAATCAAGAACCCTTAACTTTTACCACTTTTTGCATCACTGGATACAAAGCATACCCAATCCAAACCCCAAGAAGATTTAAGATAAAATCATCGATATCCATACTTCCGCGTTTAGTAAGGTGCTGTATAGTTTCAATAAACAGAATGACACCGGCGGGTATTAAAAATAACTGACGTCTCGATGGGTTTTTAGATAACATAAAGGTCACCATACCATACGGAACGAAGAGCAATACGTTTGCGGTTATATTATAGAAAGCGATAAGAAAATTCCCATTTCCCGAAAGGAAGCCAACGATGGTTTTAAATGGTACATAGTTAACTTGACTGTACTCTTGGTTTGCAGGACGAAAAAATAGTAAGACCAACAATCCTAAGCTATATATACTCATGACACTTTTGATAATATTTTTAGAGATATGTATAGTTTCTTTGCGTACATAGTAGACCAAGAAAAACACAAATATTGTTAGACACATCCAAACAACGACCAATACAACAGGATGAAGATAGGATAACAGCCGCAGCCATACCGGCAATAAAACAACAAAAAGAATCTGTGATAAACCGACCGACAACCAGAGCGAGTTGTTTTTCATTTTAACGATTTAACACTCTCTTTAGTTCTTCCATCTCTGCCAATGCACCCGCAGCAAGATAATAGTTCATTTTTTTCTCTAAAATCCCCTTTTCCTCTTCCACAAATAGTTCTGCTGTGGTCTTTGTTACACTTTTTAAAGAGTTAAAAGTATCTGTCTTGCATATAGTGAGCTCCTCTATCCTTTTATTAACGTAATCAAGCACATGATCATTCATTAATCCTCACTCCTAAAAAAATATCCTAGTCTCAATTATACACATGACAACAAATGTCCAGCTCGAGTTTGAAACTATTTTATTTAAAAAAACTCTTTTAATCCTTTTTTTCCTGCTTTACTTAGCAGATTTTGGTGAAGGGTGCGGAGAAACAGGTTGGATTTCCACCGCTTCGCCGTTTATGATTCTGACCAAATGCAAAAAAAGAACACTAGACTTTTCGTCTCAGCGTTCTCATTAAATAACAACATATTAGTTTTTTATGAAATCACTTTCGTCCAACTAATCCCTAATATACAACTAAACTTTAAGCTGAAATCTAGTCAATGCGGCAGTTGCTATGATTCCCCAGTAAATACTGTGAACTTCTTATGCAAGCTCCAAAGCAATTTCCATCATATTCGTAAATGCAGTTTGTCTTTCTTCAGTTGTTGTTTTTTCTTGTCTAAAAATATGGTCACTAACAGTTAATATGGTCAATGCATTCACTCCAGCGTGGGCAGCATTCATATAAAGTCCGGCCGTTTCCATTTCAGCACATAAAATGCCCATCTTACTCCATCTCTCCAATGCTGTTTGATCGGCATTATAAAAGAAATCACTTGAAAGAACATTACCTACGTGAACAGGAAGTCCTTTCTCATCCGCCACCTTCTTAGCTTTCTCTAATAGTGAAAAAGAAGAAATAATTGAATACTGTCCTGGAAGGTTGTATTGCTGTACATAGTTGGAATCAGTTGATGCCCCCATGGCAAAAACGATATCATACAAGTTCAATTGATCTTGTATGGCTCCGCATGATCCAATCCTAATTAAATTTTTCACACCAAATACATGAATGAGTTCCCATGAATAGAGACTCATACTCGGTGTGCCCATCCCCGTTCCCATAACGGAAATTCTTTTTCCTTTGTATGTACCTGTATATCCATACATATTACGAACATCATTAAATTGGACCAAATCTTCCAAATAAGTATCTGCGATAAATTTTGCCCGTAATGGATCCCCTGGTAAAAGAATCGTTTCAGCAATTTCTACACCATTCGGTTTGATATGAGGTGTTTCTTTTAATTCATTTGTACTCATGATGGTTCTCTCCTTTTGATTAAATGAACTTTAATAAATAAAATCCTGTTTCTGCTAAATATTTACTACTTATTTTTTGCTGCTTACTACATATTTCCGGGTAATTACTACATATTTTCAAACACTTACAGCCTATTTTACAACCTTTACAACATTCGCTTGAAAAATTTGGTGATCAATAGCAATTCTAGATGGATACTAGATATTTTATCACCATTATACCTTAAACATTCGAATGGAAAAGGATAGCCTGCACAACTTAACGAAACAAAGCCCTTTGATCGTGGGAACTAAGGGGCCTTGTGACATTTATACCGTAACTTGTTTCTTCTTCATAACCCATTTGGTCATATACCAAAACAATATGCTAGTGATGATCGAGTGGAACACAACTAAGATTGGCCGAAGTTCAAGGAGGCCGAAAAGGTTATAAGTTCGAAAGCAAAAAAATAGTTCTTTAAATATTAATGAATAAGTAATACCTAATTCATATTTTATTAATAATAGGGAGTTATAGTAATTGTAGCGGGGATAGCAAGCGTGGCTATCATGGTATTTGGCGTAGGCGGAGCCAGTACTTGTATTGAAGTATTTGATTTTTGCCTGGTTTGATATCGCGATATGTATATGCATTAAAATGCAAATGGTTTTTCAAGTTAGCTTGAAAAACTCGTCAGCTTCTTAGCCTTCATTATGTGGACAAGTAAAGGAAAATGAACCTTGCCAACGATAGTAGCAAGGTTCTTAAAAAAAACGAAGCCCCTTTGATTATTTGAATCGGAGGGGTTTCTACAAACTCTGGAATTAAGCATGGGATCTCTTATTTTTCATAAAAATACAAATGATTCATTGATTTCTTCTCAACTTTTATGCTTCTAGCTATCATTTTTACGGTTTGCTATAAATGGTAACTCATGATGATCAGCTCACCTTTTGTCCCCATTCTTCGTTGACCTTCATCAATATATCCACATTTTTTATATAAGCGTTGTGCCGCTTCATTTTGAAGATTAACAGCCAAAACAATTTCATTCGTATCACTAAAATGCTCTCTCACAAAATCAGGCAATGTCTTTAGTGCAGAATAAGCGCATCCTTTACCTTGGTATCGAGAATCTGTTGAAAAGGCCCTTAGCAAAATGGCATGTTGATTATCTGAATATGGCTTTACTCCTTCATTATTATGGAGAACGAAAAAGGTTACCAGCGTATCTTCCTCCATAGCTAAGATTGGATGTCGATCCGAATCTTCAATTGATAGTTTTATACTGTCAACTGGTGTACCAGTAAAACGAAGTTGTTCTTCCGTTAATAAATATTGTTCTATCGCATTTCTGAATCCTTCATTGTAAAAATAGAGTTGCATGTTGACACCCCTCACTCCCATTCGAAACACCTGTTCTCATTTTAACAGATTTTAAGTGTTATTATCAAAATATTTCTAACTCTTTTTTTATTATGAAGGCAAAGTGCTTATTCCCACACAAATAAATGTGGTTTATCTAAATCCTTTTTGGTAAAATCATCTAAAAGTGAGGGTGGATTTCTATGATTACATATCCGCAATTAAAAAAGGGAGCGACAATAGGTGTAACAGCACCTTCATCAGGGGTATCTGCTGAATTACATGACCTGGTTACCCTTGCATGTAACCGTTTGGAACTGAGCGGTTTTCAAATTAACTGTGGCGAGACTGTTTGGACGCAAAACAAGGCAAAATCGGCACCTGCGATAAAGCGGGCAGCAGAATTTAATGCGCTGATGGCTGACAGTAAAATCGACATCATCATTCCCCCATGGGGCGGTGAGTTATTGATCGAGATACTTGAACATATTGACTATGAAAATATTAGAAACAAGTGGATATTAGGCTACTCCGATATTAGCGGCTTGCTCTTAGCCATTACATTGAAAACAGGAATCGCTACCGCTCACGGGACTAACTTAATTGATTTACGAGGAGAATTTTCAGACGAAACAACAGCCATGTGGCAGCCGGTATTATCGACGAAGACCGGTGAATCGATCCTTCAACGATCCTCTGAACACTATCAGAAAGCATGGCAGCATGATAATCCTTCACCTTGTGTTTTTCATTTAACTGAAACAACCTTATGGAAAACGGTATCAAACCGTAATGTGAAGATACAAGGTCGTTTACTCGGCGGATGTATTGACATTATCAGACATATAATTGGCACGCCGTTTGGTGATGTTCAAAACTTTAGAAAACAACATATTAATGGAGAACCTTTAATTTGGTATTTGGAGAACTGTGAACTGACCACCACGGATTTACGAAGGTCATTGGTGCAAATGAAGCTAGCCGGCTGGTTTGACCATTGCTCAGGTCTGATGTTTGGTCGAAGCCCAGCGAATACACCAGTCGAAAACTATACGGTCGAGGATGTTTATCAAGACCTTGCTGATGAACTCAACATCCCGATTATTTATGATATTGATTGCGGTCACGTTCCACCGCAAATTACCTTCATTAATGGTGCATATGCAGAGGTTGAGGCAGCAGAAGGAAAAGGAACAGTATTGCAATTTTTCCGGCCATAATTGTGAGTTTACAGGGTGCATTTTTCCATTACGATAACTTTAAAGACTCTTTTTTCGCAAAAAAACTGTCCTCATGAACACTCTATGAAGACAGTTTTTGTTTTTTCAATCTTGTTTCTGTCAAACACCTCATGAGGACAGTTTTACTCCCTAAATTCTCCTATTCATAGACTTTTCCTCATCCGGACTAAAATTTTTCATTATTTTGGGGTTTATGTCATATTCTAAAGACAAACAATAATTAGGAGGACATTGATGTTTTTATCCTATCCAATTTTAGCAGCCCTTTTAGGAATGTTGATTGCCCAATTTGTAAAAATCCCCATTCATTATATAACGTCAGGAGAAATAAAATGGAATCTGATGTTTAGTACGGGCGGCATGCCTAGTTCTCATACAGCAACTATTATTTCTTTGACTACAGCCATTGGGTTAACATCAGGACTCCAATCAAATGAGTTTGCCATTTGTGTGATCTTTTCGCTAATTGTTATGCATGATGCAACTGGGGTCCGAAGGCATGCAGGCTACCATGCTGAAGTTTTAAATACATTGTTAGCTGATTGGAATCGTCTTATCGAAACCTTAAAAGATCCAAATTTAAAGAAGACAGAGTCCAGAAAAAAGCTAAAAGAACTACTAGGACATCAACCAACAGAAGTGTTTTTCGGAATAATAACAGGAATCATTGTTGGTGTTCTTACTTACCAGATCTATCCGTTCTAATGCAAATTCCATCCTTAAGAAATTTCAATTAGCAAAATACTTTGAAGAAAATGTTCGGTAAAGGAACAAGGATTCACCCGAAAACCTCATAATTCTTCATATGAACACCTACTACCAACTCACCATTGATTTGGTAGTAGGTGACCGCGACTTAGATTTAATTCCAGCAAGTGAATTAAAGATTAAAACTGTTGCCTTTTAAAATCTAAACATTGCAACTGATATTCATATCGACAATTATGCTTTGAGATTGGTGAGTTGGATTACTTTGTTCTATTTTGCATATAAATAAAGTCCAAAATCTTGCATTACAGAGGTGTGCCCCATATGCCGCAACATGGTTGCAATATTACCACGGTGATAGGATCCGTGAGTGACAATGTGTAGGATCGTCTCGGAAATGGAAGTTTCGAGCAACCCAGCATACGGGTTATCTACAACCAATAACTTTTCTATATCTTCTTGATCGTTCAGAAATGCCTTGTACTGTTCAGATATATCTATAAATAATTTCTTCATTTCTTCAATACTTTTGGTTTCCACATATTCTCTTAATCCATCCGCTGACGCCATTGCTACATTCATACTCTTGCCTGAGATAATTTCAAACCATGAGTAATCAGTCAGATAAATGTGAGACAACACTTTTGATACTGAAGAAAACCCACTCTGAATGTCCTTATGATAAATCTCCTGCGGAAGTTCTCTTAAACGATCAATGATAACTCCATTTGCCCAAACATGGTACCTGTACATTTCTAATATAGGGTGTGTCATTGTCCATCCTCTCCATTTTCACTAGCATTTTTATGCTACCAATTGATTCCTAAATGACATAAGTTTCAAAGGAAAAATACAAAAAAAATAAAAACTCAATCCAGTTAATTTTATATTCATTGTCGTTAAGTTATTTCCTTTTTTTTATTTCTTTATTAAAAGTTGAAATAGGGGTTTATTAACATAACCATATTTCCCCCTAATACAAAATGCATACAATTTCCATTTTTTTAAAAATAAAATTTTGATAGTCGCGAAAAATATTTATAAAACAATCATACTTGTTAAAAAAATTGAACCTTACCAAAAATCACAGCAAGGTTCTAAAGATAGTTAACCAATTTAATTGAAAAATTTTAAATAGTTTTCAAGCCAAGGACCATCATCTGCCCGAGAGATTCAATCTTAACTTAAAACCCTACGGTCATTGTGTCGGGATGTGATCCAGCGCGGCTATCTTGATTTAAGGCATCGATTTTTTCCATATCTTCTGAAGTTAATTCAAAATCAAAAACATCTGCGTTTTCAATAATACGATGTTCTTTGATCGATTTAGGAATCGTAACGACACCGTGTTGAAGATCCCAGCGCAAGATGACTTGTGCAACGGATTTATTATATTTATGAGCGATATCTACAAGAATCTGCTCGTTTAGCAACTGCCCCTGCTTTAAAGGAGACCATGCTTCTAGTTGAATTCCTTCTTTTTTACAAAATGCCTGAAGCTCTTTTTGCGTTAAATGTGGATGATATTCAACCTGGTTTACCATCGGTTTAATCTCCGCGGAACTGATTAAATCCTCTAAATGATGAATCTGGAAGTTACTTACGCCAATGGCGCGCACGCGGCCATCTTTGTAAAGCTTTTCTAAAGCCTTCCACGTTTCTTTATATTTATCTTTACCAGGCCAATGAATTAAATAAAGATCTAAGTAATCAAGTCCAAGCTTGTTAAGGCTGGTTTCGAAAGCTTTTAAAGTGGTTTCATAGCCTTGATCAGAATTCCAAACTTTTGAAGTAATAAATAATTCCTCACGGGGAACGCCGGATTCTTTAATGGCTTGGCCAACACCTTCTTCATTCCCATAAATAGCGGCTGTATCAATACTTATGTATCCGTTCCTTATAGCTGCTTTTACGGACTGGATAACCTCTTCAACCTCAGTTACTTTAAAAACCCCTAATCCCAGCCATGGCATTTTCACACCATTATGCAATATAGTCGTGTCTTTTAAACTTGTAGGCATTATTTACTCCTCCTTTTAATTAGTAATCTTAACATACAACTTGAAGTCATTTCATTTTTATGAACTATGATTGAATAAAGCTTAATAGAGGTAAAGTTCTCTTTGGTGAAATCCAGCCAACCTTATTTCTATTGATAAACATCCATTATTCATCCACACTGCGCCAATGATCAGGAATGGTTAAAGAAGGTGGCAGTTTAGTAGTTATATCGCCCTTGGCCGAGTTAATTTGTGCTTGAGTGAGAAAAATACTTCCTGTTAGATTAGCACCACGTAAATCAGCATCTCTAAAATCTGCACCGATAAGATCTGTCACCCTCATGTCAGCTTCTCTGAGGTCAGCTGCTATAAGCAAAGCTCCTCTCAAGTTAGCCCCTTTAAGGTTAGCTCCTCTTAAATTTGCACCTAATAGGTCAATTCCCCTGCTTATTTTTTTATTTTTGTTAGGTGGAACTTTCGCACGAACTAGTTCACTTGTCCGTAAAAGTAAATCATTAATAATTGCTCTATGAGCTGGGACATTAAGCTTCATAATAGCGTGGGGACTTAAACGAGTCAGATGCTCCGTTTCTTCTAAAGCAGCCTGCAAATCTTGATAAATAGGCTGCGTTTCTTCTAAACTTAGTGCTTCATTTAAGTAATAAAGCATTTCATGAAGCTGCTGCATAATCGGAAACACCTTAAACATTTCCTTAGCTAACTCTGGGTGATCCCGCCAATCGTTTCCATCATAGGTGACTTGAGATACTTTTTGACCTGCACCAAAGCATTCATATACAGCACAGCCGCGATACCCTTTTTGTCTGAGATTGTTATGAATCCCACACCGATAATCTGATTGCAAGTTGGAACAAGGAGTCCCTCCGTCTTTATCAATCGGGAAATCAGCCGATTTTGCATAAGGCAATCCAACACAGCACAATCCAAAGCAATTTTCACAGTCTGCACTATATTTTTTAAAACTATCGTTGTTAGTATCGAGTGGTTTCTCCAACGCTGACACCTGCTTTAAGGATAAAGTATTTAATCTTTAGTAACTTAACGATAATACCATTTTAAAAATATTACATTCAACTGGAGTTTGAAGGAAGGATAAGCGCCTTTTACAACTTATAAAGGACGAACCGCCCTGACTTTTTATTGGTTTTGGTCTTCATTCCCATTATAAAGACCAAATCTCACTGACTTTCTATTAATTTTGGCCTTCATTCCCATTATGAAGGCTAAATCTCTCCGGCTTTCTTTTAGTTTTGGTCTTCATTCCCATTATTAAGACCAAATCTCACTGACTTTCTATTAATTTTGGTCTTCATCCCCATTAAGAAGGCCAAATCTCTCCGGCTTTCTATTAGTTTTGGTCTTCATTTCCATTATGAAGGCCAAATCTCACCGGCTTTCTATTTGTTCTGGTCTTCATTTCCATTATGAAGGCCCAATCTCTTCAATTTTCTATCAAAAACGTCTTTCATTATCCGTATGAAGGACATTCCACAATCCTTAATTCTTTCATAGTTTAAGAGGAACAACCGCCGCCGCAGCTTGAACAGCTAGAACAGCTGGAGCCGCCGCTATCCCCGCCTCCACAATCGCCTGAACCATCCGAAGATGCCGAGCCGCAAAAAACAGCAGCCGTACAGCCGCTCGTGTAATTAGCGGTATTGGCAAATGCATATGCTTTCGCGTAGTTCCAATACTCATCAAAATAATAGTAGGAGAAAAAGACCATAACAAGTGACAACTCAGACATTTCTCCAAATGTTCTCTTCTTCGTGAACTTTCCCTTCTTATCCACTCGATACATTTCTTCAATTTCACCTAACTGCTGTTTCATTTGAGCCACTAAATATTCAATCGTTACCTTGTTATCTTCATTTACCATAAAATATTTCTCAATCAAAAATTCTTTTCTATCGCCTTTAAATTCCTTTAATACTTGATGATCAACCGGGGACTTGAAAAAGCTTCCCCATGATTTCCAGCTATATTGGGTAATTTGAAACAGCTGTGAAAAGACCCAATCGAAAAATGCACGTTCCTGTGGAGCTGGCTCAGGGTTCGTGTTTGGCGTATGATGCAGCATTTCCCCTAAAAATTTTTTTGAAAACGCTTGGTATTTTTGCGTAAAGAGGAGCATATCATGCCAGATTTCATCCACTTCTTCACTAAACATCGGGGTCTTCTTTAAGATATTCGATAACAAGAAATAGCGCTTTAACTCAAATAGCCGCCACTCAAAATCATCTTCGGTCCTTTTCGGATTCTCCTGAAGAAAACGCTGCTTAACTTGTTGGACATAATCATCATCTAAGGCTGAGTTTAATTTATCAAGCAAAGGCTGGATTGGAACATGATCGAGGACGCCCAACCGTTCCGGGATGTTTTCCTTCGCTAATTTTGGTCGAGTATTTTTTATTATCGTAGTAACTCCTGCAGTTACCCCAATTAATAAGAGCCCCGTAGTAATCATTGTAGCAATCATTCAAACTCCCCCTTTTATCAATGGATAATCTTCTACATCTTCACTTTTTTACCTCATTTTACCATATGATTACTCATTATTTATCTATTTCATATGCAATGGTTCAGTTTTTCATAATCAATTTCTTCTTTAGAAGCTTTTTTAGAAACGCTCCTTGGTAAATGGAAGAGCCATTCATTTACCGAAAAAACAAAAGCTCAAGGCGGTCACCCCGCCAGTAAAAAGCAGTTGAGAAATTACTCATTTTGTGATTGGATTAAGAATAACAAGGGGGGATCAACTTGAAAGGGAAAATGCGACTCATCATGGCAATGCTCATTTTTGGGAGCATCGGGGTTTTTGTAAAAAAGATTGAACTGAGTTCAAGTGAAATTGCGTTTTTAAGGGGGGTCATTGGAAGTGTATTCCTGCTTCTTGCTAGTTTCCTAGTCAAACATAAGCCATCATTTAAAGCATTAAAAGAAAATGCAATTCTACTTCTTTTATCGGGGGCAGCGGTTGGCTTTAATTGGATCTTTCTCTTTGAGTCCTATCGGTATACGACGATATCTAACGCCACCATTAGCTATTACTTTGCGCCGATATTTGTGATGATGTTAGCACCATTCGTTCTTAAAGAAAAACTAACGAGTGTGAAAGTTGTTTGTATCTTCACGGCAATGATCGGTCTATTTTTAATCGTTAATCCTGGTACTGGCGGTACAAACAGCTCACAAGATCACGGACTAGGTATTTTCTATGGACTTTTAGCCGCTGGATTCTATGCAGGTGTGGTCTTAATGAACAAATTTATTAAAAATTTATCTGGATTTGAAATCACGTTAGTACAATTAATGACAGCTTCATTGGTCTTGTTTCCCTATGTATGGTGGCAAGGTAATCTTGACTTTGCTGGTTTAAACTCAACTTCTATTATTTTTATACTAATACTTGGTATTGTACATACGGGTTTAGCCTATTTTTTATATTTTACTTCGCTTCAAAAACTAAAAGGGCAAACAATTGCCGTTCTAAGCTATATCGACCCGATTTCCGCAGTCATCATCGCAGCGATTTTCTTAAGCGAGAGCATGACCTTGATTCAAATGATTGGCGGAGCTCTAGTTCTGGGTGCAACTTTTTTAAGTGAAAAACTTGAGATAATAGTCAGGGAAAAAGGTAAGGCTCCCACTATTACACCGTAATGGCGCGGGATTCCCAACCGATTGCAAAGATAAAAATCTAAACACCCCTCCAAACTTCGTTTTTAAGTTTAGAGGGGTGTTTTTTAAGCGTTAGATTACTCAATACGTATCGCTGCTAATAAAAATCAGTGATTTTAAAACCTACGCCATAGTGATATAGAAATACAATAATTCTTTTTTCATACTGTTTAGAAACAATTGTTGAATGGGGCTAATATTCGTTCTATGAAATATAACCATAATGACCAAGAATTATTGCAGTACAAACTTTTGGTCCTGATTATTTCGAAGGGTTATTAGAATGGGATCAAAGTAGAGGCATTTTTTAGTTTTGTAATTATGTAGTTTTTAGCATTTTGGGTTGGAGAAACCCCGTTGGTACCTTTTTACAACTATGTTGAAATAGAAATCTTTTTAAAATATCTTTAGCCTATCCTCTAATCAGGGGATAGGCTTTTCTCATTTTAGAGCAGACGTATAAAGTGACCAGCTCCAGTGCCAAGAGTCTTAATTAACCTGCTTCTTCAAAGTCTAATACAGCAATATTGTTTTTACGAATTTTTGTTTGATAGAGTAGATATAGGATTCCGATCAGTGACCAGACTATTCCTGCAATCAGTGCATCGGCATGAAGGTTTGACCATAAAATACCTGTTAAACCTGCCCCGATTAACGGCATAATCAAATAGGAGAAAATGTCCCTTGCTCTTTTATATCTCTGTTGTTTGATTACGAAATGGGCAATGACTGATAAATTAACGAATGTAAATGCAACCAACGCTCCAAAGTTGATCACCGAAGAAACTAACTCCAGGCTTGGGGAGATGGCTAACATGGAAATAACCCCTACAAGGACAACATTAAAGGCAGGTGTCCGATATTTAGGATGGACATAGCCAAATAGCTTTTTCGGAAGGAAACCGTTTCGCCCTATCACATATAAAAGTCTCGCTACACTTGCATGGGAAGCAAGACCTGAGGCCGCAGTTGCAGCAAAAGCACCAGCAACAAGGAAAAGTTTGAAAAGAGTGCCGCCAACATACAATGCAATTTCAGGTAATGTATCGTCTGTATTTTTGAAATTTGAAACATCTGGAAATAATGCTTGGGCGAAATAACCGGTGACAAAAAAGATCGCACCACCGATGAGGACCGTTAACATGATTGCTTTCGGCATGATTTTTTGATGGACTGCTTCCTCAGCGTACATTGTTACGGCATCAAAACCAATAAAGGAGAAACAAACGACTGTTGCTCCGGTCAGAACAGCACTGAGATGAACATCTGCATGGAAAAGAGGTTCCGTTGTCAAAATCGTTCCTTGTCCCATTCCTTGAGAAAATTTAAAAAATGCGAGAACGACAAACACCACGATCAAAATAAGTGAGAAAACAACCAAAATGGAATTCAAGCTTGAGGTTTTTCCCATACTCCAAACATTTAATCCAGTACAGATTGCCACCCAAATGAGAACCCAAACCCATGCCGGGATACTTGGAAACATCGATACCATGTAGATTCGTATAATTAAAGCATTCACCATTGGAAGAAGGATATAATCCAGCAGTGCTGCCCAGCCGACTAAAAACCCCAAATAAGGATTCATTGTCTCCTTCGTATAGGTATAGGCCGATCCTGCACATGGGAATACTTGTACCATTTTTCCATAACTAATCGCGGTAAACAGCATAACTACTAAAGCTGTAAGGTAGGCTAGCGGAACAACCCCATTTGTTCCTTTAGAAACAATGCCAAACGTATCAAATGCAATCGTAGGGGTCATATACCCCAAGCCAAGTCCAACGATTGCCCACAATCCAAGTGAACGCTTAAGTGTAACATTCTCCACCTTTATATCTCCCCCTTATGCGTAACTACTATCTGTGAAGTACTTCCAAAATGTAAGCTGTTCCATTTATAATCATTATTCTTCAAAAATATTAAAGAATTAAAAAGTCTTTTTGATTCAAACATAAATAGATACCTCCTATATTAAATAAAATATTATTATTTAAAACATTCGCAATTTTCGTGCCAAATAAAAAAACGAGAAAAATCCCTAAAATTTCGACTGTCTTGCCCATTTCAAACTGCTTAAGGACGACAGTTTTTATGAAATTTTGCATAACATACTCTATTTTGCATAAATATGCTTTTATCTCTTATATAAAAAAAGAGGAACAGCAAAACTGTCCCTCTCATTTCTAGTTATAGTGTTGTTGTACAAATATTTATTAGCAAGGGATTTGCAGAAAAGGACAAATAGAGAGAACCTCATTTAGATAAGTTACGGTGAACCGTATCACAAGTGATGGTATACAGGATAAGGAAAGAAAATGTGTTAGATAGAAAGTATGTAGATAGGCTTATGTAAAAATGGAACAACTTTCAATTATTTACTTTTTTTATTATGTGCATTATAATTTGGTTGGTCAACCAACAAAAAAACGGAGGGTGCGATCGTCTTTGCACGGCACCCTTATGTAAGTGTACGATTTCCAAAATGTTTACTATTTTAACATTTATCCTTAACATCCTCTTCATCATTTCTTAATATGTTCAGTTTAAAATGGAATTGTATTACCATTACTGATGAAAGAAGGGAAATAGATGTTTTTAAAAAAACTGACTGGAAGAAACTTTGTTACAATTGACTATGATAAAAACGGCATCTCTCAAACTGTAAAAGGACGTGTCTATTACCTTAACTTACGTGAACAAATGCTTTCGTTGAAAGATGAACAACAAAATTCTTTCTCCATCCGTTTATCCGGTATTAGAAAAGTTTATTAACCTTTTCCCTTTTAGGGTACGTTACCTTAATAAGGTCTTGATCTTTGTCCTCCATGAAAATTCAATTACCCTCATGACTAACCATCCGAACTCTCTGCGACTTCATTTTTGACCTTTTCGAAGGATACCCTAATTAAATCAAAAACGGTATCTCTAATTTGAGATACCGCTTTTGTTTTTACTATTTTAAATGGATCAATATTGTGTCATGAAGAGATATCTTTTGGCTTGGTTTCACTAAGCCATTGTTTAATAAGATTGACCCTTTTTTAATTTTTTGAACAATCTCGTTCCTGCTTAAACCTTCTATCTGGCTTGCAAGGGCTTGATCCAGACGAAAGCTTCCCTCAACAACCGTTACCTTACATTCAATGACATCTAGATCAGCTAACTCAGTAAAAATGATTTTTTCGTTCTCTTTTATGCTATCGAATTCAGTTGGAATTAGTGTTTCTGGATCAACATGTTCAGAAAATGACTTGTATGTGTCCAGTTTTTTGTTCCAAGTATGGTTTTTGGGACACTTATATATAGCAAATTGATAAATGTATTTCCCGTTGGCATTATGTCTTTTAATCGTTGTGTCTGTAAAAATGGTTACCTTTCCGCACATCTTGCATTGCTTTTTTACCTGATCAGCTTCACGTTCTTGACGTAAAACCAAAGAAAATATTTGTTTTTGCATCGTATTCCACCTCGAATTAGTTGTTCGAGGAATACAACTTCTATTTGAAAATCTTGCAGAGCGCACAAAACAAAAAAAGTCCCCCCTATGTCAGGAGAACCTTTGAACGCAATGTTAATCAACTAACAAGCTGCAGTTCGCTGTATTCCTTCTGTAATGGGTTATAGACAGACTTCTCCCGTAGTCAAAAACAGGTATGTTTTTTAACATGAGAAGCGATCCAATTGTTTTCCATTACAGAGTAGTTGTTGGCATACAGGTCACATAATCCTTTCTTTCAAACAGATTAAGAATATCTTAGCATAAGTTATCTAAATTTTCCATTAGTTATACAAAAATACATCCATGTAATTTACATGCAAAGGTAGGCAAACCTGTTATAAAAAATTTACCAACTTAGCCCTTACCATGATTTCCTTTCCATATTTCATTATGGACAGAATTGGGAAGGTGTATATGCATTATTTATTTGCACAACACACCAGTCACAATCTATTTAGGTTCCAAGAAAAATTTTTTAGCTAGCCTTGTTTTCTTTAAAGTCTCGACTATTTCGAACAAAAATTCGTGTGAATAGCTGTCTTGAGATTAGGTGTGCAAATGCTCCAATCGGAATGACGAACAGATCCAACCAGAGACTATCCTGGTATTGTTCCGGATTTTCGAACAGTGATAATGACTGTATTCCACCAAATACAAGGGATGGTACTAAAAAGAAAAGCCATGGATTGGAAAGCCGTTTCGATTTGAATTGTTGATTAATTGCTTCATATATCGCCTCGGCAGCCGCCGCAATAAAAGCCACGATAAAGAAACCCATAACCACACTTTCCAAAGGTAAAGTATTATCAAACTCAGGATGATAATATTCCATTGCTGAATACGAAACAAGACATAAAAAAGCAGTAACAAAGACAACATTCCAACCATATCGGATCACTTTGTATAACGGAAACATTGCTTTTTTCAGTTCCAAGTTCAATTTTCTATCATTACCGAATGATTCTATTGCCTGATGAATCGCTTCGTCCTCTGAGTATCCCTTTATCATGAGTTCATTAACATGTTCTTTCAGATGAGAATAAAGCTCTTCTTTAAAATCCTCTTTTTCATCATCTTTCATCGGCAAATCTGAGACGATTTCTTTTACATAGTGGTCAAGATTTTTCACGATAATCCCTCCAACGTCTTGTCAATTAACTGATTGATTTGTTTCCAGTTACTCAACTTCTCTGCCAGAACCTTGCGGCCCGTTTCGGTAATAGAGTAATATTTCCTGCGGTTCCCATCCATTCCTTGACTCCAATAGGATGAAACACAATCTTTATTTTCTAACCTTTTTAATGCAGGATACAGCGTTCCCTCGTTCATATGATAAGCATCATCGCTTAACACCCGTAATTTCTTCGTCATTTCATATCCATAACAATCCACTTCTGCTAATAAGGATAGCAATAAAATTTCAATGCTGCCTTTAAGCAACTCTCTATCCATATGATTACCTCCAAATATTTCTAGTACCATTGTATAACAATACACATCGTATAACAATGTATAAAAGTAAATAAATTATGAGAATAAATTGAGCGGTTTAATGTAATTCACATGATGAACTACCCAAAATAAGGTATATTAATATATGAAACAATTAGAATATATTTTTCGTTTTAAATAATGAAGAAATTTTAGGTATGAAAGGAATTTGTAATTTTGAGGCTTACACGGATAGGAAAATTATTTTTTACACTTCTTTTTCTGTTTATCCTATTCTTTTTTCTGTTTCTTAAAGAACCCCCTCCTCCTACGGAACCAAAAATAATTCATTCTGATTCTTTCCCAACTGAACTCCATCCGATTGTGAAAGAACGCAGCAATCAATTAACCCAACAAGCAGCAGATAAAGGAATTGTGGTCGTAATTACTGATGGTTTCAGAAGTGTGGAAGATCAAGATCTACTTTATGAAAAGGGCCGTTCAGCGGAGGGAAATATTGTAACGAATGCAAAAGGGGGAGAGTCGTATCACAATTACGGGCTTGCCATTGATTTTGCGTTAAAGACTCCTTCAGGTAATGTGATTTGGGATATGCAATATGATGGAAATAAAAATGGGAAAGCGGATTGGACCGAGGTTGTTAAGATGGCAAAAGCTCTTGGATTTGAATGGGGCGGAGATTGGGCTAAATTTAAAGATTATCCACATTTACAAATGGATTTTGGCTTAACAATTGCTCAATTACAGAATGGCGAGAGACCTGCTGATTCATCAATTACTGCGGATACTAAATAAGGCGAACAGTGTCACTGTTCGCCTTTAAAGTTATAAATAGAAATTACTTTATCCATTCACCATTCTTATGAGATGTCTTCCAACTTGGAGATTGTTTAACTTGCGGCATTCCAGCGATATAACCAATTCCACCTTTTTTAAGGATGCCGATGCCCTCTTGCATTGCTTTCTCTAATGCTTTTTTATCAACTGCCGTTCCTTGGAAATTTCCGAGTTCATCCCCAGGATGCTGATAGTTACTCAAAATATAAGAGAATCCATTAAAGTTATCAAGAACACGTAAGCCAGTAGCTTCTGCTCCAACTGGTACTGAAAGCACTCGGGACAATTCTTTTGTATCAATGTTATAGGCCCAAACAAAGTTATTTGTGTGCTCCACTCCATCTTCACCGATGAATAAGGTTCTCATTTTTTCTGAGTAGCTTAAGTTGTCTGGTTTTGAAACTTTATTCGGATTTGCTTTATTGCCATATGCATCTGGGGCAGCTAAATCTTCACCCACAACAAGTGCTTTCATTGCAGAAGCAACATAATTACTATTAATGGTATTGCCATCCTTATCTTTTTGCCCGCCAGTAAGATTCAATTCATAGGTTGCGCCTGAAAGAATCTGCGGTAAGCGAATATCATCAACAGGATCAGCCTTCCTGGTATCTTCAAGCATACCTTTTCCGATTTCAGACATCGCCATATAGACTTTCTTATCTTTCTCGTTTACCGTCAAACCTTCCATCTTACGGAATTCAGCAGTTGCTCCTTTTATGGCTGCATAACGCCTGGATTCTAAGAACGCAGCTGCCTTTTCCATTCCAGGTTTTACTTTTAAATATTCTACTTTTGCTCCACTTGAATCAGTTTTAATGGCCGTAAAGCCTGCTGTTGGCTGGCTGGCTGTTTCAAAAATATCACTGAATTTTGTACCTTTGTCAATAATAGCCCTAATTTCATCGTCAGTCGTATGGCCAAGCTTAATCCACTCAAGATCGCCTGCTCCGCCATTTTCTGTACTCGTTTGTAAGAACTTAGCAGCATACAAAGTACCAGCAGATAAGTCTTTTTCTTTGTCAGCGACATACATGAACGTGACAGTGTAGTTTCCATCATCACCAAAGAATGCTGTCCGATTATCAGGCATTACTTGCATCATTTCATGGGAAAAACGGCCAGTACTATAGTGTTTGACAACACTTGTATCACCATTTGGTTTTACCGTCACTTCAGGAATCCATCCATAATTATATGGATTTCCTTTTGTTTCATCCCCAAAGTAAAGCTTGGCGAAACCTTTCACATTTGTTGAATCTTTATCTGTACCTATTTCTGCTTCAAATTGACGTGCATTTGGCTCATATTCTTCTGAACCTAAATGGGTTCCCCAAGGAGATGTAGAACCATTACATGGAATCCAAAGGCCATTTACTTGGGAAAAATCAACCTTTTTTGCTTCTTTAACCGATAGTTCGCCATTCTTTTTATTTTGATTCAATTCTGTTAAGGTCATAGATGCCGGGACTACTCCATAAGCCGAATTTCCTGCACTATCAAGAGAATCATATTCAAAGTGAGATACCATAAACAATTTGCCGCCCACATTCATTAAACTATTAGAATCAGGAGCATCGGAAATATAGTACGATTCTTGTCCTAGAACGCTCTTATCAATAATCGGATCCCCTTTGGCATCGATAGGTGTTCCTGCAGGGATCTTTACCCCTTTATTTGTTACAATTTTTTCGTCAGAAAGGAATAACTGTTTATATGTAAGCGGGAAATTCTTCGTTGCTCCGTTACTATAAGTAACAGCCATTGACGCACCTGTATATGTTTTTACCATTTCTTCGATGGTGGCTGGAGCTTTCATTGAGTTAAACTTGAAAGAATTGATTGTAATATCCTTCCCTGCTGCTGCCGCAGGAGTTACTGCAGGAATCATTAATCCGAGTGCTAATGCAACCGTCAATCGCTTTTTCATCTTTATTCCTCCCCTTATTTTCATTACCTCCCTATTAAAACTCAAAAATATTAAGCTACGGTTAATAGGCTGTTGAGGAGAGATAAAGATTTGTAAATTTTTCAACTATTTTTAATTGCAGATTGTTACGGTCCGTTCGTTTCTATGTATTCCTAAAAAAAGGGCTGCCAAATGACAGCTCTAATCTATAGGGTGAACCCTGGGTAAAAAAGAAAGGCCTTTCATGACCAGAGAACGGTAAAGCTTGCTCTGAAAAGCTCTTAATGGCGAACAGTGACAAAGAACTGTTCGCCTTTTTCGGACTGACGTTACAATTTTTTCTTCAAGGAATCTCTGACGATGTGCAATGCTCCAAGTTTACTTGCTCGTTTCCCTGTGTACGACAGGTGCTACCTCCGTTGCTAATCGTTCAATGTTTTCGGCTACTTTTTTAAACGGCAAACCGCCTATGTCCATTTGGGCAATAAAACGCTGATGCCCGAATAGCTCGTATTGATAGAGAATTTTTTCGATAACTTGCTGTGAACTTCCAACAAATAAAGCCGTTTCTGGTGCTGCGAACTGTTCAAAATCAGCTCTGGACATCTGTGTACTCATTCCATGCTGGCGATTGAGGTATCCCCAATAATTTGAATAATATGGGTAGAATTCGTCTTTAGCCTGTTGTGTTGTTTCCGAAATAAAGGAATGTCCCGTTACCCCGACTTTCAAATCTCCAGGAGCATGACCGGCTTGACTTGCTGCCTGTCGATAAACATCCACTAACGGCTTAAACCTGTTTGGATCGCCTCCAAGTATCGCTAGCACTAAGCCGGTACCTAATCTCCCCGCTCGTTCTGCGCTTTCCGGGGTTCCCCCAACACCAACCCATAAAGGTATATTTTTTTGCGCAGGCCGTGGTGCAATATCAGCATTCTGTAAATTAGAACGAAAACGGCCGCTCCAGGTTACCTTCTCATCAGCATTTAGCTTCAGAAAAAGCTCAATATTTTCTTCAAACAATTCATCATACTGATTTACGTCATATCCAAACAACGGGAAGGATTCAATAAACGCCCCACGCCCCGCAATGATTTCAGCCCGTCCATTTGATAATAGATCAAGAGTCGCAAAGTCCTCGAATAAACGGACAGGGTCAACGGTATTTAATACCGTTGTAGCACTTGTCAGTTTAATTTGCTTTGTGACTTGTGATAGTGCAGACAACACAATCGGAGGAGCTGAAACTGCATAATCCAGACGGTGATGTTCACCAACACCGAATACGTCCAACCCTGCCTCGTCAGCCATTTTTCCAGCTTCGATAATTTCTGCGATACGCTGTTGTGCACTAATGGTTTTCCCTGTATGCGGATCAGGACCTAAATCTGCTAGTGTATATATCCCAATTTCCATACCGGATTGTTTATTTATCAAATCTTCTTTCACCTAACTCTCTCCTAACATCTGCTTTTGTTTACTAGTTTTTTATGCCTAGAAAAATAAATTTTAGAATTAATTATCTTGAATTAAAAATATTTCAATCTGAGGTAAACAATTTGTAAAGAAAGTAGGATTTTTTGGACATCCGTACCAACTCACCTTTAATAAGGATAGTTTCCGTGAATAGACGGTGAGTTTTGTCCTTAATAACGCTCCTTAAAGACATTTTCGGTC
>NZ_JBALPG010000012.1:21852-42785 GCF_036965245.1 Neobacillus drentensis
TTTTGTCCTTAATCAGGCTTCTTAAAGACATTTTGGGGCATTAGACTTCTAGTTTTGTCCTTAATCAGGCTTCTTAAAGACATTTTCGGTCAAAAAGCTTCTCGTTTTGTCCTTAAGAAAGCATTTTACTCCTGGTACGGAGATCGCCGAACTTTTTGCATGAGTCGCTCTGGATTGCTAATCTCTTCAAAACCATACTTTTGATATAAGGAATGGGCATCATTAGTAGCAAGCATGAACCTGCGAACTTCTTGAAGTTCATGATGGTTACTAATAATATCCATTAACCATTTTGATAATCCTAATTTACGATATTCAGGTAATATAAACACATCGGAAAGATAAGCAAATGTAGCTAAATCTGATATTACTCTCGCAAATCCGACTTGATGACTGCGTCCATGATCAACCTCACCTTTATAAACCCCAAAACATAAAGCAGTATGTTCAATTGACTTGATGACTGTTTCTTTTGCGATCCCCTTTGACCAGTATGCTTCATGACTTAAAAAATGGTGAACTACGTCCATATCTAAATGTTCTTTATTAGTAGAAATAGAGAATCCATTTGTTTTCCAAATATCCATTGCAATCCCCTGCCTTTTTTGTAAAACCATTAATCAAACTGTTTTATACCCTTTTCAAAAGATACGCTCATTCAAATCCAAATATTCAATATTTCACCACGTGATTTGCCGTATTTCAGCTTCCATTTTTAATGCTTCTCCATAACTGATCGTCAATATCGTTACTATTCGCTGTACTCTTTTTCCTTGCTTACATGAAAAAGACAAAAAAAGAGCCGCACTATGCAGCCCGTACCTATTTTTATTTCTGTATTTCATATAAGTAAAATACATAATCGGTTTGAGTTCCCTTATATCCCAGTTGTCTAAAAATTGCAGTAATATTTCCGCGATGGTAGGTACCGTGGTTCACGACGTGCTGAAGCAGATCAAAGTAACTCGCTTTCAATGTCCCATAACTTGGATGGTGAATAGTAGTAATCTCATTTAGATTTTCATGTCCATCAATAAAATCTCGGTACTCCGCACTTAATTGAAGGTGATTTTGTTCTAATTTTTCCAAGCTTCTTTCCAATTTTTCATCTTGTAATTGTGTGACACCTTGGATGATACTTTCAAAATTGTCCCCTTTAAGTACCCGCAACCAGACGTAATCAACCTGATACATGTGAAAAATAGTATCATATATTGTAGGAAAGACACTTTGCACCTCTTGAAAACAAACCTCACCTGGCAGCTCTTTTAAATGTTTAAAAACAAGTTTATTGGCCCATAAATGATAATCAAAAATCTGCACGTTCAATCCTCTCCCTCTCAAAATCGGATGTTTTTTCTAATCTAATTATTATTCTTTGAAAAATAAAATCCGCTAACACATTGTCTTCAATATCCTAAAATTAAACCGTTTTACAAACAGTTCGAAAATTATAAAATATCTATATAAAATNNATATAAAATATTACCATATTTAGGTTATTTATTTACACATTTCCCCCAAAAATCTTTCTAGAAATCCTTAACTATATTTAGATAAAACAGCAAAGAATATTGCAGGAATAGGATATACCTTCCTGGTAGTGATCTCTAAAAAAGGATAGTGGGCCCTTCTTAAAATTTGAAGGACCCATTAATAAAGTTAATACAGAGAGGCAAGGACTAAGCACTAGGCAGTTTCCCCTTGCATCTATACCATTTACTAAACGACCGCTTAGGCTTTTGTTATCAAGCAGCCCTTTGTTCTCGCATATGAAAACCAAAATATATTTGGTTTAATCGATATTAGCAAAATAAACGCCTTTACCATTTTACCGAGATAACGCAATCGGAGGTTTAATAAATATTGTAATGATCATTGAAACTATAGATAGTGCAGCTGCAATTAAAAATGAATTATTAAGGCCAAAATTCGCAGCAATAATGGGCCCTGCAATCGCTGCAATGCCAAATGCTTGAAAAACTACTCCGTAATTAGAAGCTATATTTTTGACACCATAATAATCAGCTGTAATCGCAGGAACTACGGTAACAAGTCCGCCAAAACTTAAAGCTATCATCGAAACAGACAAAAAGAATATGACAGTATTCATAGTAATTGTGCTCATTATAGCCATAGCTATAGATGTTGTTAAATAAATTATTAATAATGATGTTTTTCTTCCAATTTTATCCGATACTACTCCCCATGCCAGTCTTCCCCCAGCATTAAACAGCGCAATTACCGTTACAGCACTAGCTGCAGTTCTTGGAGTTAGTTTTACAAGATCAATCCCGATGTCCTGTGCTAGTCCAATTATTAACAAACCACTAATACACCCAAAAAAATACACAATCCATAATAAGTAGAATTGTTTGGTACTAATCATTTGAGTACTTGTAGAATCCTTACTGTTTGATTCTACCCCTTCCGTAACTCCGGTGGTTTCATAATCTTTTGGAGGTGTTGCTAAAGTTTGCGCCCCGAGCACAATTAATATTAGATTAATCACTCCAAGATACAAAAACGTTTGAGAAACTCCTTTTGTGAGAATTAAATCTAAAACAAGAGATTTAAATATTAAACTTCCTAATCCAAAGGAGCTAACAGCTATTCCTGTAATAAATCCCCTTTTATCCGGAAACCATTTGATGCATGTCGTCAAAGGGGCAACATAAGCTGTCCCTACACCAGTACCACCGATGACCCCAAAATAAATATACAATTCAATTAAGGATGTTGCTTTACTTGATAGAATTAAACCTATTCCTAGTAAAAGTCCCCCTAAAATTGCAACCTTTTTAGGACCTATTTTATTTTGCAATTTTCCTGCGAAAATTGTGGAAAAAGCAAACATTGCAACAGTAATAGAGAAAGTTAAAACAATAGCTGACTGATCCCAGCCAAATTTATCAATTAGCGGCTGGTTAAATAAACTCCATGTATATATCGAGCCTAAACATATTTGTACTAACACAGCTCCTATAACAACCAGCCATCGTGTTTTCTTATACCGATTCATTAATGCTTCCCTCCTAGCCGGCCTTCTTAGCTTTTGAATTGAATAGACCTCCTCCATATAGCAATTAGTTTGAGCTGTTAAGCTTGTTGTTAAAGCTTTCTGGTTTTTCTTAGGCTCATAACTTTTTCGCTTTTGAAGAAGGTCCTTTGTTTTCAGCAAACGATGAACAAATTATTGAACAGGGGTTGTTTAATTATTCAACAACTAATGCAACCTTTGTATTGAGACTTTTTAATACAGGTGATACCGTCAGAGCTTGATTTGCTATTTCTTTCACTTTCTCTTTAGAAGCAGAGGTAAGAGCTCTTAATTTGATAACAGGATTCAAAATTCCACGTTCCCCTTCTTCTATTCCTAAAAATACCGCTACATTTAAATCAGCTTCAATATCTACAGATACTTCTTCAAGTTTAATCCCTGCTTGGCTCGCAAAAACCTCAAACGTAATCGTAAAGCAACTTACTGCCGCTGTTATTAAATACTCAACGGGGTTAGCTCCCTTATTCGTGCCTCCTAACTCAATAGGTTCATCAATAATAAAAGGGGTAAAATCCCGGATAAAAGCCTCATTTTCTGTGCCATCCTTCCATTTAAGGTGAGCAGTCCATTTTTTCATTCCAAGTTCCGGATTTTCCTTTATGGTGTTTGTAACCTGCTTTACAGCTTCAAAATTAATGTTATTCATAATACATTACCCCTAACATCTTAGTTTTGTTTAACAATAGAAATTTTAGCATTAGATGTTTTCGGAGTATGTAAGGCAGCTTACATATGAAAATAAAAAGATTTCTTATGTATTTCCATTTATCTACAGCTTTTAATCATAAAAACTATCACATTTATTTTCCGATATTCATTTGTATCCAGATTCTCCCGTTGTCATAGCGGATAATTTTTTCTTGTAAAAGTTTATTTATCGTTAAAGTTACTGTTTCTCGGGTTGAAGCAATCATCCCAGCTATATCCTTATGTGTTATAGAGACAGGTACAGGATACCATTCTTTATCGTTTTCCCTCTGATCACTCAAACTCAATTTTTTTAATAAAAAGATGAGTCGATTTTCAACTGTTCCATAACTAATTTGCTCTAGAATTTCAACCATATCCTCATATTTCTCCGAGGTATAATTCAGTAACGCAAGCGTTAATGACGGACTATTCTCAACAATCTTTCTGACTTCTTGTTTTGAAACTGCAATAATCGTTACTTCTGTCAAAGCCTTTGCAAATACTCTGCTTGCCCTTGAAGTAAAGACATCCATTAATCCAATAAAATCTCCAGCACATAACAAGCCAATAATGCATTCTTTTCCATCTATATGAATGTGAAATTCACTTGCATTTCCTTTCTTTATAATAAATACCTCATCAGATAATTTACCCGGTATTGTAATACATTCACCTTTTTTAAAGGTAAATTCCTTACCATTACTCATCACCTTGTCATAATCGTTTTCAAGAAATAGCTGGATAACTTTATTAGAAAAAATCTGATTTTCAAAATCCATCCTGTATCCTCCTTAAAATTAAATTCGCTCATTTTAGGCTGCCACCGCTTTGATTTATAAACTCAAAAAGCGCCCCTTTTCCCCTGCAAAGTTACTATCCATACCTGCTGCATTTTTTAATTTCGCTCTTCACTTTTAGTAAGTTTCAGTGTATTTATCCTAACACGGCTAACAAATGATAACCAACCATCATTTAACATATCCCTGTCAAGTAGACAGTGTAATAAAAATAACCACACTTCTTCAGCGGCTTATAGTGTAAGCTGAAGAAGGAGTCAATGTATTCCATTTGTCTTCTAAGAGTTTGAGTAAATAAATATAGAATGGAGGTGAATGAATGAGTCAGCCATGGTCTCCTGAGCAGGTTATTTCAGAAAAAAGAGCAGGTATGATGATTGAGAACCAGTTCCCGGAGCTTAAGCCAGTAAAAGTGAAGGTATTGGGTGAAGGGTTTGATAATTCCGTTTTTCTCGTAAATGATCGATATGTTTTTCGTTTTCCCAGAAGAGAAATTTCACCAAATTTAATTCAAACTGAGAACCGGCTCCTTCCTGTATTAGCTCCCTTGCTGCCAATCCCTATTCCGAATCCTCAATTTCAAGGCATTCCAGAAGATCAGTATCCGTGGCCATTTGCAGGGTACAAAATCTTATCAGGAAAAACACCCACTAAGTTGACACCTGAACAGCGAATGGATTCGGTAGAACCTTTGGCTCAATTTTTAAGAACGCTGCATGATTTTCCTATAATAGAGGCAGAAAAGCTGAAAATTCCATACGACCAGCTGGAGCGGATCAATATTCCTAAAAGAAAACCAATGCTGGAAACAAATATAGAAATAGCCAAGGAAAAAGGTTTAATCGACCTAAATACAGTGGAGCAGCTGCAATTATTTCTTTCTACCATAAAAGAATCTTTAGAGGATGAAACCAAAACACTCGTTCATGGTGATTTACATATTCGCAATATCCTTGTAAAAGAAGATGGCAGAGTATCAGCAGTGATAGATTGGGGGGATACGCATATTGGCCATCCGGCAATCGACTTATCAATCGTTTATGGTTTTCTACCAGCTGAAGGCAGGGAACACTTTTTCAAAATATATGGTGATGTTCAACCTGAATTTAAAAAAATCGGAAGGTTCAAAGCAATATACACGATCGTCTTACTTCTTTTATACGCAGATGATCAGAAGGATGATGAATTAGTAAACGAATGTCGGTCTACATTACGTTTAGCATTAATGGAATGATGTTCCTAATATAATGGTTCTTAGCTCGCTTTATGAAATGAAACAAAGCCCACTGATTGTGAGAATAACTGGTTCACTTCAGAGGTGCAAATAAACATATCGCAAGAAAAAACACACTGTATTTCACATAAGAAATCAGTGTGTTTTTTTGTTATCATATCAAGGTATTACGTGATTTTATGTCTTATTCACAACCGAATACGCAAGGTAATTCTAAGGGATAGAAATAATTATTGGAGTGGATTTGAATTAGGTGTGATTTATAGTGTGAATTCGAGTATGAAATTCAAAATATTTATACGATTCAAGAATCCAATTATATATTTATGTTAAGCTAAATGTAAAGATTGTGATTTTTTGTACTTAAACTATCGTGCAGTTGAAGATGGTCTTTAACTTGCGTTCAAATAGTTCCATTAAATTGAGCAAATGTTTAGGGCTAACTTCAATTCCTTATAGGTCACCCTGAATATAAGTACATTCCCTTAACATAGTGCATAGGATAATTTAATTAATCTATGAAGGAGTTAAGAAAAATGTACGATGCTCATTGTTTGTATCCAAACCAATATCAATATCAAAATCCTTATTATGTTAATGCACCAATGTTTAACAATGTAAGACAGCCCAATTACTGGACTATTGATACTAATCGATTGGGTTTTTTACAATCATCAAAGGAAAGAAATAAAATTCAGTTAAAAGATTATGGGTCTGAACCATTTGTAGTGAATATCAATGAGGCTACGAAGCAAAACAATACCTATCGTACCGCTTTATGGACAGGAAATCATTTGCAAGTGACATTAATGAGTCTTAAAGTTGGTGAAGATATCGGTTTAGAAATTCATCCTAACGTTGACCAATTTTTACGTATTGAACAAGGCCAAGGGATTGTTCAAATGGGCAAGAGAAAAGATAATTTAAACTTTGTTAAAAAAGTTTATGATGATTCTGCCATTATGATACCGGCTGGAACATGGCACAATGTAACCAATACAGGTAATATCCCGTTAAAACTTTACTCGATATATGCTCCCCCACAACATCCATTGGGTACTGTTCATGTAACTAAAGCAGATGCATTGGCTGCGGAACGCGGTTCTGACTATTGTATGCACTATACTCATCCAACAAAAAGAAATATAATTAACAAATACCCAAATAGGATTCAAACAAATAATTTAAACATCGTTAAAACTAGCTTTTCTAAAGAGGAAGCAGCAGCAATAGCTTTACTTTTAGGCATTGACTTTAATAAAAGTAAGTTTGATTTAGATGAGTTTTGGATGGGAGTAAATACTGAACTTGAACATGGAAAGCAATCCAGCCAAACAAATGTTACTGGGGATGATCCTATTATTACTGGGAAAATTGCACTAGCTCATCTTAACGAGTTTCCTGATTATTACAAAAGATTAAAAGTGCTTGAGGAAGAAGCAAAAGCATATTGGAACAAA
This sequence comes from Neobacillus drentensis, assembly GCF_036965245.1. Taxonomy (GTDB): domain Bacteria; phylum Bacillota; class Bacilli; order Bacillales; family Cytobacillaceae; genus Neobacillus; species Neobacillus drentensis_G. The sequence continues at coordinate 29,095 of NZ_JBALPG010000012.1, forward strand.
TGATATACTCAATTAGAATTTTCTAACCTTTGGTGCTAAATTTATCTGAAATAAAAAATACGACAATTAGATGTTTTACAGGACTTTCTCTTTTATAAACAAGTAAAAACATACCGGTTTTTCATACCGGTTTTCAAGATTATGATTTGTATCCATATGTAAAGACATAACGCAAAAATGTTGTAGAGGTTCAAGGGTAACTTTTATTTTTGGGCTTAAATTATTTATGGAATTTATTCTTTTGAATTGTGATAGTTTTCACTTAAACAAACTGGTGCTTTAGTTAAACAATGAATATTTAAAATTGCTCGGAAAATTGCCAATTTTTTTTGTGAATAATATTGTGAATTGATAAGTAGATTCATTGTGATTAGTGGTCTAATTTTAAGTATGTTTTACGTTTTTGCACCTCACAAATGAACCCGTTATTGTGAGAATCATGTGGCTTTTACTATTTTAATTCTGTCAGAATGCTAACAGTGCCAGTCACTGTGCGCCTAGTTCATACCTGAGGGGAATTTGACAATAAATTTACAATTAACATATAAATAGTTAACAAATTACTTATATACTAAACTTATAAAAAACCAAATCCTAAAGGAGTTGTGATGGATGATAGATTTCATGATTCGATTAGTTATTTTGATTCCACTTTGTACACTTCTTTGTCCTTGATAATCCACTGAGGCATTTCATGCTTTTCATTACTATCCTATCCTTGTTACTCCATCGCTTTAATCTCCAATTATCAAATATCTGATAGTCTACAAAAATAATAAAACACCACCCGCATTCAGATGGTGCTCCCCTGGTGCTATTTTTTCTACCTTGCTCTTTACTTGATATAAGTTGATCCTGATTTCAAAGAGTATTTCTAATGGTTATTTTAATCCATAATCTGAAAAAGAATCCTTGCAATATCACTGTTTTCCATTCTGCCGCTAAACAAATGTCTATTTAGACCATACGCATAAACGGGAACATCCTCACCCGTATGCCCTTTGGTTGTCCAGCCCGTACTGGAATAGTGATTGATAATGTTAATAAGTGCTTGCCGTGTATCTTCTACTTCCATCTCCAGCGTTAATTGGATGGTATTCAAGTCCTCTTCATGAAGTGGAAAGTTCATGTGATGCTTTAAAGTTGTCATGTTTTTTGTTTCATGCAATCTGCTGGCAATCACAAACGGTGTTGAGGTAATCGATTTAATCACACTTGGATTCCATTTATAATTATCATTTCGATCGATGCTCATTCCTCCGGTTGAGTGATCAGCTGTCGCAATGACAATCGTATCCTCCCGATCGGAAGCGAACTCAATCGCCTCTTTAAACGCTGCTTCAAAGTCTTTAACTTCACTCATTGCCCCAACGATATCATTGTCATGCCCCGCCCAATCTATTTGACTTCCTTCCACTAAAAGAAAAAAGCCATTTGGATTTTGCTGTAAGCGTTGAAGGGCAGCTTTCGTCATTTGGGAAAGGGACGGAATTGTCGGATCGCGGTCAATTTGTTTCGACAGCTCTATTGGTGCAAATAAGCCAAGCAGCTGCTCTGTTTTATTCGTAACAAGCTCTTGCAAGTTGGTCACATATCCAAAACCATTTTTAACAAACTCTTCTATTAAATTTCGGTCATTCCTAAAGAAATAGGATGTTCCTCCCCCGAGCATCACATCTATTTTATGTTTACCTTCTATTCGTTCATCGAGATAATCATCAGCAATTTGATCATATTGTTCTCGTGATTCAATATGCGAGGCAAATGCCGCTAATGTTGCGTGATTGATTTGACTTGTTCCTACTAGGCCAGTAGACTTGCCACGAAATTTTGCATATTCTAAAACAGTGGGAACAGCTTGTTTATCAATGTTTAAACCAAGTACTCCGTTATAGGTTTTATAACCCGTCGCTAAAGCCGTACCTGCTGCAGCAGAATCAGTAATATTACTTTCTTTATCTAATGAATAAGTTGATTGGGATCCGACAAAGTATTGATCAAATATAGTGGGATTCATAAATCCTTTTTGGGAATCATGATTGAAGTAGCGAAGACCGGTGGTATAAGAAAATCCCATCCCATCACCGATTAGTAAGATGACATTTTTTACTTTCCTCGTTCCATTGTATTTCATAATAGGATGGAATGAATTCAGTTTATAATCATGTTGAAGGACGGTGGAATTTAACAAAGTTAACAGCACCTTTCTTTTTACGTAGTAATCATAACTGAAACCATTTATTCACACTCCCTTTATAACATAAAAAAAGGACGAAGTTATTAGGCAATACAATAATTTTACAAAAAGCATAAATATTCTTAATGTTTGTCAAGACTTAGCAATAGCAGCTGTATATGATAACATCTTTAGGGTAACTTTATTGATGGGAGTGATTATTATGAACATATTGTGGGATTTCGATGGAACCTTATTTGATACATATCCAGCACTTGTTGAAGGTATCCTAAAATTAAGCCAAAAGGACCTTGACCGCAGTGAAGTGTTGAAATGGCTAAAAATTGATTCCAAAACCGCCTTTAAACACTATTGTATTAGTGAGGATCTGAGAGAAGAATACCAAAAAATACATATTCATTATTCAAAGCTGCACAGCAAGCCCTTTGATCACCTAGAGGATGTTTTAGCTGCTGTCGAAAACAATATTATTGTGACTCATCGAGATAAGGAATCCACCATTTATCTCCTTGAAAAATTCCATCTAGCCAAGTATTTTAAAGAAATTGTTGCCGTTGAAGAACAAGGCTTCACGAGAAAACCTCATTGTTCTTCCTATGAATATGTCCTGAAAAGCCACCGTATTGATTTGGTTGTGGGTGACCGGGATCTAGATTTAATACCCGCAAGACAATTACATATCAAAACCGTTGCCTTTCAAAATCCCAATATTGACGCCGATTTTCACATCGACAGCTATGCAGATTTTATTCCGCTGGTCCTTAACCCGCTTCATGGAACACAACAGAGTCCCTTTGATCATTAGAATCAAGGGACTCTTGTTTTTTCAGTTTGAGAAACATCCAGATGTTTAATTCGTTTTTAGTGCGTAGATATTTCCTGATGAATTTAATATCATCGCAAAATAGAAAGGCTGCCCTACAAAGTTTTGTTCAATAACATTAGGAACAGCATTTTTTTATTGGCGACCTGACTCTCTGTTTTTTCTGCTCTTCGGTCGCTTATAACCTTGATAAGAGTCACTAAAAAAAATATTAAAACGGCAGTGATTTCTCTGCCGTTTTATTGTTTGAAATGAATAGTTAGCTATTTTTTAACTAGTCTTTCTTTTATTTCCGGAATACTAAGACCCTGTTTTTTCAAGTCCTGTACTTCTTTGATTTTTAATAATGCTTCTTCTCTGGGGAACCGGCGAGTCAGGTTTTCTTGTTCCTGCTTGAAAGGAAGCATCCCTTCTTCCGTATAGAATTTTAGGGTACTGTAACGACATCCACTTAGACGTACCAGTTCTCCGATGGATACAAATTCGGAAGCCAATATTTTTTCCATTGAACGTTGCCGGGACATTTTCATCCCCCTTGCTATAAGGATAGTGGATATTTTCTTAAACGGACACCATGAACAGGTATTCTATATTGTTTGGCAGATGGTACGGCTTCATATAGGACATTATCGATCTTGATAAGGGGTACTTCTCCCTCACGTATCACCGTAAAGACGTGACCTTTGCTTTCCAGCCTCGCTTTAACATCACGCAAACGGTCTTCTTTCTTTGAAAAAAACTCTTCCGTATCAATAAAAATAGATTGCGATCGTTCAATTACCGGAAAGATAAAATTGATTCCTGAACCTGAAGGAGTAGACATAACTTCCTTCTTTATTTTTAAAAAATTTTTTACAGCGGTTTCAAAGGATTTATGAATATTAATTGGTAAAATCCGTTTAGCCAAAGAACTGTTATCGAGTAATTCATATATGCGAGCTGCAACTCGTTTCAATTCTTCCCTAGAGAAAAGATCATAAAGACATCCGCTTTCCCGTAACAACCAAAGCATAAGGATTGTTTCATCTGTCATTGGCCCGTCTTCTAAAATCTCAGCACGAAGACTTTCCGTCAATCTTATATAGAGTTCTGGATTGCTCCGGTATTCCTTCATCGAAATATCAGCTGTTACATATTCCAAATCACAACCAATAAGTGCAGGAATTTCTTCCAAAGCATTCGCTCCTAACAGGGAAACGGCAAAAGAGTGCTCAACTTCTTTCAATATCTTTTTAGATAGCTTGGTAACTTTCGTGAGATAATCAGGAAGCGTCTCACTTATCGTTTCAATTTTACCAATAAGAGCCTTTAAAACAGTTTCTTGATACATAGTAATCGAAGGAAACTCTAAATTCTCCCTTTTAAAAGTAAGGATATCGCCCTCCCTTGTAAAGCCGTTGTCCAAATATAATTCTAGAATCGTTGCACCAGCCATACAACGCAAGGATACTTTCTTGGCGTTAGTTAAATGAAGACTATCTTGGGCGTTGAGTGCTATCATGGAAAAGTTTTGCGCAAAACTAAGTTCCTTCATAACGTCCCTCCTAGTTCATAAAATAAGTGGTTATCACTTATTACTTACTACTTACGATTTAAGAATACCAATGTTGGAAAAGAATGTAAAGTAAGTTGTAGATAAACGAGCGATGTGTGCTTGGATCTTAGTATAACTGAGATGTCACAATAATTTGGCTGCAGTTTCATGTTATTTGTCAGATCTTTCACTTTTCCATTGTCAAAATTGGAATACAGATTGCACCTGCTGGCCGTAAAACAGAAGATGCTGTTCAAGCACTAAGTTCTCTTATGCATTCTTCATCGTTACTTAATGAAAGATTAAAGGATCTATAACATCTAAGACATGGGTTAGTAATATTGTAACGTTATAGTAGTTAGTAGCGGGGATAGCATGAGTGGCTATCATAGTATTTGGCGATGGAGGGGCCAATACTTCACAAGATGTTAGGAATCAAGGTTTTTAGTATAGCTTTAGCGCCTCGTTCACTGCCCAGCTTTGATGCTCGTGAAATAAACAGTCTATCGCTTGAATCGGTTCAATCCAATGGAGGAAATGGTCTTCTTCTAATGGTCTTCCAAGCTGTTTCCCGATTTGGCTCAAATAAAAATGGCCCTCGCTGAAATAATAAGAATGTTCATTAGTCGAATAAAAATATCTTTGGGCACAGCCAATAAAGGAACCTATTTCCACTGCCATGCCCATTTCCTCAAGTACTTCTCTTTTTAAACACTGTTCATGTGTTTCATTATTTTCAATGCCGCCGCCAGGGAGAAAATACTTACCATCACTTTTTTGGATCACGGCGATTTTATCTTTCGGCTCGTTAAACATTAAACCGTAAACTGCCGGTCTCCTTTTGTATTCTGTATCTTCATTTCTTTCACCAAAGACCTTGATTTGCATAGCCAGCCCCCCTTCACTTTATAATTCTTTCTCAAACATCACCATATCCATGGCCCTGATCCCATTTTCATAAATAGGTTCTGGATAATTTTTAAAGAAATCCTTTTTTATTTCAACCATTCTAAAACCTAACTTTTGATAAAAAGCTAAGTTTTCAATACTTGAATTAGCAGTTCCAACAATCATTTTATGTAGTCCCTTAATTTTATATAAATCGAAAGCCTCATTAACTACTAATTTTCCTAGCCCTTTCCCTCGATAATCTTCGGTTAAAGCAATATTTTTAAGCTCAACGATTCCGTTCGGATGGAACATAAATAAAACAACTCCTGCAATTTTTCCTTCGCAGCAAATGGAGAACATCTCTCCATCATTTATGTACTTTATGACAATCTCTTCGCTTTCATCTGCTATAAGGAGATAATCAAAAAATAAATTTCTTTTCTCCTTTTCAATTGCCTCCAATTGAACTTCCAGCATTATCATCCCTCCAATTACACTAACTAATTTTAACACAAATTGGTAATGGATATGATTTAACGTTAGACTAAAAAACTCTAAGCAGGAAACCTAACTGTATTTGAATTCCCTCATGATTTAACTAAATAAAGATTTTTAAAAATGGAATACTAACACTATCTAATTGGAATTAGGAGGAATTCAGTTGCAAACCACTGAAAATACATTATCTATTTTCGCTTTAGGCGGTATAAATGAAATCGGAAAAAACATGTATGTGGTCCAATATGCAGATGATATCGTCATTATCGACTGCGGAGGTAAATTTCCAGATGAGAGTTTATTAGGAATTGATTTAATTATTCCCGATGTTACTTACTTAGAAGAGAATAAGGAAAAAATCCGTGCTTTAATTGTTACACATGGGCACGAAGATCATATTGGGGGGATTCCTTACCTCTTACGAAAAATAAATGTCCCCATTTATGGCACACGTTTTACACTTGGATTAATTGAATTAAAACTAGATGAGCATCGGCTTACAAGGGATACAAAACTCATTCCAATTGATTCAGATTCTAAGCTTGAGCTGGGAGAAATGAAGGCATCCTTTTTCAAAGTAAGCCACAGTATTCCTGATTGTTTAGGGATTGTTTTTCATACACCTGAAGGAAATGTTGTCCATACTGGAGACTTTAAATTCGATTTAACACCTGCGAATAACCAATATTCAGATATTCATAAAATGGCCGATATCGGTAATCAAGGTGTCATAGTTTTAATCTCTGAAAGTACAAATGCAGAACGTACGGGCCTGACACCATCAGAGCGAATGGTAGGCAGTCATATGATCGAGGCTTTCATGAAAGCTGATGGGAAAATCTTTATATCGACCTTCGCTTCCAATGTGAATCGTGTTCAGCAAGTGGTCGAAGCTTGCATTCGGACGAATCGAAAGCTTGCATTGCTTGGCCGAAGCATGGTTAATGTCGTCTCAGTAGCGATCGAACGTGGATATTTAACTATTCCAGATGGGATGCTGATTGAGGCAAAGGAGGTCGATCGACTAGCACCTGAAAAGGTTGCCATTCTATGTACGGGGAGTCAGGGAGAGCCAATGGCTGCTCTTGCCCGTCTTGCTAGCGGAAATTTTCGGGATATTTCCGTTTACCCCGGAGACACCGTTATTTTAGCAGCATCCCCAATACCCGGGAATGAAAAAGATGTTTCACGTATTATTGACAACTTATTTCAACTGGGGGCTAAAGTGATTTATGGAACAGGGAGCACAACCGGAATGCATGTATCTGGACATGGATACCAGGAAGACTTAAAGCTCATGCTTACTCTAATGAAACCAACCTATTTTATTCCAGTTCATGGTGAATTTAGAATGCTGCACCATCATCGTTTGCTCGCGGAATCGGTTGGAGTCGAGACAGGAAACACATTTATTATTAAAAATGGTGATGTTGTTGATATCGAAACCTCAATTGCCCGTCAGACTCGGAGGATTCCGTCGGGGGATACGTATGTTGACGGAATGGGCGTCGGCGATGTAGGGGAAATCGTGTTACGAGACCGAAAACAACTTTCTGAAGATGGAATGGTCGTTATTGTTTTAACATTAAGTAAAGCAGAGAGAAAAATTATTCAAGGACCTGACACGATTACTCGCGGGTTCGTATACGTAAAAGATTCTGAAGATCTCCTAAAAGAAATTAACCGCCTTGTTAAAAAAACGGTAAATGACTTACAAGCAGAGGATATTCGGCAGTGGAATGTAATCAAACAAAATATTAAAAAATCGGTAGGCCAATTTTTATTCGCAAAAACGAAGAGAAAGCCAATGATTCTCCCGATCATTATTGAAATTTAATTACAAACACATAAGCATAACTAAAGCTTCCACAACGAGGAAGCTTCTTTTTATTTTATATTATTGAAAAAGCCTGCTAGAAATTTGCCGTATCGAAATGGTTCAGTGACTTCTTTTTAACAGACGAATAGCGAAATTCCTTGATCGCCATGGATTACAAATCTTTAACAAACATCTATGGATATTTCCACTTAATAAACCTAAGTAAGATATTCATTAATTATTAGTTAGCGTAAACTTCTCTGATGGTTCCTTCCCCGCCTAAATCATCTAATGCCAAAATAATTGCTTGATAGTGATTCATTTTAAACTATCGACCTTTTGTTGATTGTCCTGAAGGATTGATCAACCGTATCATATTCCATAATTTCTACTTCATCTGGAATGTACAGAAGGCAGAAGAATAAATCAGCCATTTTGATTCTCAAAATCGGGTTTTAATAGGGAATTAGTAGTATAGGAAATTCAGTAATTAATCACTATGTACATGCTACTATTTTATATATAATATTCTTCGTATAACGAATTTTTCGAATTTTGTTATAATTTTACGAGTTGGAGGTTCTATTATGAAAAAGAAAGTTTTAGCATTATCTTTATCTGGTTTAATGGCAATCGGCGGAATTGTAAGCGTTCCTATTTCAGTTGGTGCAGTGGGTGAAGGGCCAAACTATGGCGGAAATGAGTCGATTCAGACTTCTATCCTACATACATACAATGAACTAGTTGATAATCTTAAAACCCAAGATGCAAAACAAGATGCCATGAAACTAGAAGTCATTGGTCAAACAGTAAAAGGCCGAGATATTTACCTCGCGAAATATATATCTAACCCTAGCAATCCTACCATTCTCTATTTAACCCAACAACATGGCAATGAACAACTGACGACGGAAGGTGCTCTAGAATTTATTAAACACTTAGGAACGGATAAAATGAAAGGGGTTCTTGATCAGGTAAACATCCTTGTCGTACCAATGCTAAATGCTGATGGAGCTATGGGCGATGTAAACTTTTCCCTTGATGACTATGTTGCTGACGGCGGAAGGCATTTGACTCGCTATAATGCTGTTGGTGCCGATTTAAATCGTGACCATGTTGCCAAAATACATCCAGAGACCCAAGCCTTACATAATAATGTGCTAAAAAAGTACAAAATTGATTATATGATTGATCTCCATCATCAAGGATCTCAAAGTGAAGTAGACGGGAAATATGCATCAGGTTCCATCCTTTATCCGACAAATCGGAATGTTAAGCCGGAGGTACTAGAACGGTCTAAAAAATTAGGGGCTGTCGTGTTCAATGCTATTAACTCAAAGGGATGGGGAAATATCGGAAAATACAATGGCGGTTCAGAGGAAACAATTGGCCGCAACGGTGCAGCAGTTCAATACGATATTTCAACACTTCTTTTTGAAATGCGAGGCATGTCTGATCACAACTATGAGTCTTACGTGCTCGGACAAAAAAGCAATGGTTATTTGATTAAGCAAACGATAACCACCCTTGATGCAACAACGAGAGCTATCGCCGATGGTTCAATTGAAAAAGTGGATACAAGCTTTTGGAATACCCTTCCAACCCAAACAACTCGGCCTTCTGGAGAAGAAGAAACAGAATAAACACCTTATAACAGCGAACAGTGGCTGCCACTGTTCGCTAGAAAGTAATATTTTTTCTGTTCCAACTGGGCTAGGGTACCTGCCTCCCAGAGTGTTAGAGCTTTATTCGAGAAGTTTATTTTTGGTAAAAAAAAATCTGCACCTTACACTATGCAGATTTTTTTTCATTCACTATTTCATTGAGATTGATTAAATACTCGCGTATGTTTTCTTGTTTTGATTCAACAAAGTTTTGTAAACTGTCTGGGATAAGCTTGTCAATACATTCGAGAGTATCAGGATTCAAGGAGACCTTTAACCATGCATCTTCTTGCATATCCAAACATTTAACTGTTACTTTTTGTCTCTTAGATATTACATCTACAATTTGATATCTCACTCGGCTGTCGCACTCATTTCTAATTTGAATAATCTACAAGATGCCTGTGTAAGATTTTTAAGGCACTCCACTCGGATTCTTTCTTCACAGACAAAATCATTAAGCAATTCATTCTTTAACCTAGAGTAGATCATCGAAATATGATCATGAGTCAGATTATTTATATGGCCTTGTGCTGCAGCATTTAGAATTTCTTTTTCAAAGTACTCAACAGAACCAAATAAAACAGTCACCCTGATCTCCACCCTTCCCGAAAATAATTAAAAATAATTGCAAATCCTAATACTGAAAAGAAGATGAGTCGTAGAAACTCTTTCCCTTTTTCCACTCCTTTCTTTATTTACAAGAGAAAAAGCCCACCCCAAAAAAGAATGATGGACAAAAATGAATGTTAGTCAATAAAAAACCATTAACAAAATATCCAGTTCTTTTTGGCAACCCGGCTATCCTAGCACTTTCGCCTTAGACCCGTGGCTTTGCGTCCCCGCCTTTCGACGGGTTTGCCTTTTTCAATTGATACTTTCATACTACATCGGAAAAATGTACTTTTCAACAAAATTCTACATAATTCTTCATAATTTTCATAAATATGACAAATATCATTCTTTAGACACATTTCTACCTATTTTCGTTTGGGCGTATAAATAAAATCGGAAAAAACATGTATGTGCTTCAATATGATGGTGCTATAGTTATTATCGACATTTACAGATGAGAGTTTATTAGGAATTGATTTAATTATTCTGAAAAGCCTGCTAGAAATTTGCCGTATCGAAATGGTGCAGTGACTACTTTCTTATATAGTTTCTTATCATTCATATGAAGTGGAAAACGATGATACGTATCTTTAGTATTTACTTCTAGAATCCATATTCCGCCATCTTCGTCCACCATTAGATCAATCCCAAGGTCTCCGTAGTTGCCATATTGGTCAAAAACACGACAAATTTGAAATGCAATCTTTTTTAGCTCCTCTACTTTATTTTGTGCTTTTTTAGCATTCATACCGAATGCTAGCTGGAAAGATTCCACACCAGAACGGATAAAACCAGCACGAGAAAAATTTGTAATAATACCTCCACTTTTCCCGAACTTACCGAATACACCTGGGCAACCCCAGTTCCCTTTTCCATCCTTTTGCATAATCACTCTGAAATCTATAGGTCTGTTTTGATACCTTTTCATCGTTATAGCCTGCTGGGCTATGTAACCCTTGTTTTTAAGCTTACTAAACCATTGCTCACTATTCTCGAGATTTTCTAAATGTTTAAGATAGAAACCATTTGGATTTTGAAAAGAAGGATAAATAACAAGGTAGCCAGTTTGACTTTTCTCCATCTTCCTGATTCCTCTTGAAAGGGTTCCACCTGTCGGTTTTAAATAAATAGAATCATATTGTTCGAGCATGCTATCCAGCACAGTCATGTCAGTCAGGAGCTCAGTAGCAGGAAGGTGTGAACGAAGCTCTGCGATGGGGGAAAGACGTTTCCAAAGCTCCCACTTGTTGAAAGAACCCGGAGAAAAGCTGTTGAATACACAATCTCCCATTATTGATTGCAAATCATCGAATACGCTTTTCGGCATGGCTGTGCGATTATAAGAAGATCCTGGATAGGGAAACGTACCAAGCTTCCAACGGTTTGAACGTCCCCTCGCGTTTGGATCATAATAAAACCCTTTTATTTGCTTTTTTTGAGTATCAATTGTGTTCCATGCACACAGATAGACCAGCCCTTGAATATTTGAGTAATCAAAGAAATAAGCACGGTATTTATTCAATTTTGATATTGTCATTTCCTTTAAATCAGAAAAGACAATTAACGCAATCACAGGCCCGAGGTTTAGGATCGTGTTATTTCGCTTCAATTCATAGGGAAGTGTGTCTGGAATGGTGAATGAATCCTTCCAATGTTGTGGTAAACCGATCATATCATCTGGGAAATCACTGCTAATATGAATTTGTATAGGTTGTTTCCAGGAACCGAATTGAAATGTCATATTGCCTGGGGAAATATCATGCTCAATTGCTAATTTTTGAGACAGTTGAATCTGACTGGCTTCATTAATCCATTTAATAAACATTTTCCACCAACTCTTTCAAGTATATGTCTATCTCAGAATATGTCGTTTTGGCGAAAATGCTTAGACGGTTGTACAAGCGAAATCAATTAGCTTTGGAGTTGCTTTTGTTTACTGTTATTTTTTAAATACTCCAAAGTAAACTTTTAAATAATAGTTTACCTTCAGTTTCTATAATACAACCTAATAAATGTTAATAAACGTTAATAAATATTAATATATGTTATGTATAGTAGATATTTACTTTATAAAATAAGGGGGAATATTATGACTGAAACAAACGAATCTTCAGGAGTCAATTTTAAAAAAGATGTGAAGTTTTCTATTATAATCCCTGCACACAATGAAGAAAAGTACATTAGAAAATGTTTGGATTCAATTGCAAAGGCATCAGAGGCATATAAAGATCAAACTGAAGTCATAGTTGTTTTAAATCGTTGCACAGATAACACAGAAGAAATAGCAAAGTCCTATAACTGTATTACATTAAAAAATAACGATAAAAACTTATCCAAAATCCGAAATGCAGGGGCCCAAATAGCTAGTGGAGAAATAATCATTACTATAGACGCTGATACCCAAATGACAGAGTCTATGTTGTCTAATGTAGATAAATATTTAGCTTCAGGTAAATACATTGGTGGTGGGGTAACTGGGAAGTTTGAAAGAATATCTTTAGGAATATTCGTTTCCGCAATGTTAATAATAATCCCCTTACTTTTTAAGTATGGAGCTATATCTGTAGGGATTTTTTGGTGCTATAGAAAAGACTTTATGGCAATCAACGGATTTAATGAAAACATGCTTATGGCAGAAGATGCAGATTTCGCTAAACGGTTAAAAGTATGGGGAAAGCAAAATAATAAGAAATTCGGTACAATTAAAAATGGAATGATAACTTCATGCAGAAGATTTGATAAATATGGAGAATGGGCTTTACTTAAAAATCCAAAAGTAATCTTAACCTATCTAAAAGGAAATGATAAAAAATACGCAGATAAAACATATTATGATAACCAAGAAAGATAACTGTGAAGATTCCTAAACAAATCATCATCAAATGAACTAGTGAAACAAGATAAATAAAATTTAACAAAACTAAAAGAATCATATTTATTTAGGATTCTTTTAGTTTTGTTGAATGTAAACTTTTACATAAAAGATTACTTCCATTTTCATTAAAAAAAATGACTTAACATCAACCATCTTTCATGGCCTAGTACCAGCGTTCTTATAACCAAGAGCAAAGTAGCTTTATTTTTATTTATTAACTCAACTTTCTTTTTCTTCTACCTCTGGAAAAAGGGTCAATTGGGAGTTATAATTTTCTGTAGTAATCTTCGGATTGCACATAAGAATCGTCCTTTCTTTTCTTTTAAATGTTGGTGTGGTAACTACATTTTACTAGATAGGACGATTTCTTTGTGTACTTTTATAAAAATAAAAGAGGGCTACCAAAGGTCAGTTACCTAACTTTTTGGACAGCCTCTTTTTCATGTCAGTTATACTATTCCATTTCGTGAACATTTGCTTCGATAAAAGCAATTTCGTGATTGTCTAAATTATACTTTTTGTATAGCGAACGATCAATTTCTTCTATTGACTTACTTCAGTCAATATCAGAGTTTGGTGTAAAGTCTTGGCTTGGAACTTTTGCCCACTTATCACGAGTGTTGGCTTGTGTTATCTTCAGTACCCCAAGCATAGTGCGTGCAAATTTTGATTTAACATAGTTAAGCACAGACTCTGCTTCAAACCTAGTATCAAACGCACCAATGGAAAGGAACGTTTCTGTCGCACCTACTTCCGTTCTTCAACTCCCTCAGTT
>NZ_JBALPG010000013.1:0-7028 GCF_036965245.1 Neobacillus drentensis
CGTTTTAAGTTAGTGGAAGCTCCTTTATACGGAAAGATAAAATGTGAAAACCCACGAATATCAGAGTGCTAACCGCAGTAGAGATTTTTGCCTTCGTGCCGTGTGCTTAAATTTTTATATTAATATGAAAGGAGAAATTTATTCATTCTCAGCTTTAAAAAGTATCTCAATCTCCAAATTGCCTGTCAAGGAAAGCACTTGACAGCCAATTTGGAGATTGAGGAGCGGTCAGTAAGCTGAGAAGGAGATCCCCTAGCCATAAGGCTCAATCCAAACTAATAAGCAAAGAAGCCGAAAAACGCTTCTCTTCTTAGAGTTACCCAAAAACTGAAACCAAAATCAATTTGGGTAGGGAGCATTGACAGTTTCGTTCATATCAGTACATTTCTTTACAATCTCTATTATATCTCTTATTGTACGTGCCATTTTCATTGTGAGCGTTCTTCTCCAATCTGGCCTGATTGTTGAAAACTTATTTTCGATAAATAAAACCTCTTTNNTCGTTCATATCAGTACATTATTTCACAATATCGTCTATACTTTTAAATGTCATTAAAGAAACATATATGCCTTATTTTACTTGTATGGGTAGTAGTGTGGTATTTTAGATTGAAACTCTTTTAAGTTCACAATGTAATTATCGTTATTAAATTCAATTAATGATACACCATCAAATTCCCCAACTTCTCCGTCATACTCACACTTAAAGTACCATTCAACAGCAGTTAAATTACCTTGATGAATAAATTTCTTTATTTTCCAAAACAAAACTGTTCCTCGCTTATTCCAATCGTTAAACCATCTTTCAATAATTTCTAAACCGTGGTATTCAGGTCCATAACATTCACTATAGACTGCGTTTAGGTCAAAGGTTTTTCTTAATATTAGATTGTTCTTATTTATCCAAGACTGAAAATAGTTTTCTATAACTTGCTCTCGCTCAATCATTATTTCCTCCTATAGTAAACCAATCAATTTACTTTAATATTTCTATGTCGAGACTTGTTTTCCTTCTTCAACCATCCTGTATCTAGTCGAATAAGAAAAGGCTGCCAAAATGACAGCTCGAATCTTTAACTCTTGCACCCTTTAGCACAATAAGAAGTCTAATCTCTTACTTCAAAAAAAGAGAGTGACCCAAAAGGGCGTTGATTGACAACTTTTTTGGGTCATTTTTTATGCGTGCCCAGCAAGCCGTTAATTGCTAATTGGTGAAAGTCCAATCTGAATAAGTATCAAAGACGCTTACTAGTTGACAAGCAACTGGTGAAGAAATTCTAAGGTTAAAGCCCTGTGACAAAGTAACTCTCTAGCAGAGTGCGAGCAAATTAATAGGTTGTAACATAAAGTGAATCCTGCCGTCTCCTCAAAGGAACCCACTGAAAGTGGCTAAAGAGAAGTCGAGCCTTGATAAGATGGGCGAGGACCATGGAAGGTGTGAAGAACTTGGAAAAGCAGCACAGAGGAATCTCTCGGGATAAGGGGAACAACATGTTAGGAGGCTCCCCGCAACGCCCGCGGAAACGTAACGCCTGAGTGGAAATCAACAGACAATTTTGACAGAACAATACACATACAAAAAGGGTATGCCCCAAAAAGTTATGAAAAAAGTAATGAGAATATGGAATTACTAATATTTGGCTACGTTTACTTATTTAACAAGTAAAAATTTTAATAAACTACTTTACGATATATAGTAGCTTAAATTCTAATTTGACTTAATATAGTAATATAATTACAATATTAGGGTCTAGTGGAATTGATTGTATAAAATGAAAGGGGTTGTAACAATTGCAAAAAACTATTCAAAAAATTATTATCGTTATTTGTATTGTATTACTAATCAGCACAGGAATTGCTCCTTCTGTATCACAAGCAATGCAGTACAATGAAGAAAAACCGGAATCTAATATTAGTATAGAATCTAGTATAGAATCTAGTACAGAATCTAGTACAGAATCTAGTACAGATGGTGGAACAAATGATTCAAGAAAATTACAACCAAACCAACTACCATCATCTCAATCTAAAGAAGAAATACCTCCTTTAATAAAAGATGGACAAGAGATACAACAATCAACAACTCATGTTGTGAATGAACAAAATAATCAGAGTATGATGTTAGACCAAAAGATTGAAGAAATCAAGGAAAGTGAAGCCAACCAGAAGGATTCGAGTCAAATTAATCCGCAAACTGAATCTTCTACTTCTGAGCAAGTTACTTTTTTAACTACATTTGATACATATAATGCAGCGTCGTTTGATGCAATGCCTAATCAAAATGATGCTCAAACAGTAACGGTTATAACACATGATATAGTTGATCGAAATTGGATATATATAGAAACTGATAATGGTCCAAAATGGACATATTACAATCCTAATCCTGAGAAACTGTTTATTCCTACTGGATTTGACACATATAAAGAACCAGAATTATCTTCCAAAAAACTTGGTACAAAAAACGCAGGTACTTTTACCGTGCTTGCCAAAAAGGAAAAAAACTCTAATTGGTTACTTATTGAATTAGATAAAGAAAGAGTATGGGCGTATTACAATCCTAATCCTGAAAAAATCAACATTCCTTTTACTATTTATCTTTATGACAAAGAGATTAATTTAGATGAAAAAATCGTCGCAGGTTTAAAGGAAAAAATCGTCGGAAGTCTATCAGCTCAAACAGTTACAGTCATAGCTCGGAGTAATATTAATAAGAACTGGATATTGATTGAAACCAGTCAAGGACGTAAATGGACGTATTATGATCCTGACTTAAAGCAACTCACTATGTTATACACTTTTTACGTGTATGATGATAATATAACAATTTCAACACCAAGTGGATCCTATACTCCTCGGACTGTTAATATCATTCAAAAGATAGACAATTGGTATTTAGTTGACATAGATAATGGCCCTAAGTGGATTTATTATACTGGTGCGCCAGAACAGGTTAAAATTCCTACATCCTACAATGTATATGATACGCCCTATAAAAATATTGTGTGGGGGAAAGATTGGGCTATAGTTGGAACTTACAATGCCCAAACAGTAACAGCCTATGCAAAGTTATCTGACAATTGGTTGCTAATCCAAACGGACATAGGAGTAAAATGGGCATATGGTTACCTTAATCCAGAAAAGGTTAGTATTCCGGTTACAATTGACCTTTATGAAGATCAATTTTTTTGGTCTGCAAAAACTGGAAATATACCTGCTCAAACGGTTACAGTTCTTGAGCGAGGTGTTACAGACGAGAACTGGATGTTGATTGATACCAATCAAGGGCGTAAATGGACTTATTATACTCCGAACCTTAAACCTATTACAATGACATATTCCTTTTATGCATATGATGATAAGGAATTTTCTGCGAAACAAAGTGGACCATATTCAGCCCAAACTGTCCAGCCTATTGGTCAGAGCGGAGATTGGTATTTAGTTGAGATAGATAAAAATCGAAAATGGATTTATTACACAGGTGCTCCTAAAGAAGTAAAAATACCAACTTCCTATGATGTGTATAATACCCCCATTTATGGTTATACTTCGTTGGAATTAACTAAAAATAAATCAGGTTCTTACAATGCTCAAACAGTAATTGTGTATGCTAGCTACGATTCAAAATGGTTTTTAGTTCAAACAGACAAAGGACTAAAATGGGCGTATTATAATTCGAAACCAAAAGAGATGTATATTCCTTTTGATTTTCCTGTTTATGAGGAGAATAATTTCAACTCCAAACTAGTACAAAAAATGGGCGCACAAAATGTAACTGTTATTGGAGAAGCTAATTATGAAAAAAACTGGTATTTAATTGAAACCAAAATAGGGAGATATTGGGTTTTTTATGATCCAACATTAGTTCCTATCAACATTGACCACACTTTTAATACTTATGATAGTTCATTTGTTTTTTCAACTAAATCTGGAAATTATGGACCACAAGTCGTAAAACCAATTGCGAAATATAAAGATAGCACTATAGATTGGTTTCTAATAGAAACAGATAAAGGATTTAAGTGGATCATTTATAGTGACAACTCATACAAGATGGTGATTAACTCTAGTTTTGATACATATGATATACCAGATCTCACGGGAAAGAAAACAGGTTCATTTGCTCCCCAAACAGTAACAGTCATTACAACATACTACGGAAAAAACTGGTATTTAATAAGCACTAATAAAGGGGATCAATGGGCATATTATAACCCGAATCCAGAGAAAATAAATATCCCTATAAAACTACCACTCTACAATAAATCGCTTTTTTCTTCTAAATTCGATCTAGACCTTTCCCCACAAGAAGTAAATGTACTTGGAAGAGGTGCTTTAGATAAGAATTGGATGTTAATTGATACAATTTTTGGTAGAATGTGGATCTACTATAATCCGAATTTACAAACTATTAAACTGTCTTACACGTTTAATGTATATGACTCTCCTGATTTTAGTACAAGGCCTTCAGGCTCGTACAATGCTCAAAGCGTCATGCCAATAGCAAAGTCAGAAGATAATTGGTATCAAATTGAGACTGAAAAGGGAAGAAAATGGATCTATTATACTGGTGAGCCACTACAAGAGTCGTTTACAGCAAGTTTTGACGTGTATGATTCTCCAGTATTATTAAATGGGCCAGTTGGTACATATGGACCTCAAACGGTAACTGTATATGCTAAAAATGGAGATAATTGGTTTTTTATTAAAACAAAACAAGGGAATAAATGGGCGTATTATAATGCTAAACCAGAGAAAGTTACAATTCCCATAAATTTTGAAGTGCATAAAGGACCAAATTATTATTCCGAAGTGGTGCAACGTCTTGCTCCTCAGTCTGTCACTGTAATAGCAAGAGATTGGTTAGATAAAAATTGGATGTTAATTGAAACATCTTTAGGGAGGTATTGGACTTACTTTAACCCTAACGTTAGTTCAATATCCATACCATATACATTTACTGTTTACGAAGAACCCTACTTTGATTCCAAGAAGGCAGGTTCATTTGCACCTCAAATGGTAAAGGTTGTAATGCAGACCTCGACCCATAGTGATTGGTATAAAATTGAAACACCTCTAGGGTTAAAATGGGTGTACTATAATCCTAACCCTGACAAACTATATATTCCCGCTGATTTTGATACATATGATGATGCGAGCACGTCTTCTAGAAAAGCAGGTCATTACGGTGCACAGACAGTTGAAGTATATGCTGATTATGGTTTCTATTGGAAGATGATTAAAACAGATCAAGGTATGAAATGGGTTCACTATACCTTCTATCAACCCGGAGAAGTTCCAAAGTGGGCAATTGATTTGGAAACATCAATGGCAAATTGGGAAACATCAATGGCAGATTGGCTTAATGATACTCATGAATTCGCTATAAAAATGAACGAATTTGCACAATCAATGAAAAAGTTTAAGGAAGAAATGGATGAACTTAATAGGAGTTTTCAGGGGTATAATAATTATATGGAAAATTGGTCAGTTAGATTTAATCGGGATATAGAGGAGATGAATCGACATTTAGATAGTTTATCTGCAATAACTGCACAAATAAATTTAGGAAATTGGTCAGAGGAACTAAGGAAAGAGTTAATGATTGGATTAAGTAAATCACTTGAGGATTTTAATCCACTACAAGAATCGGGTGTAAAATATGAGTATAGTAATATAAAAACAACTGCACACATAGATTTATCAGCATTCGGTATTTCTAGTAGCATGTTAGATCAATGGTTTTCAAAAGAAAATGTTTCTATGGTAATTGAACTTATACCTGTGTTGGGTAATGCTAAAATAGGGATTGATATGGCTAGTGGTTACAATATTATTACAGATCAAAAGTATAGTGCTTTGGATTATTCCATTGGTTCTTTATCTATCTTTCTAGGCGGCGAAATGAAAGTCGCGACTAAGGGTATAATTAAAGAGACAGAAATTCAAGCTTTAAACAAAGCCCTGAAAAATGAAGGGACCATTGTTAAGGGTATTACTAGTAATTTTAAAATAGTAAAGCAAACAACTGCAGAAGAAACTAATAAGTGGTGGAAAGAAGTTATGAAATATCCTAATCCTCCATACAAACCTAATACAATAGTTCATGAAATAGAATTAACTAGTAAAACCAAATTTGTAAGAGTGTATGATGGAGAAAACTCAGGAATATTAGGTAGTTGGGTTATGAAAGAAGAAGATATAAAAGGATTAACCCCAGCACAAATAAAAGATAAATTTGCACTTCCTACCACACCTAAATATGTTGCAGATGTTATGTTAGAAGCAGGGGACCATCTTCGTAAAGGTATTGTAAACCCACTTGAAGGATGGGGAAATGGTGGAGCAATACAATTTGATTTGATGGGACAAAAAATTGGAGATTTCGTTAATCCAAGACCATTACCATAGGGAGGTAAAATTAAATGAATGAACAATTAAAAATAAATGAAAATATATTAACTATTAATAATATCGATGTTAGTTTTAACCATAATATTCGAGATGTTCAAATATGCGGGGATCTAATAATCGTATTATTAGCAATACCGTTTAATGAAACAGAATTAGATAATTTATATGCAATTTCTAAACTTGGAAAAATAGTATGGCGATCTCAAGAATTGAATAAAGTATTTCCAGATCAATATAGCGACTCATATGAGTTCATGAATGTTAATGAAAATGAAATAAAGGTAACAGATTTTCATGGTAGAAGATATTTTATTGATCCTTTGAACGGATTTATAAAGAAAAGAGATATTGTGAAGTAATAAAGTCAGTGATTGTTTAAATTGACTAACTACAAATTATTATTAAACTAATTTATTTACAGTATGTTTTTTAAAGTTTGTTAAACCCTAGAATTATTTAAGAGGGTGTCCCAAAAAGTTATATTTTTGGGACACCCTCCATTACTTCATGAAGGGAACACGGTTCCCCACTATTAATCCTAAACTACAACCTCGACAATCTGTTCCGATTGTTAAATAAGAGTATAGGACCATTCTTCAACTCCCTCAGTTTAA
>NZ_JBALPG010000014.1:0-1821 GCF_036965245.1 Neobacillus drentensis
TTCTTCAACTCCCTCAGTTTAATACGATTTTCTCCCGAATACTCGCTTATTCGCAGGATTTCATATCCCTTTAAATAGAGTTAACACGTAAAAGAAATACGTTTAGATCATTATGGCTCCGTGAAGGCATAGTGAAATAAAGGAGTGTATTGCTACTCCATATTTTACCATATAATGTACATGCTCCACGCCGCCCCTGGAGGCTTTCCCTCCCATGTCTCAACGGGTCATTCGCCCTATCATTCCTTCGTCATGCCTATTCCAAGGGGTGGAGGCCAGTTATGCTAAACCAATGGGTCAGTGCCCTTATGTTGAAGAAATCTGGTACTCCGTACATATTTGAAATCCTACGAATAAGCCAACCTTCGGTCAATACAAGTTTGTTATATTTTAAGTTTCCATTCAAAAAGAGGACGATAATTTTAGATTTTTAAGTTATTAAGCCGCAATAGGCGATAATAGTTGGAGTTTTTCACGACAATAAGATTCATTACGTCGAGAAATACCAACAAAAATCCTAGCTAACTTGCCCACTAACTTCATTATTGATTTCATTTTCTTCATTTTCTTTACTTTAACATTATGAGTGTGTAATGCTTTAAATTCTGGGTTGTTTGCTACTAGGCTCAGGGTTGCTAAGAAGAGGAAACGCCGTAGTCTCGACCTTCCACGCTTTGAAATGACAATTTGTCCTTTCCACTTACCTGAGCTTGCTTCGGCTAAGTGTAATCCTGCATGTCGAAGTAGAGAATTACCATGAGAAAAGTTACTTAGGTCTCCGGCCTCACCTAATATGCCAGCTAAAGAAATTTCACTAATTCCTTTTATGGTAAGTAACTTCTTAGCGAATGGGATCTTATTTAATACTTCGGTCACTTGTATTTCAACTCTTTCGAGTTGTGTTACAGCTAAATCATATTCCTCTAATAATTGCTCAAGGTGAAATTTATACGCATCAAGTGCTTGTCTTGTACCAACGGATTTCCTAGCTACTTGGAGGAGTAATTTAGCCTTTTTTAGTCCAGGCTGCCTCTTCATAATTGATTTCCATCCGGCAATAACGTCGTCAGGCTGCAGTGTCTCTAATTCCACCGGAGAGGGGAATAATCGGAGGGTTGCGATTGCCCCTTTAGCTTTAATATCTTTAAATACCTGTCGCAGTTCTGGAAAGACAATATCTACCCAACGATTTAATTGATTAATAGAACTAACGAGACGTTTAACTACTACATCTCGGTTAGACATAAGAACCCTAAGTTTTTCGAATGATTCTGATGTATACCTAACTTCAGAGTAGTATCCGTTCTTCACCATATCAGCGATAACTAGGGCATCCTTTTTATCGCTTTTTGATTGAGTATTATCACGATTTTCTTTATTCCTTTTTACTAGATATGGGTTTACTGTCACTACTACAATATTTTGTTTAAAAAGCCATTTTGAAAGATTAATCCAGTAGTGTCCAGTGGGCTCCATCCCAACTATAGCTTCATCAAGATTGTTTAATCTTTGTAGATTTTTAATCCATATTAATAAACTAGCAAATCCTTCTTCATTATTTTCGAAAGTGAGTGGATCTCCGACCACAATTCCACGGAAATTAACAGCTCGAGCTACATGAAATTGTTGAGCAATATCTATACCGACAATAAGATGTTTAACGGAAATTCTTTCTATTAGTTGATTTTGTTTGTTTTGCATTTTAAACTTCATAGTAGGGTTCCTCCTAGAGTGTGAGTTAGAGTGGTGTCTATACTCATATCTTACTGAGGAGCCCTATTTTTTTCAAAGTCGAAAAATAACGATCTACAGGAATGCTAA
>NZ_JBALPG010000015.1:0-4200 GCF_036965245.1 Neobacillus drentensis
ACAACCGAAGAAACAACTGAAGTTGCAGCAGAAGACGATACAGTTGTTACAGAAGAACAAGCTGAAGAAGCTACTGAAGTTGTCGCTGAAGATGTAACAGATGAGTCTACAGCTGTATTAACTGAAGAAGCTAAAGAAGAAGCTGCTAAAGTCATTGCCGAAGAATCAACTGAAGTTGGAACTGAAGTAGTATCTGATGAAGTTACAGAAGCAAGCGAAGCTGTAACAGAAACAGAAGAAGCAGCAGTTGAGGTTGAAAAAGTAAGCCCATCTGTAGCAAACAAAGCAAAAGCTCAAGCTAGCGTAAAAGCAAGCATTCAAGCAAAAGCACACGCTGCAGCAAACTCTGCTGTTCAAGCAATGGAAGCAGGAACTGAGGTAGTTGCATCTAATGAGGAAACTACTGATGCAGCAAATACAGAAGATACAGCTGTAGATGCTGTTACAAAAGAATAGAGCTTTAGGACCTGCTAGATTTTTGCAGGTCCTTTTCTTGCAGGATTTTTTAATGAAGCCAGAACGGTTAGGGGAATATACAATAACTAAGAAAGATACCGCACTTCGCGAGGTCATTAAAAAATGGTGCGCTGAAGCCGGTTTTCAACTAAAAAAAGCATTGACAAGAAATAATTTTCTTGATAAATTTAACTGACGAACGTTCGGAAGGGTGATGAAATGACTTCAAATCGAATTAAGGAAGTTGCTCTTAATCATTTCACAAAAAATGGCTATGAAGGGACATCGATGGCACAGATTGCGGATGAGGTGGGAATTAAAAAACAATCGATCTATACTCATTTCAAAGGAAAAGATGAACTTTTTCTTCAGGTATGTAGTGATGTGTTTGCTGATGAATTACGATTCGTGATCGATTTTATAGAAAATAACTCAACTCGACCTATAGAAGATTTTTTATTTGGTTTTCTATCGCATTATAAAGAGCGATATGAGAAGAACGACAATACTAAATTTTGGCTTCGTATCTCGTTTTTTCCGCCAACACATCTCTATGAACAGGTCATGAAATCTGTTTATGAATATTTGGATCAGTTAGAAGAACTTCTATTTCCTATTATGGAAAAAGCAATGAAAGATGGAAAAATCAGCTCCACTATTGATGCTAAGCGAGCTGTCGCTGCATTCTTGGGAGTATTAGATGGAATACTAGTTGAAATGTTATACGGCGGTCCAGAGCGATTGCTAAAACGATTAGATGCTTCTTGGTATCTATATTGGCGGGGATTATCGAAAAATTAGCTGTTTTAATGGAGGGAAATGGAATGAATAGAAGTTGGGGACTTGTAATATTGGCAGGCCTTATTGAAATTTTGTGGGCAATGGGGTTGAAGTATTCAAGTAACTGGATTTCTTGGGCCGGAACTTTTTTACTTATCTATTTATCATTTGTTGTGTTGCTTAAAGCTATCAAAAAGGTCCCAGTTGCTACAGCCTATGCAGTCTTTACAGGAATTGGAACAGCCGGTACGGTTCTGATTGAGATGATTGCTTTTGGAGAAGCTTTTAGTTGGACGAAAGTCTTTTTCATTCTTTTACTTTTAGTTGGGGTAGTAGGATTGAAACTTGTTACATCAGAATCAGGTGAGAAAGAAGGTGCAGCATAATGGATTGGATCTACCTAATATTGGCTGGCGGTTTTGAAGTGGTTGGGGTTACAGGTATGAACAGAATCGTTAAATATAAAAACGTACAGTCCTACATGATCTTGTTTATTGGATTTATATGTAGTTTTAGTTTTCTGGGTCTTGCTATGAAAACTCTTTCTCTCGGACTTTCTTATGCTGTTTGGACCGGGATTGGCACAATAGGTGGAACAATCGTAGGTATGGTGTTTTATGGAGAATCGAAAGATTGGAAACGGATTTTATTTATAGGTATGATTTTAACAGCAGTCATCGGGTTGAAATTGATATCCTAATATAAAACGTTCTTGAATAGGGTGCAAGAGTTTATTAAGAGTCTCAAAAACTTTTTTATCTGCATTTTTTTTCTATTATTTCCTATACTTTTTGAAATGGTCCTAAGTTATTTCGGTTGACGATTGTTTAGTTTTCCTTTATTATGAATTCGAGATATCGATAATCAAGATAAATAAAGGAGATTAATACTATAATGAATATACTAGTAGTTAAAGCAAATAACCGTCCAGCTTCAGAAGCAGTTTCTAGTAAAATGTATGAAACTTTCATGGAGAACTTAGAAGGTGTAAATGTAACGACTTACGATGTTTTCACAGAAGATATGCCTTACTTCGGTCAGGATTTATTCAACGCTTTTGGTAAAATGCAATCAGGCGAAGAGTTAACAGACGTAGAAAAACGTATTTTAGCAGCAAAACAAAAAGCAATGGATGCCTTAAAAGCAGCTGACGTAGTGGTATTTGCCTTCCCGCTTTGGAACTTAACAATCCCAGCTAAATTACAAACGTTCATCGACTATGTATATGCGGCTGGTTTTACATTCAAATATAACGAAAATGGCCAATTAGTCAGCTTAATGACTGATAAAAAAGCCGTTATTTTAAGTGCACGCGGCGGCATTTACTCAACACCAGAAACAGCACCAATGGAAATGGCTGCTACTTATATTAAAAACGTTGTTGGCGGCGTATTCGGAATGGAAATTGTTGATGAAGTCATTATCGAAGGTCATAATGCAGCGCCAGATCAAGCTCAAACCATTATTGCGGAAGGCTTGGCAAAAGTTGCCGAGGTAGCAAAAAGTTTTTCTGCAGTGACAGCTTAAGTCCGGGTTAGAGCCTTCATTCAGCTAATATTTATAGCGATAAAGAAACGTCAGTAAAGCAGAGAGAGAAATTTCTCTGCTTTTTTTGATGGTTAATGAGTGAGGAAACTGGTTATTTAAACTGTAATCTATTTACTTTCTAAATTTATTTCTAAACAGAACAAATGTTTTTATGTAAAATAAATAAAGTGTAGTGTTTTGTGAAAAAAACCGCAACAAATTAATTAGAGGTGGAATGACTATTGAATGGAACAGCACATGCAGCAGTTGGAGCAGCGACAGGATTTATCGTTGCAAACACTTTTCAATCCTCACCTTCTGCGACACTCTTATTAGTAGGATTAGGAGGAGTATCTGGTTTAATCCCTGATCTTGACATTGATGGGAGTCTTCGTGGCAAAATCACCATATCCCATAAGGTAATTCGAACGGTTGCCCAGCTTATTGGGGCTCTGATGATCTTTTATAGTTTCTATGGTGGCAGCTCTACAGAGAAATGGCTTGGTATCGGAATTGGATTGGCTATGATGATCGCAGCGTCGATGATCAAACAAAAGCATATGTTAACGATCACAGGAATTGGTGTACTTGTGGGCGGCGTCTCATTACAAGAACTATGGTTGATACTACTTGGGATTTACATTCTAATTGCGTCCTTTGTATCACATCGCAGCTATACCCATTCTATAATGGGAGTTATTTTCTTCGGGATCATCGGTTCTAAATTAGAAGAATCCCTCGGAATTGACGGAGTTTTCTATACCTGCCTTGCTGGATACATCAGTCATTTGATTGCAGATCTTAAAATCTTACCTTTTAATAAAAGGGGGATTAAGCTGTTTTTACCTGTTTCATCGAAAGAAATATAGAATCCGAGATTAAAAGTGCATGTCACACCCCGATTTTTTTCGAAAATTACCGGTAAATAGAATGTGGAAAATAGTAGCGTGTAGCAGATAAAAACCAGTCTGGGTTAACTTGTATTTGGAAGTGAACCCGAGCTGGTTCTTTTTTAGACCAGCTTTCATTCCTCTAGAGGACGATTATGGAGAAAGTGGAAAAAATTAAATTTTACATTTTTTCAAATGGTGCTTAACATTTGTTCATAACGTATGCTATAGTTACTTTGAAATATGAAATAAGAATAATAGATTAATAAGTATGATAATAAATATTTTTATAAATTTTGTTTGAAAGAGCAATTTCTTTTCTTCATCGAGAGGAGGAACTGCTTTTTCCTTTTTAAAGGAGAGGAATGTTGTGGGTTTTGTAGGTTTATTTCTTTCGGGTGCTGTCTTATTTCTAAACAGTCTTATGTTGTTAGGGAAGGCAGATGGAAAGAGTGTTGGGGTTTTTAATCTTTTCGTAGGAATCATTCAAATTATTATTCCCTTCTATTTACTTATAGTTTCGGATCAAAATAATTGGGAACTTTAT
>NZ_JBALPG010000015.1:4238-23830 GCF_036965245.1 Neobacillus drentensis
AACTTTATAATGATGCGTCAATATTTTTATTTGGCTTAACCTATTTATATTTGGGAATAACCGTATTAAAGGGGCTAGAGGGCAATGGTCTGGGGTGGTTTTGCCTATGGGTTGCCATTATTGCGGTCGTTTATACCATTACATCTATTGTTCATTTTCATGATGTAGTAAATGCATTAACATGGGGAATGTGGGCATTTTTATGGTTTCTCTTCTTTTTATCCAGTACTCTTAAAAAGAAAATTGATGCTTACATTGGAATTGTAGCTTTCGTTCAGTCGTGGGTAACACTAACGATCCCATCGATCCTTTACTTTTTAGGCCTCTGGAATACGCCATTTGTGGTACAAATCTGGACTTACGTTTTAATCGTATCTATTTTCACTTTTGTTGTTGCCAGCCTTTTCAAATTGAAACTAGCCAAGAAGCAAGGGGACGGTTCTTTTGCTTCTTTATAAGCCAGTCCTCTACTTTTTTAAGTAATAATGAGGTATTGCTAAAACACATTTGAAAAACCTCGTTTGTGGTGTCATCTTAATGAAGATGAAATAATTTAACGTATGATAAGGTCCTAAATAATTGGCCATTTTTTGATCTTTCCATCACCTTTCGAGAGAGGGACCATAAATCAAGGCTATGCTGGTAGCAGCATAGCCTCTTTTAAGTTCTCGTACATGTCACTGGATGATTTATTGTTCCATTAACCACTCTGTAACAATTTTTGATTGGTCATCTGTCAGTAGATTACCTGGCATTTGATCAGTACCTTCGGTTATGATTTTCAATAGTTCTTTATCGGAGTATTTACCAGCCATGTTTACAACAGGCGGTCCAACAGCCCCTTTTAAATTTTCACCATGGCAAGCTGAACACTTATTAGCATAAATGGATTCACCATCCGCAGCTTCATTGTTTGCACTATTGGATGAACAGCCAGTTACTAATAATATGGTCAGCGCAGTCAAAAGCCAGAGTTGTTTCATTTTTAGTTCCTCCATCATCATTGATCTGCAAAAAAAATTTTCATACTAAGGTTCCGCTATTCATTTGGAAAATGAATGGCTATTTCTATTACGATTATAAAATGAATAACGAGCATAAAAGGGAGCAGAACTTGAACTTTTTCGTACAATTGAAACCAGGTGACAGAAAAAAGACTATAATCTGAATAATCACGTCATTTCCTCGTGATTTCTTGCTATAATGCTGGTAGATATATTGAAAATTAGGAAGGGGGCCAGGATCTTATGAAAATTAAGGTCATCATTGCGGATGACAACTCCTTTATTCGCGAAGGCTTGAAAATTATCCTTAATACATATGTAGAGTTTGAAGTGCTCGATACGGTGAATGATGGAAAAGAAGCAGTAGACTTTTGCCTAAAGCATCCGGTCGATATTGCCCTGCTGGATGTGCGCATGCCAAATATGAATGGGGTGGAGGCAGCGAGGCTGATTACCGAGCAAACCAGCGTAAAACCTATTATCTTAACCACTTTTGATGATGATGAATACATTCTCGATGCCATCAAAAATGGCGCCAAAGGCTATTTATTGAAAAATAATGACCCTGAACAAATTCGGGATGCCATAAAGAGTGTTTATAACGGAAACAGCATTATTCAGGATGTTATTTTAGAAAAAATAAAGACCAATCTCACGGAAAATAAAGCACCAGAGACGTCAACGGATCTCAGCCAATTCACCGAAAGAGAAAGAGAAATCATGTCCCTGATTGCAAAGGGGTGCTCTAATAAAGCAATATCAAAGCAAGTGTTTATTTCCGAAGGAACGGTGGCCAATTATATTACTTCCATATTAAATAAGACTGGGCTTGAACACCGGACCCAGATTGCGATTTTCTACCTCAAGGGGAAAGTGGAATAAGATGGAGTTTTGGATGATTGGCACGAAGCTAGTACTATTACTTTATATTGCTTTCTATTTTGTAGGGGGGGATATCAGCCGTATCTCCTTGGTTGTTCTCACCTTTCTAGTTTATTTTTGCATCAATATCACAGTCTATATTTTTAAACAGGATACCGTCAAAAGAATTTTACACTTAGTATCTATTGGTATTTCTATTATAGCTTGTATGATGGTCAATCCGATGTTTATTATCCTTTTACCACTATCGATTGTGGAACTGACCGCAGGCTTTTTTGAAAAAAAAATCATGATTCTGCTCCTTTCCATCATCCCAATCTTTTATATACATGAACCGTTCCAGCCATTGTACGGGTTAGTGGCGATCTTTTGTTTTATGCTTTATTCCGTCACGTCAAGCTTCAGTAACATGTTAGTGAAAGATGAAGTGCAGATTGATTCAATGCGAAAATCGATACAAAAATTAACGAAGCATTTAAATGAAAATACGGAGTACATCCGGCAGTCGGAATATACCTTTAAACTAGAGGAACGAAATCGGATTTCACAGGAGATTCATGATAAGATTGGTCACTCGATGACAGGGGCACTTTTTCAAATGGAAGCAGCCAAACGATTGATGGAAACCGATCCGGAGAGGTCTGCCGAGCTGCTGCAAAACGCGATCAATATTTCGAAGGACGGCATTGAAAACATCCGCCTGACGCTGAAAAATATGAAGCCCCCAACTGAGCAAGTGGGGATTCATCGCCTGAAGCTGATGATTGATGATTTCAATGCCAAACAACAAATCAAAACTATACTCACCTATGAAGGAAATTTAGACATTATTTCGCCCATCCAGTGGAAAATTATCCATGAAAACGTCACAGAGGCGCTCACGAATGCGATGAAATATTCCCGGGCAACAATTGTTTCGGTCGATTTGAAGGTGTTAAACAAACTGGTCAGAGTAGAAGTGAAGGATAATGGCGCGGGAACAGACACGATTAAAAAAGGGCTTGGCATTATTGGGATGGAGGAGCGTACCGCAGTTGTGGACGGAAAGATGATTGTCGACAGTACCCACGGTTTTTCCGTCACCACGCTCCTGCCAATCCCTTTATGATAATTTCATATCCACAATATGAATATCTTCATGTGAAAAGAATGAACGATTGCACTTATGCACGGTCATTCTTTTTTTTATACTTGAACTATCAAACGACCTAGGGGTGAAGAGATGAACGTGTTGGAGATAAAGAACTTAACGAAAAAATTCGGCGATTTTATTGCTGTTGATAATATGAGTCTATCTGTTGCTGAGGGAGAAATCTTTGGTTTTCTTGGGGCCAATGGTGCCGGAAAAAGTACCACGATTAATATGATTGCAGGTCTGCTGCGCAGTAATGATGGTGCAATCAGTATTCTTGGTAAAAACATAGCTAAACAAAGCCGTTTTACAAAAATGAACCTTGGCATGGTTCCCCAGGATTTGGCTATCTATGAGGACATGACGGCCTTTGAAAACGTGAAATTTTTTGCCGGCCTATACGGTCTGCGAGGTGCCGAACTACATGATCGTGTAGTGGAAGCCCTGGAATTTGTCGGCCTTCAAGATAAACATAAAAGCTATCCCAATAGTTTTTCAGGCGGGATGAAGCGGCGCTTAAATATCGCCTGTGCCATTGCTCATCGGCCGAAGCTAATCATTATGGATGAACCAACAGTAGGCATCGATCCGCAGTCCCGGAACTATATCCTGACATCTGTTAAGAAGTTAAACGAAATGGGCTGTACCATCATTTACACGAGTCACTATATGGAGGAAGTCGAAGAGATTTGTTCGCGGATTGCCATCATTGATCACGGAAAAATCATTGCCGAGGGTACCAAGGAACAGTTGAAATCGATCATTACCAATACGAAGGACTTATGGATTGAGGTCAAATCCTCTGAAAAAGTGAATATCCAGTCAATAAAAGACATTCCTGGTGTCGAAGCTGTTTCAGTGGATGAAAACTTTATTAAAATCAACTCGGATACGGGAGTCAATAATTTAAATAAAATCATTGAACACTTTATCAACAGCCAGATTGAAATCCGTGCTGTACAAGAAAAGGCACCAAATTTAGAGACCGTGTTTTTAACCTTAACCGGAAGAAATCTGCGTGACCAATAGGGGGGATTAACTTTGAACATACTCAATATTGCCTGGAAAGGAATTAAAACAGACTTCCGGGACACAAAAACCTTGTTTTTTATGTTAGCCTTTCCGATACTCTTAATACTCGTCCTTGGAACAGCCTTGTCGAACACGTTTACGACCAGTCTTCCTGTGGATGATCTCCATGTTTTATATAAAGATACCACGCAAGGCGGGAGTTTTCAGCAGTTTATGAATGCCGCCGAAAAATCTGGGATTCATTTTAAGAAAGCTGACGAAAAGGTTGATGGAAAAAGAGAAGTGAAGCAAAGTACCTATGACGGGTATGTAGAAGTGACCGAAAAAGGGGTACAGCTGTATGTCAACAATAGTAATAGTATTAAAGGGAATATCCTGCAAGGCATGATCTCCGCGTATGTCGACAAGTACAATATTGCTTCTGAAATCATGAAAACAGCTCCTGAAAAATTGGAAGCTGCCTTTACAACTGGGGATCAGAGAGATTTTATAAAGGAAACCTCGCTAAATCCGAATAAACAGCCGGGGTCGATGGATTATTATGCGATCGTGATTACCACGATGATTGTTCTGTACGGGGCGATGCCGGCAAGTTCGTTAATTGTCAGTGAACGTGTTAGAAGGACTGCAGATCGCCTGATCGCTGCACCAGTAAGGAAAAGTGAAATTTTTATCGGAAAAGTGTTAGGGAGTCTAGTTAGTAATGGTTTGAGTATCATTTTAGTCATTCTGTTTAGCAAACTATTATTCAATGCAAACTGGGGTAACCATCTGGGGCTGGTATTTCTAGTGCTGCTTACTGAAGTGGTGTTTGCGGTCAGTTTGGGAATTGGCGTTAGTTTCCTGACGAAAACAAGTACGGCTCCTCAAGTCATCATCATGTTATTTGTGCAGCTATCTTCCTTTTTTGGCGGGGCATATTTTAAAATAGAGAATCCTGAAGGGATCTTTAAGTTTATTACTGACCTATCACCGCTAACTTGGATGAATTCAGCGATAACAAAAATTATTTATGCAAATGACTTTGCTGCCGCTATTCCAGCGATAAGCTTCAATCTGATCGGTTCGTTCATATTTTTACTAGTAGCGTTCATCTCGCTGCAAAGAAGGGAGGGGCTATAATGAAGGATGTTCTCTGGCTCATTAAAAACACGTTAAGTGTGACATTTCAAAAAAAGAAAAACATTATTATGTATCTTTTTATGCCGCTAATCGGAATTTTTATTTCGCTGCTCGCCTATGGTGGTGATCAAAAAATGATTCTTCATGTCGGCGTTGTCAATCAAGACGAAAGTGAGATTACTGGGAATACGATCCAGTTTTTAGCGGGATTAAAGAATGTGAAGATTACGGAGATTGAAGCGAGTAAAGTTCAGGATCAGCTTACGTCCGGCAAGCTGGACAGTGTCATTACTTTTGAAAAGGGGTATTCGGACAGTGTATTGGCGGGGAGACCTGACCATATCCAGCTAACCTCTATCAAAGGTGCTCAAATTACAGGCTTCGTGAAGTCCTATTTATATCAATATGTCGATAATATCTCGACCATCAGCCGAGCAGCAGATGGAAATCAGCAGACCTTTAGGCAGATGTATCAGAATTACCAACATTCGAACTTTAGGCTCTCCACTTCTTCTTTAAAAGATTCATCGAAAAATAAGAATATGACAAATCAAACGATGGGTTTCTTGATCATGATTATGCTGATGTCAGCAATCAATATGTCCGAGATCATTCTGTTAGAAAAAGAAAAACGTACCTACTTTCGTCTGTTATCGACACCGATTAACGCTAGAAAATATTTATTGGCGAATGTCTTGGTAAACATGATTGTGATGACCATCCAGGTTGCCATCACGCTAACCATCATGAAAAGCCTTTTTAATATTGGCTTGAACATGACCTATTGGGAAGCAGCGGTCGTCATGTTACTGTTTTCCCTGATTGCTGTAGGGCTATCGCTAGTGCTGATTTCTTTTTCAAATAGCCGCAGCGCAGCGAGCGCCTTGCAAAATTTAATTATCTTACCGACAGTGATGCTTTCCGGGTGCTTCTGGCCTGTGGAAGTAATGCCAACAACATTGCAAAAAATAGCTAACTTCCTGCCGCAGCGCTGGACGCTTGATACATTAACTAAATTGCAGGAAGGACATTCGATTAGTGAGTTATCTTTACACCTCCTGATTCTCTTTGCCTTTGCGGCTGCCTTTTTCCTAATTGCTGTATATAAATTCAGCAGGAATACGACAACACAGAATTTTGTTTAAGACTCAACAAACAAAAGGCTGACTCAAATAGGTCATTGGTTTGCGACCTGCCTGAGGCAGCCTTTTTGGGCGGATTGGAAAGTATAACTTTCCAATCACGCATAAGGGCAATTAATCCTCATGAACCATCTAACGGCCCGCCAATCGGCGAGTTTTCTTTTATATAGGTTTCCAGTAATAATAGGGACAGCATCCATGTGAAGTAATTGTGAGTAAGCATTCTATTAAGGTAAGAGCATAACATTACATAATGGCATCATAAGCCAATTTTCCTAGATGGAAAGCACTAGTAAAATTTACAAAATTCTATCAATTCATTCACATTGGCACAATAATTGCCCACTATTATGTTAGTTGTAAACAATTAACATAATGGGAGTGGAGGTATATGAAATTTCGTTTGAAAAAGAAATCAATTCCTTTAATTGCGACAACCCTGCTGGCAACAACTGCTTTTACCACCCAGACGTTTCAAAATTTAGGGCAGAACCAAAAAGCGGAAGCAAGTACCCTTTCTGCAGATAAAAAGAATGGCGCTAAGTGGCTTGCCGGCGATCATCATGTACATAGTGAGTGGAGTGTTGGCTGGGACAACACGAAAAACCCTCCGCAGGCCATTAAGGGTGGCGATGCTATTTATCCGATTGTAAAAAATGCAGAAAATGCCAAGAAATACGGGCTCGATTGGATGGTGTCAACCGACCACGGCGGACCTAATCATTCCAAAGTGAATTTGGAACAAGCCTACCCTGAGCTGCTTATATCACGACAAGCTGTTCCAGACCTGCTGCAATTTTACGGAATGGAATTTGATACACCTGCAGCTGACCACAGTTCTTTAATTATTCCAAAAAGTGATAACGAATCGGAAACCCTTTATAACATTGAAAGCAAATTTAATAAGCGTGATCCACATCCGAATGATGGCAGCCGCGATACGGAGTCCAACATGATTGCGGCACTTAATTATATGAAAGATTTGGCTGAACCACCTGTTCTTTTTGCCAACCATCCTTCACGTTCTGCTACTGGGGATGCCAAGTGGGGGCAGGATACGCCGCAGGAATTCCGTAACTGGAACGATACTGCACCGAATGTTTCTGTTGGGATGGAAGGGGCTCCAGGTCACCAAGCTGGTGCCATCAATCGGGATGGATCGATTAAACCAAATGGTACCCGTGGAGCATACGGAAATGCTGCAGCTCCAACTATGGGCGGATTCGACCAAATGACTGCAAAAGTCGGCGGGTTATGGGATTCGATGTTAGGGGAAGGACGACACTGGTGGATCACCTCGACTTCGGATTCTCATGTCAACTGGCGCGAAGGCGGGAGCGATTTCTGGCCAGGTGAATATTCGAAAACCTACGTAAAAGCAGAAAAGAACTATAAAGATATCATGGAAGGACTTCGCAATGGAAATGTGTTTGTCACCACAGGCGACCTTATTTCAGAACTTGATGTGAAGGTCCAAGCTGCTGGAAAAACGCCTTGGAATGCCGTTGCCAAAGGGAACACTGCTTCTATCGGGGAAACATTGACATTACCAGGCAAGAAATCAAGAGATGTTACAGTATCCATTCGTCTGAAAGATCCAAATGCTAAAAATGCCAATGGAGATAATGCAAAGGTTAAACGGGTGGACTTAATTGTTGGAGAAGTAACTGGTAAAGTAGAAGATCGGTCATCCGCGTCCAATCCGACAACCAAAGTGGTCAAACGTTTCACAGAAAAGGATTGGAAGGTAGAGGGAGACTATATCACAATCTCCTATACGTTAAAAGATGTAGATAAAGATAGTTACATTCGTTTACGCGGAACCAATACAGACCAGCTAGAACCAGCATTAGACCCTCGCGGTGAAAATCCATGGTCCGATCTTTGGTTTTATTCGAATCCAATCTTTGTGAAAACCAATAAGTAAGGTATGAGGGACGAGGAACATAACTGCTCCTCGTTTTTTTATAAATTTTTTAAAAGAAGGGTTGCGGACCGTCTTTATGAAAAAACTAGCTTTTTTCCTTATTTTCTTTTCGATTAGTGGGTTATTTTCTTCATCTGCATCGGCTCATTCCAATAACAGTGAGGGATATTCGCTCATTGAAGTGAAGGATACGACCTTGGACTATGAACTTAAGGTTGACCTTGAGGAATTAGGGCATGCGCTAGATAAGGAAATCAATCAGAGTAAATTAATCAACTCTACGATGGTGCAAAGCTATATTAATTCTCATATCAAACTGTATGCCGATAGCGTCCAGATTGAAGGGAGCATTCAGAAATCAGATGTAGAAATGATTGAGGACCGCCCATTTGCCGTGATGAATATGACCTATGAACTCCAGCATAAACCAGAAAGATTATCCCTTGACTATAATCTTTTTCTAGATGATTCAGATCCAAGTCATGCCAACTTTGCCACTATTAAAATGGACGGAAAGCAGCAGGAAAAAATTCTTACGTATGAATCGAGAGAATTAGAGATTGGCCAGGTAAGTTTTTTCCAAACTATAAAACAATTTATTCTGCTTGGATTAGAGCATATTTTTACTGGCTATGACCATATTTTATTCGTCATTAGTTTACTCTTCGGGGTAAAAAATATCCGCCATATCATTTCATTAGTAACGGCCTTTACGATTTCCCATAGTATTACCCTGGTACTTGCCACGTTAGAAATTGTCTCACTGCCTAGCAAATTGGTGGAGTCTGCGATTGCACTAAGTATTGTTTATGTCGCACTCATAAATATTTTTAATCGGGAGCCAAAACATCAGCCGTGGCTTGCGTTTGGCTTTGGACTCATCCACGGCTTTGGCTTTGCGGGAATTTTAGCAGAAATGCGATTGGATCGGGAATCGATGGTAGCTTCACTCCTATCTTTCAATATTGGGATTGAACTCGGCCAGTTGATCATCGTATCCCTGGCATTACCACTCATTTCGTTGATTGCAAAAATAAAAAAGATCAATTGGCTGATCCCTGGAACTTCAATTGGTATTCTGAGTTTCGGGCTTATATGGTTTATTCAGAGGGCTTTTTAAAAATTTTGATGAAAGGCATTCAGTAAAACAAAATAACCTTCATTACCAATCTCTTTCGCACCTTTTTACTTGTATGATGAGAAGGAGATTTTTTTTGGAAATTAATATAGAAGTTCATAAGGATAAAACTTGCTGAGAAATTGGTGAAACTGTCCACATAAGAGGGTCA
This sequence comes from Neobacillus drentensis, assembly GCF_036965245.1. Classification (GTDB taxonomy): domain Bacteria; phylum Bacillota; class Bacilli; order Bacillales; family Cytobacillaceae; genus Neobacillus; species Neobacillus drentensis_G. Next base: position 13,769 of record NZ_JBALPG010000015.1, read on the forward strand.
TGAGGACAAAACTCGCTTAAGGAGCATTGCACAATCTTGTTGAAAACGGCAACAATTGAGTTAAAATACGATAACATCTGTAATGAAAGAGGTGATTTTTATAGTTACCATAGTTATTCGCTGTTTTTTTTTCTGTACTTGACTGATACCTAGGTCCATCAAATTTAAAGAAAAAAGAAAAATTAAAAAATTTAAAACCTATTTTGTAGATTGATTTTATAGGAATGAAAGCGTTTTATCTTGGTTAAATACTATTTTCTGATGATTGACAAAATAAAAAGAGATTAGTAGTATCTTAAATATCTTAATAAACTCATAAAAACTTATCGAGAGCGACCGAGGGACAAGGCCCTGTGACGTCCGGCAACCCCCTTTATGGGAAGGTGCCAATTCCTACAGAATGACTTTCATTCTGAAAGATAAGTCGAAATAGCCCTTTGTATTTCGATGCTCCTTTCAGTTGAAAGGGGCATTTTTTGCGTGGAAAAGGAGCGGATCAGCGAAAAAAATCAGTTAATCCAATCTGAGTGAAAAAAATATTCTACACAACGAATTAGGCGAAGTTCAGCTCTGCTTACAACGCCTTTATTATTTCAAACTATTGACCTAGGAAAAAGAGGGTATCGGATGATTGAAATTCAGAATCTTACAAAGGTTTACAAAACAAAAAATGGCACGGTAAAAGGTGTCGATGAAGTATCACTATCTGTTCAAAGAGGCGAAATTTATGGGATTGTCGGCTACTCTGGTGCCGGAAAAAGTTCGCTCCTGCGCTGCATCAATCTGTTGGAACGGCCTACTACAGGAAGCATTACAGTGGATGGCACTGACCTTACTTTATTAAAAGGTGAGAAGCTGCGCTTAGCACGGTTAAAAATAGGGATGATTTTCCAACATTTTTATTTAATTAGTCAAAAAACGGTGTTTGAGAATATTGCGTTTTCCTTGAAAGCTGCTAACTATCCAAAGAGCCAAATCAAAGAACGGGTTGAAGAGCTGCTTGCAACCGTCGGACTTGCAGATAAACGGGATGTTTACCCTGCACAGCTGAGCGGCGGGCAAAAACAACGGGTTGGGATTGCTCGGGCGCTTGCCAATAATCCGAAGGTACTATTATGCGATGAAGCAACTTCTGCACTGGATCCAACGACAACAAAGTCGATATTGAATCTATTGAAAAAAATCAATAAAGAACTCAATATCACCATTGTGTTAATCACGCATGAGATGAATGTTGTCAAGGAAATTTGCCACCGCATGGCGATCATGCAAGATGGAAGGGTCATTGAAGAGGGTGCGGTTTATGATCTATTTGCCAGCCCTCAGGCAGAACTGACAAAAGAGTTTATCGAAAGTGTTGTTTCCTTTAATGTTCCTGAGACTATTTTAAAAAATTGTGAGGGACCGATCATTAAAGTGACCTTCAAGGGGAAAGTCGCTGGAGAGGGCATCATTTCCGATATGCTCCAGCAATTTAACGTAAAAGGGAACTTCCTTCATGGTTCGATTGAATATATTCAAGAATTGCCGCTGGGCATCTTTATTATGGAATTGAAAGGAAAGAAGGAGGAAGTTAAATGCGCGCTTCAGTATATCGAAGACCGGGCAGCGCAAGTGGAGGTGTTACGTGATGGGCTTTGATCTCAATCATCTTGTAGAGCTTATTCCTGATATAAATACAGCCTTTTTACAAACCATTTATATGATCATCATCTCCTTAGTGATTGCGATTGTCATTGGCTTACCTGTGGGGATTCTCTTATACGTCACGGACAAAGGCTTGTTTTTACAAAATCGTGTGATCCAAGTTTGTATGGGCTTTGGGGTTAATCTTATCCGGTCAATTCCCTTTATTATTTTATTGGTTGCGTTAATACCCTTAACAAATTTTTTAGTCGGTACAACCATAGGACCAACTGCCGCGAGTGTTTCGCTTTCTGTGGCAGCGATTCCTTTCTTTGCCCGGATTGTCGAGACGGCGTTAAGGGAGATTGATAAAGGGGTCATCGAAGCAGCAATTGCAGCGGGTGCGACTCCATGGATGATCATAAAAGATGTCTTGCTCCTTGAGGCTAGATCGGGGATTATCTCCGGTATCACGTTAACACTTATTAGTTTAATTGGCTTTTCAGCCATGGCCGGTACAGTTGGCGGCGGCGGAATCGGGGATTTAGCGATTCGTTTTGGTTACTACCGGTATGACAACACCATCATGATTGCCACTGTTGTCATATTAATAGTTTTAGTTCAGTTTGTTCAGCTTCTAGGTGATTTCATCGCAAAGGCTGTCGATAAAAGAAAATAAGAGAGAGGGAAGGTATTATGAAAAATTGGTTTTTAGCAATGGTTTTACTTTTAGTCGTAGGAGCTTTAGCAGCTTGCGGCAGTTCTGAAAGCAGCGCGAAGAAAAGTACTGATTCAAAGGAAATTAAATTAGGGGCTACCGCTGGCCCTTATAGTGATATGTTGAAGAAAGCTATTGTACCGGGATTAGAAGAAAAGGGCTACAAAGTGAAGATTGTAGAATTTAGCGACTATATTCAACCAAACAAAGCGTTAGATAATGGCGATATTCAAGCAAATCTCTTCCAACATTCGATTTACCTTGAAAATTTTGCGAAGGAAAATAACATGAAGTTATCCGCTTTGATTTCTGTCCCAACAGCACCAATGGGGATCTATTCAAACAAATACAATTCATTGGCTGAAGTTAAGGATGGTGCAACGGTTACACTTCCAAATGACCCAACAAACGCAGCTCGTGCTTTAAATACCCTCCGAGATGAAGGGTTAATTACTATCAATAAGGGCGCCGATCAGCTTAAAGTGTCAGAGAAGGATATTGTGGAAAATAAGAAGAACTTGAAATTCCAACCGATTGAAGCTGGTCAGCTGCCTCGTTCAGTAGACAATATCGACTTAGCTGCTGTACCTGGAAACTTCGCGTTGGCAGCTAAGATGAACTTGCTAGATGCGTTAGCACTAGAAAACATGCTTGATCCTTACCGAAATATTGTTGCTGTTAAAACTGAAAATAAAGATTCTAAGCTGGCAAAAGATATTAAAGCCGTTATCGAGTCAGATGATTTTGAAAAAGTCATTGATGACCAATTTAAAGGCTTCGGAAAACCGGATTGGATGAAGAAGTAAGAAAAAGTGGGCAATAGGATGGTTCTTTTGCTTGTTTAGAGGTCAATTTTCAACTGCTTTTAAAGTAGCATGGGACTGACACCTATATATGTATCCTTAGAAAAGAGTGATGAAAATGGAGACCTTTTCCATTCACGGGGCACCAAGTGAATATGTGTTACAAGAAGGTATTTTGGAGCAGTTGGAGTCAAAATTGTTGGAACGAGGCTTTCAAAAAGTCCTGGTCGTACATGGACAAAAGTCATGGGAGGCTGCCAAGCCATTTTTACCGGTATTCCATAAGGTTCAAGCTGAGGAATACACTTATTGCGGTGAATGTTCTTTAAAAGAAATTGGAGAAATTTCAGAACTTGTGAACAAGAACTCGTTTGATGCGATCGTTGGTGTGGGCGGTGGAAAAGTACTTGATCTGGTCAAGGCTGCCAGTCAAATGACCCATCAACCACATGTTCTGATACCTACGCTTGCCTCTAATTGCTCGCCATGGACGCCTATCAGTGTGATTTATGATGAGCTTGGTGCATTTATTCGTTATGATATTTACCCTGTTAGTGCGAGCCTTGTGTTAATTGAGCCGAGAATTTTACTGGTAGCACCTTTGAACATGCTGATTGCTGGTATTGGTGATACGCTGGCAAAATGGTATGAAGCCGATGTACAAATGGCAGGCATTGAAAACAAACCAGTGCCATTGCAAATCTCTCACTCTACAGCAAGACAGTGTAAAAACCTGCTGCTTCAACATTCAGAAGGAGCGATTACTGCAGCGAAAACGGGAAATTTGAATGCAGATTTTATAAAAGTTATTGAGACTATTATCATACTTGGAGGTATGGTTGGTGGATACGGTGATCATTATGGAAGAATTGCTGGTGCACACTCGATCCATAATGGGCTGACTGGTTTGGAGGAAACCCATCATGCCTTACACGGGGAAAAAGTGGCTTACGGAATCCTAGTCCAGCTCGTATTGGAAAGTAAGTGGGAGGAAATCGATCAGCTAATACCTTATTTTCAGCGGCTTGGGTTGCCAATATCTCTCACTGATTTAGGTGTTTCGGTCATCAATGATGATGTACTGACTCGTATTGCTGCAAAATCAGCTGTACCAGAGGAATCCATCCATGTCATGCCAATTGGTGAAATTACTCCTACAAATGTCAGCATGGCCATTGCGGCTCTTGAAAACAGGGCCAACCATCGCTAATAGAAAAAAGTCCCTTCTCGATTTCGAGAGGGGACTTTTTTTACATTTAACTACAGCTCCAGCTGCGTCTTTAATTCGTTTTGCACTCGTTGCTTTTCTTCAGCTGACACTAGTCCGTAATAGATGTTATTAATCATTTTACCTTGTTCTTTAATCTCCATTTGCTGAATGGATGCTCCGGCATCTAAATACCCTTTTTGAATGGATACCATTTGATCAAATGTAAGGTTCGTTTTTACGTTATTTCCAAGGGCAGTAAAAATATCGGAAAACTTCGTTAAGCTTGAGAGACTGGCCCCTTCTTTGACTATTCCTTCGATTACTTGGCGCTGTCTTGTTTGTCTGCCAAAGTCACCTTGAGGATCTTCTTTTCTCATTCTTGTATAGCTTAAGGCTTGAGCACCATTTAAAGTTAGCTCTCCCTTTGCAAAATGGAATCCATCTTGGGTGAAATCTAAATCATTCTGGACGGTGACACCGCCAACGGCATCGACCATTTCCGTGAATCCTTCCATGTTCATCTGGACATAATAATCAATGGGAATATCAAGAAAGTTCTCTACTGTATCCATCGCCATTGGAATTCCTCCAAACGCATAGGCGTGGTTAATCTTGTCCTCTTTCCCTTTGCCGATAATTTCGGTTCGTGTATCCCTTGGGATGCTAAGCATCTTCACTGATTCGGTGTTTGGATTGACCGTTAAGACAATCATCGTATCAGATCGGCCTTTGTCACCTTCACGCTCGTCCACACCAAGCAGTAAGACGGAAAACGGATCTTTTGCCTTGAGTGAAACAGCATCCTTACGCTTTTCAGATTGTTTTCGCTCAATTGGCTGATGCATCGCGTCAACCGCTTTATTCAATGATTTATATACAGTGTACCCGTACGCTCCTAAGCCAATTAACATGATCAGAAGGATCGAAGCGGTCACCTTTACCCATTTTCTACTTTTCTTTTTTTGAGATCTCATGCAGAAAAAAACCTCCTAAAAACTTACAAAATGTTAAACAATTGCTTTCTATTGTATCAAAATTATAGATTGATTGGTATGTAAAAAATATGGAAACTTTCTATGTGTTTTAGAAATATTATAAAAAAAACCGAGAAGTTGATTTCACTTCCCGGTTTTTCTACTATTTAAATTAGCACTAAATTTAGTTGTGGGAGTTAAACACTTTGAATTCGTATAAAGAATAGCCCCAACTTGTTGACCGTTTCACGCCAAGCATTCTTACATATCTTGCGTCTGTTGAAGGAAACTTGATTTCATCCGTTCCCCCATTACTGTTTAACTCTGTATAGACATCCGTCCATTGGCTGCCATCCTGTGACACCTGGATTTTGTATTGTTTTCCATAGGCAGATTCCCAGTGTAACACGACTTTATTAATAGAATAGAGCTGACCAAGATCGACACTAATCCATTGATTATCTGTATATAAAGAGGCCCATCTTGTATTGTTGTTTCCATCAACTGCTAAATCAGGCGTTAGCCAGCTGACTTCTGATGAAGAAGCTGTGGCGGTTTTTCCTTCTGCTAAATTCACACCATTAATAACTCGGTCAAGGAAGGTTGGGATGACGCCCAAGCTTAGCTTTTGCGGGTATTTCTCCATCTCTGTCATCGTATTTTTAAGTAATGTTCTTTGCTCTTCTGCAGTTTGTGTATCATTTTCCTGTTCCGCTAGGGCCATTTTAATTGCTGCTTCGCCTGCGACTCCATAAAGCTCCATCTTATTTAGATATGGATCGATTTCTTCTAGGAAGTTCTGATTTTCCATGGTTTTTCGCAGTTGAGACGGTGTATTTTTCAGCTTCGTGAATTCTTGTAAAAGAGCGTCTGCGGCTGCTTGACCATTTTTGGCCTCATATGCTGACCAAAACTGCTCCATTAGCGGCTTTAATTTTTCCGAAATCGGTTCTTTATAGTTATTAAGACTGGTAGAATAGGAAGATTCTACAAACAGGTTTAATGGTTCATAAGCGGCTCCGGCAAATTCCTTTAAACTCTTTTCCAATGAGTCACTTGGGTCATAGGCTTCCGGGTTCCATGTATAATCTGCTACAGTAAATAGCGGAATTTTCGATGCCTCCGCTTCGTTCATTGGATTGGCTGTTAGACCAATGACGCCATGTTCAGGAGTAAGACCTGCATCTCTTCCAACTAATGGGCCGAGGAATAAACGATTGCGGTCAAAATCATTTACCGGATAGTTATCCCAGATTAATAAGTCGTGCTTGAAAATTTCATGGATCTTATCGGCATCAGCAGTGGTAATTGTAGGAGCGACGACGCCAATTCCCGTCCACTGAACGACGATATCAGGTTGAACCAATTCGGCAAATCTTTTTCGATAAGGGGTAGTACCCGCTTGATAATAATCTGTCGGCACGGTAATTAAACGCTCCGCCCCTTCATGTTTTTTGATAAACTGATCATTAAAACGATTTAGCAAATAGGCTTGTGCGGCTGCAGGAGGGTTTGCATCCTTGCCAAACATCGCTCGGTCCTCTGGTGAGCGAAGATTTGGATCAATATCATCAAGGAATAAGGCAAATGACCTAACTCCGACGTCCCACATTGCTTGGGCCTTGTTGATTAAAGCCTGTAAATCAGCATCGCTTGAATAAGTTATTGTATTTCCTGGTGAAATTGCGAAGGTGAAGGTGACATGGTTCTTATGTGCAGTCTTAACAAGTTGTTCAATTTCTTTTATTTTATCTTGAGGATAGGGTTCCTTCCACTTATCACGATGGTATGGATCATCTTTTGGCGCATAAATATAGCTATTCATTTTATGCTCGCCGTAAAAATTCAATTGGTTTAAGCGATCTTCATGTGACCACGGTTCGCCATAAAAACCTTCAATCGCTCCTCGTGTCGGCATTGTTGGCCAGTCGTGGATTTCGACTTCAGGAATCCAATCCGTTCCTTCTCGTTCGATAATCATTTGTTTGAATGTCTTGGTACCATAATATGTACCGGTTCCATCTTTCCCAGAAATCACAATATGCTTTTTATTTTCTTCGCCATGTATAGAAGTGACAACATACTCTTCTTTCTTTGTTACAGCCAAATCATCAAGCCCAGTACTATTCTTAATAACTTTTAACTCAGCTTCATCTGAAAATTCCCCCAGCCAAATAATCACAGGAGCATTGAGAAGGGGAGCATTTATGTTACTCTCGACGATGGTTTTAACGCCAGCTTTTTTTAGAGCGGTTTTTACTTCCTCAATTGCCGATTGATCTGTTCCATTTTCAGTAACCAATCCAACTGTTGGATTAAGCGGGAAGCCATTCCCTGTTTTTTCAATCGATTTCGGGGTTGGAGATACAGTAAACACGTATTTTTCATTTCCTTCCTTAGCACTCGTCTTTTGAATGTCTAGGGGAAGGACTAGTCCGGTTACTAAACAAACTGAAATGATAGCCTTAGAAAACAATTTCCTTTTTGCCAACTTTGCCACCTCTTCTTTCAAATTTTGTTTTCTCTCAAAAAATCGTACTAAGATTTTTTATTGTCTAAAAATCCCCCTTCCGCTTTAATTAAATCCTTTATTGAAAAAGCATAAAGCTTATTCAAACTGTGTAACTTATAGAAATGCCAACATCAAAAAAGGCAGGGGAACACTAACAAAAAGGATGTTCCCTTTTATTAGTGTCGCCCTGCCTGATCGAATCAGTAACATGCGGATCTGTTGAATTATAACCATTTTCACTGCTATTTACAGAATATTATAATTCAAAATGAAAGCGGTTTATAGGGCATTAGTACCTATTTTTTTGGGGGAACTGCTCCAAGTGTAAAAATATTTATTGGAGAAGAATTTTCCTTAATTCCAAATTTCACTCCATTACCAATACCTTTATTTTTTCCCGTGCCCCTGTACGCCAGCTTTTTACGGCAGAGACAGATACCTTTTTCATTTCAGCAATCTCCCTTGCTGATAAGCCATATAGGGCGGTATAGATTGCCCATTTTGTTTGGTTAGGTGTTAAGTTTGTACAATAGGAGAGTAAAGTTTCTTTCTCAAAAGGGCAGCAGGGGGAGAGGTCTTCGATGGTTCCCCAGAATTCCTCTTTTGGGTAAAAACTTCTTTCCGCATTCTTGCTTGTTTTCTTCAATTCCATGAGCAAATACCCTTTAATATACGTGTAAACATAGCTTGCAAGATTGCCCTTTTTGGGGTCAAAGCGTCTGCTGGCTTCCCAAAGGGCGATAAGCCCCAATTGGTAAAATTCTTCTTTGTTTTTGTAAATGTTTAGTGAGTGGATGATTTTGTGGATCATTGGTTTGTACTGTTCTACTAACTGCTCAAAGCTTTCCATTAGAAAATTCCTTTTTAGAAAGCGCGCTTTACCTTGTATTCCCGGGTTACTTCTACCATATCGGGATTAGATCGCTTGAGCGAACTGCACAATTTCACTTTTGGAGAGATTTTAAACCTAAACGTATCCATCTTTTTGTTCAAAAAGCATTTTTGGAAGCGGATTTTTGTTGTTTTCCCTTGATTTCATATGAATATTGGATTTTTAACATTTGTTTTCATTCTATGTCATATAAAAACGGGATGATGAGGAAGTATTCGTTCATTAAAAAATGACATGCGGATTTCACACGTCATTTTTAAGCATATGCTCATAAAATTCCCCGCATTTATGCAGAGGTCTTCAAACTTTTTGTTTTAATATCCGGAAATTTGCTGTGTTTCAGCATAAAGCTTTAAGCCGGATTTTCATATTATACATTTTTTCATCCGCTATTTTTAATAAATCATCGAGTGTATTTCCTTCACTAGGGTATATTGCAGTGCCGATTGAAACACTGATTTCTATATTGGTTGTTGAAATCATTTTTAGATTCTGGTGTATTCGCTCCATCAATTCATGTGTGTTGTCTGTTTTCAAGGTACCAGGGGAGAGTATGATGAATTCATCTCCGCCCCAACGGGCAACGATATCTGTATCCTTGCTACTTTTTTTCAATTGGCTGGAAATAGCTTTTAAAAGATTATCTCCTTCTTTGTGTCCAAAATGATCGTTGATTGTCTTAAAGTTATTGACGTCGATGAAGAGAACGGCAATCCCATGTCCTTTTCGATCAGCCGCAGCTTTAATTTTAAAAAAAATGCCCTCAACGTATCTTCTATTATAGATCCCGGTTAGAGCATCTTTTTCAGAAAGAAACTTTGCACGATCATATTGCCGCCCTAACCACAAGGAAAGTATGACCAAAAAAGGTAATCCTATATACTCCATCCCACTTATGAAACCATCTCGAATATAGTAATAAGCCATATGAATAGAATTAATCCCTAATACCAAAAAGAATGTCGCTATCCTGCCTTTATATTTCATTTTCTCTCATCCCTTTTAAGTATTTAAGAATACTTTCACTTAACGGAATTTTATGGCCATATTGCCCTCTCTTGCGAAGGTCACTGTATCTAGCTTCTCTTCTTATACAGAGGCAAATGGGGGATTACGGTTATGATATTTTCCTTATCATTCGATTAAACTTCAAAAGAATTTTACTATAAACAGCGGGGAAATCAGTTAATTTCCAACAAGAGTCGAAAAATTGACAAAAATCGAATCCGAGGGGTGAGGAACTGATTCCCGCCGAACTTCTATTCAGGCGATGAAGGCCAAAAAAGGTGGATTCCCGGAGAGATTTGACCTTCATAAGAGGGATGAA
>NZ_JBALPG010000015.1:24107-77787 GCF_036965245.1 Neobacillus drentensis
CCAAAAAAGAGAGAATGCCAGAGAGATTAGTCCTTCATAAAGGTGAAGGTCAAAAATAGGTGGATTACTAGAGAGATTAGTTCATATGAAGGCCTATTAAAGACAGATTAGGAGATTTATCAGAGAGATTTTGTCTTCAAGAAGGCCTATTAAAGACAGATTAGGAGATTTATCAGAGAGATTTGTCTTCAAGAAGGCTTATTAAAGACAAATTTGGAGATTTATCAGAGAGATTTGTCTTCAAGAAGGTCTATTAAAGACAAATTCGATAGATTACTAATGAGATTTATCCTCAAAAAGGCATATAAAAGACAATTTCCCCATTAAGTGGTGAAAATTTTCTTTTATATGCGAAGGTAGAAAAATAAAACTACTTCTCACAAAGTAAAGCGGAGAGTGGTCTTTTTTAAGTAGTGTATTTCTTACTGGCTAACCCCGATTTTGATAAATGAATATTGAAACGTTTCATCACCGGATACCACGAGGAAGATTGGTGTTGCTTGCTCTAATTCATTGCTGCAGCACGAATGACATTATGGAAAATAACGGGTTTTCGTTTAATATTCATCGTTTCAATCCTCTTTCAGCTAGTTTTGTAGGAGGCTTTTTCAAAAAGGAATCGAACCGGAATTTACAGTAGGCCACTAGAAAAAACTCAGGCCAGGCAATGGCAACAACATATTGAAGAAGGGCACAAATACCGAGAAACACATATATTTCTGCCATCCCATAAGGCAAAATAGAACTGTTGCTTGAAATCGCTTTAAAGATAGAGCCCCCAAAAATAGTGGCCCCGATCACAAATGATAGGCTAACATGTCCTTTGGATGTTTGAAAATCGTAGAGTAATTTCTCGCCTTTTCGGAACGTCCCTTTTTGAACTCTTCTAACCCCTCTCCAGGTCGATAGGACTAAATAGACAAGACCGCCGCCTATGAGAATGAATCCTGTTGTCCACATATACCCTGGTGCTAGCCTGTCTTCACACATGAGAAAGTAAGCTTTATACATATCGAGAGAAAACTTTAATCCGAGGATTGCTAATAATACAGACTGTAATCTTTGAAACTTATACGCATATTTGGTAATTGAGAAAAAAATCGCTATCAAGAGCTGAGCTAATAATACATAGATATCAATCCTAATAAATTGAATCCATGCCTCACCAATAAACATCATGGAGCCGGCTCCGACTGCAACAACTAAGGTGCTGATCCCGCTAAAAATAAAGGTTGCCCAAAAGAATTTTGAGATACGGCTAGGGCTTAGGCGCCCGGATGCTACGAGATTAAGTTCATAGAAATCTGCTTCGTTACAGTTTTTTAACATATGATTCTCCTACCAGAAGATTTTTTTAAGTGAATTGGATATCTTACTTCCAATCGCTTTCGCTGTTTTAATCGGGTGATTGACAATCTCCTTTGCCCGGTCTGTGATGCCTTCAGCAGGCGGGCCGCCAAATTTAATGTTGATGAGGGCGCTGGCTCCAACACCGACTATTCCTCCTACGACTGTTCCGACAGGAGGAAGGAACAACGATCCTAAAGCAGCCCCTGTGGCGACTGCACCTTCTCCTAACCCAATGTCCACACCAAGATTGACGCCAAACTCTTTTAATTTCCCTGAGTTATAGCTCCACTCCCCTGTATGCTTATCGAGAAAATTATCCTCTACATTGCTCCAAATCGTAAAACCAGTACCAATGATACCCAAAGCTTTTCCGGTGTTGGTCAGACTTTGAGCATTTTTCCAGCCTTTAAAATCATCCCAAACCTTTACTTCATCAATAAAAGTATCCTTAACGGCTCTGCTCAATACTTTGATATCATCCTTACCAACGTTTTGAATAGCCTTATTCAAGTCATCAAACTAAGTATTTACAAACTTATTGCGATTGTTAAAGTATCGACCACGGACTTCGTCATAAATAGGAACACCTTCGTTTACTAATCTAGTTACGAACCGCCTGCTCCATTTACTCGTTCCGCCAAGATTCTCCTTTAATAAGCGATAAAACTTCGAAAAATCTTGGTGGCTGTTTACCTTTCCTCTTACAATTTTAATTAAGATTTTGCCGTCTTTACGAAGTAGTCTAAAGGAAAGGCCTTTACCTGGCGAAGAAAGGTTTTGGGATCAACCGCCATTGCTGCAGCACCCATCAAAGAATCCCGGGCAAGCTGACCCCAGTCAGTTGTACATATGATTTTATTCTCAGCTTCATCTTAATAATTTGCCGATCGTTTTAAAAAGCTTTCTAATTCGTGCATTTGTTTTGTTATTTTGCCGAGCGATGAGTGGGCAGCCTGGAGCCGACCGCTGATATTGTTCCGTACTAAGATGCGGCTGTCGATTTGATGGGTGGTGGATTGCAAGCTAGTTTTGGCTGTGGACAGTTTTTCAGAATTATGTCGGACAAGACCTCTGATCTGTTCAACGCTGTCAGTGTGTATCTTGATTTGGGACATGTTTTCACCTCCTGAGTCCACTGGTTCCTTATGGATTCGCTTTAGCTTTTGCTGTAGCCTCAGCTTTAGCTTTTGCCTCTGCTTCCGCTTTGGCCTTCGCTTCTGCTGCCTTTTTTTCTTCTATTTCTTTGTTGATCTCGGTTGCTGTCGTTTGAATGTCGTGTCTAATCGATTCTAGTTCACTTGCTATTCTAGACATCTCTGCTGCAAGTTGGTCGAAATGGTTGTTGATGTACGCCATTTCAGTGGCCTTCCAGCTTTGGCCAAGGCTACCTTTCACAACTGTTAAACTGTTTTTACTGTTTCTAATGTCTGAGGCAAGATCATTTATCCGTCTACCCTGCATGAGGGACCTGCTTAGAATAAATTCCATTATTTTCATTACCTTTTTCCATTGTATTATTTATTGATAGTTTTTTTGGAAAAATGCAAAAAATAAGCAGATTTTCCTATAAACAAAGGAAAAATGTCCTATATGATGTCAGGCACCCAGCTGTTTCTTTAATAGGGTAAAAAGAGAGAAAAAGGAATTTAATAAGGTCTATAGGTGCCCGTATCTAGATTTAATGAAGAAAATTAGGCAATAAAGTATGAATGTTATGCAAGCAGAACTCCATTCGCCAAATGATGAAGAAGACCCTTAGATTTATCATCCAAGGGTCTTCCTATTTCTAGTATAGGTTCTTTTTTGTATTACTTCCGGAATCGGTTTTCGCTGCTGGCTTAAAAAGAAAAAGACACCGAGGAGCACGAGCAGACCGCCGGCAATTTGCCAACTGACGAGATGCTCATGTAGTAAAAAATAGGCTAATATCGTCGATCCAACGGGTTCGCCTAAAATACTCATTGAGATCGTAGTTGCATTGACATAGTTTAATAGCCAGTTATTGATCACGTGGCTGACAGTCGGAACGGTGGCAAGTAAAAGGAAGATGCCCCATTCCTTGGCAGGATATCCGCCAAGTGCAACACCTGTTGATACGTTATAGATTGTCAGAACAATAGATGCGAAGAAAAAGACACAAAAGCTATAAAGCCAGTGTGATACTTTTTTCACGATGGTTTGACCGATTAATAAGTAGCCAACCACGGAGATGACGCTAAAAAACGAAAGAATATCGCCCATTATGGCATCCTGGCTTAAACCGAAATCTCCCCAGCCAATCATCATCGCCCCCACAATTGCAATTCCCATCGTCATCAATGCGGATACAGTCGTTCGTTCCTTAAAAAATAAAAAGCCGCCAATCAATGAGACAATCGGCTGCAAGGCAAGAATGATGGTTGAACTTGCAACCGTGGTTAACTTTAATGACCCGAACCAAAGGACAAAGTGTAACGCTAAAAAGAAGCCGGAAAAAAATAAAAAGAACCAATCTTTATTGATTATTTTTTTGAATTCATGACGATTTTTCCATACGATGGGTACCATTAAAATGCTCGCAAACCACATCCGATACATACTCAAAATGGAAGCAGGTGCATCTGACCATTTTACAAATATAGCAGAAAATGAAATGGCAATAATCGAAATGGTAAGCGGCAGTACGATGGATCTTGAACCTTCCTGTTTCATTTTTTCCCCCTATCATGATGCTTGGTAACAGGTCTTTAAAAAAATTAAGACTTTCGCCATCAAAGTTATATTGATTATCTATTTAGTATACTAGTATATTTTTAGTGTCTCAACAAGGGGCAGTCCCGTATCCAGCTTAAACTAAAAACGGGCTATGATTTGATTTCTACTTTGTATGTCTAAAATGTTCAAATATTGAAAAATAACAAGAATTTTTTTAATAAGGGGGAAATAAATATTCATATTAGTGGTGATGAGATTCATCGTTATAGGCGTATTAGATTGCTCGTATAGAGGAAATGGTTTTTGAAATGTCACTATTTTAACTAAACTTGGTAGTGGTGTATAATAGATGATAACAGGTGAGTGATTTTTCATAAGTATGTGTGAAAATTATTACAATTAAGGAGAAAAAATAATGTCTATATTAGTCACAGGCGGAGCCGGATATATCGGAAGTCATACATGTATTGAATTGTTAAATGCAGGCTATGAAATAATCGTTCTAGATAATTTTTCTAACAGTAAACCTGAATCACTTAAAAGGGTAAAAGAGATTACAGGAAAAGATTTTACGTTTTACGAGGTAGATTTACTCGACCGGAATGACCTTGAAAATGTATTTTCTGAAAATCAAATTGAGGCTGTGATTCATTTTGCCGGATTAAAAGCAGTGGGAGAATCGGTATCGATTCCACTTCGGTATTATCATAATAATATTACTGGCACGCTTATTCTTTGTGAAGTGATGAAAAAATACGGTGTAAAAAATCTTGTCTTTAGTTCATCTGCAACCGTGTACGGTATGCCTGAACGAGTGCCGATTTCAGAGGATTTCCCACTTAGTGCAACCAATCCGTATGGCCGGACGAAGCTGATGATAGAGGAAATTTTGCAGGATTTATATGTTGCAGATAATGGCTGGAGCATTGCCTTACTGCGCTATTTTAATCCAATCGGTGCTCATGAGAGCGGTCGGATTGGCGAGGATCCAAACGGAATTCCGAATAACTTAATGCCGTTTATTACGCAGGTTGCTGTGGGTAAATTGAAAGAATTACAAGTGTTTGGCAGTGATTATCCAACGGTTGATGGGTCAGGTGTAAGGGATTATATTCATGTTGTTGATCTCGCTCTAGGCCATTTAAAAGCACTTGAGAAAGTCATGTCCGCTAATGGTGTAGAGGACTATAATCTAGGAACAGGAACTGGTTATAGTGTATTAGAAATTGTCTCGGCTTTTGAAAAGGCATCAGGAGTGAAGATCCCTTATAAGATTGTCGATAGAAGACCAGGTGATGTGGCAGTCTGCTATGCGGATCCAGTAAAAGCGAAAGCGGAGCTTGGCTGGGCTGCTTCAAGGGGAATTGAAGATATGTGCAGGGATTCATGGAGATGGCAGAAAAACAATCCAAATGGCTATGGTGTTTGATTCTCACACAGCTAGTATACAGAAACAATAAGGATGGAAATGGGAACCTTGGCTACAGCCTTGGTTCTTTATTTATGTTAACAGAGTTTAGCAAAAAGCGATTATGCTAGGGTAGCAGGACAACCCTTGTTTAGTCACCTTTCGAAGTTCCTTTTAAAAAAAGGGGAGTTGTTTGAATTTTCGTGATATTATAGTATTATATTAACCTTTGTGAAAGGGGTTTACTATGAATATTTTGGTTGCAGGCGGAGCTGGGTTTGTTGGGAGTAACTTTATTCGATATATGCTGAATAAATATCCTCATTATCACATTGTAAACTATGATTTATTAACGTATGCAGGAAATCTAGAGAATTTAGAGGATATCCAGAATCGGAAAAATTACGCGTTCGTTAAAGGGAATATTACAAATCGTGAATTGGTACGTCATGTGGTACTGACGCATCATATTGATGTGATAGTGAATTTTGCTGCTGAATCTCATGTGGATCGGAGTATTTTGCATCCGGAGTTGTTTGTACAAACCAATGTTGTAGGGACGCAAACGTTATTAGATGTTGCGAAGGAATTTGGTATTAGTAAATTTATTCAGATCTCAACGGATGAAGTCTATGGTTCGCTGGGGGAGACAGGTTATTTTTCAGAGGAATCTCCTATTTCGCCGAATAGTCCTTATGCTTCTAGTAAAGCCGGGGCTGATTTGCTTGTCCTTGCCTATTTTAAAACTTATGGATTGCATGTCAATATTTCTAGATGCTCCAATAATTATGGACCGTACCAATATACGGAGAAGTTGATTCCATTGATGATCACGAATGCGTTGGAGGGTAATCGGCTGCCGATTTATGGGGATGGGGGGAATGTAAGAGACTGGCTGCATGTCCATGATCATTGCAAGGGTGTTGATCTTGTCATGCACTACGGCCGTGCCGGTGAAATTTATAATATTGGCGGCGATAATGAATGGACCAATAATGAAATCGTCCATCTGATTATCGAGAAGCTGGGTGTGTCTAAAAAGTTAATTGAATACGTCCCTGATCGCCTGGGGCACGATTACCGTTACGCCAGTGATCCAATCAAAATTATGACGGAATTGGGCTGGCAGCAGGAGTATTCATTTGAGACGGGAATAGCTGAAACAATTGAATGGTATCGGGAGAATGTGTTTTGGTGGAAAAGTGGTAAAAGGGTGAAGCTGTGATTTTTTGTGTGATTAAAATGAATGTGATAGAGGTCTAACCCCATGCCTGCTTGCAACCCAGGCATGGGGTTTTTACCCGAGCCAATCGCAATTTTTTGGATCGCTCAAATCGATATGCCGTGGTATCGTATCTTCACCAGCTTTTCCGTCGTGGGTAAGATAGTAGTGTCTGATTGGTTCTAGGTCATTGTCTAATTCATAGACGAGCGGCGTGCTGTTTGGGATATTTAGGCTTGCCACGGCATCATCGGGAATATGATCGAGATATTTCACGAGCGCTCGTAAGGTATTTCCATGTGCCGAGATGATAATTCGTTTATTTTGTTTTAGATTGGGAACAATCTGTTCGTTCCAATAAACTAATGCCCGTTTTTCGGTATCAAGAAGGCTTTCAGTTAAGGGAACATTTTCGGCCCCAATTCCGGCATATTTAGGGTCGGCTTGATCGGCTAGATGATTCTTTGCGGAAATAACCGGTGGTTTGACGCTGGCTGACCGCCTCCATTCATTGACCTGTTCTTCTCCGAATTTGACCATTACCTCATCCTTGTTCATCCCTTGTAAACCGCCATAATGTCTTTCATTCAATCTCCACGATTTCGAGATAGGAATCCACACTAAATCCATTTCATGCAGAAGAATCCAGAGCGTTCGGATAGCGCGCTTTAGAACGGAGGTATGGGCTGTATCGAAGGTAAATCCATGCTTTTTTAAAATTACCCCAGCTTCACGCGCCCCGTTATAGCCCTCATCTGTAAGATCGATATCCACCCAGCCAGTAAATCGATTTTCTAGATTAAAAAGGCTTTGTCCATGCCGAATAAAAACGATTTTCTTCAATTTTTATCACCTAGTTTAGTTTTTTTCAGTATTTGCAGTGGCGGTTGGAAAAATTCTTTTACAAGTAACTTCTTTGCGATACTGCTTTTAATTAGCTAATTTTGTTTGTAATTCTTCTAAAGGAGAAGCGGTGATCTACATGTCTCGAAAAGGCGAAAGCGAGCTTTGATGGTAAATGAAGGCTGTGAAGGAATCAAAAAAAGTAAGTCATTAACATTAAGACGGCTTCACTGGAGGAATCAACTTGATTTCCTTATTAGCATATATGGCTTCAACTTCTGCTGATTGCAGCAATGCTTGAATCGCACTGGCAGGCAGCCGCATTGCCACGCCGTTAATAGCAGCAGTATAGGAGTGGGTTATCGAATATGGAATATGCTCCCTATCTAAATATTTTTTCACATCGGCTTGAAACCGTTGGTGGCTTTCTTTTACTTCCTGCTCGGCTTGTTCCAAAGTAAGGGGCACACCCTTCATTTTTGCCAGCTCAACAGCTGCCCTTGCCGGTTTTGTTTTAAAATGAATGATAATGGTAATCTCTTTGTTACTATTCAAATCAATTTCCGGATCAATGTGAACATTAGTGGTCATTGCCTCTTCTCCCTTATTTAGTTCTTCTTTTTCCTGGGTGGCTTGTATAATAATAACCCCTGCGCCAGCAATTACTGCCAGAAGGCAGCCGACTAGTAAAAGCTTCCCTTGTTTAAGCATGCCACACCACCATCCTTAAATTTGGATATTCTCTCTTAATATTATTTCTTTTATGCAAAGTTAAAACCCTTTGATTGGTGGAAAAAATTGTCCCATTCTATCCGAAAAACAACCCAGATGAGTGTCCTTCACCTGGGTTGTTTTTTCAGCGTGCTTTAACTTTTTCAGACTGGCTGTCGGCATAAACTCCCTTCTTTTCAATAAAACGCTGGATTCGTTTTAACGCTTCTTGCAGCTGCTCCATAGATGTGGCGTAGGAGCAGCGGATATAGCCTTCGCCACTTTCACCAAAAACATGGCCGGGAACGACGGCTACTTTTTCCTCCATCAACAGCTCCTCGGCAAATTGTTCGGAGCTTAGGCCGGTAGAACGGATTGATGGAAAGACGTAAAAGGCGCCTCCGGGAGTGTGACATACTAGACCCATTTGATTTAGAGTTTGTACCATATAGTTCCTCCTGCGGCGATAGCTGTTTCGCATCGATTCTACTTCGGGATAGGTATTACGCAGTGCCTCGACGGCACCGCGCTGAAGCATATTCGGTGCACACATCGTCGTGTATTGGTGGATTTTTAGCATGACCTGGAAAAATTCCTTCGGTGCTGCCAGGAAGCCCAATCTCCAGCCTGTCATTGCAAAGCCTTTGGAAAAACCGTTAATTAAAATAGTCCGCTCATACATACCTTCAATCGCGGCAACACTACAAAAGTCTTCGTCATAAGATAGTTCCGCATAAATTTCATCGGATACAACGAGCAAGTCGTACTTTTGGATGATCTCGGCAATTTCAGTCAGTTCATCCTTTGTTAACATACTACCGGTCGGATTGTTTGGGGAACACAACAAAATGGCTTTTGTTTTTTCGGTAATCGCAGCCTCTATTTGTTCAGCTGTTACCTTAAAGCCATTTGCAGGTGATGTGGAAACGGCAACTGGTTTCCCCCCGGCAATCGCTACCAATGGAGCATATGAGACGAAGGCAGGTTCGACAATCAGAACCTCATCGCCTTGATTCAAAATAGCGCGAAAGGCAAGGTCAATTGCCTGGCTTGCTCCGATTGTCACAATAATTTGATTATTTGGGTCGTAATGAACTCCAAATCTTGTTGCTAAGTAGGTAGTGATTTCTTCCCTTAATTCGAGCAGTCCGGCGTTGGCTGTGTAGGAAGTAAAGCCTTGCTCCATCGATAAAATGGTCGCTTCGCGAATGCTCCAGGGTGTCACGAAGTCCGGTTCACCGACGCCTAACGAAATCACGTCCTCCATGCTAGCGGCTAAATCGAAAAATTTTCTGATCCCAGAGGGCTGAAGCTCCTTGGCTGTTTGTGAAAGATAGTGCTCATAGTCATGTTTCATGGTGAAACCACCATCCTCCAGTCTTTATCATCATTCCCACTGTTAAAACTTACGCCATCATGTTTGTATTTTTTTAGCATGAAATGGGTAGTGGTGGAAACGACGTTTTCAATGGTTGATAGTTTTTCTGAGACAAAGGCCGCGATTTGATTCATTGTTTTTCCTTCTACAGTGATCGACAAATCGTAAGCACCCGACATGAGATATAAGGATGACACTTCAGGAAAACGAGAGATTCTCTCGGCAACTTCATCGAAACCAACGCCACGCTTGGGGGTAACCTTCACATCAATCATGGCGATGACGCCTTCCTGCCCCTCGACTTTGCTCCAATCAATTAAAGTAGGGTAACTCATAATTATTTTCTCGTACTCTAATTTTTCAATCGTATTCCTGACCGTTTCTTCGCTGCACATGGCCATTAATGCGATCGACTCTACTGATAGTTTGTGATTCTCTTCAATGATTTTTAAAATTTCTATTTCCTCACTGCTAAGCTGCATCTAGGCGGCCTCCTTAACTTTCCTGTCAAGCAAAATTGTATCTGCGCCTCCTGAACTTCCCTAAGGGGTTGGCCCGTCAGCGAGTTTTCTTTATTGATGATTTTAATCCTATTTGAGGTATCTGTCACGCAATCAAGAGAAATTTTTGAATTCTTTTAAACATCGAGAATGGAATACACTAAATATATTTTTTGCAAATATTTATTAGTAAAGTTGGTTAAAAAAGCCCCGAATGAAAACTGTTAAGGTGCGACAGTGCCCGTCGAGGCCAAAAGATGTCTCGTTCGGTCACTGTCAAGAGACCAGAGTGCCCGTCGAGAATAAAAAAAGCCCCAAACGGGAACTGTGGGTGTTTCATTGTCCCCGTCCTTAGGCAAGTAATCAGAAAAGGAGTACTAACTAGCGGCAATAATCGTTACTTAATCCCGCTTACGCTTTTCTTACGGCTTCCATTAATAGATCCACAATATGAACAGCGCGCATTTTGGTGGATAAGCCCTCGCGCTCAATGCCAAGTTGCATTTGTAAGAGGCAGCCAGGATTGGCTGTCACAATGGTGGTTGCACATGTTGCTTTTGCCTGATTCATTTTATAGTCGAGCATCACCATCGACATCTCGGACTCGACAATATTATAGATTCCGGCAGAACCGCAGCAGCGATCCGCTTCTTTCATTTCTTTGTATTCAGCCCCTTGGATTGCTTGAAGCAAAACCCTTGGCGCTGAAGCTGTTTTCATGACATTTCTTAGGTGGCAGGAATCCTGATAGGTAATGATCTGTGCTGGAAGCTCTAATTCTACCTTTTTATGAAAACCAACCGCCGCTAATACTTCGGAAATATCCTTTATTTTTTCTTTGAAAGCTTTTGCCCTGTCCCGCCAATCAGGGTCATCCTTCAATAAATGATCATAATCAATGAGAAACGCACCGCAGCCGCCGGCATTCGTAATGATATAATCCACGTCTAAATCTTCAAAGGCCATAATATTTCGTTTGGCAAGATCCTTAGCGGTTTGTTTTTCACCGCTGTGACCATGCAAGGCACCACAGCAGTTTTGATTCTTAGGGATCACGATCTCACAGCCGGCTAACTGAAGCAGCTTCATCGTTGAGTCGTTTGTTTTCATGAACATCGTATCCATTAAACAGCCGCTGAAAAAAGCAACCCTGTGAACCTTTTCGGCAATTGCCGGCAGATATTCGGGCCGATTTTTCATCTCTTTCATCGTTGGCACATTAGGTAATACTTTTTCCATTGTGGCTAAGCTTTCAGGCAAAAGGCCTAAAAAGCCGATTTTTCGGGCAATCGTTTGGATTCCGGAACGCTGATAGAAGCCAAGCATGCCGACCGTCCATCGCATGCGCTCAGGGTGCGGGAATAACCCTTGAAAAACCGTCTTTCTGACGGCTCGTACCGGCAAAGAATGCTTCTTATTTTGATTAATAATATCCCTTGCGTCTTCTAATAAATGCCCATAATTGACACCTGAGGGACAAACGGGTTCACAGGCCCGGCACCCTAGGCAAAGTTCAAGTGAACGCTCGAAATCCTCATCCGGTTCAATCACCCCGTCTACAACCGCTTTCATTAAGGCGATTCTTCCCCGAGGTGAATGCGATTCTTTATAACCTGATTCAATATAGGTTGGACAGGTTGGCAGACAAAAGCCGCAGCGCATACAGTTTAGCAATTCATCCTCGTTCATTCGTGCTTTAAATTGTTCTTGAATCTTTTCTTGTTCTTGAACCGTCGTCATCTTGTGATCACCACACGTTTCTTGCTGTCTTTGGCAAAAACCTTCCCTGGATTCATTATGTTATTAGGATCAAACGCCAGCTTGATCGCTTTCATCGCGGCGATTCCTTCCGCCTTCAGCTTCCATTCGAGATATGGAGCCTTCATGGCTCCGACCCCGTGTTCTCCGGTAATAGTTCCCCCTAGTTCAATTGCCTTTTCAAAAATTTCGGCAAATGCGTTTTCAACGCGTTCCATTTCTTCATGGTTTCTTGCATCGGTCGCACACGTTGGGTGGAGATTCCCATCACCTGCATGGCCAAAGGTACAAATCGTCAGCTGATATTTTTCGCTAATGTCATTAATGGCCTTCACCATATTGGCAATTTCCGACCTTGGAACCGTTGCATCCTCGAGAATGGTAGTCGGCTTCAGGCGGGCAATGGCGGAAAGTGCCGCGCGTCGTGCGGTTCTTAGGGCATCGGCTTCCTCTTCAGTAGCGGCCGTCTGAATTGAAACGGCATTCTCCTGCTTACACACTTCTGCGATTTTTTTCATATCCCGGTCGACAACTTCAAGAGGGCCGTCCTGCTCAATTAAGAGCACAGCTTGCACATTGGTAGGCAGGCCGATTTGGGCAAAGTCTTCGACCACCTTTAATGTTGGCTGATCAAGGAACTCAAGTGTGGTCGGAATGATCTTATTGGCAATAATCTTTGAAACGGATTTGGCGGCAGCATTAAGATCTTGATAAAGAGCAAGCATGGTCTTCCGTGTTTCCGGCATCGGAATGAGTTTTAATGTTGCTTCCGTAATGACACCAAGCGTTCCTTCTGAGCCGACAAAAAGCCGGGTTAAGTCATAACCTGCGACATCCTTTGCCAGCTTGCCGCCTGTTCGGATGATATCGCCATTCGGCAATACCGCCTCTAAACCAATGACATAATCTCTCGTTACACCGTATTTGAGGCCGCGTAAGCCGCCGGAGTTCTCATTGATGTTGCCGCCAATGGTCGAGATTTTCATTGAACTTGGGTCAGGTGGGTAAAATAGACCTTTTTCTTCAACGGCATGAATCATATCAAGTGTGACGACACCAGGCTGTACGGTAATTGTTAGGTTTTCTTCGTCAATTTCCGTGATGTTGTTCATATGTTTAAAAAGAAGAACAACCCCGCCCTCGGTAGGACATGTTCCAGCGCATAGGTTGGTACCCGAGCCGCGCGGTACAATCGGAACTTTATATTTATTACAAATCTTCAGGATTTCC
This sequence comes from Neobacillus drentensis, assembly GCF_036965245.1. GTDB lineage: Bacteria > Bacillota > Bacilli > Bacillales > Cytobacillaceae > Neobacillus > Neobacillus drentensis_G. The sequence continues at coordinate 37,202 of NZ_JBALPG010000015.1, forward strand.
GAAACTTCTGCTGTATTGCGCGGGCTGACTACGGCATCCGGCATAGACTGGAAGTTTGGTGTTGCATCATATGAGTAGACTAAACGTTCTGTTTTGGAATCAGCGAAATTTTCCTTGGTTACAATAGATATCAGTTTTTCTTTTACTTCATTCGAAAGCATGTGGTTTCCCCCATTCCTACCCGTGTAATTTACTTACGGATTATTCCTGCTCTATGAAAACGAATCACTTTGAAATTTTATTTTAATAAATATATAATAATTATAAAATATTAATTCAAAAGGAGCAATACTATTGAAATATTCACTATTAGCCACTGATTTGGATGGTACATTATTAAACGATCAAAAAGAGATTGACGTTGAAACGATCGAAGCCATTCAGGAGTACCGCAGACGAGGAGGGAAGGTAGTGATTTGCAGCGGACGTTCACCGCTTTCAACAAAATGGATTGCCAATACCATCGGCCTAAAGGGAGAGCCGATCATTGCCTACAATGGTGCGATCATGCTCGATGAGAACGGAGAGGTGAAAGAGCAAGCTGTATTTCAGCACGAATCACTTTTATATTTCTGGGAATTATGTGAGGCGGAAGGCGTTTATGCCCATTTTTATGAAGGAGATACGCTGCTGGTTCCGACGGTAAATAAATGGAATGAGAACTGGATTGAGAATAATATTCCTAGCCTTGAAAAAACAGGCGGCAGGCTTAAAGACTGTGAAAGTTTTCGAAAAAACTGCAAGGTTAAGGTCATAGATCATTTTTATCAATATATGAAAGAAAATCAGCCTAAAATTACTAAAATAGCGGTATTTGATGACGGGGATCGGCTTGCTGATTTTTCAAAGGTAATTGTTGAACAGGTCGAGGATATGGAAATTAGCAGCAGCTTCAATTTTCTTAATTTAGAGATTGCCCCAAGCGGTATCACAAAGGCAGCTGCCCTATTAAAGCTAACGGAACAGCATGGTATCTCGCCCGCACAAACGGCTGCCATCGGCGATAATTATAATGACTTGCTAATGCTCTCCGTTGCCGGACTAGGGATTGCCATGGGGAATGCACCGGAAAAGGTAAAACTAGTGGCAGATCAGGTGACGGGAAATAATAATGAAGCAGGCGTTGCAAAGGCCATCCGCCGTTATTTGTTAGATTAGTGCCTCTCGCTTATATCAATTGAGTAAAATAATTTATTGAAATACCATTTCATTTTTTCGAAAAAAATATTGAATTATTATTTCAATAGACATATAATAAAAATACAGTAACCGCTTACAACGCAGTAAAGATCAACAGGAGGTCAGTGATACGATGGAAGAAAAACTCGAATTATTAACGACAGAATCGAGAAACGAACATTCTATGCAGATAGATACAGCAAACCCAATGGATATATTACGCATTATGAATGAGCAGGATCAATTAGTGGCATTAGCGGTAAAGGAAGTTTTACCTGATGTCGAGGCAGCAGTTCAATTTGTATTTGAATCCTTTCAAAACGGTGGGCGCTTGATCTATTTAGGTGCAGGCACAAGCGGCCGATTAGGGGTGCTTGATGCAGTTGAATGTCCGCCGACATTCAGCACTGAACCTGAAATGGTCCAAGGAATTATTGCAGGAGGGGAAAGAGCTATCTTAAAAGCAGTGGAAGGAGCGGAGGACGATCCGGAGCTTGGTGTCAGCGACTTGAAAGCATTGGGGCTGACGAAAAATGATACCGTTATTGGCATTGCTGCAAGCGGCCGGACACCATATGTGATTGGAGCTCTTCGATATGCACGAAGCATTGGTGCGAAAACAGTTGCCCTTTCCTGCAATAAAAATGCGGCGATTAGTCAGGAAGCCGATCAAAGAATCGAGGTAATTGTCGGTCCAGAGGTTCTTACGGGGTCAACTCGGTTGAAATCAGGAACTGCGCATAAAATGATTTTGAATATGATTTCCACCTCTTCGATGATTCTGTTAGGGAAAGCCTATGAAAATTTGATGGTTGATGTTCATGTGAGCAATCAGAAATTGAAGGAACGGGCAATTGGCATCATTCGCAAAATTACCGGGGTTTCTTATGAGGTGGCGTTGGAGACATTAGAGCATGCAGATTTACAAGTGAAAACAGCCATTGTCATGATTAAGACGAATACAACGAAACAGGAAGCAGAACAATTATTAGTAAATGCAAATGGTTATGTAAAAAGAGCGATTCAAATAGTTAAAAAATGAAGTAGATGAAAAGGTGGTTTTAGGTGTGGCAGCAGGTGGTTTAAAAATGATTCAGAATATGCTTGAACAGCTTCCGGCTTCTGAACGAAAAATTGCAGAATTTATTCTTGAAAATCCTCATAGTATTTTAAACAATACTGTCAATGACATCGGAATTCAAGCGAATACAAGTGGGGCAGCCGTTATTCGGCTCTGTAAGTCCTTAGGCTTAAACGGGTTTCAAGATTTAAAAGTAAGAATTGCTGGGGATTTAGTGAAGCCTGTTGAACAAGGGTACCGCGACATTGAACCAGGTGAATCCTTTTTCTCCATCGTTCAGAAGACAACGAGTAATAGTATCCAAAGCATCCGTGATTCGGAAGAGATCATCAATTATGATGAATTGGAACACGCTGTTCAAACCTTGTTGCCTGCTCAAAATGTTCATTTTTTTGGAATTGGCGCTTCTAATATTATCGCGAAGGATGCACAGCAAAAATTCCTTCGGATTCATAAAAATGCAACCGCTTTTACAGATACACACCTTGTCGCTACCTTGATTGCTAATGCTAATAAGGATGATGTAGTGTTCGGAATCTCTCACTCTGGGGAAACAGCAGAGGTTAGTAAAGTTATGTCTCTAGCGAAAGAGCACGGCGTGAAAACGATTAGTTTAACAAAATACGGACAATCATCCGTCTCATCGCTCGCTGATATTAAACTGTTTACCTCGTATTCCGGGGAGGCACCGTTTCGAAGTGCAGCAACTTCATCACGCCTGGCGCAGCTTTATATAATTGATATTTTGTTTTTGTCGATGGCAACCGTTCAGTATAAGAAAACGATTAACTCGATTGATCAAACAAGGGAAGCCATTCGGTTTATCAAAGAGGGGAAATAATCATTACAGGGGGTGATGCGGACACCATTCCGTTTCTTATTTTTTCAAAAAAAATTAACAACAGAGAGAAGGGGAAATAACATGGCTGGAGAGAATAAAATATTAGCTGAAAAGATTCTTGAACAATTAGGCGGGCCCGCAAATGTTGGCAATTACACACATTGTATGACAAGACTTCGTGTAACACCAAACGATGAGTCGAAAGTCAATAAGGTCGCTATTAAGAAAATTGACGGGGTACTTGGGGTTGTTGAAGAAGAGACACTACAAATTATTTTGGGACCTGGAAAAGTAAATAGAGTGACAGAAGAGTTTGGTAAATTAATAGATGCTGCGGGCGGGATTAACTTAAAAGAAAAGGCTGCAACTAAAAAGGCTGAAATTAACAAAAAAAATGCCACTCCATTTAAGCTGTTTTTACGAAAAATCTCTAGTATTTTTATCCCATTAATTCCAGCACTTGTGGCATCAGGATTGATTACTGGGGTAACAAAGGCAATTATCCAGGCAGGATGGCTGGCAGGGGATTCGCAACTTGCTACGATTCTATCCGTCATCGGCAGTGGACTATTTGGTTACCTTGGGATTTTAGTTGGTATTAATGCAGCGAAAGAATTTGGCGGGTCACCAGCACTTGGAGCACTTGCTGGCATTTTAATTATTAACCCTGCTGTTGCGGGAATCAAATTGTTCGGGGCGGAATTGCTACCTGGACGTGGGGGCTTAATTGGCGTTCTTTTTGCGGCCATCTTTATTGCCTTTGTTGAAAAACGAGTTCGTCGTTATGTGCCACAATCTCTTGATCTATTTATAACGCCAACGGTTGCTTTATTGCTTACTGGTATTGTTACTTATCTTGTATTTATGCCGCTTGGTGGTTTTGTTTCAGATATTATCACAAAAGGACTAACATCTTTACTTGATGTTGGTGGTGTAGTCGCAGGATTCGTCCTTGGGGCAACCTTCCTGCCGCTCGTTGTTACGGGTTTACACCAAGGTTTAACACCGATCCATCTTGAGTTAATTAATACAATAGGAGATGACCCGCTTCTGCCAATCTTAGCAATGGGTGGGGCAGGCCAGGTTGGAGCTGCGTTTGCAATTTATTTTAAAACAAAGAAAACTCGCTTAAAAAGAGCGATTGGCGGGGGACTACCTGCGGGAATTCTTGGAATTGGTGAACCGCTTATTTTCGGTGTTACGCTGCCATTAGGAAGACCATTCTTAACTGCCTGTTTAGGGGCTGGTGTCGGCGGAGCGTTCCAGGCTGTCTTTCATATAGCCACCATCGCCGTTGGGGTGTCTGGCTTACCGCTTGCCTTCCTTGTGGTACCAGGTCAAGTCCTTCTTTATTTAGCAGGGGTATTAATTTCGTACGCAGCTGGTTTTGCCTTTACCTATTTATTCGGTTTTAAAGATGAGATGGCCGGTGAGTTTGATTGATCGGTATTTCCTTCTATTTAAATGATCCGCTAGCAGAGACTCGGATTGCTCTAGCAGGGAAAATGGGTGTGAAGCGGGCGTTTACCTCGCTTCACATTCCTGAAGAGTCCGGGGATTTAGCCAGCCGCGCGAAAAAACTGCTGCAAACGGCAAAGGAAGTTGGAGTAGAGGTTTATGCGGATGTATCGGCACGAACACCTGCACATCTGGGATTAGCTAACTTACAAGCATTAAAGTCATTAGGGGTAATCGGTTTGCGGTTGGATGACTTTTTTTCGAATGAAACGATTTTGAACTTGGCTAAGGATTTCAAGCTTGCACTGAATTCCAGCATTTTATTTGAGGATGATTTACGTGCCCTGTTTGAGGGAGGGTTAACAGCTAGCCAGCTGCTGGCCTGGCATAATTTCTATCCTCGGCGAGAAACCGGATTAGCTGAATCGTTTTTTCACTCACAAAATGAACTTTTTAAACGGTATGGGATTCCGGTTAGTGCTTATATTTCAGGAGACGGTGAGAAACGCGGTCCGCTGTTTGAAGGGCTGCCAACGCTGGAAAGCCATCGGATGATTGATCCATTTATGGCGGCGCTTGAATTGTTTCAGGCGGGTGTCGAGGATGTGTATATCGGCGATCCGGAAGTAAGTGTCGGCCTCTTAGAAAAACTAATTGAATTTGACCATCATCATCGGGTCTCGATTCGAATCGATGGGTTTCAAGAAGGAGAGTTCCATCTCCGTCCCGATTTTTCCCGTGACGTTCTCCGGTTAATGGATACGAGAAGTGCTGATGCAGTAGTTCCCGAGAAAACGGGACCGCGTCCAATGGGCACGATTACGAGGGATAATGACCGTTATGGACGGTACCGCGGGGAGATCCAGATTACGTTACAAGACCTACCTGCCGATGAGAGAGTCAATGTGGTTGGAAAAGTTGTGAAAGCCGATTTACCGCTTCTTCCCTTGCTCCAACCAGGTCAAATAGTTAAATTACTAAGGGTCTAAAGCAAAACTGCCTTATCTAGTAGATGGGGCGGTTTTTTTGTTGTAGGAAGGGGGTCCAATCCTGTAGAACCAGGCTTCATGTGTTCTAGGTTATTTGAACTTGGTTCCAAGATAAGCTCTAACCAAGATACGGCGCCCAATTTTGACAATCTGTTGAGTTATTTGTTTACAAAGAAAAAGATCCATCTCTCTTATAAAGTGTACCCTTAGTAAAGGACATTTCACTTAAAAAGCGAGAGACGGATCTTTTTTTAATGCTGTAAAAATGCTAGTTGAATAAAGAATAATACCGCGAACAGATATAGGAGTGGGTGAACCTCACGCCATTTGCCTTTGGTGATTTTTAAAAGCGGGAAGCTGATAAATCCGAGTGCGATTCCGGTTGAAATACTCGAGGTAAGCGGCATACTTAGTACGGTTAAGAATGCAGGAAAGGCTTCATCGAGCTCGTTCCAATGGATTTTGGCGATACTACCCATCATCAGGCTGCCGACAATGATCAAGGCAGGTGCTGTAATCGCGGCAATTCCGGAAACAGCGCTAACGAGCGGTCCGAAGAAAGCTGATACGATAAACAAAGCGGCAACGGTTAAGGAGGTTAAACCAGTCCGGCCGCCGGCAGCGACACCTGAAGTCGATTCAATAAAGGCCGTTGTCGGGCTTGTCCCAAACATGGCGCCGACCGCTGTTGCAAGAGAATCAGAGAGTAATGCCTTGCGGGCACGGGGCAATTTGTCTCCTTTCATTAATCCTGCCTGGTTTGCGACCCCAATCATGGTACCGGTCGTGTCAAAAATGGTTACTAGAATAAAGGAAAACACAACGGCATAAAGACCGTGCTGAACCACGTCAGTCAGTGCTGTAATTGGGTTCGCAACAATCAGCCCTTCAGGAAGAGAAGGAAGCGACATAATCCCTTTGTCAAAAGTCAACTGGCCGGTAAAATAAGCGATTATCCCTGTAACGATCATTCCGAAAAATAATGCACCGTTGACCCTAAGTACCATTAAAATCAGTGTGACAGCAAGCCCGACAATCGCTAAAATCGCTGATGGGGAATGAAGGTCACCCAAACCGACTAGATTGGTCGGATGTGCAGTGATAATTTTTGTTTGACGCAGTCCGATAAAGGCGATAAATAATCCGATTCCCGCGGTAATTCCGTGCTTAAGGTTTTCTGGGATGGCTTCAATTAATTTTTCCCTAAAAGGGGTTAAAGATAAGATGACAAAAATAATACCTGCGATGAAGACGGCGGCAAAGGCGGTTTGGTAGCTAATACCTTGGTGGCCGCCAACGACAGAATAGGCAAAGTAGGCGTTCAGTCCCATACCCGGTGCGATGGCAATCGGGTAATTTGCGCAAAGCGCCATCCAAAGTGTACCGACCAAAGCGGCGATGATGGTTGCTGAAAAGACTTGTTCGAATGGAACACCGGCATCTGCGAGAATGACTGGGTTTACCACGACGATATAAACCATGGTAAAAAAGGTCGTTATTCCTGCCAATAGTTCCGTTTTTGTATTCGTTTGATTCTCTTTCAGTTTAAACATGGTGATTCCTCCGTAAATACGAACATTTTCTTATGACTTAATTATATTATTCGTTTTTAGCTGAATTATCAATAGTAATTTTTATTTTGTCCAATCTTTTGAATGTCTACCCATAGTGCTCTAGACTTGTGATTTCTTTTTTTTGGAACTTGTATTTCTATTTGGACATGGAGTGACATATTTTTTGATAAAAAGGGCAAATGAAACCAAAGGAGATACATCATGGTTAATAGAGGGGATGAAGGACAAATTTAACAGGTGGCAGCAAGTTTGTCCTTCAAAAGGGGAGATAAATGGGGCGAATTCACTACAGAATTGCTGGCAGGGCATCAATGTTCGGCAACAAGGAAAGGATCTGCAATGCCAGCCTTTTTTACTTCTTCTAAACGTTTTTCGGCATTATCTCGGTTTGAATATGCTCCAGCTTGTACTCGGTACCAGGTTTTACCTGAAATTGTTGTAGGACTTACAAATGCATCGATTCTTTTTGATTTCAAATAAGCAACACGCTCATCAGCATTTTCTCTTGATTGGAATGATCCTGCAATTACTTTGTAAAGTGTTCCTGTACCTGGATCCGTTGGTACCGGCGGTTTGCTTTTTAGATTAAAGGCAATGGCAATCCCGTTTGCATGACCTTGGGCCACGTTTTGACGCCAAGATGCTTGTTTTATTAAGGCGGCATCGTGGGTGTTGTCGATAAAGCCATTTTCTGATAGAAATGCTGACATGGTTGATTCGCGTAAAACGTGAAAATTTGCCTTTTTCCGGCCGCGGTCTTTCAACTGATTCATCTTTATTACCTCTCCATGGATAATCCCCTGGTATTTTGCTGTCGTGGATGAGTCCGAAAGTTTACTATATATATAGTCTTCATATCCTTGGGCAGAACCGTCAGCGGCATTGATGTGAATAGCCAAATAATAATCAGCACCCCAGTTATTTGCTTCGTTTGTTCGCTGGCTTAGGCTTTTACTGACATCAGTGGTACGGCTCATCATAACTTCAATATTTTCATAACCATTGGTTAAGATGGAGCATATTTTAAGCGCAATATCTAACGTAATATCCTTTTCGTTTAATCCATTGCCTTGGGCACCGGGGTCTGAACCGCCGTGTCCGGGGTCTAAATAAAGCTTCATTAAAACTCCTCCTTTTCAATAGAATGCTTGTACATTTATATGATATGGGAAAACTAGTATTCTGTTAGGGTGTCTGTCTTGACTTGTCCATTCCTATGAAAAGAAGACTGATTTTTTTGAGAAATTCGACCTTTAGTAGTTTGTACTGATAAAATTCTTGGAGGGGAATTGGACTTTTAAGATTACCTTTTTGTAGATAATAGTGATCGGAAATAATTAGTAAATAGCAAAAACAAGCGGCTATTAGTCCAAAATGCTATAATAGAAAAAGTGAGTAAAATTCTAGCTAAGGGGAAATGAATATGATTCTCGTCGTTGGCGGAGCTGGTTACATTGGTAGCCATCTTGTAAAGGAATTAGTTGTAAAAGAAGATGTCGTAGTACTCGATAACTTGTCGACGGGACACCGCTCGGCCGTTGATAGCCGAGCCATATTTGTAAAAGGGGACCTCGGCAATGAAGAAGATCTTCAAATGGTTTTTAGAAGTTATCCAATTAAAGCCGTTATGCACTTTGCTGCCTGTAGTTTAGTAGGGGAGTCTGTTATTGATCCTTTGAAATATTATCAAAACAATGTAGCTTCAACTCTAACACTATTAAAAGTGATGTTGAAATTTAAGGTAAAAAACTTTATTTTCTCTTCTACTGCAGCTACATATGGAATTCCTGATGTTGCGCTGATTGATGAATCAAGTGCCACTACCCCGATTAATCCTTATGGTCAATCAAAACTCATGGTTGAGCAAATTCTCTCTGACCTTTCAACATCTGATGGGCTGAAATATGTGATATTGCGTTATTTTAATGCAGCAGGCGCCCATGAATCCGCTGAAATTGGTGAAAGCCATGACCCGGAAACTCATTTAATCCCAATAGTCCTTCAGCAATTACTAGGCCAGCGGGAAAAAGTCTCTGTTTTTGGATCTGATTATGATACTCCGGACGGTACTTGTATCCGTGATTATATTCATGTGACGGACTTAGCGAGCGCCCATATCCTTGCACTTAAGGCCCTGTTAACAGGGAAGAAGTCGGCTGAGATTTATAATCTCGGTAACGGACTTGGCTATTCTGTTAAGGAAGTTATTGAAACATGTGAAAGAGTCACAGGTGTGAAGGCGAACGTAGAAATGGCCGACCGCCGCGCAGGGGATCCGGCAAGACTTGTAGCATCCTCTAATAAGATTTTCTCCGAGTTAGGCTGGAAAGCTGAGCGGAATTTAGAGAAAATTATTGCCGATGCCTGGAAGTGGCACCAGAATCAACAATATTAATTAAAAAAGCAATGCGCCTTCAGCTGGGGCATTGCTTTTATTATAAGATAAGTAGATATAGAATTTTCGAGTTTGAGAACATCAAGCTCTAGCTCCAGCGCCTTGGTGAGTCAGGGGCATAAGCCCCTTGGCAAGGCACTTCCGCTTTTCTGCTTTCTATTATCTCAGTCGAAGGGCTCCAGTCCATACACCACGCAATGGAAGTTTCCGCTTATATATGTTTAAACGGCTTCCTCGTCCAATAAACCCACTAATTCTAATCCTCTTAAAATCCCGTCCTCATCAACATGTTTCGTTACGTATTTGGCAACGTCCTTCACTTGATCGACGGCGTTACCCATGGCAATGCTATTATTGACAAACGATAGCATTTCGATATCGTTCAGTCCGTCACCAAAGGCGTAGACCTGATCCATTGGTATGTTTAAATAGTTGATTAAAGCTTCTATTCCTTTTGCTTTTGAACCGCCAGCAGGCAATACATCTACTGCATGTTCATGCCATCTGACAAATTCAAATTTATTAAATTTCTCCTGATACGCAGGTTGCTCCACAGCATTACAAAAAAGCAATGATTGATAGATTTCCTTGCCTTGATAATAGTGTGGATCAAAAATCGGCTTATCTTTTATTTTTAAGGAACCAATCCCTTCCTCAATGTGTGGATGGGACTCCATATTCGCAAACATCTTTTCATGGTTTTCATAAATGATAGGTTTTTTTATGCTGTTGGCAAATTGTGTTAGGAGGTGGAGTTCCTCTTGATCAAGCGGATTTTGATAAATCGTTTTTCCTTTGTAGACTACATATGAGCCATTAAAACTAACAAAAGAATGAATGCCAAGCTCATCTAGCAGCTCTTTAAACATAAATGGTGCGCGGCCGGTCGCAATGGCCACCTCATGGCCTAGCTCTTTTAATCTATTTATCGCCTTTTTGGTAGACTTAGGCAATTTTTTCTCCTCATTCAAAAGGGTTCCGTCTATATCGAAAAAAATCATCTGTTTTTTCTTCATTGCTGTTCATTCCTTTCAAAGCGGATGGTGCATAAATTATTATCCTTACTTAGTTAGATAATCTATCCTATTATACATGAAATACTTCTTTCTAACAGAAGGGAAATTTCTAAAGTGCTTCAAAAGGCAAAGGATGAAGGGACTGGTAATATTTATATATAAGATGAAAGTGTTCGGACAGTTGAATTAGAGCAGCAGCTCAAAAAGTTTTTCGTTCTTAAAGATGCCATCGTCGTGCCTGATAACGATCTGTCAAGTGAACTGGCCAAACGGGCAAAACAAAAAGTTGCAATGAACCCTAGTAGGGATATCAAGTGTTCGTATATGGTTCTAATATTTTATCATTTTCGGCTGGAATAGCTCTCTGACACTGTTAGGGGCTATTTTTCTAAAAAGGGGAGGGTAGTTATTAGAATTATCTATTAAAAATAAAGCCATTTACCTAGGGAGAGAATTTGGGTATGATTTTCATGTGTAAATTGTTGTCGAAAGGCTGTGGATTTTGTTGAAATCATTTTTTAAAAATTATCGATTTACCTTGATTCTACTGGCTGCCATCGTTATCGGCGGGGCAGCTGGATTGGTTTTTGGGACAAAGACAGCGGTCGTAAAGCCGTTAGGGGATCTTTTTCTCAACTTAATGTTCATGATTATCGTGCCATTAGTATTTTTCAGCATTGCTTCGGCGATTGCGAACATGAATGGCATGAAACGGCTTGGTAAAATTATGGGCAGTATCTTAGTCGTATTTTTTGTGACCGCTTCTGTTGCAGCCATTCTCGGCTTAATGGGTACGTCCATCATTCATCCGATTGAAAATGCCGATATTGCTGCAATTAAAGAGGCCATGAGTCATTCTTCGGTGGAAACGGACACAGAGAAATTAACGTTTCTTGATCATTTGGTTGCCACTTTCACTGTTTCAGATTTTAATTTATTGCTATCGCGCAGTAATATGCTCCAGCTAATTGTCTTTTCACTTCTTTTTGGCATTTCAACTGCGATGATTGGCGAAAAAGCAAAACCGGTTGCTGACTTTTTATCTGCCGCTACAGGGGTCATGATGAAGATGGTCAGCATCGTGATGTATTATGCTCCAATCGGACTTGGCTGCTATTTTGCCGCTGTCATCGGCGAGCTCGGTCCGCAAATTTTAGAAGGGTATGCCCGTTCGTTTTTCCTGTATTTGATTTTGACAGTCATTTATTACTTTGTGTTCTTCACTCTCTATGCCTTCATCGCTGGGGGTAAGGAGGGGGTCAAGGTGTTTTGGAAAAATGCTATCACACCATCGGTTACGGCGCTTGCGACTTGTTCGAGTGCAGCGTGTATTCCCGTGAACCTGGCCGCTGTTCGAAAAATGGGGGTGCCTAAGGATATTGCGGAAACGATTGTCCCGCTTGGTGCGAACACCCATAAAGATGGTTCCGTCTTTGGCGGCGTACTGAAAATCGTCTTTCTATTTGCTTTATTTGGTAAGGATTTAACAAGTATCTCCAATATTTTAAGTATTCTTGCGGTTGCCTTTTTAGTTGGTGCGGTGATGGGTGCGATCCCAGGCGGAGGGATGATTGGGGAAATGCTGATCATCAGTGTTTATGGCTTCCCGCCAGAAACCTTGCCTATTATCGCCGTGATCAGTACCATCATTGATGCACCGGCTACACTCCTTAACTCAACCGGAAACACCGTCTGTGCCATGCTCGTCACACGACTCGTCGAAGGAAAAAACTGGCTCCGTCAAGCGTTCAAAAGCGGAGAAGAAGTCGCATAGATCCATCGGTGCAATTCAATGGTGCCTGACACCAATAATCATATAAAGTGCGTTGAAAGCTTGTAAAGGGTGTCAGGCACCATTTTCCAATTACTTGAAAATAAGGTTCAATACCATAAAATGCTGTGGGAATTTGTGTATTCTCGCAGCATTTTTTTATATTTAGAGACAAAGTGTTGTTTAAATAGTTATTATGATTGAAGAATTTAAAGACCACACTCACCAATAGAGGTTATAGGCTACCGAAAAGGTAAAAAACAAGGAAGACCGGTCGCTAATAAAAGTTATTGACCCCAAAAAACAGAGGCTAGCTAGTCAATATTTTTTCCACACTTACCCGTCCTGAAAAAAAGGTGGCCCCGCCTCCCATATCAGCAATACGATCGGGAGTTAGAGAGTTTATTAGAAAACTATTGGAACTTAAACCTTCGTGAGACCCGGCTGCTTCGTCCGCCCAGATCCCTTGTGTCACAACAACCCCCGGAAGGACATTATCTCCAACCGCAACTTTTATCTCACATTCCCCGTGACTGTTCCACACCCGTACCATATCTCCATCTTCAATTCCAGCCGCTAGGGCATCCAGCCGATTCATATGCAATCGCAGTTCTTTTTCCAACTCAACATGCTTCTCATTATTGGAAAAAGTAGAGTTTAAAAAGTTGTGATTTGGACCTGGGACAAATTGAAAGTAGTGGTCTCCGTGGTTCACAAGCGGAATATAGGTTGGCAGCGGCGGGTACCCATCCTGTTTCATTTTCTCAGAATATAACTCTATTTTTCCACTCGGAGTCGGAAGTGTCCCGGGAAACAATGGTTTTACCTTGGCTTTTACGTATCGCCGCTCGACTACATAGGAGTAATTGATGTCTTCTAAATAAGGATTTCGCGGGTTATTCAGCGCGCCGGTAATCATTTCTGCTTCCGTTTCTGCGAAGGTTGCTTCATCACCAAATCCCATTTCTTTTGCAAGCAAACGGAAGACGTCAACATTCGATTTAGCCCCCCCGTATGGTACGATAACCGGCTGCTGAATTTGTATGTAATGATGCCAGTACGAAGTGTATAAATCCGTGTTTTCAAAGGATGATGTTGCTGGTAGAACAATATCTGCGTACTTAGCCGTTTCTGTTAAAAATAAATCATGGACCACTACGAATAAATCTTCACGCTCCAAGCCTTTTCTGACTTTATTGCTAGAGGGTGTTACTAAGGCAGGATTCGATCCATACACATACAACGATTTTACAGGCGGGTCTAACGTTAATAAAGCGTCTCCCAGCAAGTTCATATTAATAACACGCGTATGTTTATTTTTCAAAAGACTAGACCTTTGCAAACTCTCAGTATTTGGTGCAAGATAGGCAGAATTTCCTTTGATGGCACCGCCGCCTTTTACAAGCCATTGTCCGGTTAGGGCAGGCAGGCATGCGACCGTGCGGACGAACATACCGCCATTGTCGTGATGTTGCGGTCCGTTGCCGATACGAATAAAGGAAGGTGATGTTTCGCCATACATTCGCGCCAGCTTGTAAATGTCACTGACTGGGACTCCGGTGATTTCGGAAACTTTGGCAGGTGTGTATTGAATGACATGCTTGCGCAGTTCTTCGTAGCCAACAGTATATTTTTGCAAAAATTCTTGATCAACCATATTTTCGGCGAACAATATGTGCATCAGTCCTAGAACGAGGGCACTGTCCGTCCCTGGTAAAATCGGAATAAACCAATCTGCCATTCTGCCAGTTTGATTTTTATGAACATCGATAACGATCCATTTGGCTCCGTTCTGCTTACGGGCCTTTTGCGCCAGGGCTATCTGGTGCATATTGGTGCTGGCAGCATTAATGCCCCAGAAGATGAACAGTTTAGAATGAATTGTATCCTCAGGGTCAATCCCGAGGCTGCCGCCCATCGTATATTGATAGCCAACCGATCCAGCCGATGAACAAATCGTCCGATCCAGCCGTGAAGCGCCCAAGCGATTCCAAAAACGGCGGTCCATTCCCTCGGCACTGAGCCTCCCCATGTTGCCATAAAAGCTGTAGGGTAAAATGCTTTCCGGCCCATCTATTTCTATAAGCTCCTTCCAGCGAGAAGTAATTGTGCTGAGGGCCTCTTCCCAACTGATACGAATGAACTTTCCATCACCCTTGGAACCAGTCCGTTTAAGCGGATATTTCAAACGCTTCACATCATAAATGCGCTCAGACATATTACGAACCTTGTTGCAAATATGTCCTTTGGTTACCGGATGCTGTGGATCACCCTCAACTTTTACAATTTTTCCGTCTTCTTTATGCAGAAGCAAACCACATTGATCCGGGCAATCAAGCGAGCAAACAGCATGAAAAACACCATTCCGCTCATGAATGAAAGATGTCATAGTAAATCTCCTTTCAAGCCAAAGATATCAGATTAGTGTCATGTTGACTGTCCATCACTTGTGGAAAGTATCCTTTTATGGTGTCAGGCACTAATTGTGAAAGACTGGTATTTTTAAATATAGCCATTATCATAACATTAAAATGGGTGTCAGGCACCACGAAAAGTATGCCGAGTCACATTTTTTAAAAGTTCTTATGGTATAATTATTTAGGTAAATATGTTATTGATTTGGGTTAAACTTAATTTTTTGTCATAATATACATATAATGAATAATTAAAGGAGAGTCATACTGTGAAAAAGGTTCGAAAAGCAATTATCCCTGCTGCTGGGCTTGGGACACGATTTTTACCAGCAACTAAAGCAATGCCCAAAGAGATGCTTCCCATTGTAGATAAGCCAACGATTCAATATATTGTTGAGGAAGCGATTGCATCTGGAATAGAGGATATTATTATTGTAACAGGTAAAGGAAAACGGGCGATTGAGGATCATTTTGATTTTGCCCCTGAGCTTGAGAAAAATTTACTTGAAAAAGAGAAATGGGATCTATTAAATAAGGTGAACTATACATCCAACCTTGCTGACATTCATTATATTCGTCAGAAAGAACCAAAAGGATTAGGGCATGCCGTTTGGTGTGCGCGGAATTTTATTGGCGATGAACCATTTGCCGTACTTTTGGGCGATGATATCGTTCAAAGCGATACTCCTTGCTTACGGCAGCTGATTGACCAATATGAAGCGACATTCTCGTCGATTATTGGGGTCCAGCATGTTCCGGAGAATGAAACACATCGATACGGAATTGTCGATCCGCTCGAACAGGAAGGCAGACGTTATCAAGTGAAGCATTTTGTTGAAAAGCCAAAGCCAGGAAAAGCCCCATCTAATCTAGCGATTATGGGAAGATATATTTTAACCCCTGAGATCTTTATGTTCTTAGACCAGCAGGAGGCAGGGGCTGGCGGTGAAATCCAGTTAACAGATGCCATTCAAAAACTCAATGAAATTCAACGTGTCTTCGCTTACAATTTCGAGGGGAAACGTTTTGATGTTGGTGAAAAAATCGGCTTTGTCAAAACGACAATCGAGTTTGCCTTACAACAGGAAGGCATCCGTGACGAACTTCTACAATTCTTAAAAGAGCTTATCGCCGGAAACGACAAGGATAACAACACTCTTTAAGTGTAAATGGTGACAGGCACCGTACGTGGACGTGATTCCGTGTGGGTGGACAGTGTGGATCTATTGTTTCATGCTAGTAGTGGCATTCTTTCATAAGATTTGAATCCGTAAAATAAGGAAAAGCCGGATTTTACTAGGCATAGACCTGGTAAAATTCGGCTTTTGTTTATGCATATGGATTTTTGGCATTCAAAGTCCCTTGATAGAACTTTGAATAAGGTAAGGGAGGATTATTTATTGGAAAATTTCAGTACCCCGTTTAGGAGTCCGTTACAGAGCTTTTTTTGATAGCTGCTGCTGACAAGGTTTGCCCGTTCTTTATCATTCGAGATGAACTCGATTTCCACCAAAACTGGAGGTACTTGATTTCCTCTGATGACTCTGAAACTCTCATCCTTAATGCCTCTTAAAACTGCATATGTGAATTTGATAATTTCATCCTGAATGGAGGAGGCGAGCTGTGTGCTTGCTGCTGGCATGGCCCAGTCTACGGAATTATAATATGTTCAATTCTCTTTACGTTGGTGCTCATAGATGAGTTCACGTGAATACTAATAAACGCTTTCGCTATCCTTTTCAATGTATTTTAGCTTTCTCTCTAAGTCTCGTAACTCAAAAGAGTAGGTACAACCTCAAAAATGAACTTTGTCATTCTCCCTCTACTTGTTCCTCATGCCTCTTAATTTGCATTTTTAAAGTGCTGCAATAATTTACGGTTACACCCTAAATGTATAATATTTCTATATTAAGCTCTATTTGTAAAAAGAAATAAAATTTCCTGCGTTAAAAAACATAATATAATAGAAAAGTTGACGTTAAATTTAGCAGGCTGTTTAAGGGAAATGTCGAAAATGATAAGTTTCCCGGGGAATAAGGCTATTCTTGTAGGAAGCATTATAAATTGATGAAAAAATTCCTGTGGGAGGCTGATTTCATTCACACAAACGTAATGTACCGCCCACAATTTTTTATGGCAGGGTTAGGTATTTGAAAAATATGTCCACCACACACCCAATTCTTCGATTTGCCATAGGATATACCAAGAAAATAAGTGGGGAGGTACGCCTCTATGTATCCTTTTACAAATTTCTATGATGCCTTAAACAGGCAGTCGAATACTTTAGTCAATGATGTTGAAAAAGCAATAAATGGGGAATATAGTGCCATCGATTGTTATGCCAGGTTGGCTAATATGGCTCCACATAAGAAGGAACGGGAACAAATCCTTGAGATTCGCCAGGATGAAATAAAACATTATCAACAGTTTGTCCAGATTTATCGAGGTTTAACAGGTATGCATCCACAGCCAAAAATAACCGAGGAATGTCCGGGAGTTTATTTAAGGGGATTGGAGTTTGCTCTAGAGGATGAGCAAAAAACAGTGGATTTTTACATGGAAATAGCTGATGCTGTGACAGACCCGTTCATTAAAGAGGTATTCAGAAGGGCAGCGGCAGATGAGCAAAATCATGCTGTGTGGTTTCTGTATTATTTTTCAAAAACGAAGTGATACTATCAGGGATACAAAAAATGCACCCGGAATGACCTGTCACCGGGGGCATTTCTGTTTGAAAGGTGGTGTTAAGGGGAGATTGGTTTTGGAGAATTAGTCCCCGCCGCCTCCATCTGAATCACCACCACCTGTGGAACTGTCGTGCCCATAGGCAGAATCACTGTAACGCTCATTAGAACTATAATCATCGCTGTAGGATCCCTTTTTTTCTTTGGTTAAGCTTGGAAAAATTAAGAAGGCTACAATGATTAATAAGGTACCAAAGAACTCCTGTGTGACGAAGATGAGATAAATCCCATACATAAGAAGGAGGACACCAAGCAATCTTTGAATCATTCTTATACTTTTCAGAGACATTCCCCCTCGCATATTAAGTTTAGGCTCCTTTTTAAGAGCCTATAATTTCCTAAATAGAAAGTAAGAAATGATGTGACTTTATCCCGCATAAACGGGCAGTAAGGCCCTAACCTCAAGAAGTTTGATGGAACAAAAAAGGATAAGTGGGGGATTAACCGCCTCGTAAAAGCCCGATTGAGCAACTAACAATCAGTGGGAGGTGGAAAAAACCACTGATTAACGTTTCACCTTATTAATAAATATTAGGATCCAAGACTTTTTATACGTTCATGAGAAATTTCGAGCTTGGTTGTTTTTCTGGACAAAAAGGTTTCTACCCAAAGGGATGGGCGAATCGTAAAGCAACCCATACCAAGCCTTTGAACATTTTGTTACATATATGAATATCGCTAACCCTCGTGAAAATTACTAGTATAATGGAAAAGAAGGAAATGGTGCCTGACACCATTAATACCATTTCCCTCATAATTATATTAAATAGGAGTGATCGATTTGGCTCGCAGGGCTCGTTTATGGTTTGAAGGTGCGAAGTATCATGTGACCAGCAGAGGAATAAGAAGGAGTTCGCTGTTTTTTGAGGATGAAGATTATAAGAAGTATCTGGATTATATAGAAGAAACAAGGGAGCGTTACCCCTTTAATCTCCACGCTTACTGCTTAATGACCAATCATACCCATCTCCAGTTCGAAACATTAGAAACCCCGCTCAGCATCATCATGAAAAATCTCAATACAAAATATGCAAAATATATTAACCAAAAGTACGATTTTTCGGGCCATGTGTTTGATAAGCGCTATGGTGCCGAGCTCCTCAACTCTCGTGAATATGAGATTGATGTCAGCAAATATATTCATTTAAACCCGGTGGAAGCTGGGATGGTGACAACTCCTGAGAAGTATACTTGGAGCAGCTATCGTGCTTATCTCTACGGTGAAGCAAACCCTCATATTGACCCCAAAGCAATCCTCTCGTATTTTCCTGACCCACAACCTCACTTTTATCAGCAATATCTGAATGCCTTAGTAAAGGACAAGTTTTTTTGGGAAGGTGGAAAAATCATCAAACTTGAAGGGGAGTGGTTTCCATGTGGGCTCGAGTAACGAGTATTGGCTTAAAGGGGATGGAAGGCTATCGGGTGAATGTGGAGGTAGGGACATATGTAGGAAATGACTCGTTTAAAATTGTCGGTCTGCCGGATGCTGCTGTGAAAGAGTCGAAGGAGAGGATTATAGCAGCGCTTAGTTCATTAGGTTATGTCCTATCAGGTAACAAAATTATCATTAATCTTTCGCCGGCGGACCAAAAGAAAATTGGGCCGATGTTTGATTTTCCAATGGCAATTGGTTTGCTGCTTAGCTTGCATGAGTTGGAGGCAGTTATTCCAGAAGATACGGGTTTTTTAGGAGCGCTTTCCTTAGACGGATCAGTGCATCCTGTTGAAGGGCTGCTTCCTGCGGTGCTTGCAGCGAAAAGGCAGGGGATTAGAAAACTTTATATCCCCTTTGATGATCATCTTCCGGTTCTTGATTTTGAAGGGTTAGAAATCATCTATATTTCTTCATTAAAAGATGTCATCGGGCACCTTGCAGGTCAATGGGTTCCTTCTGTTTTTAAAAAGATTGAAGAAGAGAGCTGCTATGGAGATAATCGTTATTTAGATTTTCAGCAAATTATCGGTCATGCTAGAGCTAAATGTGCTTTAGAGGTAGCGGCAGCCGGTGAACATCATGTTCTGATGACTGGGCCTCCAGGTTGTGGAAAAAGCTTGTTGGCAGAGAGCTTTCCGTCCATTTTACCGCCATTGACAAAAGAAGCACAACTCGAGGTGCTTAGCTTATATCAATTAAGCAGGAACGTTTACCCACAGTGTCATCTGCCTCCCTATCGGAATCCTCACCATTCCGCCTCAGGAGTCGCTATTATTGGCGGGGGTCAATTTCCAAAGCCAGGTGAAATCTCTTTGGCCCACCGGGGTGTTTTATTTCTTGATGAAATCGGGGAGTTTTCGAAAAAAACATTAGATATGCTGCGGCAGCCTTTAGAAAATGGTTTAATCACGATTAGCCGCACCCACGCCTCGATTACCTATCCTGCTTCCTTTGTATTGATTGCTGCGATGAATCCATGCCCTTGCGGTTATGCAGGCTCGAATACTCATTATTGTACGTGCTCACCTAAGCAAATTCGCTCTTATCAAAATAGACTCTCAGGTCCGCTGAGAGATCGGTTTGATATTAATCTTTCATTACGATGCATCGATATCAATGACACTACGATGGCACGTGCAGGAGAGCCATCAAAAATTGTGCAGGAAAGAGTGAAGCAGGCGAGGGAAAGGCAATATGACCGCTATGGTAAAGAAGTTTGTAATAGTAGAATCTCTTATGACGTACTTTTGAGAGCGAGCCCTTTGTCAGGAACACAACAATCAGCCATACAGCAGCAAGCAATAAAGAAAAATTGGAGCAACCGTACCCAAATCAAAATCCTTCGCCTTGCCCGCACCATCTCAGACCTCCAAGCAAGCCCCTACATCACCGATCAAAGCATTTACGAGGCAATCAAGCTGAATAAAGTGTAATTGGTGTCAGGCACCATTCGTGGACAGTGTCCGTAGGGGGTGGACATTGCCCGCATTAGCCTTTTATGTAAACAAAAAAGAAGACTTGACTTGGCTGTGTTAATCCGTTAGATAAGACTTCTTTCAGTTCATTTTCTCATTTGTTTCATGCTGAGGAATTCCACAGAAAAAATTTGATAATTTTATTGAAGAGTTTGTTCAAATTTATGATCATTGAAGGGTATTTTAAAAAATTCTCATAATGATTGCCTGTGGTTCTTAAGCCTTTCTTTAATATTTTCAGAATGTGCTAGAAAAATGCCTCCGATTACAGCCAATTCAATGACACAGGTTAACCAATGATAATGCTTGAAAAATAAAAAAAAAGGAATAAAGAGGAATGCCCCTAACCCAGAGAACGTAAAGCTTTTGGTAAAAGGGTAGAGACCGAAAAAAGCCAATAGAATCACGGGTATAAGCAGCGGCTCAAAGCAAATCATCCCGCCAATAAAGGTTGAGATCCCTTTCCCGCCCTTGAACTTTAATGTGACCGGCTTTATATGACCAAGAATCGCTATCCCCAAGCCAATCAATTGTACATACTCAGGAAAATGAAGATAGCGACCGATAAGAATGACGCTAACACCTTTTAAAGCATCACCGAAAAAGATAGCGATGAACGCAATTTTCCCATAAAGACGACCGGCATTCCTGGCTCCGACATTGCCGCTTCCATGAAGGCGAATGTCCTTATGAAATAGGGCTTTTGTAACCAGATATCCAAACATGATATTGCCAAACAAATATGAAAAAACAACATACAACCAAATCACGCGAATCACAACCTATAATAAAATGGGCGAACCTGCTATAAAAAGTTTTAATTGGTTTCTCTCAAATTTCAGATAGAATTTTGCCAAGATAGTCATATCTTTTTATATATGTAAGATACTATCCATTTTATCACCAGCAGTAAGTCAATCCCATAATTCTATTGATAATAATTTATAAATTTTGAAGTGAACACAGAAAATAAACATAAATTTAATACCTTATAAAATCAAAAAAATTGGTTTAATATTCTAATTAAATGAGATGAAGACAAAAATAAAAGGGATACAGTGTTAAAACTGCATCCCAGTTGTCAATAGTGGAAAGGGTGTCAGGCACCATTTCCACTATCGCCAGATTGAAATTTCGTTATTCTTCGTCTTTTTTCTGTTTTTTCTGGTGTTCTTGGAGGGCAAGCAGGACGTCTTGGACATCAATTTTGCCATCATTGTTTAGGTCAGTCAGGGTATTTTTAGTATCTGCCAGCGGAGGCTGCGGTTCCGGTACGGGGTTAGCAGATCCAGCGGATGGGACTGCTGCTGCAACTGCCGTTTTTTTAGGCCTAAAAGCAAAGGTGAAAACGAGCAGCACAAGGATTAGTAATCCAGAAACACCGTCGACAATATAGAAGATGGTCGTATAATCAGACCATAGTGTTTTACTGCTGCTCATCTTTTTCTCGGAATTGGCAATATATTGTTTGATTTCAGAGTGATTTGGATAGATGCGCTGAACTGCTTCAAATTTTTCTAAGGCATGTTTATAGTAGCCGCCCCAATACAATTCCAGGCCTTCTTTGTAAATTTTATCCGTCTCGCTTTTCGTATTTCTGACACCGGCTTGGTTGACAAATTCTTGTACCGTATTTACTGGCACGGCAAAATTAAAGCCCTGAACCTCTTGCCCATTCACCGTATCACCTCTAAAGGTGAGCAATCCGATAATCTGGCCTGTTTCATTAATGACAGGGCCGCCGCTGTTACCGTGAGTAGCAGCTGCGTTAATTTGAATGACCGGACTTCCCTGTTCCGTCTTTTTCGAGGTAGCCGAAATTTGACCGGCATTAATCGAGGAAACTAAGGATGAATCCGGTGACAAGAGATCAGAATCAGCTGCAGCCGGGTATCCGCTTACCCAAATATTATCCTGGTTCTGGATATCATCCGAATTTCCAAGCGGTAAGGTAGGCAGGTTTTTCCCTTCAATTTTTAGCACAGAGACATCTTTACCTTCATTGACTGGGGCACCATAGCTTTTAACCTCGCCATCAAGGATATCCCCACTTGGTAAAATAACCTTCAATACCTTCTTAATTTCAGTATATTTTGTATAAGTGAGCATGTATTGGTACGCTGTTTCATAGTCTACTTTAAAATAATCTGCCACAATGCTAACAAGTTGTTCAAATGCCGCATTGGCAATGTCTTCGTCTTTCATTTGCGTGGCTTCAACGACATGGGCATTTGTAACGATATAGCCATCAGGGCTAATAATCGCACCAGACCCAGAGCCGCCGACAACCGATTGGAAGTTTAGCTGGTCTAATATGGCTATAACTTCAGTATCGTCAGGATTGTCAAACTGCCATCCGACAACAGCATAATCAACGATTCTAACAACTGCCGGCTTCGTATATTCGGCTAGTTTCTGTGCTTGAGCTATTTTCCCTTCTGCCGGTTTAATATTAATGAGGAAGAAGGAGGTAACGATTACTGCAATCAGCAGCAAACTGATAGGGATGGTAATAAAAGCCCTTTTCTTCAAAATCAAATTCACCTCTTGGATTAGATATTTACAATTCACTTTGCAATATATTCCGAGGTAGGTGAAAGGCAATTTGTCCATATTGAAATTTTAGATAAAAACAGGGTGATATAGAGAATTGCGAACTTTTTGTAACCGGCAAGGAAGGCCCTTGTTTTTGTTTGTTAAGTTGTAGGAAGGTTGTTAAAAATCAGGTTCGGAAGAGGAGGTATTTGATGAGAAAAAATTATTTACCGAAAAAATATTTTGAAGGGTTTTTAAAGAATCACTGAAAAAATACAACATGACTAAAAATTATCTATATGTTTTATCGTAAGTTTGGTAAAAACATTAGTAGCCTTTCTCAGAGGGGGCTGGCTCGTTCTCAGTTGAGTTACTTATCCATCTAAATTTCACGATTACGGTTATTACTTTTCCCTTCATCTAAAATTTGTTATCATGTTAGTGGGTTTAAATTGCCAGTTGCCTGACAAATAATTTGTTCTTTAAAGGTAATAATTTTTCAAGTATCAATAGAATTGGATTAGAATATAGATGTAGAATTTGGAAGTTTCTATGATAAATAATTGAAGGTTATGAAAGTGTTCGGGACTGGATCAAAAGCGATGAAAATGGCTCTACTTGTCAAAGTATTAGAAAAATATCCTGATCAAATCAATCGTCACGGTCACTTCACAGCATCGTGAAATGCTCGGTCAGGCCATGAACATTCTAGATATTACGTGGCGCCTGTTTCACATGCTAATATTGCCCCCTTGTTTATTTACTAGACAAGGGGGCTTTGGTTTGTTAAATCATTTTAAAGGGGGATAAGGTGACATGAGGTTAAAGAAAATTCATCATATTGCTGTTATTTGTTCGGATTATCAAAAATCAAAGGATTTCTATGTTCGGATTCTTGGACTGACGCCGGCGTGTGAAGTTTACCGGGAGGATAGGGATTCCTATAAGCTTGATTTGGAGGTTGGAGGGCACTATCAAATTGAGTTGTTTTCGTTCCCGAATCCGCCAGCACGGCTAAGCTATCCGGAAGCAGCTGGATTAAGACATATTGCCTTTGAGGTGGATGATATTGAGGAAGCAGTGAAGGAGTTAGAGAATCACCACATAACGGTTGAAGCCATCCGTGTTGATCCGATAACAAGCAAGAAATTCACATTCTTAACTGATCCAGATGGACTGCCAATTGAGCTGTACGAGAGATAGGTAAATAAAATCAAAATGCGGGTTATCCACCATAGGATAGCCTGCTTTTTTTAGAGACAAGAACTTAGAACTAATCACAAATTTCTATTATAATACAATAGCATTGCTCCTTCCTATCGTAATAAATTTCGTACTGAAATATAGCATCTGAATCTTAACAATACGCGCACTGTCCACCCGAGGTGTACAAAATGGCAAAATGTCCACGAAGGGTGCCTGACACCAATAACACTACAAACAACACCGAAACATTAAAAATACAAAAATACGTCTTAAGTCTTAGATTTCTTTCCGTTTATGGTCTATGGCAGGAAGGAGTTTTTTCGTGTATTGTGGAAGTAGTAAATGGAAATAACTTTCTGATGATGAGGATTTTTTTAAGGAAGTGAAACATTCATTTACTTTCATTCGTATGAATATAAAGGATTATTAAGTCAGGAGTCGATTTATTATGAACCCGATTTTGTCATTTCTGATTCGCTCATTTGTAGCAATTCCTATATCGTTGATTACATGGCTATTATGCTATTTTCCTTTCGGTCAAACATTCTGGTCTTCAATTGCAATAGCGATTTTTGGAGGGGTCCTTACCCATCTGATCCTCTCTTTTATCATGAATACAAGCTATTTAAAAAAGCACCAGTTGTCACGGAAAGAATACCGCTACATTAAGAAAAATTTAGCGGAGGCAAAGCAGAAAATCAGGCGCTTGAATAAAAGTATTTTCAAGATCCGTGATATTTCTTCTGTCAAATATAGAATTGACATACACAGGATTACAAAGAAAATATATAAGATGACAATGAAAGAACCGAAGCGTTTTTACAAGGCTGAGGAATTTTATTTTTCCCATTTAGATTCAGTTGTCGAGCTCACAGAGAAATATAATTTCCTCTCTGCTCAGCCAAAACAAAACATCGAAATGGGTCAATCCCTGATTGAAACGCGGAGGACGTTAAACGAGCTAACAAAGGTATTGGAAGAGGATCTATATCATGTTATTTCCAATGACATCGATACGTTAAATTTTGAAATAGATGTTGCAAAGCACTCCATCAAACAAAAAAAAGATTCCAAATTCCCAGAAGAAAATAGGTGGCTAAAATGAGTGAAAACAACCCAATCCAGAAATCTGGAGATTTATTAGATGATATCCTTGCCAATCCGTTTGGCGATCAGGTTGAACTTGCCAAAAATCCGGCTCCACAAACAAATGAAGCGAAGCCGGTCAAGTTAATTGATGTCATCCCGGAAGAAAATCGGGCAAAGGCGTACCAGCTTGCAGAACAAATTGATCCGACCAACCATCAAGCAATGATTTTATATGGTACCCAAGCCCAAGGAAAGCTGTTATCCTTCTCGTCTGCGATGCTCGAGCATGTACAGAAAAAGGACGTTGGCGAAATAGGGGAAATCATCAGCGATTTAATGAAAAGGCTTGATGAGGTAAATCCGGATGAACTAAAGGATGGGAAGCCATCCTTGTTTGCACGTATGTTTGGAAAAATTTCAGGCTCGCTCCAAGAGGTGCTTTCCAAGTACCAAAAAACAGGGGCGCAAATTGACCGAATCAGTGTGAAACTTGATCGCAGTAAAAATGTCCTTTTGTCCGATATAAAATTGCTCGAACAGCTTTATGAAACGAATAAAGAATATTTCCATGCACTTAATATTTATATTGCTGCGGGTGAAATTAAGCTGGATGAAATGCAGACAAAGACCATCCCGCAGTTGAAAAAAGCAGCTGAAGCAGCAAATGACCAAATGAAGGTTCAAGAGGTCAACGATATGATTCAGTTTGCTGACCGTTTAGACAAGCGTCTGCATGATTTGAAATTAAGCCGTGAAATCACAATTCAAAGTGCGCCGCAAATTCGGTTGATTCAAAACACGAACCAGGCGCTTGTGGAAAAAATCCAATCGTCGATTATGACGGCAATTCCATTATGGAAAAATCAAGTGGCGATTGCGTTGACACTCATTCGCCAGCGTCATGCTGTTGAAGCACAGAAGCAGGTTTCAAAAACAACCAATGAGCTGTTATTGAAAAATGCAGAAATGCTGAAAACAAATACGATTGAAACGGCAAAAGAAAACGAGCGCGGTCTAGTTGATATTGAAACATTAAAGAAAACCCAGGAAAGCTTAATCACCACACTCGAAGAAACGATGCGGATCCAAGAGGAGGGCCGCCACAAGCGTCGCCTGGCCGAACAAGAACTCGCTAACATGGAAAATGACCTACGATTAAAACTTTTGGAAATAAAAGGGAAGTAACAAAAATAAGGGTCCAGGTTGCTGCACATAAGCAGCAACCTGGGCCCTTTTTCGTTATTAAGCTCTTACGTTTTAGAAAACGGAGGACGTTTGTCCACGAATGGTGTCTTGCACCATTATAGAAGGTGCCTTTCAAGGCGCTATTATTTATTGACTGGTGTTGCATTGTAGTATTCTTCGAGGGTGATGCCTCGGCTCATGATATCTTTGGCAATAGTTTTTCCGACGTAGCGAAGATGCCAGGGTTCATATTGGTAGCCAGTGATGTCTTCTTTTCCCTTTGGATAGCGGATGATAAAGCCGTATTCAGCTGCATGATTCTGGAGCCACTCCGCCTCAGGCGTTCCTTTGAAGCAGTCCTCTGCTGCGCATTTTCCGTCTCCACCGGTCACATCAATGGCAAGACCTGTCTCATGTTCACTCGTGCCAGGAACAGCACTATAAGTTATTGCTGCTTCATATCCATCTTTTTTTACATAGTTATTAAACAAAGAAGTTTGGACTGCATGAGATCTGTAGGCTGAAACACCTAGTAAATTCACACCATCTTGTTTGGCGCCAGCAAATAAATCTTCGATTGCGGCTGCTGCTATTTCTCGCAACTCCCGTTTTTCAATTTTCTTTTTAAATGTAAAAGGTATGTTTGGATAAATCAGATCACCTGGCGTGTAATCATCAGGCAGTTTATTATACTTGTTTACAAGAACTGGAATTTCCTCGGGATTAGAAACGACCTGAATGCTTGTACTATTTTGTTGGTGTTTGGCGCTTTTCGTGTCAGTTGATGACTTGTTAGCAGGGACTTGCGACTGAATGCCCTTTTTTTCATTGGTTTGTTCAAAATGCTTTTTTCCCGAGAAGCCTGCTAAAGCAACCGTAAGAACGATAAGACTTAGAATAATGTATCGATATTTTGACATGTTAAACTTCCTTTTCTACGGAAACAGTGTGGAGCTGCGCTAACTTTTTAAGAGTTCTAGTGTCGTAAGCTTCTGTTCATGCTTGCACCTGTATCGACGCATTGATACTTCTAACTCGACAAATTCAGCTTTTCAAGCAGGAATATAAAAAACTAAGTTAGCCCAAGAAATATATTTGGCAAGGCTCTGCTCACACCGCCCTTATTATGTTGGTCTGGTGATCATATTTAACTTCTTTTCATATGATAGGTTCCAATCAAGCCGAAGATCAACCCTCACATGAAAGCCTATAGCGAGATATCACGCGGCAAGTTTTCTTTATTAGTGTATCACATACCTATAGTAATAAAATTTCGCTTCAATAAAAAGCATGGACACTTAAAAAATTTTTAAACCTCTTGATAAAAATAATCCCACATTTACAAAACATTGTTAACTGCAAAATGTTACATAATTTTTACTTTTACAGACACCAATTTTTTACACTTGTTAGGCCTATAGACTCTTTAAAATTATTATAATATTGCATATATTTTTAATAAACACATAAATCGTACGAAACGGCAAAACCATTGAAAGATGGCGACGCAAAACTAGAGGGGCTAAGGTTTAAGGACGATGCTAGCCAGTTACCGAACACGACTACTCCTGCGGTTTATGTAACTCAACTATTGAGGGGGGTTTTCATGTGTTGAAAATGCTTATTAGGGGTAAATACTATTATCATGTATTCCAGCACCGTCACCATGAACTTTTGCAGAAAGATTGTCTTGATGAAGGGCTAAGGATGAAGCTAAAGGTTAAAGCCTCGTATCATAATAGTAAAGCGGTTGAAATGGGTATGAGGATGTAAACCATTCTTGTTATACAAAAAGAAGAAGCCTGGATCCATTTGATCTAGGCTTTTTATGAGCCGATAAAAAAGTGCAGGTCACTCTGAAGTGAATGTTTTGTGAAAAAGTGATCAAGTGGATATTAACACTTTATTAAAGTTAAATAATGGCTGTAATAATGGTTATTCTATAAAGAAAAGGAGGCTATTCTTATGAATGATAAAAGGGATGAAACAAGTGAAGGCCTGAATCAAATTTTTGAGATTATTAACGCAAAAGGGGATGTGGATGAACTTAAAGAGATTGTTGAAAAGCCAAGACTAAATTCCAATAATAAACAGGCTGACATTCCAGAATAGAAGAGTATAAATAGGGACTTAGGATACATTTCTAGGTCCTTATGTGTTGAGCACAGCAGTTATCCTCAAGGAAAGTAAGAAGTTGTGAGTAATTTCATGGGGATTGTGGACAATCTTTTGAAAAATGTGGATAAATACATACGGAATGTGGATATATGACATTAAAAGGTTTTAACGGGGATAAACAATAAAAATATGTTGATAAATTTGTGGATATCAAAAAAATACTGTTGATAACATCTAAGATTATGTGGATAAAGCCTATAAATCTGTGGATAAAGCTTATTAAACTATAAGAAAAGCAACCTTCTAATCTTCCGTGAAAAGATTCCTAGAAGCAACACAGGCTATTTGAACTGAATTTTAGGAAATATTTAAAAAATGAGTCAAATGACGTACATCGTAATACCTAATACAACAAGCCGATTAGGCTTGTTTAGGACATAGGTGGTATAGACGACTATACATTCATCCATATATGATTAAATTGAGTTGTAAACGCTGCCATTCTTTGATACATAACCGGCCGCCTACAATGAATCTATCATAATTAAAGGGGGACTTATGAAGGGAAAAACTTTGCTCATTTCTTCTTTTTGCACCGTTTTTTTGGGTACTACCACTGTTTTTGCAAACAGTAACAACACCATTGTTCCAACGATTGAAAAACAGGAAAAAGACAGTTCTATCGCATCAGAGAAACCCCACCCAGTTTTCACCTGGAATTCAACAGTGATCCCAGTATCTAGTGTTCTTCACCCTAGCTCGGCAAAAGGGGCTGGCATGGCAGCGGGGCCGCTTCAACAAATCGATCAGATAATTAACCAAGCCATATCGCAAAAAGTCATGCCAGGTGCTGTTGCCTTTGTGGCAAGGGGCGGAAAAATTGTTAAACACAGTGCTTACGGGAATTCTGCCCAATACACTGACGGCAAGTTTACCGAAATGGAAAACCCGATTCCGATGCAAGAGGACACAATTTTTGACCTGGCATCTATTAGTAAAATTTTTACCAGCACTGCCGTTATGGTTCTTTTTGAAAAAGGATTATTTGAACTGGATGATCCGGTTGCCAAGTATATTCCGGAATTTGCCGTAAATGGCAAACAGAACGTCACCATTCGTCAGTTATTAACACACACATCCGGATTCGTTTCCTGGATTCCACTTTATACGAAAGGAAATTCACGCGACGAGAGATTGCAGTTAGTTTTTCAACAGCCATTAAAAAATTCTCCTGGTACCACTTATGAATACAGCGATTTAAACATGATTACATTAGGTGTATTAGTGGAGAGGTTATCCGGCCAGCGTCAGGATGAATTTGTGAAAGAGTATATCACGGGGCCTTTAGGGATGAAGGACACGATGTATAATCCACCGGCCTCATTGAAAAACCGCATTGCCGCGACTGAATATCAATCCACACCTAACCGCGGCCTTGTTTGGGGCGAAGTTCACGATGAGAATGCCTGGTCGCTTGATGGTGTGGCTGGCCATGCCGGTGTATTTTCAACAGCTGAAGATATTGCTAAGCTTGCGCACATTTTCATTAATGATGGCAAGTATGCTGGAAAAAGGATCCTGAAGCCAGAAACGATCAAACTATTACTTGAAAATCAAAATGAAGCGTACCCAGGTAATGACCATGGGCTTGGCTGGGAGCTCGGTCAAGGCTGGTATATGGATGCACTGTCGGAAGGAACCTATTCCTTTGGACATACTGGTTATACGGGAACATCGATTGTCGTTAGTCCGAACAATAAAACCGTTGCGATTCTGCTAACCAACCGTGTACACCCGAGTAGAAGTACCGTGTCTACGAATCAAACTAGAAGATTGTTTGCAAGGCAGGTAGCTGATGCGATTCCAGTTTCGATTCCTGGAAAGGAACATGCTTGGTTTGCGGGATATGGTGATAAGCTGAACCGTGTTATGGAGGCAGATCTTCAATTAATTCAAGATGCCAAGTTGACATTTAGTACCTGGCATATGACCGAGTACCGTAGGGACTTTGGTACCGTTGAAATTTTACAAGATGGTTCGTGGAAAAATCTAACAGAATTCACAGGCACAAGCAATGGTTGGGAGCAAAAAGAAATAACGATTCCGAAAGAGGCAGAAAAACTGCGGTTTGTTTATAAAACAGATACGGCAACAAATGGCCGCGGCTGGTATATCTTGAATCCGAAACTTGATTCAGCGCCACTGTCCATTACCCACACCGATTGGCAGTTTAGAGATTATTAACATAGAGGAGGAGAAACCATGCAAAAATTTTTCAAGACATTTATCACCTCATTTTTGGCATTTGCTCTATTGTTAACAGGGATTCCACTCGCAGGGGCTACTGCGGCATCAGGGATTAAGGATCTAGTGATTGACCTTAACGTCCCTCAGGTGACGAGAGAAGTGAAAGACAACAAAATCCAGTTAAATGCACTGCATGTGTACGATGATGGCCACTTTATGCTGGCATTGGAGAATCTAACCTGGAAATCTTCTAATAAAAATGTTGCTGTTGTCAAGGATGGCACAGTAACACTTTCAGGACACAATGGCAAAACGTTTATTTCTGTCAGCGATGGCAGTTTCACTGATCGAATCGCAATTCAATTCAAAGGAAATCAAGGGGAAGTCCTCGTTGAAAAAGAAACGGGATCACGCTATGACCTTATCGGCGATACTATCAAGCAGATGACGGTAGAAGAAAAGGTCGGGCAAATGCTGATGCCGGACTTCCGAACTTGGAAGGGCAAAAATGTCACGGAAATGAACGATGAGATTGCCGCGCTTGTCAAACAATATCATCTTGGCGGTGTCATTCTTTTCCGTGAAAACACAGTAACAGCTGCACAAACAACGAAGCTCGTGTCCGCATATCAAGATGCTGCAGAAAAGTATGGATTGATGGTGTCTGTTGACCAAGAAGGCGGAATTGTTTCACGTCTTCAGTTCGGAACCGATTTTCCTGGGAACATGGCGCTTGGAGCCTCAAGGTCTGAAGAGCTCGCTGAAAAAGTTGGAAAGGCGATTGGAGAAGAGCTTAACGCTGTTGGCATTAATATGAACTTTGGACCTGTTCTTGATGTCAATAATAATCCTGATAATCCGGTCATTGGAGTTCGTTCATTTGGTGAAAATCCAGAGCTTGTTGCAAAAATGGGCAACGCTTATATTAAAGGACTTCATGAAACTGGAACGGCAGCAACGGCAAAGCATTTTCCAGGGCATGGTGACACTGCAACTGATTCGCATTTAGGACTGCCTGAGGTGCCACATGATATCGACCGTCTGAAAAAGGTGGAATTGTATCCTTTCCAGCAGGCGATGGATAACGGTATTGATGCGGTTATGTCGGCTCACGTGACCTTCCCGAAAATCGACAGCACAAAGGCCATTTCGAAAAAGGATGGCACGGAAATTGCCATTCCAGGCACGCTATCTCATAAGGTGCTAACAGGTCTTATGCGTGAAGAGATGGGCTTTAAGGGTGTTATTGTGACGGATGCCATGAACATGCAGGCGATCGCAGACCATTTTGGTCCAGTAGATGCAGCTATTCGTGCCGTAAAAGCTGGAACAGATATTGTCTTAATGCCTGTTGGACTTGAATCAGTAGCAAATGGTCTTTACGCTGCAATCAAATCCGGTGATATTTCAGAGGAAAGAATTGACCAGTCTGTTGAGCGGATCTTAACGTTGAAATTAAATAGGGGTATCGTCAAAGCTGAAGTAGAAAAGAGCATTGATGAAAAGATTGCCAATGCAGAGAAAGTTGCAAGATCAGCTGAACATTTGCAGATAGAAAAAGAAGCTGCGTCTAAGTCGATTACACTTGTAAAAAATAGTGGGGTTCTCCCATTAAAGGCCGGAGTGGACGAAAAAATCGTTGTCGTGGGTTCGAGTGCTCCTGTAATCGCTGCTGAAGTTCAGAAGCATCATGCAAATGTAACAGTCATTAATACCACATCTCCACTTTCAGCTGCCGATCTGGCTATCGCAAAAACAGCAAAATATATCATTGTTGGAACGAATACTTCTACAGTGAGCGGAAGATTGCCTTCTGCTAATTTAATGAAGTTAGCCAATCAAATGATTAACGAAACGGATGCATCGGTTATTGGTGTAGGGATTAGAAATCCGTATGATATTATGGCTTACCCTAATGTAGATGCCTATCTGACACAGTATGGAACGAAGAATGTAAGCTTTGAGGCCGTAGTTAACACAATTTTTGGTGTAAATAAGGCAACGGCCAAGCTCCCGGTTACGATTTACAACCAGGATGGCAGCGTTTTATATGGATTTGACCATGGTTTAGGGTATTAATTTTTCAAAAATAAGGAGGGGTACGGTACGATGAATAAGAAATGGCTTACGGGTATTCTGGCGCTGCTGCTAGTCCTTTCCACAGTATCGGCGGCACTTGCCAAGAACGATAAAGAGAAAGAAAAGAACAATGGGAAATTCCGTTTAGGTGTTGAAGTGTTACTAAAGGATCGACTTGATTTAATTAAAGGGAAGCGTGTTGGCTTAATTACCAATCCTACAGGGGTCGATCAAGAGCTTAATAGTATCGTAGATTTACTGTACAATAATTCCAATGCGGAACTTACTGCGTTATATGGACCGGAGCATGGTGTCCGCGGCAGTGCTCCAGCCGGTTCATATGTTGAGTCCTATATCGATGAAAAAACCGGAATTCCGGTGTACAGTCTTTATGGAAAAACCAAAAAGCCGACACCTGAAATGTTAAGTAATGTCGATGTATTATTATTTGATATTCAGGACGTAGGGGCACGTTTTTACACGTATATTTACACGATGGCGTTAGCGATGGAAGCGGCAAAAGAAAATAATATTCCATTTATCGTTCTTGATCGCCCGAACCCAATCAGTGGTACAAAAGTAGAGGGACCGATCCTCGAAGATAAGTATTCATCCTTTGTAGGTGAATTTCCGATCCCTGTTCGTCACGGAATGACGGTTGGAGAATTGGCGCAGCTATTTAACAAGGAGTTTAACATCGGCGCCGATTTAACGGTTGTGAAAATGGAAGGCTGGAAGCGCAGTATGTATTACGATGATACTGATCTACAATTCGTCATGCCGTCACCGAATATGCCAACTTTGGATACGGCATTAGTTTATCCAGGTGCCTGTTTAATTGAAGGAACCAATGTTTCTGAAGGGCGTGGTACAACAAGACCATTTGAATTGATTGGAGCACCATTTATTAACAGTGATGATCTTGCGGCAAAACTGAATTCTTATCATTTACCTGGTGTGAAATTCAGAGCTGCATCGTTTATCCCTTCTACATCGAAATTTGTGAACAAGTTAAGCCATGGTGTGCAAATCCATGTAACAAACCGGAATGCCTACAAACCATTTGAAACTGGACTTTACATTGTCAAAACCATCCATGACATGTATCCGAATGATTTCCAATTCCGGGCACCGGGCAGCAACGGAATCTCCTTCTTCGATAACCTAGTCGGCAACGGTTCCATCCGAGCAGGAATTGAAGCAGGCAAAACAATCGAAGAAATGAAAGCAGAATGGCAGCCAGATCTAGACAAATTCATGGAGGTCCGGGAACAATACCTACTTTACTAGATGTGCCCGTCACCATTAGCAATACCCATACAGGATAAATGGTGCCTGACACCATAAACAATAGCTGGACAGTAGAAATGGTGCCTTACACCATAAACATTCGTTTGAGGTGGACAGTGGCTGAAGTTTTTGAGACCTTCATTGAATTGGAGGTCTCTTTATTTATGGGAAAATGACATTTGTCACCTTTTTATGTGACATTGCTTACTAAAATTTACCTCCCCCTACACTGTACAATGAAATCAAGTAATCAGGAGGTGTTCGAAAAATGAACGAAATTTTAACCTTAAGGAACGTGACAAAGTCATTTCAACATAAAACAGCAGTCAATGATGTATCTTTCACCATTGGAAAAGGTGAGGTGGTGGCGATTCTTGGACCGAATGGCGCCGGAAAAACAACTACGATCTCGATGATCTTAGGACTGCTTAAACCAACCGCAGGCGAGGTCAAATTATTTAACCACCAGCCGCAAGAAAAGCAGGTTCGCGAAAAAATCGGCACCATGCTCCAGGAAGTCAGTGTGATGCCAGGCATAAAGGTACGGGAAATCCTCGAATTAATCAGGAGCTATTATCTACAGCCTCTCGCGATGCCTGAACTCATCAACTTAACAGGCCTAACCGAACAGGATCTGAAAACTCGGGCGGAAAAATTATCAGGCGGACAAAAGCGCCGATTAAGTTTTGCTCTTGCTCTAGCGGGAAATCCGGAGCTCATCATATTTGATGAACCGACCGTGGGTATGGATATTACCTCAAGAAATCGTTTTTGGCAAACCATTCACCATCTGGCTGACCAAGGCAAAACGATTATTTTTTCAACGCATTATCTGCAGGAAGCGGATGATGCCGCGGACAGGATCTTACTGTTTAAAGACGGTACCGTTGTTGCTGACGGAAAGCCGGCGCAAATCAAAGCAAGAATTTCGAAGCAATCCGTTTCTTTTATCGTCGACCCAGAAATATCACTAGAAAACCTATACCTTCACAGTGAAATTGATGATATTTATAGAAAAAATAATCGTGTCTACGTCCAGTCGAATAATACCGACCGTGTATTAGAGCTTATTTTTCAAGAAAAAATAGGTGCCCATGATATCCAAATTGAACGCGGAAAACTTGAGGAAGCGTTTGAACAACTGACAAGCGGCACGAAGGAGGCCATATAAATGAAAACATTTCAAATGCAATGTAAATTCGAGATTATCAGGGTGTTAAGGAATCGCTATTTTGTGTTTTGGTCGCTTGTGATGCCGATTCTCTTCTATTATATTTTTACAAATGTGGTGAATACGAATGCGCCGGATAAGGCGGAGTGGCAGGCGCATTACCTCATGTCAATGACAGTGTTCAGCGTGATGGGCTCGTCAATGATGACACTCGGAATCAGGATGGTACAGGAGCGTTCGCAAGGCTGGTCGACATTTATTCGTATCACCCCGCTCTCAGACACCGTCTATTTTGCGGCGCAAATGATAGGACAAAGTGTGATACATCTTCTCTCGATTACGATTATTTTTATCGCAGGGGCGATCATCAATGGCGTTTCGCTTACCGCGTTTGAATGGATCGCGAGCGGTTTATGGATTTTGCTCGGATCGCTGCCATTCCTCGCAATTGGTACTTTAATCGGGATGATAAAAAAGGTTGAAACGGCCGCAGGTATCAGCAATGTGATTTATATGGTGCTTGCGGTTGCAGGCGGGCTGTGGATGCCGCTAGAGATTATGCCAAAAATGATGCAAACCATTGGAAAATGGCTGCCGTCATATAATTTTGGCAATGGTGCCTGGGAGATTGTCCGCGGCAATATGCCTGATTGGAAAAATATTTTGATTTTAATCGCCTATTTAGCCTTGTTCATGCTACTATCGAAGTATATTAGACGAAAGCAGGAAGCGGCGTGATGTAGTATGAAATGGTCAGTTTTTCCAAGGAAATTTGGTTTCTTTCCCTATATTTTTCTCGTTTATATCGGATTTCCTGCCCTTTATCTTACGAGGGAAGAAGGAGTGAAGCAGCTCATCGGCTATGGGATGGTGCTGCTTTTCTTAGTGACCTATCGCCAGCTTTATTTTTCAATGGGAAAAAGAAAGTTCACCTGCTGGCTGTGGGTGCAGCTGGCGATTGTGTTTATTTTAAGTGTGTTTTATAACTTAAATAACATATTATTAGGGTTTTTTCCGGCAAATTTTATCGGCTGGTACCAAGATAAAACAGGATTTAAGCGTGGATTGATCAGTTTAATAATAGTTGAAATTCTTCCGTTCATTATCCATGTAATCCGAACGAAGACCTTTTTAACCACGTCAGAGCTTTTTTACTTCGTTCCATTTCTTATCATCATGCTGATTTCACCGTTTGGAATCCGTTCGATGAATCGCCGCATGGAGCTGGAAAAGGAGCTTGACCAAGCAAATCAGACAATTGAAGAATTAGTGAAGCGTGAGGAGCGGGTCCGGATTGCCCGTGACCTCCATGATACGCTCGGTCATACACTGTCTCTTTTGACGTTAAAAAGCCAGCTTGTACAGCGGTTGACTGCCGTTGACCCAGAACGAGCACGAATCGAGGCTAAAGAAATGGAGGTCACTTCAAGGGCAGCGCTAAAGCAAGTACGTGAGCTGGTTACAGATATGCGGGCAGCTACAATTGCAGAAGAGCTCCTGCAAGTACAGCAAATATTAAACACAGCTGGGATCACCTATCAGTACGATGGTGCTGCTGATTTTTCCAGGATTTCTCCGTTTACGCAGAATATTGTTGGCATGTGTGTGCGTGAGGCAGCGACCAATGTCGTGAAACATAGCCGCGCCACCCTTTGTTCCATTTCAATCAAGCTTTTTTCTGAAAAAATGAACATAGTGATCCGGGATGACGGGATGGGC
The DNA here is from genome assembly GCF_036965245.1 of Neobacillus drentensis. Lineage (GTDB taxonomy): Bacteria > Bacillota > Bacilli > Bacillales > Cytobacillaceae > Neobacillus > Neobacillus drentensis_G. The sequence continues at coordinate 74,216 of NZ_JBALPG010000015.1, forward strand.
GTAAGGAATAATCATGCTTTTGGGAACGGTTTGCGGGGGATGGAAGAGAGGCTGGCCCTCGTTGACGGTTTACTCGCGCTTTCAAACCATAACGGAGCGGTTTTGGAAATCAACGTGCCGATTATTATAAAAGCGGAAGCGCCCGCTTAGCGACCTGGGCTGGCACGCTTCGACAGATATAAAGGAAAGTAGAAAAGCGAAAGTGCTAGGCACTGGAGCTAGCCAGTTATCAAAGTTTAAGCAATCATAATTTATATAATATAGGGGGGCTTCTGTATGATTCGTTTGTTTATTGCCGAAGATCAACGAATGTTATTGGGGGCGCTCGGTTCCCTGCTTGATTTGGAGGCGGACATGAAGGTAATTGGCCAGGCGCTGAACGGTGAAGAGGCACTTTCGGCAATCTTAGAACTCGAGCCGGATGTCTGCTTGATGGATATTGAAATGCCTGTTTTAAATGGACTCGAGGTGGCAGACGAACTCACAAGACGCTTGTCACCCAGTAAGGTCATTATCTTAACCACCTTTGCCCGCCCTGGATATTTTGAACGAGCGGTAAAAATCGGCGTTCACGGGTACTTGTTGAAGGATGGGGAGATTGAGGAGCTTGCCGATGCCATCCGCAAGGTGATGGCGGGAAAACGAGTGTTCAGTCCGGATCTAACCTTCCACGTGATTCGTGAAGAAAATCCGTTGACTCCTAAAGAGCAAGAGATTTTAAGATTAGCAGCCTTAGGAAAAACAACAAAAGAAATTACATCCGAGCTCTATCTTTCATCCGGCACCGTCCGCAACTACATCTCCGAAATCATCCACAAGCTCGATGCCAAAAACCGAACCGAAGCCGCCAGCATCGCCGAGAAAAAAGGCTGGATCTAACGTGGAGAGGTACCTTTAATAGGTGCCTTTTTTTATTGTGCCTGATGCGCTCATATTTCTTCTATTTTGGTCACAAAAAATTGTAATTGTGCCCGACATGCCTATTTTTCTCCTATTTTGGTCGCAAAAAATTTTTATTGTTCCCGACGCGCCCATATTTCTCTTATTTGGGTCGCAAATCATTTTTTTTGGTAAGAATTCGCTTCATTCCGTTCCCAGCACTTTGGATTACTCCCCACTAAGAGCCCTTTTATGTTGGACAACATTCCACCGAATACGTTTAGGAATAAATTAAAACAAGCCATGACGTTGAGATAAAGGTAATAAGCCAAAACATCAGCTTTATCATGATGATACTTCTCTATAGGTAATAAAGGGGGAAAAACAACGTGAAAATATTAATCGTCGGAACAGGTTACGTCGGGACGACGACAGGCCTTATATTTTGTGAAATGGGGCATCAGGTTACGGGGTTAGATCTTGATGATCGTAAAATCAAAGCTTTACAAGCAGGTAAACTTCATTTCTATGAGCCTGGACTAGAGGATTTGTTAAGTAAGCATTTTACAGCCCAAAATATAATATTTACAAAAAACGCCAAAAGCGCCATTGAAGAGAATGATCTTATTTTCATTTGTGTCGGTACACCACAGGGGGAAGATGGAAGTGCTGACCTTACCTATGTTAAAAGTGTAGCTGAGTCAATCAGCATATATATGAACCGATATAAAGTAATTGTCACAAAAAGTACGGTACCGGTGGGGACAGCTAATTTAGTAACAAAATGGATCAAGGAAAGTCAAGATGAACAGATCCCCTTTGATGTCGTCTCCAATCCTGAGTTCCTAAGGGAAGGGTCCGCACTTTATGATGCTCTTAATCCCGATCGAATTGTCATCGGTACAACGAGCGAAACAGCAAGTAAATTAATGCGGGAATTGTATCAGAATTTTCCATGCCCTATCATTGAAACCAACCCGAAAGCCTCCGAAATGATCAAGTATGCCGCTAATTCCTTTCTCGCGATGAAAATTTCCTACATTAACGAATTAGCACGGGTTTGTGATGACCTTAAGATTAATGTGAAGGATGTTTCCAAAGGAGTTGGGCTCGACCACCGGATTGGACCGCATTTTTTAAAAGCTGGAATGGGCTATGGCGGTTCCTGTTTTCCAAAGGATGTGAACGCGCTAATCCAAATAGCAAAGGAAAATGGCAAACCCCTTTCCATTTTAGAGAGTGTCGTTCAGGTGAATGAAGGACAACCGCGTTATTTTATTGATAAAATGAAGCGGGCACTTGGTGGTGATTTAAAAAATAAAATAATAGCTGTACTCGGATTAGCGTTTAAAGCGAATACGGATGATACAAGGGAATCGCCGAGCCTCAATTTGATTGATAGATTAAAAGTGGAACAAGCGAAGGTTAAGGTACACGATCCGATCGTAAAAATGACCGGGCGCTCTGACCAATTTCCTGTGATTGAAGAAACGGTTGTCGATGCAGATGCTCTCGTTATTTGCACAGACTGGGATGAGTATAAAAATCTTGATTGGGAAAGTCTGAAACTACTGATGAAACAACCCTATATTTTTGATGGAAGAAATATGCTTGATAAGGGGATATTGGAGAGTTTAGGATTTCATTATGTAGGGGTCGCTAATCATTAGGGATTGAAAAAAAGAGCATGCTGCATGCTCTTTTATTACTTTTGATTTTGAAGCACCAGTTGCAGCCCTAAGCCAATATAGATCGAGCCGACTACCTTGCTTTGCCAACGTGCAAACCTATTATTCTTTTTAGAAAATAATTTTTCACCTATTGAACTAGTCAAAAATGCAATAAGGGTCGTGTACAAAATACTCATCAATACAAACGTGAGTCCAAGAATTAATAACTGGTAAACCGCAGGGGTTCCGTTAGTGCGGACAAATTGCGGAAGGAAGGCTAAGAAAAAAAGTGCTGTTTTAGGGTTCAGTAATTCGATTAATAATGCCTGGCGAAACGACACGGCCGCAGTGTTCTTTTTTGCGACTGGCTTTTTATTTTCTTTCGACTTTTCCAAAAGTGATTTAATCCCTAGAAAAATTAGATATGCGGCGCCTAAATATTTTACCATCTCAAAAGCGAGAGCCGAAGTCATTAAAATTGCAGAGAGTCCGAGAACGGCTGCAACCGTATGGATTAAATCACCAACCGCAATCCCGACACCAGTGATGACGCCAGCTTTTCTTCCTCCTTTTGCCGTTTGCGAGATGGTTAACAGTACGGCTGGACCTGGGATCAGAAATAATACCAAGACAACTAATATAAATGATACCAATATATTCTTCCCTCCATTTATTTGAATTTTTCAAATAGTCTTCCTTAGATTATACTGCTTTAAAGTATTTAAACAAACCGGTACATTGTTTAAGAATGAAATATTCATTCAAAATTCAGCCCGATTTTTTCTAAATTTAGAGTAGACTTTTCAACATTTCGGTGATAAGATATAAAAGTTGTCATCGAAACTATAAATCTTTTTGTGAAAAAGTAATTTTTTGTTGACAATACGAAAACATGTTGGTAAACTATAAAAGTTGTCGTTGAAAAACAGCTATTAATCTTAAAAAACATTAAAAAGTTGTTGACAGCGAAAACGAAAAATGATAAGATGTAAAAGTTGTATCATTAATTGTTCTTTGAAAACT
>NZ_JBALPG010000016.1:0-60594 GCF_036965245.1 Neobacillus drentensis
GTGTAAAACTGCTTTCAGTTTTAGCACGCCATTTTAAATATTTATATGGATTAAATGACAATCAAATTAAGGTTTCTCCTTAGTTCAACTAAAGCCCCCGATCTTACAATAAGAAAAAACCGCTGATAATGGTAGCAAATCATTATATGGATTTGCCTTTTGATAGTCCGAATGTTGGGCTTATTCGGACAAGACTAGCAGGATATTGCCATAGGCTGTCCGAATGTGAGGCTTATTCGGACAAGACTAGCACGATTTTGCCTTTGGTTGTCCGAATGTGAGCCTTATTCGGACAGGACAAGTAAGAAATTGTCTTTGGTTGTCCGAATGCGAGGCTTATTCGGACAGGACTAGCAGGATATTGCTTTTAATAGTCCGATTGCATGGCTTATTCGGACAAGACAAGAGGAATTATTCCTTTGTTATAAAAAAAATAGCGTGAGTCAATTCACACGCTATTTTATGTATCTTTTTATACTTATGCACCCGAAAACGGAAGCCTTTAGCAAAATTGCAAGTGCTTCTTTCATGTGTTAGGCTTTTCGATTATAAATCTTAAATTCATAATCGTAAGGATTTTTCTCATTCTTAATCCCTTTTTCTGTAGATGTAAGCACCCATTGAATTTGGTCGAATTCTGGAAAGAAGGTATCCCCAGCAAATGTTTCATGTATGTAGGTAATGTATAGACGATCTACATAAGGAAATGTTTCTTTAAAAATTTCTGCACCGCCGATGACAAACACCTCGTCGTCCCGCTCACGGCAGTACTTTACAAACTGCTCCACTGAGTAAAAAACCGTACATTCTTCACATTTGTAGCCAGGCTGACGGGTAATGACGATATTTTCCCTTCCCGGTAGGACGCGGCCAATCGATTCATGAGTTTTTCTTCCCATAGCTATTGGGTGTCCCATTGTCACTCTTTTAAAAAACTTCAAATCCTCTGGCAAATGCCATGGCAATTGATTATCCTTGCCGATGGCACGATTTTCATCCATTGCAACGATAAATGAAATCATACACTGACAACTCCTTTGATGTGTGGATGTGGATCATATCCTTCTAATGTAAAATCTTCATATTCAAAGGAGTAAATATCCTTAACATTTGGATTAATTTTCAAGATTGGCAAGACCTTTAGCTCTCTTTCCATTTGCAGCGTTACTTGTTCAAGATGGTTTTGATATATATGAACATCTCCAAATGTATGAATAAATTCTCCAGGCTTCAAATCACAAACCTGAGCAATCATCAAGGTTAACAGTGCATAGGAAGCAATATTAAAAGGAACACCTAAAAACACATCAGCCGATCGCTGGTAGAGCTGGCAGGACAGCTTTCCGTTTGCCACATAAAATTGGAACATACAATGGCATGGAGGCAGCGCCATTTTGTCAATCTCGGCTACATTCCAGGCATTAACAAGCAATCTTCGTGAATTTGGATTTGATTTAATTTGTTTTACTAATTCGCTGATTTGATCAACTGTATTCCCATCGACACCAGTCCAAGAACGCCATTGATGTCCATAGACAGGCCCTAATTCCCCCTTCTCATCGGCCCATTCATTCCATATCCGCACCCCATTCTCTTGTAAGTAACGGACATTTGTATCCCCTTTTAAAAACCAAAGCAACTCATAAATAATCGATTTTAGATGCAACTTTTTCGTTGTTAAGAGCGGAAAGCCTTCTTCTAAGTTAAATCTCATTTGATAACCGAAGGTACTGAAGGTACCTGTGCCCGTCCGATCTCCCTTTACATTTCCATTTTTAAGCACATGCTCACATAATTCTAAATATTGCTTCACTTCTTACACTCCTTTATTACCATTCATATCTTTTAATTTTAGTGAAGCTGTTTAATAAATTCAAATGTTTTCGGTGCTTTTCTGTGTAATAGTTCTTTTGTATCATTATTTAAAAAGTACATCGCAAATGTCTCAGCAAAATATTCTTCAGGATATAGGAAGTAACTGTTTCCGGGAAACAATTGCTCATGCTCTTTTTCCCAAACAAGCTGGAATTTCTTCTTAGCGCTGATTTCCCCAAACACATAGCGGTCAATCGAATGTGCCAACTCATGTAGTTCTAAATTAACGGAGCCATGTCCTTTTCCTTTTTCACTTGAGCCAATTTTGGCGAGCACTACTCTGGAACCGCCGATGCCCGGAACATTATCCCACGTTATATTTGCTTGATACCCTCTTGGAACTTGTCCTGCTAATTGTTTAGCTGTAGGATTATCTGTAAGTTTACCAGTAAAAAGTTTTACGCTTATACCATTTTGGTTTATTTTTTCCAAAAGAGAGCTTGGTAAGGAAGCTATTCGTGTGATCATGGCGGCAGCTTCTTTTTGATCAAAAGATTGCTTTGGCAGGACAATAATATTATTTAACTGCTGTATCGACTTGTCATTTTTAATAGATTGGTAGAGAACTGAATTTAAAGGGTAATTTCCCAACATGATGCCACCAAAGGAAGCCTGTGATGTTGTAATGGATGATACAAACAAACTAGCCATTAAAAACGCAACGACCCATTTCCTCATAGAAATTCCCCATTTATTTATATATTTAATAGTATAATAACATGGAAGATATCCAGAAAGATTAGAGCATTTACGGTAATAATGGAAAATAATACATAAAAAAACAGAAGCCGCCGATACGGCAGCTTCTGAAAAAAATTATACTTCTAATCCAAAGTTCCGGCAAAGTGCAGCTAAGCCTCCTGCGAAACCGCTTCCGACAGCGTTGAATTTCCAATCACCATTATGGCGATAAAGCTCGCAAATGACGACAGCCGTCTCAACTGAAAAATCCTCGCCAAGGTCAAACCTTAAGACTTCACGATTCGTTTCTTCATCAACAAGACGAACAAATGCGTTGGAGACTTGACCAAAATTTTGATTTCTAGCTTCTGCATCATGTATCGTTACCGTAATTGCGATCCGATGTACATGGGATGGAACTTTGCTAAAGTCAATTTTGATTTGTTCGTCATCGCCGTCCCCTTCACCCGTCCGATTATCCCCAGTATGTTCGACCGCTCCTGAGGAGTGAACTAAATTGTTATAAAAGATAAAATCGGAATCCTGGATCACTCTGCTGTTTGCATCTGTTAAAAAAGCGGAAGCATCCAAGTCAAAGTCATGACCGCCGTGGTAACGGTTCGTATCCCAGCCGAGGCCTGCAATGACTTTTGTTAATCCGGGATTCGTTTTGGTTAAATCAATTCTTTGTCCTTTTGCTAAGTTAATTCCCAAATAGATCACCTCATTACGAGATTTTTTTATGTAATAAGAAATTGATTTCGACTTTTACAAATGTCCAGCTCCATAAGAATAAGCTTCGGAAACGTTACCTCGCACAAAGGAAAAGTGTTAGCTTTTTCGAGGTGGGCTGGTGTACTTCGTGTTTCTTTTTTAACTAAACGAACGAACCACTTCACTTAAGCTTGCTGAATTGGTACCGCTGCCGATCGCCGCAAACTTCCAATCATTACCATGGCGATAAATTTCACCTGTCACAAGGCATGTTAACCCGCTATAATTATCGGATAAGTTGTAATGGATTAACTCTTGATTGTTACTTGGATTCACAATTCTGATAAATGCATTTTGAATCATACCAAAGTGCTGTTTTCTTTTTATACAATCGTAGATATTAACAACGAAAACAAGCTTTTGGATATTGGACGGTACTCTATTTAAATCAACCATAATTTGCTCGTCATCGCCATCTCCATCACCAGTTAGGTTATCTCCTGAGTGCTGGACACTGCCGTCATTACTTCTTAAGTTTCCAAAATAAATCACATCTTTATTGTTTTGCAGTTTGTCATTAGCACCTAACATAATCACGGAAGCATCACAATCAATGTTAGCTGCACCGCCGCCGCCGAACATGCCGCCGAATAAACCGCCGCCCCCTCCGCTTTTCATTGGATCCCAGCCCAAACCTACCATGATTTTGGATAGTCCAGGGTTACTCTTCGTTAAATCAACTCTTTGTCCTTTTTGCAAATTAATCGCCATTCTAATCACTCCAATTAAGTAATTTTATTAGTATTTCAACTTTATTGTAACTATGATTGTTTCAATTTTTTAAAATTATCTTGCAGCTGTTCTAAACGTTTTGTGCCCTCAATGCGCATCCGTTTATTTTCTTCTTCAATCGCTCTCGTTTCCTGCATTCCTTTGATGATAATATTCCATGATTCTTCAATCGTCTCGATTTTAATGCTTGGACCTCCGGCAAGCCTAGCGATATCAGTGCTTTGCTGCGAGATGTTCTGCGCATTTTTTAACAGCATTTCATTTGTTCTTCGGTCAAGCTCGCTCATGGAATCAGCAACAAGCTTTTGTCTTTTTGCTGCAACTGCTTGAATTAAGCCATTTTTAAAAATTGGGATCGTGGTAACAAAAGCAGAATTGATTTTTCCAATAAGCTTTGTATTCCCTCTTTGCAATAAACGAATTTGCGGCGCTGTCTGCAAGGAAACCATTTTAGCCATTTCTAAATCATAAACTCTCTGCTCCAGCAGTTCAATCGCATTCTTTAACGAGTCCAACTGCATAGATGCAAGCTGATCACCTGAAGCCACACGTTTATCCAGCTGTGGCAGCTGATTATTCTTCAGGTCCTCCACCTTTAATTCACCAGCAACAATATATTTTTCAAGTGTCAAATAGTATTGATAGTTTTGTTCATACATTTGCTCAAGCATATTGGTCGAGTCTACCATTTCATGCTGATATTTTGAAATTTCTACATAAACTTTATCAATTTCGGACCCCATCGTCTGGTACTTTCCGAATAGCTTTTCTACCATTTTCTCGCCTTTTTTAAAGAGCTTTCCGAAAAGGCCCCCTGAAGTCTTTTGAAAGTCCTTCGCATCAAATTTATCCATGATACGGCCAAGATGTTTAAGCAGCTCTCCCGAATCTTCCACTTTCGTCGTCCGCATATTGCTTAATATTTGATCGGAAAAACGTGAAATTTGTACGGCTGGCTCTTTCCCAAACTCCAATATTTGAATTTGGTCTCGTTCATCAATCGTGCGGGCTAAATTTTGAATTTCCGGTTCTTTGCGCAGTGCAAGTTTTATATCTGATACTTTTGTTTCCGTAAGGACATCCTCAGCATTTGCAGGAGTTAAATCGCTGGATGGATTTGGTGTTAGATTCACTGGTTAATCTCCCCTTAAATTTTTTAAGATTCCTTGAAAAAGCCCTTTTTTGAAAAGTGATGGCTCTTTAAATTCTAGATCAAATACAACGTCATCAAGCCAATGTTTATCAAATAATCTTTCTTCAAGATAATTTTCGATATCATTATGTCCGGGAGGATTATAAAGGATGATATCAATTCCAAATTGATTAAGAAGCAGCAGCAATGCCGCATCAGACCTTGAAAGAGGTCCAGTTGCTTCGTTATTGTATATGATTAATTTCGGAACATCCTGGGAATAATCAAACCTCTCCATTAATTGAATGATATTTTTGGGCATAAACATTGCCTGTGTAAACAGAAATATTTTTACATCTTCAGGACCTTCCATCGGCAAAGGCTTTAAACCCGGTTTTTCACAGATTCTCCTAACAGCATTGGCGATGCCTTTTTGCAGGCCTGTTGCTAAAAAAGAATATGGCCAGTAGTGTGATTGCATAATTTTATCAGGAACAATTAAGCCATCCTTACCAATTGCGTTTCGGTAATGAAAGCGAAAATCACTGTTGATTGGAATTGTATATGGAAGCTTTCGTATCAATAAACTATGTTCCAATTGACTAAGATATTGCAGTCGATCCCAGTATTCTTTACGATTTTTACTTACGCCCTGTACTTTGGCGAAAATCGTAGGGATTTTAACTTGTCCGGCCCCGACCTCAAAATCCGGACGAATCATCGCAATTTCTTTACTTAGAATATATAGCTCATCATAGGTCGTTTTCAATGTAATCGAGGAAGGCGTATAATCCCTTAATTGCCATGGTTTATAGAGTCCGGAACCTTCCTGGTTTAAAATAGTCTCAATCTCTTTAGATGCCCGATAAGCAACTGTTGTTTTCCTGCTGCGCTTTTCTGTAGGAAACGGCTCAGCTGGCTGTTTATTTTGGAATTGATGAGTGAATATTGGTTCATCCATCAGTCCCGCTAACAGATCGTTGCCCTCTGGATGGAAAGTGACAATGTCACACCCAAGCTTTATTAAATAATATAAAAAATATTGGTGACTTTTCTTAAAGTCTCCGTACCACAAAAATTTCGGCATCGTTTTTTGCGGGTCGGCATACTCCAATTGTGGCTGTAAATGGTTGATAGACCACTTAACAAGATCCACAAGAATCCGCCTTAGTTCAGGATTTTTTAGCCCTGCAGGCTCAAGCTTTGAAAACAACTCAAGTGTGGCAATCATCGCCTCTCTTAGCTTTCGATGGATTACAGGCATGCTTGACTTCAACAAAAGCTGCTCTCCATCGAGAAATGCTGTGAACCGGTTGATGGACAACTTCTGTTCATTATTTATATTGATCACTCTTTGAATAGATTGGAAGTGAGCGTTATTGATGGTCTTATCAAGTGACTCCTCACTAAGAAGCTGTAGATTCCATTCCTTATTATTGACGTAGTCAAATAACTGGTTATAATATTCATCCGTGTCAATTGGTATTCCGAGAAACTTCCCTAGGATTTGCCCAATTTGAATAGCTCCATTTTCTACAGAATAATTCGGCCGTTCCGGCAGCATTTTTTTTAGCAAGCCGTGCCAATTTTCATATGAGAGCGAGCCTATAGGACGGACGTTCAACTGATTAAATGGTGGATACATTCATAATCCCTTCCCTCTAAAAGCGAAAGCTTTCTTTTACGTTTAGAAAATTATGTAAGGTTTCCTTATCATCATAACACAGTTAATTAATAGGTTCATTTGTTTATACGAAAGTCATGAAAAAATGTTTCAACATATTTGGCCGTTTCCTCATTTTTCACCTTTACCCTTGTCCTTACATACTATTGAATACGACATTAAAGTAGGTGACTCGAATGAGATTTTTATATAAGCGTCCAAAATTCGAACACGTTCGTGAGGAATTAAATACTCTTATAGAAGTGATGGTGTCAGATCTTTTTGTCTATTTGGATTTATTTTTGTTCAGCCTCATCTTTACGATGCTGCTTTCCCCTGCAATAAACTCATTAGTCTTGTCCATACTATTCTTTCTTGCTAGCTATAGTTTATTTTCATGCCTTTACTATTTTCTATTTAGTCGAATCAAGGAAAAAAGTTAGATTTTGAGTGGTATTAGTTTCAGAAACTGATTGAGAATCTCTTCTCCTGCGGTAACACTATTGTTTTTTGTAAGAATATGGTTTTCGGTACCTGACACCCTTGCAAGCTCTTTTGCAAGTTCACCGTGGTTTGGAACGAAACGATGTTGGCAGTTCTTCAGGAAGTCCCAATCGAGAACGGAGTCTCCTGCACCTGCAATCGCTTTTACCCCTTCATGGTTACAAATATATTCAAGTGCACTTCCTTTACTAATCGCCTGCGGTATAAAGTAAAGCTTTCTTCCTTGTAAGGAAATCCTCCAGCCATATTTTGCAGCAAAATCATTAATAGAGTCTTTTTCGGAAGCTGCTGGCAGGCAATTTAATATGTAATAGAAAAACAGATTCTCTGCCTGTTTCTTTACTCCATCAAGACGGAAACCTTCCCGATGCAAACTAGCTAACAATTCAGCTTGGGTAACCGACTCTGTGTGCAAACAATTATGAATATGACTCGACCATTCCTCCAGAGGTACTCCTCGATAGAGAATAGTAGCACCATTTGATGTAATCGCATATTTAATCGGAATCTCCTGCTCAAAAATAACGAATCGATTAAATTGTTCAGTTGTCCTCGTTGTTACCGGTACGAATAAGCTTTGAAGAGAAAGCTCTTTTAACGTAAGATAGGCAGCTTCTGTCATATAACCTACCCAGCGGCCATCCTTTTGTTCAACGGGTTTAAGTGTGGATTCCTTTGGTTCCCCGAGCTCTTCGATTGCTCTGCTGGAATACATCAATGTACGGTCAAGGTCTGAGGCAAAAATCATTTTTGCATCTCCTTCACCGATTTAATCAAGCCGCAGCATAAATACTTCAAATCAGGATAATTCACTACTTCAACACCTTTTTCTTCTGCAAGCATGAGGATATGTTTAACAAAGGGACTTGAAGGGTCACGCATTAAAATCTTCCAAGGAACCCTGCGAAGAAGAACCCTCGTAGTCTCACCCACTCCAGGCTTTATATAATTTGTACTTTCTATCTCATATATTCCTTGAATTTTCTTTACATCCGCCATCCCTAGAAAACCTGTTTCAATTTTCTCAAGTTTTTTTTGTGACGCAGTTGCCGCTGCTTCATCCCATATATTAGCAAACTCACTAGTAATTACATCAATAAATTCATTCGAAACATCCTCAGCAAGCAAATTTCGGTAATATTTAGCACCATGAAAATCATGTTTGCCAATATATGTATCATTTAAAACCGTCCGGCTCACGAGCCCAGAAACAGTAGAGTTTAAACAAGCACTAGGAATTAAAAAGTCCTCTCTTGTACCGAATAAGGTAGTACAGTAACCGGGGTCTGCAAGGACAGCAAGTGTGTCATCGAGCGGAATCCCGAATTTTTGTTCAAAGTCCTTACAGGCCTTTGTTAATTCAATTGAGATAGCCCCTTTGCCTGTCCAGCCATCAACAAATTGAAGGTTACCATCAGGATGCTCACTACAAATATATTGAATCGCATTCTCGTCAATCCCACGATCACGGATGATAGAAATACTATAATGCGGTAAAGAAACGTTGTAACGCATTTTAATATATCTTTTGATTAAAATCCCTACCGGTGTACCTGCTCGTGCTAGTGAAACAAGGATGGCGTTATTCCCTTTTAATTGGTAGATTTGTTCTGCGACAACCCCTACACACAAAGCCACTTTTTGTTTGTATTCGTGCAGTGTTTTCCAGAATAAATCCACATACTCTTTTGGCGGCTGGTACTCAATCGGCAAGGATTCACTATAATGTCCACCCGATTGGATCTTCGATTCCCGATTAATAGCTGAATCTTCCAGCGTTACCTCACTTAAATCCTTTAATAAAAAAAGCACATCGTCATCATGATAGCTTCCGATTATTGCCGGTTTGTTGGCTGCTTTTTGCATGTTATTCACCTCTGACCTTTGAAAAAAAGACAATCTTTATTGATTTTATTGCTGCTTTCCCTAGTTCTTTTAGCATTGGCTCCAGCTTCTCAAGTTCTACTTCTCTTTCGAAAAAGATAAATAATTCATCGTAATGACCTGGTGGAATATTATAAACAAAGTGAGAAACCACATAATCCTCGGGATTTGGAAAGTTCATCCCAAATCTTGCCCCATATCCCTGTTTGTTTTCGATATAGATTGGGCTTCTGGTGGTTGATTGATAAAAAACACCACTACCCATTTCTGAAGCGATTTTCATTGGCAGGTACATAAACTCACCGGTACCAAGACAGAGTGTTTTTTCCCCGCTTCTTTTTTCCTTTAAGAACGCACCAGAGGCAGAAACTCTTTTATGTAGAGAAAAATTTTCAATGCTCTGCAAGCCGAAACGACCAGTTCCTCCAATAAATCCTGCCTTGTTTTCAAGGTTAGCAGAAAAAAAACCGGTGGCGGTAAAAAAGGATGATAGCTGAACTATTTCTACTTCCGGCTCCCAAAGATCGTGCGATTCATTTTTTTCAGATTGTTTCTCAATTTCTTTTATTTGCCGCACCTGTACAGTACCAGATAACAGGCTGACTACATGTATTTTTATCCCGAGCAATTGCTCCAGCTGTGAAAATTTTTGTTTATGTTCGTGTGACCGCCAATCCAAAATACTGACTACTGTATATTCCCTCCTTGGAAATTTAGCATGAATAGATTGGATGATGTTTAAGGCCGTTTTTCCTGTTGTCATTTCATCGTCTACCAGAATGATTTCACGTTCATTTTGAATCATGTTTACTGGAATATAACATCGGTGCGATGTCGCATGGGAATGCTCTTCTTCGAAGGTTATTTCCGGATTTTCATTCATGAGTTCCTCCCTCGTTGTGTGGAAGTACTCAGCAGCTTGAAAACAATCAAAGAAGGCATGTCCGAGAGCAGTAGCCGTTTCAGCAAAACCAATTATTACCGGATTAATGTTAGTAGGAATAAAGGCATGGGCGGTAAAGGAACCACTTCCATGAAATGTGGACAACAGACTTTCCTTTTCTATACAGTCCAAGCCCTTAATAGTTTCTACATATCTAGCAGCTAAAAGGGCTGCTGTTAACAGCCCTTTATTTGGAAAAATTGGCAAATGCTTGCCTAACACTTTACTGACAAACAAAAACGAGCGCTTTTTATTAATACGTGCTGCCATTGTAAAAAGCTCTTCGATTGGTATATCAAAAGGATTTGCTGCTACCTCTATCTCCGTTTCAATGGAATCAAGGATATTAAACGTATACTTCTTTTTTAATAAGGTCAATGTTTGTGAATTGTTCATGTAACACCCCGTAAAGCTGTGATTTTAAAAGAATTTTCTTCGCCCAAAAATAATGGGGCTTAATTTCATTCATTTTATTCGCAAACTTACTCTTCATTACCCCTATTTCCCCAGTAGCCGCTTTTACGATATTGATGGCATCAATGTATTCCTCATAGGAAACTACATTAAGGGCTTGAACAATTTTAATATGTGAAGGATGGATAATTGTCTTTCCTGTTAAACCATTGGCAATATCCATCAGGATCTCACGGAACAATCCATCCATATTTTCGTCAATTAATTTTGCTCTCCATTTCAACCCTTCATCCCCATACCGTTCGCGAAATGGAGTTTGCCGAAGCTGCGGCTTTAACATCCTTTTTTTTGTAGAAAAATATTCCCAAACAGGGCCAGATACTACATATGGACTATCAAACCGTTGAAAGACATTGATAATGTCTGAGATACAATCTCTTAAAACAGCAATCTCATATACCGTTGTGTCCGCACTCCTACGGATCCCATATAAGCCGCAAAAGTCCGTCGCACCTATTCGAACATTCAGAATATGATCCTTATACAGATCGAGAAGCTGCTTAATTTTCATCAACTCTTCCATTCTGGTTTCTTTCTGGATCACACTTGCTGATTCTAAGATTGGCATCGCATAAAATGGATGCTCTTCTGAGTGAATCTTGCGAATCACTTCTAATAATTCTTCGCCATTTTCGGCACTAAACTTTGGCAGAACTACCCCTGTCAGGAGTTTAGTGGCGTCCTCTAATTGTTCAGTCACCCGTTTCAATTGCTCGAGGCTGCGAATCCGGATAAACATGAGCGGTAAATCGCCATAACTTAAAAATCCTTTGTTTACTTCTTCATATAATTTTAACAATTCCGAGATAAGAAGTGCTTCGGCTTTATAAACTTCATTATCGCCAACAGCATCTTCCAAATCAATGACAAGGGAGGTTAAACCTTCGTGTTTCTTAGAAAGAATATCCTGATGGATATTTGGCCGGGTAGCAGGCATATAGAGTGTAGCACCTAAACCATATGACAAAAGCTCACGGTTTGAATACTTCGTAAATGTTTGCGGTTTTTGAAAGAAATACCGCTCAATTTCATCTTTATAAAAATATGTAAAAAACTCCATAAACAGTTTCTCCTCTTTTAAAGTGGTAGGAAATGACTACCTATCGACTAAAAAATAGAGGAGACGGACTCTCGTCAGCTCCCCATTTTTTGTAAACTCTTATAAATTGGTTTCTTTGCTGCCTTCCTTCTTCTTATTCATATAGTGAACAATAAAGGTAGCTGCAAATGTCACTAATAGAATGATAAAGAATGTCACATGTCCCATTTCAATTCCACCTACAGCAAGAAGCATTTTTGCGGCAATGATTAGGATTAATATATAGGCAGTTGTTTCCAGCTCAGGCACACGATCGATTAAGGTCAGGAATACACCTGCGACACCACGCATCATTAACACGCCCAGCATACCGCCGATTAATAAAACCCAAATCTCTTCACTAACACCAAAGGCTGCAAGAACGCTGTCAACAGAGAACGCAACATCCATCAATTCGACGGCTACAACTGTACCCCAGAAGGTTCCAAATAACCGAATCAGCAATCCACTTTGGTTCATTCCTTTAGCTTCTTCTTCATCTTCCTCTTTTCCAGCTGCTTTACGTTTATCAATAAAGTACTTGATAGACAACCAAGCTAGGTATGCTGCACCTAGGATTTTTACCCACCAAAGTTTAATTAATAAAACACCAATTCCGATTGCAATGAAACGGAATACATATGCACCTAATAATCCATAGAATAGAGCTTTTTTCCGCTTTTCAGTCGGTAAGTGTTTAACCATAACCGCCAATACAAGTGCATTATCAGCAGAAAGCAAGCCTTCTAGAATAACCAGGGAACCAATCAGCCCCCAGCTTACCGGGTCTGTTAATACTTCAACCCACATTTCCCAATTGAAAAACTGGGCATAAGTATCCAAAATATGTTGTAAAACCGACATTAATAGTATTCCTCCTAGATTGTCTCCATTTTTTCAATAGGAAAGTATAACTTTCCTTCAGGCATAAGTGCGCTAAGAAAAGCTACGAAGCATTAGCACCACAGTCGAAAAGCTGTCTTTTCGACTAACCCTGCCACTATCTTCGCCATTTGGGGCTTGCCAATCGGCGTGTATTCTTATAAAAAGACCCATTCGAGTGGGTCTTAATATTTTCTATTTATTAAGCAATTGATAAACCAAAGTCCGTTGCTAATGCAGCTAACCCGCCTTGATAACCACTGCCAATCGCACTGAATTTCCATTCCCCATTATGACGATACAATTCGCCGACCACAATCGCTGTTTCAATTGAGAAGTCTTCACCTAGGTCGTAACGAATAAGTTCTTCACCTGTAGCTTCATTAAAGATCCTTGCGTATGCATTTGAAACTTGGCCAAAGTTTTGATTTCTACTATCAGCCTCATGGATGGTAATGGTAAAAGCAATCCGCTGAACGTTTGCTGGAACTGATGTTAGGTTAATTTTTACTTGTTCATCATCACCATCACCATCACCTGTGCGATTGTCTCCGGTATGTACGATAGCACCATTCGCTCCTTGGGGATTATTGTAAAAAACAAAGTCCGTTTCATTCGATACTTTTCCATTCTCCCCTAATAGAAATACGGATGAATCTAAGTCAAAATCATGTCCGCCATCATATTTATTTGTGTCCCAGCCAAGTCCAACAACAACATTTGTCAGCCCTGGATTTGTTTTTGTTAAATCAACTTTTTGACCTTTTGATAAACTAACTGCCATTTTTTCATTCCTCCAATTTTGTTAATAGTCTATTTACGAGCTTCTCGTAAAAAGGTTTCATTTTATTATAATAAATTTTTTCGTTGCCAATTCACAAATCATAACACTAACTCATCCATTTTGGCGGTGTATTTTTATCCCAATAAATCGATCCAAGATCATGATGGCTTTGGAAATTATCATAGCAGGTATGGTAATGAAAATTAAACCAGTATCCTTCTTTTGGTGGATTATCCCTTCTGACATGGAAACGTAAGATATCTTTTCCTGTTTCACGATTTTTTATATTAAATATTTTCTCGGAATGCCCAGCGCTAGGCTGTTCGGTGATCGTTAGATTTTTAACATCTTCCTCTGGAACCTGGGAAGCTGTTTCATCTAGTGCTTTTTCAATATTCGGCAGAATAATTTCACGAAATTCATTTTCAATCACAGGCTTAATTCTTGTGCCAAATTTTTGATAGGACTGAATTTCTGCCTGATTCATTAGCTCTTCCATAAACTGATCTCTGTTAAACTCTGATTCTTCTATAAATCTATTCTTTTGGGTGAAACTATTTTCTGCTGCAGTAGCTTCAAAGGCATCTCGATCTTGAAGATTCTCAGCATTTACCGAGTTCATTAATTGTGTAGGTGTCACAAGGCCGAATGTTAATATTGAAACCATAATAAACAACGATTTTCGAAGCCACTTGTTCATATCAAAATCACACCTTTATTCTATCGATATAATTTAAGTTTCTTACAAAATATTATACTTCTTTTTTAGAAAAAATGGAAAAATCAGTTTGAATTATTTTCAAAATTTTCTTTCACTAAATAATAGAAAATAAAAAAACTGAAAGCATAGCTATCAGTTTTTTTCTATAAAACCAAAATGAAATTTAGCTGTTTTTCGGCGATTGACTTGAAAACAAAATTTTTCGAATCGCTGGCTTTTATAATGATCTTTCATGATTACCCGAAATTTCGCCACCCTCATCGCTTCTTTTATTGTTTCCTCTGTTAAATCGTCATGAATGGCAAATTGGCCTAACCCCTTTATTCCGTTTGATTCAAGGACAGTTTCTTCAAACATCGGATCAAAATAAATGCAGTCTACAGTTTCATCCGGTTGACTTTTCAAGAAATCAAGGGCCGTGGTATGAATAACTGTAATTCTTTTCATTGCCTCATTCATACTAGGAAGTCCTGAATCCCATGCTTTAAGACCTTCCTGTACGACATATGCGAGGTATTTTTGTCCCTCGATTCCGGTTACTTGGCCTTCCTTACCAACAAGGTAGGTTGCGACAATCGCATCAGAAGCGAGGCCTAGGGTGCAATCAAGGAAAGTCATTCCGCTGGACAGCTGGGCTGCATCTACAAAAGGGTCGTGTTCCCTGTTTAATAGTCTTTTAATACGAAACATCGCTGAGTTGGGGTGAAAAAAGAATGGCAGTGGACTGCCTTTTTCAAAGAGCTCCAATCGTTCTTTTCCTACCACAAGACAGTCACTGTTTGTTTTTTCTTGCAGCTGATTAATTGATTTCTTTTTCCGGGGCAGATATGGTACCTCTAAATTTGCTGCTATTTCAACGGCCTTATTGATCATTTGTTGATTTGTTCGGCCGGCAGTTGTAACAAACATGCTATCATCCCATTATCTTTTTTAAAATAGAAAAGGACGTCTGATGACATCCTATTAGCAATGAGCTGCAATTGCTCCCATTAAATTTTGCATAACCGTTTCCATTGACATTCCTTCAATATCGTGGCGGGGAATGAAGTGGACGACTTTTTTATCCTTTAACAGTGCCATCGATGGTGACGATGGTTCAATACCTTCGAAATACTCGCGCATTTTGGCGGTCGCATCTTTATCCTGACCGGCAAAAACTGTTACTAGCTGGTTCGGCTTTTTCTCACTATTTAATACGGCTTGTGTGGCAGCAGGACGTGCAAGCCCGGCGGCACAGCCGCATACGGAATTCACAACGACAAGTGCAGTCCCGTTTGTCTGCTCCATAAAATTCTCAACGTCTTCTGCAGTTGTCAGCTCTACGAAGCCTGATCTTGTTAGCTCCTCGCGCATCGGTAACACCATTTGTTTCATATATTCTTCATAAGCATTTGACATCTTTAATCACTCCATTTCACAACTTTAGAATACTATACGTTTTTAATTTTACAAAATTACTGGTCTGACTTCCTAGCTTCGGTCATTTGCTTCCAAACAGAACCCTTGGCTTCCTCGCCACCTTCAATTCTTTCAATCGCCATTTTGATTTGCATGGACACTTCAAATTCAGGATCGTTTTCAGCTGCTTTTAAAGCAGGAAGTGCCTTTTCATCTCCCACTTCGTATAAAAACATCGCAGCCCGCCAGCGCACTAATTTACTTGAATCCTGTAATGCTTTTGCCATTTCATCAGCTGCTTCCGGAAAGCCTAAATCGGATAAGCAATCGCCTGCGGTTCTCCTGACAGTCACAGTTTTATCCTTTAGTGCCCGATATAAAAACGGCAGTACTTCCATCTCTGTTATCATTCCGAGATAGACAGTCGCCAATCTGCGAATGGAAGGCTTTTCATCTGATAAAGCTTTTTCAAGGACAGGTAAATCCTCTAGTTCCGGATCATCCATTTGCTCGAGAAGCTGGTAGCGTACCTGCCAATCTGAATTATGCAGGTCATCAATTGTAACTTTCTTACGTGTGCGTATCGGTTTTTGAGCGAAAGTAGACTCACTGGTTTGTGCTTTTGTGACTAGTTCTTCAAGGCGATCTTTTGGATAAGCGGCGATTAATTCCTCGACAACTTCCTGGCCAATTTGATCAAAATCACCATAACGGACACCTTTATTCTGCCATTTTCGCAAAAGAATATAATTGTCCTCAGGAAGCTGCGCCCGCTCTCTTGCCTTTAAAAAGTAATCCGGCATGCCAAACCTGCTTTCAGTCGAACTGTCTGTCAGCTTCACTTGGAGTGGAATCTCCCTAAACATTTGGATTTCAACCTTTATTTCACCAAAATGTTCATCCGCCTTATCAGATTGGGTGGCACTGTCAGCTTTTTCTCCAAAAGCCTGGCGGACTTGAGGTAATAATTCCTTCCAATCATATTTCGCGTTCCGTTCCACTGCGAGAAAATCCGCTACGTGGTACACGCCTTTAATCCCTTCAATTTGTAAAATTGACTGAATAATCGGAGGTGCATCAATGGCTGTTTCTTTTTTATAATTATGGCTTTTCCCCATTGGAAGCTCTTGATCTAAATTGATTTTCATAGTATTCGGACTTGGCGTTGGTTCTATATCCTTAATTTTCAACACAATCACCTTATTCTTATGTTTTCTTTTACAAGTTTATCATATAGGTAATGGTTTATTCATTGGATATGCTTTAAGAAAAAGGAGCAAGTTGATTATTCGTTTTCAGCTAGCTCTGCCAGATATGACCAACGCTCGATTAATTGCTCAAGCTTTTCATTTAATGCTGCTTCCTGTTTCATTAAATCCTGTGCCTTTGTAAAATCACTGCCCACTTTCGCCATTTCAGCAGCAACCTCTTCAAGACCAGCCTCAGTCTTGGCAATGACTTCGTCAATTTCGCTCCACTCTTTTTTCTCCATATAGGTCATCTTTTTCTTCTTTTCTTTTTCTAGAGCCTTAAATGGCTGGGACGAATTTGCGGCTGTCTTTTGAGCTTCAAGGACCATTTCTTTTTCAAGATACTCGCTGTAATTCCCATAGAAAGAGTCAATTACCCCTTCCCCTCGTAAAACTAATAGCTGCTCAGTTACTTTATCGAGAAAATATCGGTCATGGGAAACCGTAATAACAACACCAGGGAATTCTTCAAGATAATCCTCTAATACCGTTAATGTTTGAGTGTCAAGATCATTTGTCGGCTCATCAAGTAAGAGGACATTGGGCCCGGTCATCAAAAGCTTTAAAAGGTAGAGACGGCGCTTTTCTCCCCCAGATAGCTTACGAATGGGTGTCCCGTGCGTAAAGCTCGAAAATAGAAAACGTTCTAGCATTTGCGCCGCAGAAATTGTTTTCCCATCCGATGTTTCTACTATCTCAGCAGTCTCCTTAATGTATTCAATCATCCTCTTGTTTTCATCCATGTCTTCGCTTTCTTGGGTGTAATAAGCAATCTTTACTGTTTGGCCTAAGATGAACTCACCTTCATCAAGCGGAATTATCTTTGCTAAAATATTTAATAATGTCGATTTGCCCGCACCATTCCTCCCGATGATTCCAATTCGATCCCCAGGTTTGACGAGTAAATCAAAGCGGTTTAGAATCACTTTTTCAACATATCGCTTAGAAGCATTCTTTAGTTCAAAAACCTGTTTCCCAAGCCTGCTGCCGTTTAATGAAATATCCAATTTTTCGTTGGATGGCTTCCCGCCAGAAAGCTTATCATCAAGCTCTTCAAAGCGTTGAATCCTAGCCTTTTGCTTGGTAGTTCTTGCCTTGGCGCCGCGCCGCATCCATTCCAGCTCTCTTCGGAAAAGATTTTTTCTTTTTTCAAATGTAGCCGCCTCATTTTCCTCTCGAATCGCTTTTGCCTCTAAAAAGGCTGCATAATTTCCTTTGTAGCTGTAAAGATTGCCGCCGTCTAATTCAAACATGCGGTTTGCTACACGATCTAAAAAATAACGGTCATGTGTGACAAGCAAGATAGAGCCACTGTATCTGCTTAAGTAATCTTCCAGCCACTTTACTGAATCAAAATCAAGATGGTTGGTTGGCTCATCTAAGATCAGTAAATCAGGCTCAGCAATTAGTACCTGTGCTAATGCTACCCGCTTTTTTTGTCCCCCTGATAATTCACCAATTTTTTTGGTAAAATCCTCTATGCCTAATTTCATCAAAATCGACTTGGCATTTGTGCTCGCATCCCATGCATTCAAAGCATCCATTTGTTTCTGTAATTGAAAAAGCTCCTCCTGGACTTTCGCCGCATTAGGATTAGCATTAAGCTGCAATAGAGTTTTTTCGTATTCGCGCATCAGCTTCAAAATTGGCGCTTCGCCATGAAAAACTTGTTCCAGAACCGTTTTCAGAGAATCCAGCTCAGGCTGCTGATCCAAAAAAGCGATTGAATAGTCTTTACCTGTGATGATTTTTCCTTCGTCAGGTGCATCCATCCCAGCGATAATTTTCAATAAAGACGATTTGCCAGTTCCATTTATCCCAATTAAGCCAACACGCTCTTTTTCACTAATGGTAAAAGAAATTTCGTTAAAAAGCTGTTTCTCACCATATGTTTTCGAAACACTTTCCACTGTGAGCATTTTCATGAGTCTTGTCCATCCCATTCTTTATAAAATTGTTCTAAAAATACGACCATCATCTGCTGGCGGCTCTCCGCCATTTTTATCGCTGCACTTGTATTTAATAAATCTCTTAATTTCAACAGCTTTTCATAGAAATGATGGATACTTGTTGATTTCCCTTTACGATATTCTTCTACGCTCATTTCATCCCTGACTTTGATTGATGGGTCGTAGATAGGCTGCCCTTTTTTGCAGCCATATGCAAACGCTCTAGCTATTCCAATCGCGCCAATAGCATCTAAACGGTCTGCATCTTGGACAATTTTTGCCTCAATCGTTGCGAGCTCCGTATATTTTCCGCCTTTATATGAAATTGTTTCAATGATTTGAGTTATATGGTTTCTCGTATCATCAGGAAGAACGATTGTTTTGAAAAAGGAATCTAATTTTTCCTTGCCCTTTTCGGCACTTTCATTTAATTTTTCATCTGGTATGTCATGGAGGAGCGCCGCCATTTCAATGACAAACGGGTCGCCTGACATTTCTTCTTTGCAGATATGTAAGGCATTACTCCGGACACGGTCGACATGGAACCAATCATGTCCTGTTGCATCGTCACCTAATTCGTTACGGACAAACTTTTCTGTGTATTCTATGAATTGATTTTTCAATATTACACACCTACTTTCATCCTAGCTATTTTATCATAAAGTGAAACTTCATTCAGTGGGGATTTTTTCATCCCCTCTATATGTAAAATAACCAAACAGGCTTTTAAGTACAGTTGATCCCATACCTACCCTTTTTAGTCCAATCAAAATCTTATTGAATGAGGCTCTAACTGCCCGTTTATGCGAGGTAAAATAAAAAATCCGCGGAATTATTATCAAAATCCACGGAATTTTTATTCGTGTATTATTTCAGTCCATTAAACCAGCTAACTCCTAGTGTCTTTTCTCCTGCATGAACACCGATTACAGCTCCTAGTGGACAGCTTACAATCTTCACTTGCGGGAATAGTTCATTCAGCTGAATTCGCCAATTATCAGCTTGTTCTTCATGTAAACCATAGAGAATATATACTTCTTTAAATTGGTATTTTTCATAGGCTAATCGAAAGTAATCAAGAATTTTTTCTTTAGCCTTTTTCTCTCCTCTTACCTTCTCCTTCACTTCTAGAGCTCCCTTTACAATAGAAATAATCGGTTTCACATTTAACATACTGCCGAGAAAAAATTGCAAGCCGGACATTCTGCCACCTCGATGAAGCTGCTCTAGGCTTCCAACCAGAACGTATGTCTCATTCGTATCCCTTATTTGTTCCAGCTCTTTTATTACCGATTCAAGGCTGTATTCTGCTGCTAATAATTCCATACCCTTTTTTAGTAATGCAGACATTGGATAGGTAAGGATTTGTGAATCAAAGGTTGTTACTGGAATATCGACTAGCTTTGCCGCCTGTTCACTTGAGGATACCGTACCACTTAGTTTTCCTGAAATGAGAACAGTTACAATTTGGTCGTAATCTTTCGCAAGTTGCTCATATAAAGATTGAAATGCACCAACAGATGGCTGTGAAGTCATTGGAGGATTCTTTAACTGTTTTAATCTCTCAAACAATTGTTGAGGGGTTAAGTCAATCCCATCGGAATATTCCATACCATCTAGTAAAACTGTTAATGGAATCGTATATAAATCTGGATGATTTTGCAGTTCAATATCTAGATAGGCTGTACTATCGGTAACCCATGCCGTTTTTACCACTGTCATCTCCCCTTATTTTTAGTACGAGGTCATAATATCTAGTTAGTATAATCGTACCTTTAAATTTGAATATTGTAAATATTTTTACCCATAAATAAAACCAGCTAAATTTTATAGCTGGTTTCATATTAAATGCCTATATTTTTTCACTCAACTGCTTGAGGGTTGTCATCATAAACTCCGTCATTTCTACCAAATCTTCCAGTTGATCTTCTGTTATCAAGCGATCAAATTTTACCTTTAGGACTGTGGAAATTTTATTTTGCAAATCTAAAGGATGATTGACAACAGAAACCGTAATGACTCTAGTTGGTCCCCAAATATCCAAAAGGATATTTTTTGCCATTTGATAATCTATTTTCCTCTCATGTTGAAGGAAAAAGGAAAGTTTTACATAGCATCCTGCTAAATGTTCTGCCTGAAAACTTGGTAATAGCTCTGCTGCTAAATTATCAAGCCTTGATTCCATTTTTATTTGTGCTTCTACGGAACTATTGGGTAATCGAAAAATCACCTCAAACAGACGGGACATTTTAGCCATGTTTAGAAAATCATTTCGATCTGTGATGACAATTTCGCCACTAATGTCCTTATCATATAGGGCACCTTCAATAACCACTTTCATATTATCGAAGGCTGTTGGATCAAACATACATCACTACTCCTCTAGAAAAGTCCAAGCGCCTTTCCATTTTCATCCACATCCATATTTAAAGCGGCAGGTTTTTTAGGCAGGCCAGGCATGGTCATTACTTCGCCTGTTAACGCTACAATAAATCCGGCACCGATGGATGGTTTAAATTCTCTAATGGTAACGGTGAAATCCGTTGGTCTACCTAGCTTGGTCGGGTCATCGGACAAGGAATATTGTGATTTCGCCATACAGACAGCTAAATTAGACCAGCCGAACTTTTCAAAATCAATTAATTGTTTTTTTGCTTTTGATGAAAACTCAACATCCTTCCCACCATAAACTTTTTGGACAATGGTTTGAATCTTCTGCTCAATCGAATCGGATAGGTCGTATAACGGATGGAAATTATTTTCTTCTTTTTCGATGACTGTTAATAGCTTTTCAGCAAGCTCAATGCCGCCAAGGCCGCCCTTTTCCCAAACTTCCGTTAAGGCAACAGGAACATTCTCTCTATCACACCACTCTAATAATGTTTGAACCTCAAGATCCGTGTCGGTGATAAATTTATTAATAGCAACAACAACTGGTAAACCAAAGCTTTTGATTGTTTCAATATGCTTTTGGAGATTAGCAAATCCAAGTGTAAGTGATGGTATATTCTCTTTGGCTAATTCTGTTTTTGCTACCCCGCCATGCATTTTCAAAGCACGAATAGTGGCAACTACAACAACCGCTTCCGGTTTAATACCCGCACTTCTTGATTTAATATGTAAAAACTTCTCTGCCCCTAGGTCAGCTCCAAAGCCGCCTTCGGTGATGACATAGTCTGCTAATTTAGCTGCTGCCGTCGTGGCAATGACACTGTTGCATCCATGTGCAATATTAGCAAACGGCCCACCGTGAATAAGAGCCGGGGTATGTTCAATCGTTTGGACAAGGTTTGGTTTTACAGCCTCTTTTAACAATAGTGTTAATGCGCCTTCAACCCCTAAATCCCCTACTGTTACAGGTTCCTTATTTACATTATAGGCAATGACCATTCGCGATAGTCGTAATTTTAAATCCTTTAAATCGGTTGCCAAACATAAGACTGCCATTATTTCCGATGCTACCGTAATATCGAAGCCATCTTCCCTTGGTACACCTTGAAGCGGGCCGCCAAGACCAATAATCACCTTTCTTAATGCACGATCATTTAAATCAACAGCCCGTTTCCATACGATGCGGCGCTGGTCAATATTCAGTTCATTTCCTTGCTGAAGATGGTTATCGATTAATGCTGCGAGGGCATTGTTTGCAGTAGTAATCGCATGAAGGTCTCCAGTGAAATGCAAGTTAATGTCTTCCATAGGCAGCACTTGCGAATAGCCGCCGCCAGTCGCCCCACCTTTTATTCCCATAGTCGGGCCTAGTGAAGGCTCACGCATCGCAATCATTACTTTTTTACCAATGCGATTAAAGGCATCCCCAAGGCCAACGGTAACTGTTGATTTTCCTTCACCCGCAGGTGTAGGATTAATCGAGGTAACGAGAATAATTTTTCCACTTTCTTGTGTCTTTAATTTGATTAGCGCATCATTGGAGATTTTCGCTTTGTATTTCCCAAAAAGTTCAAGATCGTCCTCTTTTAAACCAATTTTTTTAGCAATTTCCACAATGGGTTTCATTGTTGATCCTTGTGCAATTTCAATGTCTGACTTTATTGATGTTTTCATAGCCACATAAATCCCCCGCATTCCGCATGTAAAATTTATACTACCACATTATTGTATCAAATAAGCGTTTTCATTCCGACTATTAATTTTGAACAAATTATTATCTTTTCTGAATTTATAATAATGTTTATAATGTAAATATCGAATTTTTATAATATTCATTGACTTTTAACCGTTTGCCATTGTATTAATGGATTTAGTATTCAGAAATCTGCTTTTAGCAGCTAAAAAAGGGGATGGTCACATGCCAATTAACATTCCAAAGCTTTTACCTGCCAGGGAGGTTCTTGAGCAGGAAAATATTTTCATTATGGACAATGAACGAGCAACCAGCCAGGATATCAGGCCTTTAAACATACTAATATTGAATTTAATGCCTGAAAAAGAAAAAGCGGAAACACAGCTTTTAAGATTGTTGGGAAACACACCCTTACAGGTAAATGTAAATTTTTTAAAAACCAACTCCTATGTATCTACCCATACTAGCAAACAGCATTTGGAGCAGTTTTACACCACTTTCCCGCAAATAAAAAATCAGAAATTTGACGGAATGATCATTACCGGTGCCCCAGTTGAACTATTGGAATTCGATCAAGTAAAATACTGGTCTGAATTAACCGAAATTATGGACTGGGCCAGTCAAAATGTAACTTCAACATTACATATTTGTTGGGGAGCACAAGCCGCACTTTACTATCATTATGGTATTGGTAAATTTGAGTTACAGCGAAAATGTTCTGGGATTTATGCTCACCATATTTTCGAGCAAAATGATATATTGCTACGGGGGTTTGATGATCTTTTTTATGCTCCCCATTCCCGCTACACTGATGTATCGATTGAGGCTATTTTAAAAAAGCCGGATTTAAAATTGCTGGCTGCGTCAGAAGATGCCGGAGCATTATTAATTGCTTCCAGAGATCGAAAGCATGTCATGATCACAGGACATTTGGAATATGAATCTGATTCACTTGCTCAGGAATACGAAAGAGATTTGAATAAAGGACTTAAAATCCATATGCCTGAAAATTATTTTCCAAACAATGACCCAACCCAGCCGCCAATCAATCGCTGGCGTTCACATGGACACCTATTCTTTTCAAATTGGCTCAATTATTATGTATATCAAGAAACGCCTTTTACATGGGGTTAATAATAAGCATCGGATAAACTCCGGTGCTTATTTTTTTATTTTTTATAAAATCTGATAATCCCTTTTTGGTTAATATTCGTACAATATAGAAATAATACAGGAAAAGGGGGAATTTAGTTGGAAACAATCGCTGCAGTACATCGCAATCATTTTGGAGAAATTATCAGTTTTGTTACTTCTGAGGGGCGGATTATTTCTTACCGTAAAGCTTTAAGGGAGGTTGAAAATGGCCTTATCCATGGTGTGCTTGCCACCCCGGATACAGACGGAAAAATGTCCTTAATTCCAGCGGCCGACCAATCTTTTGATCATTTCCCAAATTTATTTTAAAAGCACCTAGCAATTGCCGCTAGGTGCTTTCTTTTTATCATTCGTGTTCATTTTGATTTTGAATTTCTCTTAACAGTTCAACCCTTTTCTCGTCCTCATCAAAGAACTGAACGAGGTCACCTATTCGATCAATCGAATCCCAACTTAAATGATGTTCAATCCCCTCAACATCATTATAAATATTTTCTTCTTTAACACCGATTATTTTTAAAAACTGTTCTAACAACTCATGTCTAAAGACAAGGCGTTTGCCAATCTTTTTACCCTTAGATGTCAGCACAAGTCCTCTATATTTTTCATAGACCAAATATTCATCTTTATCCAGCTTTTGCACCATTTTCGTTACTGAGGAGGGATGGACTGACAACGCTTCGGCAATATCTGAGACCCGAGCGTATCCTTTTTCTTCAATTAAAATATAGATTTGTTCAATATAATCTTCCATACTAGGTGTTGGCATCCCGAAACCTCCAAAAAATTACTCACATAAAAGTTTACTATAGAAAAAAAAGAGTGACAAGGTTCTTTATCACATTTATGGTAACAGCAAAGAGTTATTTTACTGCTGGTTCTTCAAATAAAAATCTTACTCTTTTTTCCTTCTCATCAAAGAAAAGCCTTGCACTAAAGGTTTTGTCCTTGTTTGTAAATCCCTCAATCAATTCTGTTTTACCTTCTGAAAGAAGTAATTTCACGTTTTTCTGGGTAATATTTTTCCCAAGGATTTTTTTGGAAATGGTAAAATCGCATTGATTATTTTTATAATTACTGCAGCCATAAAAGCTGCCTTTATCAATTATAGCCCCTTCACATTTTTTACAAAACCCTAGTTTTATAACCGTTTTTCTCCTTGTCTTTTGTTTTCCGGGAGTAAAGTTTTGGGTAACTTCCTCAGAAAATGTCCAGTTCCGCGATTGATCGATACTAGAAGAGATTAAATGTAATACCATCTTTTTTGTTTGTTCCATAAAATGCATTGGTACAGCTGAACCCTCGGAAATTTCCTTCAGTTTTTGTTCCCATTTTGCGGTCATTTCCGGTGAAGCGAGGATTTCTTGTCCTATCGCTTCAATTAATATTTTTGCTTTTGAGGTAGCATAAACTAAATTCTTTTTCACTTCAATGTATAATCGATCCTTGAGCATTGTGATAATACCTGCTCTAGTGGCTTCCGTTCCAAGACCCTCTGTTCTTGTTAAAACTTTCTCAAGCTTTTTATCATCTATATGCTTACCTGCCGTTTTCATTAAGGTGATCAGCTGTCCTTCGGTATAGCGCTTTGGCGGCTGTGTCTGGCTTTCTTTTACGTTTACTTTAACAGTCTTTCCCTGCTCCCCCTTTGTCAATGCAGGAAGCTCAGGCTCATCCTCACGTTCCTTTTGGTTTAGGACTTTTCTCCATCCCTCTTCGAGTTGTACCTTTCCCTTCGAGATAAAGGCTGCCCGGCCATCTACTAATGTAGTAACGTTCGTATATTCGGCTACGGCCTTATTATAATGGGCTGCAATTAAACTAGTAACAATTAAATCATAGATTTGTCGTTCGTCAGGACTAATCCTTTCCACATTCGGGATTTGTTCAGTAGGAATAATAGCATAGTGATCAGTAACCTTCTTTTCATTAACATATCGTTTATTATCCGCTATTGAGGCAATTGGTAATGGGAAAAAGCTTGAATAGTCTTTTATATGACTTAATTTATTTAGAATTTCAGGGAAAATATTAGCCTCTTCTTTCGTTACGTATCGCGAATCGGAGCGGGGATAGGATACAAACCCTTTTTGATAGAGTTTTTGCAGGACATCCAGCGTCATTTTTGGCGGAAATTTATAACGTTTATTTGCCTCCGCTTGTAACGCTGATAAATTATATAGTAACGGCGGTAAAAATTCTTTTCTTTCGGATATTACTTCTGCCACTTCAGCCGGCTTTTCTCGACAAAATGCCGCAACTTTTTCTGCCATTTCCTTTGTCTTAACTCGGGTTTCCCCATTATTCTGCCACTTACCACTGTATTTCTTACCATTGATGGCAAAATGGGCAATTACCTCCCAAAATGGCTCGGCCTTAAAATTCTCGATTTCTAGTTCTCGTTTAACAATGAGTGCTAACGTTGGTGTCTGTACGCGTCCAACTGAAAAAACATCTGAAAACCCTTTTTTTTGCAGCAGCAAACTATAAAGCCTTGAACCATTCATTCCCACAACCCAATCGGCACAGGCACGGGTATAGGCCTCAAGGTACAAGCTCTTGGTTTCTTTTTCATCTAACAATTTATTAAATCCTTCACGAATCGCATTGGGCGTTAACGATGAGATCCAAAGTCGCTTCATTGGTATTTTACAGCTTGTTAACCTTAAAATATTGCGGATAATTAATTCTCCTTCTCGCCCCGCATCACCTGCATGGATAACTTCCGTAACCGCTGGGTTTGAAACAAGTTTCTTAATGACAGCAAATTGTTTTACTTTATCTTTCGTTACTTCGTATTTGAAATGTTCAGGTATAATGGGCAGATTGTCTAACGACCATTTTTTCCAGACTGACTCATACTTTTCCGGCGCAACGAGCTGACATAAATGGCCGATCGCCCATGTAACATAGGCCCCTTTTGTAAAGGTATCATTCGGAAAAATTTCGATAAAACCATTTTGTTTTTTATGTTTAAAAATAGAAGCTAATGTTGAACCTTGGTCGGGTTTTTCAGCAATAATTAATTTCATCTTATTTTGCTCCTTTGTAAAGCATCCCGGATTCATTTTCCCATTTTAAACCACATTCGTAAAGCCTCTAAATAGGTTGCTATAATTAGCTACCTTTTGAAAACGGCCGATCTAGTGCATAAAGATGGCGATACCTTGCCTCATTTTCCAGTAAATGTTGATGTGTTCCTTCCATAACAATTTTCCCATGGTCTAGAAAAAGGATCCGATCCATTTTTTCAACACCGATTAAATGATGTGTCACCCATATGATGGTTTTACCCTTAAGGGTTTCAAAGATGGTCGCCAGCAGCTTTGCTTCTGTAATTGGGTCTAGACCAACTGTAGGTTCATCTAATAAGACAATCGGAGTGTTTTGCAAAAGTATTCTAGCCAAGGCAATTCTATGCCGCTCTCCCCCGGAAAAACGCTGGCCAGTTTCCTGCATATTCGTTTCATATCCATTAGGCAATTTCTTAACCATCTCTTCCAATTGTACCATCCGTGCAGCATTAAACACTTCTTCATCAGTTGCTTCCGGATTGCCAAGGCGGATATTATTGAGGATAGATGTATTAAATAAGTATGCCTTTTGATTTAGAACGGCAATTATTTTTGACATTGAAGGTTCTAAGTGATGTGCTAATTGGCCATTGATTTCCACTTCGCCACTTGCTGGGACGAGCGCTCCATAAACGAGCTTTAGCAATGTTGACTTTCCTGAACCACTGCGGCCGATAATAGCTAGTTTCTCTCCTTGCTTGACATTTAAATTAAAATTGTCAAACAATCTCTTTTCTGAATATCTAAACGTTACATTATTTAATTCAAGCGAAATCGGCGATCTGGATGGTTGTATTTCCTTTAGCTTATCTTGTTGCGGTTCGGATGACTGAATGGAATCAAGGCGTTTAAATGAATCTTGATAAATGGTTGTATCACTGACTGCCCCTGCAATTGGTAAAAAGGATTCCAGTAACGATAACATCACGAGTCCGAAAGCGGCAATGAATGTTGGGGGGATTTCACCGTTTATCGTAAAATCATTTGCCCAGTAAATAACATAGACTACAATGACACCAAGTATTGTTTGATTTATAATATCTCGCCAATTAATAAAGGAAACCTTCTTTTTTTCCAGTTCTAACAGCTTCCGCTCCTGTTGTTCATAGCGCCCGATAAATCTACGATAATGACCGCTAAAGATCCAGTCACTTATTCCAAAAACGGCTTCAGTCATCTGTTGGTATAATCTATTTCTTCCTCTTTTTAATTGTTCGTTTTTCACCTTTACAAAAACAAGAGAAAAACTTGGCCCTACAAAAACTAACAAACTGATGAAAACGGCTAAAATTATCGCAAATGGAATCGAGAAAAGACCTGCACAAATAATAATCACGGTGTACATCATTAATGAAATAATCGCAGGAAACATGGTTTTTAAATAAAAATCCTGTAAATGTTCAATATCATCCGCAAGGACACCAAGCATATCACCTGTGCGAAACCGCGAACTGATGAATAATGCTTGTGGTTCAAGCATTTTATATAAGTTTACTCGCATCTTTGAAAGAATCTTTAAAATTAAATTATGTCCTGTTAATCTCTCGACATAGCTAAGGACTGCACGGCCAATACCAAATGTGCGAACACCAACAATTGGTACATAGACCATTAATATTGATTCTGGACGCGTCGCTGCTTTTGAAATAAGATAGCCAGATGTAAACATTAATGCTGCACCAAAAAGAATTGCAAGGGAACCTATAAGAATCGAAAAAATAAACAGTCTACGATATTGACGCAAATAAGGAAAAATCCATTTTAGCATGTTTATATGTTCCCCTCCATTGATTGGTACACGAGCTTATAGTATGTCCCTTTACTGGTAATTAATTGTTCATGCGTACCCACTTCAACTAGCCGACCTTGGTCAAGGACAAGAATTTGATCCATATCGAGCATCCAGTGTAAGCGATGTGTTGAAAAAAATACAAGTTTTTCATCAAACATCCTTAACATCGTTTCTTTTAATTCAGCTTCTGTTTCAATATCTAAATGGGCCGTTGGCTCATCCAGCATGATGACGGGACGATTCCCTAAAAATGCACGTGCAAGTGCGATTCGTTGTTCCTGCCCGCCGCTAAGCGTCCGTCCGCCATCACCAATGATGGTCTCAAGTCCTTCGGACAATTCGTGAATCACTTCCAATAAACCTGCTTTCTTGGCAGCAAACGCCACCTCCTCCTCAGTTGCCTCGGGATGATAAAAGCGAATATTGTTTAGAACTGTATCGTTAAACAAAAACGGGTGCTGAGGAATATAGGTTATTTGATTCTGCCAGTCTTCAGCAGAAAAGGAAGTTAGGGCTTTACCATTCAGCTGAAACTCTCCTGACGACGGTGTTAAAAACCCACTTAATATATCTATTAATGTTGATTTACCAGAACCACTTGCCCCGATAATACCAATCTTTTTTGCTCCTGTTACTGATAGATTTATATCTGCTAATGCCGCTTGACTATTATCCTCAAACTGTACATTCAAGCCTTTGATTGATAAGGTACTTGTTGATTTACACATTGGAACGTTGGCTAGTAATGGGACTTGTGATTCGATAGAAATAATTTCCATCATCTTATTACCCGCATTTTTACCATCAAGACTGGCATGATAATCAGCGCCTAACTCTCTAATAGGTAAAAAGTATTCCGGGGCTAAAATAAGAATAGTTAATGCCGGTTTCAGGTCGATTGTCCCATTAATTAACCCCAAGCCTAGAAAAACGGCAACTGTTGCAATTGAGAGCATCGTAAAAAAGTCCAAAGCAAAGGATGATAAAAATGCAACTTTCAATGTTGCCATCACAGCCCGTCTGTACTTTTCACTAACAAGGTTAATTTTGTTGATATGCTGCTTGCTTAATCCTAAGTATTTAAGTGTCTCTAATCCTCTTAATGAGTCTACAAAATGATTGGATAATAATTGATAGGATTTATATTGGTGGTCAGCTTTACTTTTTGCCGCCAATCCCAGCAGGATCATAAAGACGATAAGGATTGGCAGAGTGAGCATTAGGATGACTGCAGAACGGGTATTTACATAAAAGATAACAATTAAAATTGACGAAGGAATGAATGCCATGTTGATCATTTTTATAAAAATAAGCTCTAGATAACGGCGAAATTTTAACACGCCATCCATCACCAGGGTGACAGTTTGTCCAGAACCCTCTTTTCTTACAAACCTGGGGCCAAGCTGAAATAATTTTTGCAGCAGTTTTTCACGAAGATTTTCGCTAGTCAAGGCAGCAAACTTGAATGAAATGTTTTTTTTCAAGACCACGATCAACTGGCGGCCAATAAGGGCAAAAAGAAAAACGGCTAATTTTTTGTATACAGCACGAAACAAATCTCCCCCAAAAAGAGAGGAGATTGCATCTGCCAAGGCATAAGCCTGTATGATAATTAACGCACCTTGAAAAAGGGTCAAGATTGCAAGTTTTACTAATAGTAGTTTTACTCCTTTATAGGAGAACAAGGTTTTATCCATCAGTACGTTAAATGCTCCTTATCCGTCACCCGTTTCCGAAATACATAGTAACTCCAAATCGTATACCCTAATACAAACGGTAAAATGGTTATCGCTACAATAGTCATGATTTTCAAGGAGTATGCCCCGCTTGAAGCATTGTACACTGTTAAATCGAACGCCTTATTAATAGAGCTGATCATCACCCTTGGGAATAAGCCGACGAAAATAGCTGAAATCGTTGCCGCTAACCCTAATCCAGACATTGTAAAGGCTAAACCTTCCCTTTTTTTAGTGATAAAATACCAGGTCAGTCCGTATGAAAGGACAATTAATACCACAAGTGACAGCTCAGGAATTAGGCGGACCTCAAAAATATCTGTCATCTTCCAGGATAAAGCAACAAAAATGACTAAGGATCCCAAAACGGCTAATACTACTTTTTGTGCTAAAAGGGCCGAGCGTTTCCTAATATCGCCCTCAGTTTTTAATGTCAAAAAATTAAGGCCATGTAAAAAACATAGTAATGTGACGGTTACTCCTCCCCAAAGAGAATAAACGTTAATAAAATCTGTAAAACTAGCCCTCATGTTCATATCATCCTGGATTGGCATTCCCCTAAGCATGCTTGTAAATAGAACTCCGAGAAGGAACGGAGGCACGAGGCTGCCAAAGAAAATGACCCAATCCCAACAATTTGTCCATTTGAGATTGTCAACTTTACGGCGGAATTCAAATGAAACCCCGCGCCCGATTAAGCAAAGGAGTACAGCTAATAATGGTAAATAGTATCCGCTAAACATGGTAGCATACCAATGTGGAAATGCCGCAAAAATAGCACCCCCGCCCGTTAACAGCCAAACCTCATTAGCATCCCAAAACGGGCCGATTGTATTTACCATCACTGTTCGTTCAGTCTGATTACGGGCAAGAAACCGTGTAGACATGCCCACACCAAAATCAAAACCCTCAAGGAAAAAAAAGCCAATAAATACGACGGCGATTAAGACAAACCATAATTCACTTAATTCCATCTCAAGCACCTACCTTACTAAAAGGATCTGTTGATACCTTTGCATTAACATGTTCGTGAATTTCAGGACCCTTTTTAATTTCGCGGACAATTAAATAGATCATTACCCCTGCTAAAATAGTAAATATTAACATATACATAATGATCGAGAAAAGAATGGTTCCCGGCGAGACATTCGGTGAAATTGAGTCAGCGGTAGTCATCAAGCCGAATACGGTCCATGGCTGCCTTCCCACCTCGGTCATAATCCAGCCAAAAGTATTAGCCAAAAATGGAAATGAAATCGCCGGTAAAAGCAGCTTTAAGAAAAGACGACTGCGTTCTAGGGAATTTTTTTTCCATAGGTAAACACCAGCTAGTGATAATAAAATCATTCCCATTCCAAAGCCAATCATCAATCTAAAACTCCAATAGGTTGTCTTCACGGGAGGGATATAGTTTGTACCTTCACCGACAACTGAATCATATTTGTCGGAATACTCTTTTTGTAATGTTTCCATTCCTTTTAAGCTGCCTTCAAATTTTGAATAGGCTAAAAAGCTCATTGCATATGGAATGTTTATTTCAAAAGTGTTCTCTCTTTTCTCTGTATCAATCAACGCAAAAGCCGACCATGGGGCAGGATCTGCAGTATCTTTCCATATCCCTTCAGCCGCCGCCATTTTCATTGGCTGGGTTTTGACAAGATACTGCGCCTGGGTATGTCCGCTTAAAGCTGTACCAAAACTGCCGATTAACCCAATGCAAATGGCGACTTTCATTGACTTTTTATAAAATTCAACATGTTTCTTTTTTAATAAGTTAAATGCACTTACACCGGCAACAAAAAATGCACTTGTGCACAATGCACCGGTCAACACATGCGGAAATTCTACCCATAATTGACCGTTCGTGATCAGGGCAAGGAAATCATTCATTTCTGCCCGTCCATTGTTCATTTCAAATCCTACTGGTACTTGCATAAATGAGTTGGCTGAAAGAATCCAAAAACCGGATAACATTGTTCCTATAGACACGAGCCAAATACATGCCAAATGAACTTTTTTCGATAAACGCTCCCAGCCAAAAATCCACAGCCCAATAAACGTGGACTCCATAAAAAAAGCAAGCAGAGCTTCTATAGCAAGCGGTGCTCCAAAGACATCTCCAACGAATCTTGAATAATCTGACCAGTTCATCCCAAATTGAAACTCTTGAATGATCCCTGTTACAACACCTACTGCGAAGTTAATTAGAAACAAATGCCCCCAAAACTTCGCCATTTTCTTGTAAAGCTCTTGTTTTTTTACTACGTACAACGTTTCCATCAATGCCACCATAAACACAAGGCCTATTGAAAGCGGCACGAAGAAGAAATGGAAAATCGTCGTCACAGCAAATTGGATTCTTGCCAGCATAACCGGATCCATTTAATTCACTCCTCTGCTATTTTTGCTTCTAATTTGTTCAAACTTTCACATTATGTAATTATAAAACGCAATTGAAAATAAATAATAATTACTTTATTAGAATTTTTATCAAACTGAACCTCTCCTATATAATATCAAACTTACCGATGTCACCAACGTGGATATATGTCAATAGTGTGACAAATATCTCTCAGAGGATTTATCTACCATTTATCTAGAATAAAAAAAG
The DNA here is from genome assembly GCF_036965245.1 of Neobacillus drentensis. Taxonomy (GTDB): domain Bacteria; phylum Bacillota; class Bacilli; order Bacillales; family Cytobacillaceae; genus Neobacillus; species Neobacillus drentensis_G. Next base: position 33,177 of record NZ_JBALPG010000016.1, read on the forward strand.
GGGAGCCATATTGAATTCGGCCGCCCCTAAAAAAGACATCTATGCTTATATTCATTTATGATTACTTTTAATTGTTGATTCCTGAATATACCAATTCTCCTTGGGAACGATATTGGATACTGTTAATATTAAGGATGGTATTCTTTCTACATCGAAGACAATAGCACCAATTTTCTTTGCAAACATAATAAAAGCATCACCATGAGAAAAATTGGTTAAATCATCACCAATATGAAGCAGTGACAATAGGATTGCCTGCTTTTCATCTGCTTCAATGAAAACTTGTGGTGAAAATCTTAAAATCCAATCCTCCCCTTCCAGTGAAAATCGGAACATCGCTTCCCCACCTCTAACATGTAAATTTATTAATTTAACATATGAGGAAGAGCCATAATTATGTTAATTAGGGATTTAAATTCAGACTTTTTTATTAATTTATCGAAACTTGCATGTTTTCGGCAAAAAACCGCTTACCTTTCCTTGACTGTCCATTTTCATTATTGTATATTTAAAGCATCATGTAATCAAATAATAATATTAGCTGATTTGCTGCATGATAATATTTATCTTTGGCACCATTGGCGGTGTCTTGAAAGGCTTAGGAGGAAGAAGTACATGCAAAACGGTAAAGTAAAATGGTTTAACAACGAAAAAGGTTTTGGTTTTATCGAAGTTGAAGGCGGCGACGATGTATTCGTACATTTCAGTGCGATTCAAGGCGAAGGCTTCAAAGCATTAGAAGAAGGTCAAGAAGTTTCTTTCGAAATCGTTGAAGGAAACCGTGGACCACAAGCTGCTAACGTAGTAAAACTATAATCCTTAAATAAAAATAACCAATCAAAGGCTGACGTTTTCGTCAGCCTTTTTATTTTCCAATAGTATACCTTTTTACTTGAGTTTTTCCCCATACTCCTGCAGCCTTTCCCCAATGGTACATTCGGAAATACAGAATCGGTGTGCCCTTCTCCGCCCGCCTTCTCTTTTTAACTGCTGATGTAAAAAACAGCCTTCACAATATTGATTCATCAAGCTTTCTACTCGATTAAAAAGTTCTTTTCTGGCTGAAGGCTTCATTAGTAGTACACACCCTCTTCTTAAAGAATTAATGTTTTTGCGAAGATTTCTTTCCCTTCTAATGCTTGTGTAGCTAATTTATCTGCTTCCTTATTATCCTTTCTTGGAATGACTGTAAATTTAGGCTGAAGTCCGAGTTCTTTCATTTTTTCCTCAATCCGATTAAGCCACCGGTTAAGTGTTTCCTCATAACATGGCCATTCCCCTTCGAGCTGCTTTAATACACCCTGGGAATCCCCCTTAAATTCACAGGAAAGATGATGTACTCCTAAATCTTCTAATATATATAGTGCATAATGAAAAGCTGCATATTCTGCTTCATTGTTGGTTTCTATTTCTTCAAAACATTCATTGGCACGGATGCGGTATTTCTTTTTTCCTTGTTTAAAAAAAATAACTGCTCCAAGCCCTGCTTGATTAGTCTCTTTATTGAAGCCCCCGTCAAAATAAACAGTAATTTCATGGGGGTCATCTACGATTTCGGTTATCAGCTTTTTCACTTCTTTTAATATCCAAGATGTCCCTTTTTCATCATAAAAATACAAATCCACTACCTTTCCAGTTCCCTCTAACTCTTCACCCATTTGAACGGCTAATTCCCCTGATAACCATTCAGATGAACATTGGACTTTTTCATTCTTTTTTACTTTATAGTACCATTCAAGCCTAAATTTCATTGTTTTCAGCCTCTCAAGAAATGATTTTCACGTTCTTATCAACTAGCTTATTCATTTAGCTGATAAATATATATATTTATATCATATCCATTTGAACATTAGAAAATATTTTCCCGAACTACTGTGTTAAAATATGTTAAACTTTCATTATGACTAAACTGGAGGTATCAGCATTGATTGAAGTGTATATTGATGGAGCAAGTGCTGGTAATCCCGGGCAGAGCGGTGCAGGGGTTTTTATTAAAGCAAACGGCACAACAGAAAAATATTCGATACCGCTTGGCATTATGTCCAACCACGAAGCCGAATTTCATGCTTTTATTAGAGCGCTAAACATATGCATAACAAATGGATTCTCAAATTCGGTCGTATCATTTCGCACGGATTCCGAATTAGTTAATATGTCTGTCGAAAAAGAGTTTGTCAAAAATAAATTGTATGCTCCTTTACTTGAAGAAGCATTACATTTAACAAAAAAGATCGATTTATTTTTTATGAAATGGATCCCTAGTGCTGAAAACAAAGTTGCTGATGAACTGGCACGACTGGCGATACAAAAAAATTCAAAAGTGGAGCCTAATAAACATCATGAAAAAACCCATATTTGCTGATTTAAGCTTACTTCTTGTTACTTTAATCTGGGGCACAACCTTTCTGTTAGTTAAAAATGCGATTGATTTCCTGCCGCCATTAGCCTTTAACGGAATCCGTTTCTTCATTGCGGCGCTTTTACTCATTCTTTGCCTTCTGGTGTTTGGAAAAAAACAGCTTAAACAATTGAATATTAAATTAATTGCATCAGGTATGTTCATTGGGTTTTGGCTTTTTCTTGGCTATGTGACTCAAACCATCGGCCTTTTATATACAACTACTTCAAAGGCTGGATTTATCACAGGTCTAAGTGTAGTTTTAGTGCCCTTATTCTCCATGTTTTTACTTAAACAGTTTCCGAGTATGAATGGGATTTTTGGTGTTTTAACTGCAACGATAGGTTTATTTTTACTTACCATGACTGATGTATCATCATTAAATATCGGTGATGGATATGTGTTTATTTGTGCGATTTGTTTTGCTATGCACATTATTTTTACAGGCAAATTTAGTAGTAAATACCCGACACTTTTATTAACAGTTATTCAAATTACAACCGTTGTCCTACTATCGATGGGTTCCTCTTTTATTTTTGAAGATTGGAAAAAGTCACTAAGAATGGACATTCTATTTTCACAAGATGTCATCATTGGGATAGTTATTACTAGTGTGTTTGCAACCGCCATCGCCTTTTTTATTCAAACGAATTTTCAAAAATATACCTTGGCAACAAGGGTGGCGTTAATTTTTGCCATGGAGCCTGTTTTCGCGGCAATTGCCGGTTATTTTTGGGCTAATGAACGTTTATCTTTAAGTGCCCTTTTGGGTTGCGGCCTTATTTTTTTGGGAATGATTTTCGCTGAACTGCCAGCAAATAAAATACCTTTGCTTAGAAAAAATAAAGGCATCGAAAGTTAACTAAAAAACTCCCTACTATGGGAGTTTTATTTTATATTCCAAGCAATTCTTGTTCCTTAACAAAATTTATCGCTTCTTTTCTGGTATTGATCTTGTTCGAGATTAACGTTTCCAGCAATGACATATAAAAACTGCCATCGAATCTCCTCTGTGCTTTTAACGTCAGCTCGATAGCTGTATTAATCATTTCATCTGAAGCATTTGTATAGTGTTTTCCAAAGAAAATAAAGCCAATTGCATCTTCCTGAAATTGAAAGCCCTTTCCTTTCAAGTAGTGCAAATACTCTTCAACTGTTCGCACTGATAAACCAGCCCTCTCCCTCAAGCTTTAAAATATCCCTTTAAAATCTTAACCTAAAATTCGATGCTTTTCTATTCTTTTTTGTACATAAATGCCCAATTACTCCGACTGCTGTACCTAGTACTGCCCCGCCAACTTATTGTTCGAATGCCGGAGTTTTATTATTCGTAATGGAAAGACTAACGATTATGGGAGGTGAAGCATTAATGAGCAAAAAAGGGAATAACCGCGGTATGAAAGCACATGGAGTAAATCCACAAGGATATGGACAGGATACAGAATTTGCTGCAGAACCAAAAAGCAAACTAGAAAATGCAGCAAAGAAGAAAAACACAAAGTAACTATTTTTTCAAAAAGGTTGTCCCAAATCGAGACAACCTTTCACATTAGGAAATAATAGCTTCATCAAACGGAAGCAGCCGCTGTACTCCTCGAAGCTCAATTTCCAACAATTTATTTAATGCTTTTTCTTTTTCAATTCTAAGTCCTGCCTCTTCCAAGGCACAGCTAACTGGAACATCACATTTTATTTCAGCGAGCATTCTCGAAAGGTGGAGCATGTCTAAATCCTGCTCAATTTTTGTCTTATTGGATTTTGATAACCGATCTAAGTTAGAAATAATACCTTCAATATGTTCAAATTCCTGTAAAAGCTTTAATGCAGTCTTTTCGCCGATTCCTCTCACTCCTGGATAATTATCACTTGGGTCACCCATCAATGCTTTTAAGTCAATCATCTGCCTTGGGGTAATCCCTTTCTCTTCAAAGAAAGTTTGTGGAGTGTGAACAAGGTAATTCCCATAGCCTTTTTTCAATAAAATGACTGAGATTCTTTCGTCAAGAAGCTGAAGAATATCTTGGTCACCAGTTAAGATGGATACATGAGTATGATTCTTCATTTGATTGGCAATTGTTCCAATGCAATCATCCGCTTCATAGCCTTCTAGCCCAATATTTGGAATATCAAAAGAAGCGACTACTTCTTTTACTAAGTTAAATTGCGGGATCAGTTCGACCGGAGCCTCGCCTCGATTTCCTTTATAGTCTGCAAATAACTCTGTTCGAAAGGTTTTACTCCCCATATCCCAACAAACAGCCAGGTGTGTAGGTTTAAAGGAAGATACCGCTGTAAATAAATGTTTTACGAACCCATGGATTCCATTCGTCGGAATGCCTTTAGAATTTATCATATATTGTCCTGTCACAGCAGTAGCATAAAATGCACGGAATAACAGGGCCATTCCATCAACAAGCAAAAGTGAAGGCTTTTGATTTACCATTTCCTCAGTCCCCTCATTAAAAAACAACACGAGTTCCATTATAACATAAGATGGCCTCGAAAATTATTCGATTTTATTTTCCTTATAGGTGATCCAGTCGCTAAAGCTTCCAACATATAGCTTTACCTTTTCAAAACCTGCTTCTTTTAAAGCAAGGAAATTTGGTACAGCGGTTATCCCTGAACCGCAGTAAACAATGATTTGACCGTCAGGATCAATATCTGAAAACCTTAGTTTTTGTTCACCCGCTGGTAAATATTGATTTCCTCTTAATCCCTTCATCCATGGCTTATTTATCGCACCAGGGATATGGCCGGCTTTTTTATCAATTGGTTCTTCCAAACCAAGATAACGCTTTTCTTCGCGGGAATCGATTAGGATTTTGTTATGTTTTTCAACTGCTTCTTTAACTTCTTCAACGGATGCTAACAATTCAGATTTCAGATTGACACGAAAATCCGCTTTCTCGAAGGAAGGAATATCCTCCGTTACAGGATTATTTACTTCCAACCAACCTTTATATCCTCCGTCAAGCACGTACACCTCTTCATGGCCGAGGTATTGAAGGAGCCACCAAAATCGTGCGGCGTAAGACCCTTCACCATTATCGTAAGCAATGACCGTTGTATCAGAACTAATACCTGCCGCCTCTAATTTCATTACCAATTCAGCAACATTCGGCAATGGGTGCCGTCCCCCGTGCTCCCCAACTGGAGCTGACAAATCTTTTTCTAAATCAAAGAAAACTGCATAAGGAATATGATTGCTTAAATAGTCCCGTTTCCCTTTTTCGGGTTCTGCTAATGAAAATCGGCAATCGACAATTCTTACATTATTTTTATTTATATTTTTCAATAACCATTCCTTGTCTTTAACATATTTCATTCAAAAGGGCCCCCTCATTTAGCTATTTCTTCTGTAAGCTTTTCTTGTATGTCAGTTAAAAGTTCGATCGAAACTCCACCATCTAAGGCTGAAAGAAGGCTTAAATAAAAATCATCCGCCTGCTCGGTCATTTGATCTATTAGCCGATTAAATTCGTAATTCAATTCAGTTGAATAATGACTTTTTAATCGGCTAGATTCTTGCTTCAAATAGTTGTCTGCAAGTACATTTAGGATACTATTAAGTTCATCGCTCATGAGTTTCTTTTCGTTTTTTTCAAAAAAGGTCTTTGGATTTTTAAAATACGTCATTCCCTTCGCGAAGATCTGAAGGTCTAAATCTATAAAGGCAGTTGGAAAATCAATTTCTTCACTTTGGACTTTTTCAAATATAGAAAAGGAAAGGTCTTGGTTTATTTCTATAAGGTTCTTAATGAGCCCTGTTTGATACTCCGTAAGCAGTCTTTCAATAAAGCGGTCAGTTCTTACAGTTGTTGCTCTCATTTCTTGGGCAAAATCATAGCCAAGACTTTCGAGAAATTCATCAAGTGCTGCCTGCAGCGACTTTTTCAGATTGCGGCCGTCGTCACGAAGTGATGATGGGTTAAATGCCTCCTTAAAGAAATCACCAAAACGCAAGAATACTCTTTGCTTAATATAGTAAACTAATTCTTCTGTCTCCATGTGCAAACGGTTCTGTAACGGCTCGGCGGTTTGCTTTTGCATTAACGCATTGATCATCCCCTTTTGCTTTTCAATCTCGGATCGTTTTTGCTCCTTAACTGAATGGTCTTCCCTCGAGCTTTGAATAAGCCTGCAAATCAGTTCATGCACACGAGCTAATTCTTTTTCGGCTGACGAAATGGCCATTTCCGTTAAGTCCCTAGAAATAAAATGATAAAACGCTTGCTCGAATTTGCTCATTCCAGAATCTACGATAAGTTTTGAATTCGTTTTTTCATTTATGGCGAGCAAACTTGATAATGGATATAGATGAGGATTTCTGATTCCATATTTCATTAGCTGCTCTGCGACATATTCTGTCACTGTTTCCTGTTCTTCTTCACTTTCGGCAAGATCGATCGCATTAATTATGAAGAACATTTTATCCATTTGGAACGATTCTTTTACACGTCCTAGCTGAATTAAAAATTCTCGGTCGGCTTTTGAAAATGCATGGTTGTAATATGTGACAAAAAGGATTGCATCTGAGTTCTTAATGTAATCAAAGGCAACACCAGTATGGCGGGCGTTAATGGAATCAGCTCCCGGGGTATCAACGAGTGTTATTCCTTTTTGTGTTAACTCACAATCATAGTACAGCTCAATCCATTCGACGTAGCATGATTTTTCTTCTATTGCGACAAATTCATGAAATTCTTTTATCTCAGTTTCCTTTACGGTTCCAAGTAATTCTACAAAAGAAGTATATCCTTTCTTAAATGCCTGTAAAAAGGCAAAATGAGTTTTCTCTAGAACTCCTTCTTTCCCTTTCTCAAGCATAACTTGATCAATTATTTCTGCGCACGCATCGAAATCATTAGCATGTAAATCAAAAACCTTTAAGGCACGATTTACATCCTCAAGCATCGTGTCTCGCTCCTTAAACTTAACCAGAACTGTTCCATGTGGATGTACATCTGAAACCGGCTTAATCTTATTAATGGCAGCCGTAGTCGGATTAGGCGAAACAGGTAATACTTTTTCTCCTAATAGGGCATTAGCAAAAGAGGATTTTCCGGCACTAAAGGCACCAAATAGCGCAACCGTAAAGCCCTGATTTTCCAATCTTTCTGCTTTATCGTTTAATTCCTTTGCAAGCTTCTGAAAACCAGGCAGGGGTTTAATTAGTTCTGATACGTGATGCAGACTTTCAGTAGTATTCTTCAATCGAACTTCACCTTGAATGAAATCATTTTTCCTAGTATCCAGAATGAAAGGTACTTCACTTGTTTTATCAGATTTGTTCTTTTCTTGTTGTAAAGATTTCGTTTCTTTAGTGGAATTGACCACTTCATATTCTTCCTCTTCTTGAACAAAAAGCTCATACACATCTTCCTGAAAGACTGCAAATTGTATAAGAAGATCATCGATTGCTTTTTCTCGTAATAAACTGTTTTGTTCATGCTTTTTCAGAGCTGCTATTGCCTTTACATATCTCTCGATTTTGTATAATTCTTTTTCGTCCCGCTCTTTTTCCTTTGTCGTTTGATTTTTTAATGCTTCTAATAAGTTCTCTTTAAAATCAGCTAGTTGGTTTCTCGCGATTCTTTTGATCTCATTGGCAACATCATCTGTATAATGGATGACGTAATCTCCCGTTAGAAGTGCCCCTGATTTCACTGTATTGATTACCAAATCGATCGGGACAGGGATGGAAAAGGATTGCGCTAAACCTTGAAGTTCAACTTGATTAAGCTCCGTTTCCTTTAAGGTTCGAAGCAAAAATTCTCTTAAATGCCACTCGAGCTGTGATTTTGTTTTTTCAAGCAGATCCAGATAAAAACTGTCTAATCTTTTATTCTTCTCTTCTAAGGTCTTTTGCTTAGAAAATAGAAATCCTACTTTAAATTCTGTTTGTAAGGATTCTAGAAAGCTTTTCGCTAACTCCCTTGTTTGAAAAGGCATGAGATAAGCATTTTTCATGATTTGGGCTATATTGTTATCAAATTCCCTTTCCTTATCTAGAGTACCATCCTTTATTTTCTTTAGATTGGAGGTGCGACTTTGATAGGAGGTTACTAAATCTTGTTTTTCCTGCTCTGTTACTTCTTTTAAAATTTCAAGAGTGGGTATAAGCTCCTCTTCTTCCAGCCTATTTGCTTGGTTTACATGATCTTGGGCTATTTTTTTTAATGAATGAAAAATGGATGGAACGATCAATTGATCCTTTGCATCTAATTTTTCAGCAATAAAAGCCTGAAGCTGTTGGAATTCATTAAAAGGGTGTTCTTTATACTTCAATGATGTATAAAAAATCCTTGCTGGATTGACTCCCCATGAAGCAAAGGAATCAACAACACTCTTTTGAAAGTCTGAAAAACTTAATTCCTCATCTTTATGTTTATCAATTTGGTTAATAACTAGATAAACTTCTTTGCCGGCTTTCGTTAATTCCTTTGTAAATAAAAAATTCAATTCTGCTTGGACATGATTGTAATCCATTACGTAAAAGATTAAATCAGCTAGATGGATAGCGGATTCCGTTGCGATCCGGTGGGCATCATCGGCTGAATCGATTCCCGGTGTATCCATAATCACTGTATTCGATGGAAGACGGGAGTCGCTATGGCTAATCTCCAGTTCTTCGATACTGTCACCGTCTTTACAATAATTCTTAACTAATTCATAGTCATAAGGTGCTAAATAAAGCCTAGGTTTTTCATTTTTAAAAAATACTTTCGCATAATCCTCACCAGATTTAACTTTCACTAGGTTTGCACTAGTCGGAATCGGACTAGATGGCAATAATTTTTCCCCGACAACTTGATTGATCATCGTTGATTTTCCCGCGGAAAAATGACCGCAGAACGCGATAAGGAATTCTCGATTCTCTATCTTTTGGGCAAGCTGTTTTACTTTTTCGGCTTGAATTGGATCATGTTGATCGATTAAATACTCATATATCGAAACGATTTTTCGTTTTAATGTTTGAAAAGTTTCTTTCTGATTGGCTGTTTGCACCATTTTCATTATTCCCCTTAACAACTTAGTAATATTTTTATTTTATACGATAATTCAAACTTTTCCTATCTTGACACCCCTTATGCCAAAAACAATTTTTTAACAGCAAAAAGACCAAGGTTCAGTACCTTGGCCAATTAAATAAGCAATTCTTTATTGTGTAACATTTTTTAAGACGTGCTTCATGACAAATGCATATATAATAATCGTTGCACCAACAAAAGCAAAAGCCATATGTAACACCTTCCTTATCATACTCTCACCTGAGAATGATTTTCATTGTTAAGTTCATTTTAGCACGGCTGATAATCATTTTCAATACTCCTTGTATAACTGTCACATTTATTTAACAATCCTCGGAATGAAGCGATTACAATCTTGAAAGACTTCTTCATATTCTGTTAATGCTTTAAGTGCTTTTTCTTCCACAGGAATTCGAACCATCATCATAATAACGTTTAATACAGTAAACAGAAAAGCAGTATAGTAAGCGTTAAACAATAAAGGCACAACAATCAGTTCGATAGCGACTACAAAATAATTCGGATGCTTTAAAAATCGGTATGGCCCTTTCCTGACCAACTTCGTACCCTGTAAGACAATAATCTTCGTGTTCCAATACTTACCGAGAGATGTGATCGACCAGATTCTCATGAACTGGGCAAAACAAAATAGACCAAAAACAATTGGCCATACCTGAGAAAGCCCCCGTTCTAACAAAATTTTTTCTGTAGATAATACGACAAAAAACAGTACATGCATTATGACAATATACTTATAATGCTGTTCACCAAACTCGACTGCTCCCTGCTGTTTCATCCATTTCTCATTTCCTTTTGCAACAAAAAGTTCTACGGTACGCTGAAGGATGACAAAACTAATTACTATTATAAATAGAAGGAGATCAATCATTTATTCCCACCTCAGTAAGAGTAATTCGGAACTAAATCCTGGACCAAGTGCTGTTCCTAAACCAATGGAATTTTTAGGAATGTCCATTTCCATATATCGCCTTAACACATAAAATATCGTTGCTGAAGACATATTTCCATATTGCCTTAAAACCTTCAAAGAAACTTCATTCATAGAATGAGGAATATCTAAAGCCTTCACATATGCATCCAATACCTTTTTACCGCCAGGATGGGCAATGAAAAAGTCAATTTGCCCCAGGTTGGTTTTGTGCTCTGCTAAAAACCTCGTTACATTTGGCTTTAGCCAGTCTTCGATAATATGTGGGATATCACGGGAAAATATGACGTATAATCCCGAATTTCTTATTTCCCATCCCATCACATCCAAGGAATTTGGCATAAGTGTAGATTGCGTTGCGATAATCGTAGGTGATGCAGCCTTCTTGCTAAACTCCTCTTTATTTACTTCATCACCGCAAACTAAAGCGCAGGCAATTCCATCTGCAAAAAGTGATGTTCCAATTAGATTACTTTTTGAAAGGTCATTCTTCTGAAATGTTAAGCTGCATAGTTCAACGGATAGAACGATGACTTTGGCCTTCGGAAACGCTAAGCAATACTCAAATGCCCTTGATAATCCTGACGCTCCGCCGGCACAGCCAAGCCCCCATATCGGTACCCGTTTTGTATGTGGTTTAAAAGGCAATTGATTCATTATTCTTGCTTCAATACTTGGGGTTGAAATGCCAGTTGTTGAGATAAAAAAAATGGCGTCAATCTCTTCAAAAGAAATATTCTTCTTAAGGAAGATAGGATTAGATAAGCATTTTACAACCGCTTCTTTTCCATGGACCACAGCGGACTCAATGTAGGCATGGTTCTTCTCTTCAAACGAATGATTTTCTTTAAACCATTCAATATTTTTGACAAAATGCCTTTTTTCAATCTGCCCGTTCTGAAAGGCTTTTAACAGTCTTTCAATATCCCTAAATGAGTCAGCAAAAAGTTCTCTTGCAAACTCAGATGCATCGTTCTGGGAAATTTCAAATGGGGGAATAACCTCTGATACAGAAATAATGGCAGGCATCATCATTCTCCTTCCACGTATGTAAGGGTATTTTTTCCAGTATTCAAAAGATTTATGCGAGGGATTTACCATGATTTGATAAAAAAAACTTCCCTATACAGGGAAGCAAACGTTTTGAAGGGTGTTGTTGTGCAATTAAATTATAACGCTGATTAAGATTTCCTTCATTATATAAACATTTCCAATATCTTTATTGCTTTTCAGATTGCTTTTGAACCTCGATCTTTATTTTGTTGCTCGCCAATAATCCGCAAACTTTGCAATATTCTACTTTATTATATAAAAGTCGACATTTTTCGCAATAGAATTTCTCCAACAAAACCACTCACTTCCTATGATAATTAAGACATTTGAAAGGTTCTCTTTATTATATTTTTGATTTTTCACCAATGTGACTTTGATATTGCGCCTCAAACCCTCTTGTTTGTGAAATATTATTCAATTACTTTTATCACAGGGAAGGTTTGATAGTTCACATTTTCTTCACATTTACACCTAATTCATTGTGATAAAAATCACTGTTACATCAAGTTTTTAACATTAACATAGTAGATACCAAAGGTATGAACAATTTGTGAATTTCGAAATTTCATAGTTTACTTTCACGATTGTTTTGTATTATGAAAGAGAACTTATTTATTTAATTCAATTTTCTGAAGGGAGTGCAAGGGGATGGCGAAAGCGGAACTGAAAACAAAACAAAAAACAGAAGTAGAAGACAGCTCTTCTCTTAAAGGGACATTAGCGTCCGTTTTCTTATTGGGAGCGTTTCTTATTGTCACCTGGGCAGGCGTTTACTACCTATTTGTAGACCGTTTTTAATGATTGAAGGGGGAAAAAATTATGCACATGCATAAATTTGAAAAAATTTGGCTGACTTTTGGAATTAGCTGCCTTGTCATTTTTTTAGCAGTAATAGGTGTTAGCGCCTTCTATCTTGGCAACAAACCGCCAAGCTGTTTAACAACTGTTAATCCTGAAAAGGTAGATCAAACCAAACCTTTTGACAAACCAGGACTTCACAAAGTTGAAGGAAAAGATTGGGACTACGAATTAGTTTACGTAGCATCCGCTTTCTCTTATAATCCGGCTAAAGTCGAAGTACCGCTAGGTGCTAAAGTAAAAGTCATTGCCACAACAAAAGACGTCATCCATGGCTTCGAAATGGCTGGGACTAATATTAATATGATGCTTGAACCTGGTTATGTCAGCGAATATACAACAACATTTGACAAAGCAGGCGAATATTTAATTGTTTGTAATGAATATTGTGGTGCCGGGCACCATTTAATGAGTTCGATGATTGAGGTGGTAAAATAATGGTTAACAGTGCAGCTGCAAAAGTAAAAGTTGACCCTCGTGATGCAAAACTTTCAATGGCTCACTTCTTTGTTGCCTTTTCAGCACTTGCTCTTGGAGGATTAATGGGTCTCCTGCAAACCCTTGTCCGTTCCGGAAAATGGGAACTTCCATGGGGAATTGATTATTATCAAATCTTAACAGTTCATGGTGTCTTAATGGGTCTTGTGTTAACAACCTTCTTCATTATGGGATTCCAATATGCTGCTGTAAGCAGAACAACCGGCGGACATTCGAACGCCGCACGCCGCACTGGCTGGATTGGCTTTTGGGTTATGTTAATCGGTACTTTAATGGCAGCTACAATGGTTCTTCTTAAAGAGGCATCTGTTCTTTATACATTTTATGCACCACTTAAAGCTCACTGGATTTTTTACTTAGGTTTAACCTTCGTCGTTGTCGGAAGCTGGCTTGATGGTGCTGCTCAGATCATGACCTATGCAAGATGGCGCAAAAACAATCCTGGTCAGCCAAGTCCATTATTAAGCTTTATGGCAGTAATCAATACGGTTATGTGGATTGTCGCGACTTTGGGTGTAGCTGCAACTGTCCTATTCCAGTTACTTCCTTGGTCACTAGGTTTAGTTGACACTGTAGATGTTTTAGTCAGCCGGACGTTGTTCTGGTACTTTGGACACCCGCTTGTTTATTTCTGGTTACTACCAGCTTATATGTGCTGGTACGCGATTATTCCAAAAATTATTGGCGGAAAAATTTTCTCAGATTCTTTAGCACGATTGTCCTTTATTTTGTTCTTGCTGTTTTCCATTCCGGTTGGTTTTCACCACCAACTAACAGAGCCTGGAATTGATCCTGCTTGGAAGTTTTTCCAAGTAATTCTTACTTTCATGGTGGTTATTCCTTCCTTAATGACTGCTTTCTCTCTATTCGCATCATTTGAGAGATATGGACGGTCTAAGGGAGCGACAGGTCTTTTTGGCTGGTTTAAAGTGCTTCCATGGGGCGACGCCCGCTTTATTGTTCCATTTATCGGTATGGCAAGTTTTATTCCTGCTGGCGCTGGTGGACTTATCAATGCTTCTAACCAAATGGACCAAGTCGTGCATAACACCATTTGGGTAACTGGTCACTTCCATTTAACACTTGCAACATCCGTTGTGTTAACGTTTTTTGGAATTTCCTACTGGTTGGTTCCGCATTTAACTGGACGTAAATTAACGAAAGCCATGAATAAATTAGGCATTATTCAAGCGTGGGTTTGGTTCATTGGTATGACTTTCATGTCAGGTGCAATGCATTTCCAAGGTCTTCTTGGCGGACCAAGACGTTCTGCCTTCTCTACGTACGGCGGTGCAAAGCAAGCAGCTGAGTGGATTCCTTATCAAGTCGCTCAGGCAGTTGGCGGCTCGATATTATTCCTTGGAATTATTTTAGTGCTGATTATCTTTATTAACCTTGCATTCTTTGCTCCTAAAGGAGAACAGGAATTCCCAGTTGCTGAAGCAGAAAACCCGGAAGAAAAAGCACCAATGGTATTTGAAAACTGGAAATTGTGGCTTGGTATTACAGCGGCCCTTATTCTGTTCGCTTACACGATTCCGTTTATTGATATCATTCAAAATGCACCTCCAGGGTCAAAGGGGTTCCAAACCTGGAGTAAATGGTAACTCAATATTATTATTAAGTTAATTTAAAAGGCTTCAATCCTAGATTGAAGCCTTTTTATTATATATCTTCCATTTGCTTTTTTTAGAACGATTAATAAGGAGAACCGAAAAAAGAATTACAATTGATCCGATTGCTTGGATGACCCCAAAACCTTCCTTATAAAGAAAAACACTTAAAATAGTAGCAACAATTGGTTCTACGGTGGCAATGATGGCTGCTTTACTTCCTTCAACTTTTTCAAGCCCTTTTGTATAAAGTAAATAAGCGATTACCGTAGGAAAAAGGCCTAGACCAATCCCATATAAGAGAATATCATCACTCATTAGGAGGCTCCATTTATCCCAGAGATGTGTCAAGGGTAGTAATGCAAGCGATGCGGTGATAAAGGTATACAATGTTACCGTAAAGGTTGAATATTTTTTCAAGGCAAACTTACCAAATATCGTGTATAAGGCATAACCAAAGCCTGCCCCAAGCCCTGTTAGAATCCCGATCGGACGTATGACTGCTGCAGCATTTAGATTGACACCAGCAACCAATACGCAGCCAACAATGGTCGCTAATACGGATAGTATTTTAGTTGAATCCATATTTTCCTTTAAAAATAAATAGGATAATATAGTTACAAATGCTGGTGCTGTATATAATAAAATCACTGCAAGCGACAAATTCATTTGATTAATAGCGGAAAAATAGCACCAATTAAATAAAACAATGCTGCATATCCCCGTTCCAAAAAATAATCCGATATCTGGGAATTTGATTTTCATTTGGACTGGGAATTTTATTACTCCAATCAATCCGAGAAACATTGCAGCTGTAACAACCCTAATCGTAACAATTTCCATCGGGGTAAAACCTGCTTCAGTAAGTTTCCTTACAAATATTGCAATAATCCCCCATAATGATGCACTTATAGCAATAAATATAATGGGTATAGCCTTCTTCAATTTAACTGATAAACCTTTCCATATTTCTCAGAAAGATAATTAATCAAATATTTAGCATTTAGACCTTCTCCTGTGACATCCTGTAAGATTTCAAGCGGCTTCTTCATTTTTCCATATTGATGAATATTTTTTGTCAGCCATTCTTTAATAGGGAGTAGGTTACCTTCCTCTAATAAAAGATCAAAATTTGGAAGCTCCTCGATCATTTTATGCTTAAATTGTGCTGCATACATATACCCTAAGGCGTAGGATGGGAAATAACCAAAGCTGCCTCCAGCCCAGTGGACATCCTGAAGCACTCCCACTCCGTCATTTTCAGGACAAATGCCTAAGTACTCTTCGTACTTGTCATTCCAAATCTTTGGCAGGTCTTTCACTTCAATTTCATCATTAAATAACCCTTTTTCAATCTCATACCGGATCATCACATGAAGCGGGTAGGTTAATTCGTCTGCTTCAATTCTAATCAGTGATGGCTTAGATTCATTAATTGCACGATAGAATTCTTCTATTTCAACTTGATCAAACTGACCATTTGTATATGACTTCAATAAGTCGTAGTTATTTTTCCAAAATGAAAAACTTCGTCCTAGAATATTCTCATAGAAAAGAGACTGCGATTCGTGAATTCCCGTTGAGGTTCCAGTGCAAAGCGGTGTACCAATCAAGGATTTTGAAATATTTTGTTCGTATAAAGCATGACCGCCCTCGTGAATTGTACCAAAAACAGCTGTACGAAAGTCGTTTTCATCATACCTTGTGGTCACACGGACATCTCCGGGATTTAAACCGATTGCAAAAGGATGAACGGTTTCATCAAGTCTTCCTGCATTGAAGTTATAACCCATTTTTCCGAGGATGTTCAAACTAAATTCGCGCTGATTTTCCTTAGAAAATCTTTCAAATATGAAATCTGTTTTGGGCTTATTGGAGGACTCTGAAATCTGTTTGACCAAAGGGACAATTTTTTTCCTTAGTTCGCCAAATACTTGATCCAATACTTCCATGGTAATACCAGGTTCGTACATGTCTAATAAAACATCATACTTATTTTCTTCATAGCCCCAATAGCTGATGAACCGTTTTGTCATTGCAACTAGCTTTTCTAGATATGGACTAAACAATGCAAAATCAGCCTTTTCCTTGGCTTCCTCCCAGACACTTTCTGCCTTTGATTGGAGTATGACAAACTCTTTGTATTCTTCGGCTGGTATTTTTTTGTTTCGCTCATATTCCTTTTTGCACTCTTCGAGGATCTTTTTCGTTTTTTCGGAAATCGGCTGTTTTGATAAATTGGCTATGTAAGCTGCCATCTCCTCGGATGTGGACATTTTAAATACCTCAGAAGATAACATTCCGATCACTTCCGACCGTTGCTCCACCGCCTGCTTGGGAGCACCCGTTCTAAGATCCCAATAAATTAATCCTAGTGCTTCATTATAAGCAGACATTTTTTTTACATAATCCAAAAATTCTTTTTCTAATTGTACAAAACTCATTGGAAATCCCCCTCTCTTACTGACAGATAAATTTTACCATATTTTTCTGAAAAAAAGTTGTTGTACGGTTTTAACTGGATAAAAAACAACAGAATAGAAATTCTGTTGTAAAATAAAGATAAAGGGAAAAGAGGATGTAACCTAGAATTAAATTACTTACGTAAAATGATTAGAAAAGGTTAAGTGACTAGTCTTTTTCAAAGACACTTAAGACAAAAAATTACTTCATTTTCACTCCTTTTTAGATTGTTAACTTCTTTTTTATAATAAGTATACTTCAACATATGATTAGTGCTTCGTTACACACCTAAACCATGATTTTATTAATACTATTGATAAGTCTGGGGGCTAGAAAATTGAGAGAATTAGTAAGTTTATGTAAATGCTGTCAAAAAGGTGTTTATTGCATAGATGGTTTTTTTAACGGTGTCTATACAGAAGAAAAAGAAATTTACTGTTTTGAATGCTATGAAAAACTGATGAAAAAAAAACGAAAATCCGCAAAGCTAAGCTTTACGGATTTTTTCTATTATTCTTCATCCAATGCTAAATCTTTTACTGGAAGTCTCTCCCCTTCTTTATGCGTTGGTTTTCGCAAATTAAAGAGTGCTTTTACACAGAATAACATCAATACCACTACGCCAATAAGGAAAATGGTGTCAGGCACCGCTCGCCAGGTTAGTAATGTTTGGACAAGATCCTTTTGTAGGAAGGCTGCTGAACGGGACGCAGCGTATCCATGGTTGAATGCTTCTTTGATTTGAATGAAACCGACAGGAAGTAAGGATAAGAAGACCATACCTGCAAGACCTACGTTCAACATGATACAGCTGAATTTCAGCCATTTATCGTTCCAAGCCTCTGGTTTCACAATATTCCTTAATGAGTAAAGAAGTACCGCACAAGCAAACATACCGTATACACCCATCATAGACCCATGACCATGTGCTGGTGTTAAGAACTGTCCATGTTCGAAATAGCTTACGGCCGGTAAATTAATTAAGAATCCAAGCACACCTGCTCCAACTAGGTTCCAGATGGCAACAGAGATTAAAAACCAGAAAGTACCTTTGTAGGGGAAGTCAAAACCGCCAGCGCGCATCATTTTGTATTGTTCATATGCTTCAAGAATCAATAATGTTAATGGAATTACTTCCATAGCAGAGAACACGGCTCCAAGTCCGATCCAAATTTCAGCAGACCCATTATAGTAGTAGTGGTGTCCAATTCCGATTACTCCACTCCCAAGCAGTAAAATTAATTGAAAATACAACTGTCTTACTGTTGATTTTTTTGTTACTAGGCCTAACTGAACCAATAAGAAACCAATTACAACAACAGCGAATACTTCAAAAATACCTTCAACCCATAAGTGGATAATCCACCAGCGCCAGTAATCTGCAAATGTAAAACTTGTTCCTGGGTTGATAAACAAGGCAAAGATATAGAATGCAGGTACAGCAATCGCTGAGTAGAATAATAAGTGGACTAGGCCGCCCTTGTCGGTTTCTCGTTTAAGCCCCGCCCTAATTCCTCGATAAACAATAAACAGCCAGATGAGCATTCCGACAATCAGAATCAGCTGCCAAATTCGTCCTAACTCGATATATTCCCAGCCAGTGTGTCCGAATAGGAACCAATTGTTTCCTAAATAGCCATTGGCACCAAGCCATTCTCCAACCATACTGCCGACAACTAGGACAACCAATGCCCAGAATAAAATATCGACTAATAATCCTTGTTTCTTGGGTTCATATCCTCCTACTAGTGGAGCTATGTAAATACCCATTCCAAGCCAAGCAGTTGCAATCCAGAAAATAGTTAGCTGCAAATGATAACCCTTCGCAATATTAAATGGTAGAATATCGTGAATCCACTTCAATCCAAAGAAACTATCCGGCTCTATATAATAGTGGGCTAATAGTGCCCCAAACATACATTGAACAAAGAATAATGCGGAAACTATGACAAAATATTTTCCACTCTTTACCTGAGAGCTCGTCACTGGCATTTTGCGTAAATCAATTCGTGGAAAATTACCCTCTTTATACGCTTCTTGCATGCCAAATTGATAGCGGTAGAAGAAGAAAAGAATAACTCCAACCATTAAAACAAATAGCGTGATACTGGCACCGCTCCACCAGATAGCCGAAAAGGATAAATGGTTTCCGGCATCTTCGTAGTAAGGCCAGTTATTCGTATAGGTAATATTATCACCTTGACGAACAGTACTAGAGAGCCAAGCTGTCCAGAAGAAGAAATCAGATATTTGCGTAATTTGGTCGCCTTGTGCAACATAGGCACGATCTGTTTTTGGCACATCTCCTTCTTTAATTAGGCTTGCCTTTAATCCCCAGCCATCACCTTTTGAAAATACCTCTTGATAATGTGCTCTTACTTTCTCAAGTCCGAACTCTTGTGCATTAGTTAATACCATTGTATCCTTACTGCTGTCATAGCGATTCTTGCGCATTTCTTTAATGACATTATTTTTAATAACGGATTTTTCATCCTCATTTAACGAGACATAATCCTTACTATACTTTTTATTTGCTTTAAAATCTTGCATTCCTTCTGTATAAATTTTAAGGGCTTCAGCCGTATAGTCAGGACCCATGTAAGAACCGTGTCCTAAAACTGTACCGTAGTCCATTAAACCGTACTTTTGAAAAACTGCCTGACCTCCCATAATGGAGTCTTTTGTTAAAAGGACATCGCCTTTTTCATTCGTTACTTTTAATGGTCTGGGTGCTTGTTCCTTAAATATCCAATAGCCGCCAGCAAGCAAGACAGTGAAGCTAAGTAAAATGGTGACAACTAAAATAGATTTCAATAATCCATTTTTATTTGGCATTACTAAATTTTTTGTTATTGTCCCCCGTTGTATTTCCATGCTTTTCATCCTCTCATGTTTCATTACAATTGGTATTTTAACTTTGATACCTATCTTACAAAGTGAAGTACCTCATTTTATCCCTGTGATTTTTCTCACATCACTGAGAATAATTTTTACAAAAGGTGACAGCTATGACGGAGGTCACATATTCGATGTAATATCATTGCTACAATGTAACTAAATCGAATTAATAATATGAAGGTGATGTTAATGAAGCATGAGGATATAATAAAACGGTTGTCTGACGTCCCTATCTTCAAAGAATTATCTTTAGCAGAGCTTGATCCAATCATTAAGATTGCTCAAACGCGCTTTTATAGACATAAGATGTATGTTTTTATGCAGGATGATCTTCTTGACCGCGTGTTCTTTATACATAGCGGGAAAATCAAAATTTGTAAAACAGATCAATCAGGTAAAGAACAATTAATCTCCGTCCTTGAGCCTGGTGAAATGTTTCCCCATGCAGGATTTTTCAGAAAAGGGAATTTTCCGGCACATGCCGAGGTGATGGAAGATGCCTATCTCATTGTCATCCCGATTGACAAATTTGAAGAAATCCTTATTTCCTATCCAGAACTGTGCATTAAACTATTTAAAGTGTTAGGAGAAAAGATTGTTGATCTGCAAGGAAGACTAGAGGCACAAGTTCTCCATAATACGTTTGAACAAATTATTTTACTTCTTATTAGACTTTGTAAATCAAACGGTGAGATGGCCGGAGAACATTACAAGCTTACAACCCAGTTCACTAATCGAGAATTAGCCAATATGATAGGCACTTCTAGAGAAACAGTTAGTAGAACCATTAATCATGTGAAGAAAAAAGAATACGTTACCCTGGATGAAAATGGATTTTACCTAATCGACCGTGAGGCATTACAAAAAGAATTATTTTATTAATAATAAAATCAGGCTGTCGAATAACTCTCGGCAGCCTCTTATTTTATTCATTTACTCAATAATTCACCGCGTCAATTCGGTATAATATTATTGGTGTATAGGCTTTTAAACAGGTCTGTTGATTGGCGCTCCAAGCACTTCGCTTTCCGCGGGAGTACGGGGCAGGACATTGAATTGCATCCTTGAATCTGCCCACGCACGAAGGAAATGCGTTAGCATTTTCGAGGAGTCATCGTGCCTTCCGCGCCAATCAACAGAGTGCTTTCAATAAAGACCTTCAACTCAACAAATAAATTATAAAAATAAGTGATGAAATCAATGTTTAAGCCAAAAGAGTCTAGCCAAAGTGAATATGAATTTGTATCTATTGATGAATTGGTACCTGATGACCATCTTCTTCGTTTAAATATTTTTCAGGAGATTTTTGATGAAATTGTTCTTCTAACAATGAATCATAAGATGGTTGGCGAACGTGTTTTATTTACGGATTCTACATACTTAAAGGCAAATGCAAGTGAACAGGCTCTTCTTACTGCAGCCTGCCAAAATATAAAAAAGATTGTAACACACTTGGCAAGGTTAGAAAAAGTGTGTTGCAATACTTTAAATTGAATTGCCTCCCTGTTGATTGGAGCGGAGGACACTCGACTCCTGCGGGATAGAGAGGTCACTGGAGACCCCGCAGGCCGCCAAAGCGCCGAGGAGAAGGAAAAGCGGAAGCGCCTTGTCCAGCCCCGACAAGCGCTGGAGGGCCTGACGTTGAAGTCGTTCTTTGACTTCAGCGGCAGGACCGAAGCGACCTCAAGGGGCTAGGCGCTGCAGCTAGACGGGCTCCTGGACCTCCCCGCGGAAAGCGAGTGCCTGGAGTGGAAATCAACAGGCCCATTCGCAGGGACAATCAATAAATTTGGTATTTAGATTTTGACAGAATAAAAAATTGCCCAGAAAAATACCCTTTCTCGACAATCTGATTTTATTAATAATAAAATGTTTATCAATTAAAAAAGAGGGGCAGTTGATCGATCATATGGAACAAAGAATCATAGAATTGGACGTCCGTGAGGATTAAAAAAAATTGAGCCCTATCAAAATAATATGGAAGCCATAAAGGAATATAAAGAACATGATCTCTTTATCCTTCATGAACGTTGTTGATTTAGGCTTACTTTATCATGTTGACATTACTGAAGATGCCAATGCTAAGATTACAATGACACTGACAACACCAGGGTGCCCGCTTCATGACAGCATTACAAAAGGTGTACGCTTTTGTGTGGAAGGAATTGAGGAAACAAGAAATGTCGAGGTCAATCTTGTTTGGGAACCTGCATGGTCACCTGACAAAATGACAGACGCGGGAAAAAGTTATTTAGGAAGGTGATAAAAAACGGAAGCACTCTTTTTGAGGGCCTCCGTTTTTTTATTTAAGCTTCTTTTGGCTTGGTTGGAATGGCGTCTATAACACTCTGTAATACGTTAAAATCAGGATCTTCTTCTATCATGATATGAACCGTTCCCTGATCCTTTTCACTCCGAATTAATCGTCCTACACCCTGCCTTAGCCGGAGGAGCATATAGGGTAAATCCACCTCGAAGAATGGATTATCCACCCCATTTCTCTTTGCAGTAAAAACTGGGTCGTTAGGCGGGAAGGGAAGCGAAAAAATCAAGACATTTTCAAGTGATCTTCCCGGAATATCAAGACCCTCCCAGAGATGGATGGAACATAAAATCGCATGCTCCTCATTTTGAAACTTCGAAACGAGTGTGCTTATCTCCTCGTCACCTTCAAAATAAATTGGATAAGGAATTACTCCTGATAGCTGCTTTTTAATATGCGATAGTTCTTCTTTATTATTTAAAAGTATTAGAGCCCGACCCTCTGAGTGATAAATCATTTTTATAAGATAATTAATTTTATCTTCCATGCTTCCTTTTGGAAAGCCTGGTAGATAGACTTCCATCTTTTCATCATAGACAAATGGTGATGCAACAGAAAAGGATAAGTAATCCTTCACTCCAAGACTGTTTGCTATATAGTCAAACGATTTTTGGTTGGACAGTGTTGCAGACGAAAAAATAAACGGCTTTTTCTGTGAGAACACTTCTTCACGCATCACTTCTTCGACCATTTTTGGCATGATAACCAGCGTTCGTTCTCCCCCGCCTTCTTCAAACCAAGTGATTCCATTCAATTCTTGTAAGAAAAGCGATAAAGAATAGGTGATTTGCTCCAAATACTCCTCAACAATTTTTAAATCATACTCACTAATAACATATAGCTCGCTTTCAAATACAAGTTCTTCCTCTAAGGATTGAAGAGTTGAAAGCAGCTTCCTGCATGTTTTTAATACTAAAGGATGCTTAGTAATAATTTGTTTTTCAGAACCTTTTGTATGCTCGGTATATTTTGAAATGGCGTCAAAAAATGATTCATTATCTAAAAGCGCTTCTTCTATTGTGTACAATGTTTTCTCGCGCACTTCATTTTCCATTAACCTTGTAAGCAGCGTATCTAATGTATAATCTGTAAATCGGTAACTTAACGCTTTTTGCGCAGCATATTCAAGCAAGTGTCCTTCATCAAAAACAACAGAAGAATGCTCAGGCAGCAGTGGCAGCTGCCCTTCCCGCTTTCGTGATTCCTTTGTCCAAATATGCTCCATATAAAAATCATGGGAACAGATGATTAAATCCGTTGAATGCCGATAATATTCCCTGTGCAATGTCAACCCGCAGCGATGGCGTTTTTCACAGGAAAAACAATCCTGAAGAGTATCCCAATTAATATTGCTCCATTTTTCATCTGATAAATTAGGAAAATCCCGTCTGTCTCCGTACCTTTCAAAAGACTGCATCGAGCCGCCCATGTGGATAAAATCAGGCAGTTTTTGATAAATATCAGATATTTCATCTGATATTTCATTATTCCGAACCTGATCAAGCTTTTTTAAACACAGGTACTGACCTCGTGATTTTGCCAGCCGAACATCGATATTCAATCCGAGTACATTCTCAAGCTTGGCAATATCTCCTTCTTTTTTTACAAGCTGCTCAATTAGGGTCTCATCGGCACAGGCAATCACAGCAGGCCTATTTGTATACCTTGCATACATTATCGAGTATAGCAAATACACAATCGTCTTCCCTGTTCCAACTCCTGCTTCAGCAAACATTACTTTTTTATCCTTAAATGCTTTTTCTAATTGAAAAGCCATGTAAATTTGTTCATCCCTCAGTTCGAAGCCTGCCTCGGGCAAAATATCATAAAATATGTCGCCAATCCATTCTCCTAATTTGTCATAGAAGGATTCGGTTTTGGAAACATCAAACGGCATTCGGTTTTGCATAGTCTACCTCCAAAAAAAGAAGAGCGCTAGGATTAGCACTCGACATATAATTTTTTATATAAAATTGAAAGTTATTTCGGATCAACCTTCACGTGGTGGTCGTTTTCCCCAGTATTGATATAAGTCTGTTCGAATAAATCCATTAAATAGCTTCCGTTTCTTAGTTGCTGGTTTTCCATAATATTGCTCAAACTCTTCATTTGATGTCATGATATAAATCGACCACGTATCAAGCTTACTAAATGCCTGCCCCATTTCCTTATACATTTGCTCGACAGCCTTTTTATCCCCAAGTCTTTCACCGTATGGGGGATTTCCGACAATGACACCGTATTCCTTACTTGTTGAAATGTCTCTCACCTGCATCTGCTTAAAGTAAATTAAATCACCAAAGCCGGCCTCAAAGGCATTTTCCTGAGCAATTTTTACCATCCGATGGTCTATATCAGATCCTGTTATGTCCAAGAGCTGATCATAATTCGCCAAGTCTTCAGCTTCATTCCGAGCTTCATCCCAAACCTTAGGAGAGATCCAATTCCAGCCTTCCGAAACAAATTCACGGTTAAATCCTGGAGCAATATTCTGTCCTATCATTGCTGCTTCTATGGGAATAGTCCCAGAACCGCAGAAAGGATCAATAAAGGGGCGGTCTCCCTTCCAATTAGTTAACATCACAAGCGCGGCTGCAAGTGTCTCCTTTAATGGTGCTTCACCCTGGTCAATCCGGTAGCCTCGCTTATGTAGGCCCTGACCGCTCGTATCAATGGTAATAGTCGCAATATCCTTTAACAAGGCGACTTCAATACGGTAGAGGGCACCGCTTTCCTCAAACCAAGTGCTCCTCTTATAATGCTTTTTCAGACGTTCAACAACGGCTTTTTTGACAATCGCCTGACAATCAGAGACACTAAAAAGCTTCGATTTTACAGATTTTCCAACAACAGGAAATTCTGCATCTTCAGGTAGGAATTTTTCCCACGGCAGTGCTTTCGTCTTTTCAAATAATTCATCAAAGGTGAAGGCCTTAAATTCGCCAACCTTGATTTTTATTCTGTCAGCCGTTCGAAGCCACAAATTACTGCGGGCAATGGCAGCTTCGTCCCCAGTATAGGTAACCTTCCCATTCTCAACTTCACAGTCATATCCAAGCGATCGTACTTCTTTTGCAACTAAGGCTTCTAGCCCCATTGCCGCTGTAGCAATTATTTGATAGTTTCCCATATCTTCACCCTTAAGTAAGTTTCAATTGTATGTATGTTTTCGATTTCCTAGAATAATGGTATATACGCTTTCATTATTGACAAAAAACAAACAGTGAATGCCATTATTACCAATAAAAAAGCTCCCCAATTCAGGAGAGCCGTTTCTTATCCAGCATACATTCCCATTAATAACGTTCTGTAAGCCATGTTCTGTACCATAGTACTGCAAACGACCATTAGTCTCGTACTTAGGTGGTAATCATCTATCTACAGATTTACGTTGAAATCTGTCCTTCTCCTCGTTCAATTCCTCAGAGAAAGTTCCCCTACCATTATTTGGGTTTCTCGCTCGTGGGGTTTACCCGTTCCACCCTTTCCATTTCTAGAAAGGCTACGTCACTGTGGCACTTTTATAGGTACACATACCATATCCTAAAAAGACTTAGGTATTTTCCCGGCCGTCAATTGGACTTACACCCAACTGCCCTAGCTTATGATTTCGCTAGGCACGAACACTACGAGCATCGCAGCCCGTGCGAGCATGGACTTTCCTCAACAATTCGCGTAAAGCTCATTGCAGCGATTACCCGAACGTCATTAATGATACTTTTCTATTATATGTATTTCCTGCTGTTAATTCAATGGTTATTATTAGGAAATTGCGATACAAACTGTCAATCGTATAGTTTACTGCCAAAAACATGTTTTTCCAGATTGGATAATCTTTTTAAAATATCAAAATTAGTCGTCCCAGCTGGTTGTGCCACAGGCTGTCTTTTTGACGATTCCTCAAGCTGTTTTCGAAGCCTTATGTTTTCATGTTGCAGTTCTTCTATTTCTTGATGGAACATTTCATAATCTTTAATGATTAAATCCAAAAATTTATCAACATCTTCTTGTCTATAACCTCGAACACCGGTTTTAAACTCTTTTTCTAAAATATCCTTAGCTGTTAATTTCACGTTATCAGCCAACATTCAAATCACCTCAAGTTTAGCCAATCATTAACTATTATTTTTTCAAAAATAAGTCCTTTTGTCAATTTTCTTTTGTTTTTTAAATTAATGGTTAGTAAAATCATTTCATTATATAGGTAAACTGCTTAAGCATTCCTTAAAAATCTGCTTGTTTATACTGTTCTTCCTCTACAATCATTTGTAGATCGTAAAATGTAATTAAGTCAATCGAAAAGGCGTGATTTTTTTGATATTGAATAGCCAGCTCATATAAATACTTCGGACTACCTTCCTTTTCATGATCATAAAGGAGAAGAAGGCCATCACTTTTTTCGATAAAAAATTGATTTTTTAAGCGAAACTGCCAAGGCTTCTCATATCCCATTTTTGATACAGAATCAATGTAATCTGCCCCAGCCAAAACAGACTCATACCATTCTCTGTTTGTTTCATTCCAGGATGCCTCCTGTTCAAGAAACGGAGTGATTACCGCAAGCTTTAAATTGGGAAATTCCTTCTGTATTTCAAATATAACCTCAGCAGCCCAAAGTTCTACCCCTAATTGCCCGCTAATCAGCACCCATTCTAAGCCATCCTCAATCATAGGCAGTAAAAACTTCTTGATGGCGGCTTTAATAAATAAAACGGATGGATGGTCTTTTTTAAAAATTCCTATTTCAAACGGTTTATACCCTGAAATGGTCAGCACTTTAATCAAGAATGATCTCCCCCTAAAAATTTTTTTAAATGGACAAACATTTTGTTCAAAAAAGCATATCATAAAGTAAGAAGCAATAAAAAACAAGGGCTAAAAAGCCCTTGCAATTAACACCCCTGAAGTTATGGTCGAGGACCCATAAATGGTCCTGGTGCGAAACCTGGGCCTCCTGGTCCGAAACCTGGGCCTCCTGGTGCAAAGCCTGGGCCTCCTGGTGCGAAGCCTGGGCCTCCTGCTCCAAAACCTGGGACGACATTTGCAGCAGGTATTCCGCCTGGTGCACATGGGTTACAGCAGTTGATTTGCTGATTGCATACATCTTCACAGCATGAAGCAGTTTGCGGGCAGTAATGTTTATGTTGGTATAAGTGATGATTCACCGTTGTTGCGTGTACTGGATGAATATGCGGCACCACTGTTGTAGAAAACGTATGGTTTACAATTTCCTGAGTCGGATGGATGACTGGCGGCAAAAAATTTGTTCCAAGATACATATAAAAATCTCCTTTCAAATATTCTGTTTACATTAACAGCCTATGTTAAAGG
>NZ_JBALPG010000016.1:60670-60833 GCF_036965245.1 Neobacillus drentensis
CAGCCTATGTTAAAGGAGTTACTCTTGTACTAATTAAAATACCTATTTTTCTATCATAAGAATTTAAAAGGCTAACATTTGCTTTTAATTTTCTTATAGCATCGAATAAAAGCTATCTTTTAAGCTTGTAAATACGACTGCAGTCAAACATACGACAATAAAA
>NZ_JBALPG010000017.1:0-95767 GCF_036965245.1 Neobacillus drentensis
CAAACTATTTATGATATCCCTATAGTAGGAATGTATTTGAAAAAAGAGAAATCAAATCTATAAGATTTTATTATTAAGGCTTTTTTACTCTTCTTTATTCCTGCACTAACTTATTTTTTCGATTTTAGACTGTGATTTTTATGGATAAGATAAAACATTTGAATGATTACACTTACTAGATATTTATTGCTGTACATAGGAATTATTGAGGGGAGTAAGGATTGCTCTCCTATTTTTGTATATTTATGAAAAGGAGGGGTAATGATGTCGGACAAATTTCGAAGAAAATCACCAGAGGAATTCTTACAATCTATTTATAAGGTTCAACGCGGCAGATTAAAAATCATCCTTGGGGCTGTTTCAGGCACAGGAAAGACTTTTAATATGATATTAGAAGGTAATGAGCTTAAGAAAAAATCAATTGATGTGGTCATTGGAATTATAAGTGCATCCGACCGCCCTCATACCATTGAACAAATAGGGGAATTAGAACGCGTTCCACCAATTGAATGGATGGAAAATGGAATCCATAAATATGATTTGGATTTACCTGCTATCATTGAAAGAAATCCTGAAGTAGTACTTGTAGACGAATTATCACACCGTAATCGTCCTGATGCGTTATATAAGACAAGGCTTGAAGATGTTTTAAAGTTAATAAGCAATAATATTAGTGTAATTACAACAATAAACATCTATGAATTAGAAGGGGTCAAAGAGGTTGCTGAAAAACTGTTGGGTATTAAGGTACAAGTAGACGATTGTGTACCAGATAATACTCTTTCGATGGCAGATGAGGTGAAGCTTTTAGATGTAACTCCTGAACAAATCCTAAATCGAATTCAAGATGGTTTTATCAATGAAGTACATGAAGAAAAGAGAAAACGGCAAACATTATTCAGGAGAGATAATTTGGCCGTTTTACGTGAACTTTCTTTACGCTTTTTAGCTGGTGAAGTGAATGAAGAATTAGATGACTACCGTGAAAAACAGGGGTTAATTGGACCATCGGGTGCTACGGAGAGAATTCTTGTTTCCGTTCAATACCATTGGAACGGATCAATTTTAATACGCCGAGGCCAACAAATTGCAAAACGTTTAGGTGGGGAATTATATGTCGTCTGTTTTCGCTTACCCAATAAAAAGCTTTCTAAGGAAGAGGAGACTTTTAAGAGATCCATTATTAAGCTAGTTGATAAAGTTGATGGAGAATTTGAAGAAGTACCATTAACTAGAGATGAAGTAGCGGAGGAAATTGTTAACTATGCAACGAACAAGAACGTTACCAGGATTGTAATGGGGCAATCAAAACGAAGCCGCTTTGAGGAAATAATTTATGGATCAATCATAAATAAAATACTGCGTAAAACAAGGAATATGGATGTTTTTATTGTGGCGGACCGTACTGAAAAAAATGGAGAAAGAGTAATCCCAGCTAAGTGGAAGGTAGATAATAAGAAAAATCCCTACCATCGTATGACAAATCAAGAAGTGGAAGAACACATAGATCGGATTAGACGAGGAAATTTAAAAGTATATATAGGCGCAGCACCAGGTGTTGGCAAGACCTATACGATGCTTCGTGAGGCCAACCTATTAAAAAGAAAAGGTTTGGATATCATCATTGGGCTACTTGAAACACATGGAAGAAAAGAAACATTTGAACAAATCGGGAACCTTGAATTAATACCAAAGAAAAAAATCCATTATAAAAATGTAGTTCTGGAAGAAATGGATACAGAAGCAATTATTAAACGAAATCCAGAAGTTGTACTAGTAGATGAATTGGCGCATACCAATGTCCCTGGGAGTGATAATAAAAAACGTTATCAAGATGTGGAGGAAATTCTAAAAGCAGGAATTTCTGTTATTTCAACCATGAACATTCAACATTTAGAAAGCTTAAATGATAGTGTCGAACAAATTACTGGGGTTCGTGTCCGTGAAACAGTACCGGATCAAGTTCTAAGAATGGCAGACGAAATTGAACTTATAGATATTTCTCCTAAAGCACTTAGAGAACGAATGCGAGAAGGAAATATTTATGCAAATGAAAAAGTAGAACAAGCTCTAAGTCATTTTTTTAAAACAGGTAATTTAATTGCTCTGCGTGAATTAGCTTTACGTGAGGTTGCCGATGATGTAGATGAAAGACTTGAGTCATGGGAGAGGAAGCGGACATTAAGGGGTCCATGGAGAAAACAGGAGGTTATTTTTGTTTGTGTAAACTTACGTCCTGACAGTGTGCCTCTTATTCGGCGAGGGTTTCGAATAGCTTATCGGTTAAAAGCAGAATGGTATGTTGTTTACGTTCAAGATCATTCACCGCTAACTGAAGAGGAGGAAAAGAATCTCGAGAACATCAAATTAATGACAGAACGACTTGGTGGAATCTTCGAAATGTATGAAACTTCTCATCACCGACAAGTAGTTGGGGAATTAGTACAACAGTTAAATGAAAAAAATGCAACACAAGTGATTATCGGCCATTCTGCACGGAAGAGGATAGAAGAAATTTTAAAAGGGTCAGTGGTACAAAGGTTACTTCGGGCTGTGCGTCATTTGGATGTATTAGTTGTTGCAGACCATCAACCTGAAATTGTTGATCGAAGCAAAAGTAATCTTAATTAATATATTTAACAAGGATAGAAACCCTTAAATTATTGTGGTTTATTGGGTTTCTATCGAATAAATTTAAATGCTCGGAAAGTTAATTACGACTGCTTTTGTTCTAAATATTTTTGTAAGTCCTTATCTATGATAAAAACCTCAATTCTTTCGCCAGTTTTTGTACTAATGTCGCTGTGGCTGGAGAGAACTTTACATTCGGTTATTTTTTCTACAATCTCTTCGAAATCTCGGCTGTACATTTCAAGTAGGACCTGCCGCATTTGTTTCACTAACATTTTACCTTTCTCATGACTGACAAGGTGCTTTTCCTCTGTTGTCAAAACTCCTTTAAAGCGAGTAATCACCATGTCTTGTACAATGTATGTTTTAGCTTCCTGGGGGCCGCGTCCTAAGAGATCCCGTTGGAATTTAATAAATGCAGAACTAATTTCTGCTTCCATCCTTTTAATTAATATAGCCATAGATTTATATCCCCCAAAATTTTTAAAAAAATGTCATATTTATGCACACTATAATACTTACAGAATAGCTGAAATGTCAATAACATTTGAATTGATAAAATAAAGAGATAATAAAAGGAAACGTTAGAATTAAAGTGATTTGTTTAAATATTTGGTTGAAAATGACGGTTTTTAGCCAAAAATGAGATTTCACATATTTCTACAAAGGGATTACAATATTGTCAAAATTAACAATTGCATATCGGCCAAATCCTGAAACATTCAGGAACGGAGGAACCAATTTTTATGGGGTTAATTCTGCAATAAGCAGGAGGGATGAGAGACTCTTTCGCCATCCTACCCGTCAGCTAACTTCGTCGGCTAAAGCGAAGGAGGTCATAAGACCACCTTTTTCAAGGGGCTTTTTTTGTTGTGTGTTCAGCAAAAGAGCAGCTTGAATTTTAAAGTAGGTCTTTTTATTATGCCTATTTTTATGAAAAAGGAACATGGAAGACAGAACGCAAAGAGAGCGATATGCTTGCTAGGCGTTAAGTAGACCAATGAGTACTTTTTCTCCAGAATATTGAAATTATGATTGCAGCCTTCATGGTTATCTATCTTATCGGATAGAAATCATGGTGTGTTTGCTATTAATTTCAATGGGGAAAAGTAAACATTGGTCTATTTTTTATTCCGTGGATAATTTTCAGGATGGGAGGGAGAAATAATTATGGATCTTGTTTCTATTGGACTCATTGCAGTATGTTTCATTATCTTTTTCGGTTTTATTAAGTTTTGCGAAAGCGTAATTGAGGAACAGGGGAGCGATAAATAATGATTTTATTATTGGTTATTGTTGGTGGATTAACAATCTATTTAATTGATGCATTAATTCATCCTGAAAGATATTAATTTTTTTACTCGGAGGAAAACAAAATGGATTTTTTACAAATAACCATAGTGTTGGTTTTGGTTGTTATCCTAGCAATACCTATGGGGCGATATATAGCATCAGCATTCTCTTTAGAATCGACCAGATTGGATAGAGTTTTCGGTGGCATAGAAAAATTAATCTATAAAATTTCTGGAATAAAAGAAACTGATATGAAATGGCAGCAATACGCTAAAGCTCTTTTATTAAGTAATCTTGTGATGTTCGGGATTGGATATATCATTGTGCGTTTCCAGCACCTACTCCCGGGTAATCCGAGTGATATAGGGGCCATGGAACCACTCTTATCATTTAACACTATTGCCAGCTTCTTAACAAATACAAACCTGCAGCACTATAGTGGTGAATCTGGGTTATCTTATTTCTCTCAAATGATGGTCATTATTTTTCTGATGTTCACTACTCCTGCCACTGGTTTAGCGCTTTGTATCGCCTTTTTCAGAGGTATTACAGGTCAGAGAAGCATCGGTAACTTTTATGTTGATTTAGTACGTGCACTCACACGTATTCTTATTCCATTATCGATTATTGTTGCCTTGTTCCTTGTTGGTCAAGGAGTTCCGCAAACATTGGAACCGACAGTTACAGCTCATACAGTTGAAGGTATAGTACAAAAGATAGCACGAGGTCCTGTTGCTGCATTGGAATCTATTAAACACTTAGGTACAAATGGGGGTGGGATCTTTGGAGTGAACTCTGCTCATCCATTTGAGAACCCTTCACCGCTTTCGAATGTAATCGAGATAATCTCTATGTTTTTAATACCAGCTTCTTTGCCATTTGCTTTTGGACGAATGAGTAAAAACCGGAAACAAGGTATTATCTTATTCACAGCAATGGGGATCATCTTCCTCGGATTCCTGTCACTTGCATACTTTAGTGAAGCTAATGGAAATCCTGCCTTAAAGGGAATTGGTCTGTCACAGGAAAACGGCAGTATGGAAGGGAAGGAAGTTAGATTTGGTCTTGCTCAGTCTGCATTATTTACAACGGTAACAACTGCTGCTACTACAGGTTCAGTTAACAATATGCATGATACATTGACTCCTCTCGGAGGGCTTGTACCACTAGGTCAAATGATGCTTAACTGTGTGTTTGGAGGAGACGGAGTAGGGTCTATCAATATATTAATGTATGCCATCTTAGCCGTATTCTTAGCTGGCTTAATGGTTGGTCGTACTCCTGAATTTCTGGGCAGGAAAATTGAAGCAAAGGAAATGAAATTAATTGCTATTACGATACTGATTCATCCGTTAATCATATTGGTGCCATCTGCAATTGCTCTTGCCACTAATATGGGGACAGCTGCCATCTCCAATCCTGGATTCCATGGTCTTTCCCAGGTAGTGTATGAGTTCACTTCATCAGCTGCCAATAACGGATCTGGATTTGAGGGACTAGGAGACAATACCCCATTTTGGAATATTTCAACGGGTATAGTCATGGTGTTTGGACGATATTTCTCAATGATTGCCATGATCGCAGTGGCAGGATCAATGTTGGCTAAAAAACCAGTACCTGAGACACTTGGTACCTTTAAAACAGATAACAGTACATTCATGGTTGTTTTACTCGCTACAGTATTGATTGTAGGTGCTTTAACATTCTTCCCAGTACTTGCGCTAGGACCAGTGGCAGATTGGCTGACCATACGATAATGAAAGAAAACAGAATGTAAAGGAGTATTCCTATATGAACACAACGCGTAAAAATACTCTCAGTAAAGAGATTGTTAAAAATGCGATAAAGGATTCATTTAAAAAACTGAATCCCATGTTAATGGTAAAAAATCCAGTTATGTTTGTTGTAGAAGTAGGATTCGTTATTACCTTCTTATTGTCGATTTTTCCTTCTCTTTTCGGTGGAGAATCAGACGCATTTTATAACGGCATCGTTAGCTGCATTTTATTTATTACAATCTTGTTTGCTAATTTTGCAGAAGCATTGGCTGAAGGCAGGGGAAAAGCTCAGGCAGATAGTTTAAAGAAAACAAAACAAGATTCGAAAGCAAAGCGGCTACAAAAAGATGGCAGTTATACAATTGTTGATTCAACCGAATTGCGCAAGGGTGATGTCGTCCTAGTAGAAGCCAACGAAATGATTCCTGGAGATGGTGAGGTAATAGAAGGAGTTGCTTCAGTAGATGAATCAGCGATTACTGGCGAATCTGCTCCAGTTATTAAAGAATCAGGTGGTGATTTCAGTTCGGTTACAGGTGGTACTCGAGTAACCAGTGATAGCATAAAAGTAAAAATCACTGCTGATCCTGGTGAGTCCTTCCTTGATCGGATGATTGGTTTGGTGGAAGGGGCGAAACGCCAAAAAACACCGAATGAAATCGCGTTAAATACGCTTTTAGTTAGTTTAACGCTAATATTCTTAATTGTTTGTACAACACTTGTTCCTATTTCTTCATATGTTAATGCTAATATTTCGATTGCAACTTTAATTGCCCTGCTTGTTTGCTTAATCCCGACAACCATAGGCGGTCTTCTTTCGGCCATTGGTATTGCAGGTATGGATCGTGTCACTCAGTTTAACGTCATAGCCATGTCAGGTAAAGCAGTGGAAGCAGCTGGAGATATTAATACAATCATTCTGGATAAAACGGGTACGATTACACATGGTAACCGGATGGCGGCATCCTTTTTAGCTGTTCAAAATATTACTCAGGATGAATTAAACCGTGCAGCAGTGGCTAGTTCACTTCATGATGATACACCGGAAGGCAGGTCTATCATTGAACTAGGTAAAAAATTTAATACTGTCCTTCCAGAGATTTCTGGTACAGAAGGAGTAGAATTTAAAGCGGAAACTCGGATGAGTGGAACTAATTTTCCAGATGGTATGGAGGTACGTAAAGGGGCGGTTGATGCCATTAAAGCATATGTGAAGGAGCAAGGCGGAGTAGTTCCAGTCGACTTGGAAGAAAAGGCAAAGGAAATTGCCGTCGAAGGGGGAACTCCTTTAGCTGTAGCTGTTGGAAATCGTATTTTAGGATTAATTTATTTGAAGGATACCGTGAAGGCTGGCATGAGAGAGCGGTTCGATGAGTTAAGAAAAATGGGGATAAAAACAGTCATGTGCACTGGTGACAATCCTTTGACTGCTGCAACCATTGCAAAAGAAGCTGGCGTAGATGACTTTATTGCCGAAGCAAAACCTGAAGATAAAATTGCTGTTATAAAAAAGGAACAAGCCGAAGGAAAATTGGTCGCAATGACAGGTGACGGCACAAACGATGCACCTGCACTTGCACAAGCGGATGTTGGCCTGGCTATGAACACTGGAACAATGGCGGCAAAAGAAGCGGCTAACATGGTTGACTTAGACTCTGATCCAACGAAAATTATTGAAGTTGTATCAATAGGAAAACAGCTGCTGATGACGCGTGGTGCTTTGACAACGTTTAGTATCGCGAATGATGTTGCTAAATATTTTGCCATCATTCCTGCCATTTTCATGATAGCTATACCTAAGATGGAAGCACTAAACATTATGAACCTTCAAACCCCAGATAGCGCCATTCTTTCAGCACTCATTTTTAACGCCATCATAATACCATTGCTTATTCCATTAGCGATGAAGGGTGTTAAATATATTCCAATGAGTGCAACAAAATTATTAAACCGCAATCTGTTTATATATGGGTTTGGCGGTGTCGTGGTGCCATTTATAGGTATCAAAATGATTGATATCGCATTAAGTTTGTTTATTTAAAAATATCTAACAAAAGTGGTGAGGTTAAATGTTAAAAAGTTTAAGGCTCAGCCTTGTTTTATTAATTATTTGTGGGATTGCCTATCCTTTGGTTGTGACCGGCATCTCAACAGTATCGATGCCTGATAAGTCCAAAGGCAGCTTAATTGAAAGTAATGGAAAAGTGGTTGGTTCTGAGCTAATTGGGCAGATGTTTAAGGATCCTAAATATTTTAGTGGCCGGGTATCTTCTATTGAGTATAATGCGGCTGGATCAGGTTCTAATAATTATGCCCCTTCTAATAAGGACATGATTGAACGGACAAAAAAGGATATTGAAGCCTTTATTGCTGCTAATCCTGATGTGAAGAAAGGAGAAATACCTGCAGATTTATTAACAAACTCTGGTTCAGGACTTGATCCACACATTTCTCCATTAGCAGCAGAAATACAAGTTCCTCGAATTGCTAAGACTAGAGGAATAGAAGAAGCAAAGGTCTATCAGTTAATAAAAGAAAAAACAGAAGAGCGTCAACTGGGGATTTTTGGTGAGCCTAGAGTCAACGTTTTAGAATTAAATATGGCACTAGACCAAATGAAGTAGGTTGTGCCGAACCAGCAAGCTATTCCTTGAAAGATCAAGATTATGCGAAATATCGGTTCATAAAAAATTAGCAGATATGAAGGATAGTGAGTTACTTGAATATAGCATTTTTTCTTATACCTAAAAATGAAGTTGCATATATAAAATATGAATCGACCATGAGGCAAACCTTAGAAAAGATGGAATATCACAGATATACAGCTGTTCCCTTAATAGATTGTGATGGAAGGTACGTTGGTACATTAACGGAAGGCGATCTATTATGGAAAATAAAGAACACACCAAATTTTAATTTTGAAAGCACAAGAAAAATTTGGCTAAATGAAGTACCTCTTCACCAAAAAAATCAAGCAATCTCGATAAATTCAGAAATTGAGGACATTATTTTAAAGTCAATTGAACAAAATTTTGTTCCGGTTGTCGATGATGATAATACATTTATTGGTATTATCCGAAGAAGAGAAATTATTGATTTTTGTGCAAAAAGAATTTTTGTTTCACCATGATTCCTAAGTATTTATTTTCTTATACAGAGAAAAATAGTTGTCATAGGAGATTTACAAGAAATTTTTTCATAATTTGAGGTGATCCTATGTCGATAGATCGTATTTGTACAATTGGCCCTGCAAGTAATGATAAATCCGTTCTTACTGAATTGATTAATCATGGTATGACGATTGCCAGATTGAATTTTTCCCATGGGACATACGAAAGTCACAGTAACGTTATTCGATTAATAAAAACACTTAGTAATGAGATGGGACAACAAATAAAAATTCTAGGGGATTTACAAGGTCCGAAAATTCGATTAGGTAAAGTTAAAGGTGAAAAAGTCACGCTCAAAACGGGACAGGACTTTACACTTGTTTGTAATCAAATTATTGGTAACGAACAACAGGCAAGTGTTGATTATGAAAATTTAGTCAAAGATGTCCAACCAAATAATCGTATCTTAATTAATGATGGCGCCGTAGAATTGTTGGTTACTTCTGTAGATCAGACTAAAGTTGTTACAAAGGTCAGATCTGGTGGAGAAATTTCTTCTCATAAAGGAGTGAATTTACCAGGGGTTGTTACAAGTTTACCTTCAATAACTGAAAAAGATAAATTAGATATTGAATTCCTATTACAAGAAGAAATTGATTTCATTGCTTGTTCATTTGTACGCAGAGCGTCTCATATCAATGAAATCAGGAATTTTATTAAAGGTAAACAAGGGCATGCTCCTCAATTGGTGGCGAAAATTGAAACCATTGAGGCAATCCATAACTTCCAAGAAATATGTAAGGAGACTGATGCCGTAATGATTGCTAGAGGGGATCTAGGGGTAGAGCTGCCCTACCAATGGATTCCACTTTTGCAAAAAGCTATGATTAGAGAATGTAATCGGTTGAATACCTATGTCATTACGGCTACACAAATGCTTCAATCAATGGTAGATAACCCTATACCAACCCGGGCAGAAGTCATGGATGTATTTCAAAGCGTTTTAGATGGAACAAATGCTGTCATGTTGTCGGCTGAAAGTGCTGCAGGGCACTATCCGGTTCAGAGCATCGAAACATTGAAGCTTGTGTCTCAATTTGCAGAATGTGTTAAGAAAGAGGAGCCATTCGACTTTACCGATATGTTGAACTTATTGAATAATACGATAAGTTGTTAATTATTTTTACCGAGAAGTTAACCCTTCTCTTTTTTTTATATATAATCCATTTAATGGAGTGTAGTATTTAGCAGAAGTGGTCATTGGAATTTGATATCTTAATGATAAATCAGGAACAAATGATAACATTCAGCATTGTAACGAGGATTTATACCTAAACACAAAATAAAATAACAGTAAAGAAATCACCTAATATAGGCAAATATCTATTCCTCTTTAAATATGGACACATATAGTATTTTGAAACAATTTGAGGAGGAGATAAGAAATGGAAAGACAATTCTTTGGAAGCCCTATGGGTTATGGAGGATATCCTGGATATCCAGGTTATCCTGGTTATGGCATGGGATATGGGGGTTATGGCATGGGATATGGTGGCTATGGCACGGGATATGGTGGCTATCCTTTCCACCATCATCATGGATTCCATCATGGATATTATCCGATGCACCACCACGGGTTCTGTTGTTAACGTAAAAATGGATTTAACCCTGGAGCGATGTCTCCAGGGTTTTAAATTGTCGTAAAAGGAACCAATTAGAGTCTATAATATTATCGAGAAGGGCCCTTTGTTTACTAAGAGGGGCCCAAGAGCAGGGTTTCAGTTAAAATTCTTAATTCCTTGATCATCGTAAAGGATAAACGACTATCTAAGTCTAGGCTCAAAGCCCTGAAGGTGCAAAATGAATCAAAAGGTATGGATAGAGTTATTCAATAGTAGGCTCTCCCCGTTGTTTAGCTCCATTGACCAATTTCACTTTTATATCCAGCTTAATGGAATCTTTTGTTAACGGAATTTTTCCATTATGTTCTGCTTGTTTCCAGGCTTTTACGTTTCTCCTATAAAGAGCCTCTGATAGTCGATACACATCTGCGTCGATGCTAAGTCCCTTTGTATATGTTTCCATAACTTGTTTTTTTATTTCCTTTTCTGTTTCTGTTGCTAACCTAGCAAGATTAACTTTTTCCACAAGGACAAGAACAACAGCTTTAGCTTTGATCTGTACATTAAAATGAATGTTCGAATTTTTTACTACTGGGAGTACCTTTACCTTTAACTTTTCAATCACTAGATTAACTTTTGACCCTTCTTTACTTTTTACCTCTATCCCGTCTCGAACAAAATCTTTACTCATCCACCTAAAACCTATGGCGTAATCGTTTGTTATGTCTCCCTTAAGAGCATCAGCTGTAGTAACAGCAATTCCATCTATTTTAATGGCATCATGTCCCCCCTTATCAGTTACCCATGCTTTTGCAGAAATGCTTATGAAAGGCATAATTACCTCATGTCCGGGCTCGTCCAGCGCGATAAGCAGTTCTCTCATATCAATTGGACGAATAAACGAACTTTGATGAAATGCGGCTTTTGGATCACTTAGCCTTGATAGGGCGGTTGACATATCAAGAATGGGGGTGGTAACGAATACTTTTGAAAGTGGTTCCTTTGTTGCATACATCCAAATACGATAGCGTGTCTCCCGATAGCGATCCAACATATCAATCGTCGCTTTGACCCCCACATGTTTTAGGGCATCTTCTGTGAAAACAAGATAGGAAAGATGTCCCCAAAATATGCGTCTTTGGGCACTTTTATAGAGGTTGAAGACTGCTTTATCAAACGATTTTGACGAAGCATGGCCGACTTCAACATTTACTTGAGCCCCTCCGGGTCCGCTGGACTCAGATTTAGCCATTAATCGTAAATTTATCACTTGTAAATAAACGGTATAATGGCCATCCTTATAATCCACTCCAAGCCCTTGAGCATATACCATTCGCTCGGATTCATTTGTATCCCAACAGCCGGCTATCGGGAACACTATCAGCACGATCAATGTAAGAAAAAAGTGTTTTATCAGTTTTCTCCTCATTAGGATTTCCCTTCTTTTCGGGTAGGATCGTTAGGGTTCAGAGAGTTTGCTCTATTGCCTTTTTTTGAATCGGGTAAACGAAAAACAGATTTTAAGATATTCATCATATCAATACGGGTAGCTAAACCTAAATAAGGAACCCCAAAAATCCGAATTTGAGCAATGTAAATTAAAATAATATAGATTGATATAAAAAAACCAAAAAAACCAAAAAGAGAAACACAAAAGATGACAAAAAACCGTATTATAGAAACTGTTCCAATTAACCACTGGTTTACCAGTGTAAAGGTAGCAATAGTCGAGCCTGAAATGACAACAAGCATGGCAGGATTTGTTAAACCCGCTCTAATTGCCGCATCTCCGATAATAAGTCCGCCTATTACGCTGAGTGTTTGACCTACTGCGGTTGGTAAGCGCAGACCTGCTTCCCTAAATAATTCAAATATAAGCAGCATTAATAAGGCTTCGAGAGCAGTGGGCAGAGGAACTCCTCTTCTCGATTCTACAATTGTTGCTAAGAGCGTGAGCGGAAGCTGATTCTGATGGAAAGCAGAGAGGGCAACCCAGAAACCCGGAAGAAAAGTGGCCACAAGAATTCCAACAACTCTCATTAATCGCTCAAATGAGTTAAAAGCATAGTTCTGCTCTTTATCCTCGGTACTCTTTAACAGAAAGAACAGGTTTACGGGTGTAATGTAAGCATAAGCAATCCCATCGATTAAAATAATGATTCTGCCGTTAAGGAGAGATTGAACGGCAAAATCCGGCCGTCCCGTATAGGCATGACGCGGAAAGAAACCGAATGGGTTTTTATCTATTAATTCTTCTAATTGTGTACCGCTGAAAAGTCCATCAATATCAATAGCAGACAACTTTTCCATGATTGTTTGTAAAATTTCCTTATCAGTAATATCGTCTATAAATAGTACAGAAACTTTCGTTCTGGTTCGCCTGCCAATTTCAAGCGATTTACTTGCAAGCGAGGTTGTTCGAAGTCGTTTTCGAATTAAAGCGGTGTTGATAGAAATGTCTTCGATAAAATTGTCTCGTGGGCCTAAGAGATTAACTTCTGTTTTTGTTTCTTCCGGGTTTCGCTGTGGCCGTTCAGAAATGTCCACCAGAAAAATGCTTCCCGGTATATTGAAAATCAACAGCAATTTTCCGGAAAAAATCTCTGAAACTGCTTCATCCTCATTTCCTACCAATTTTAGAGAAGGGAGGCGAAGGAGCTCGAGAATCTTTTCCTTGCTAGGTTCTACTTGTAATTGCGAAAAAAAAGCTTCAAGACGTTCGGGAACTGTTTGATAAAGCATTTCGTTTCTAACTAACCCTTGACAGTAAGTGAGCATCACCTTGTGCTGATTAAATGTAAAAGGCTCAAATTTTACATCTTCGTTTTTTTTGAATAACTCCGAAGAGTTTGTTCGTTAAGGGACTTTGCGGCTGTTGAAATATCCTTTTCATCAGGATTTTTAGTTATATTCAGAGTGGTTTTCTTTTGCTTTTTCTTAAACATCATTGTTCGGCCTCCAAACTTTTCTTTCAAAGAACGCTGCTAATAGACCGAGGAAAACTGATAAGCCTAAGAAGAACCAAACTGTAAATGGTAAAATGATTGCAGATAAAATTTCCATGAATTGAAAATCAGTGATTGGCAGTAATGTTATAGCAGTAATTGCAGCTAAAATAAATAAAAGGTACCATTTTTGTTTTTGTTTAAATGGAAGATATTCCTTTATTAGCAGCAAAAGTAATGAAATTCGGATAAATGCACCTGATAGCCATTGGTAGATAGATAAAAAGTCGACGTGTTCAATAAAATTTCCAAGAGAGGCCAGTCCCCATTCCTCGTATGGAGGAAATCGCTGTTTTGATGCTTCCACGGGTCCAAATTCAATCACAGCTCCTATAAGAGGGCCAACTGTTAACAGTGTTAAAATGATTGAAGCTATAACAAAATGGCGAAACCGAATGGGTGTTTCAGTTTTGTGTTGAAGAAATAGAAGGAGCATTAATTCAACCATCCCTGAACATTGATATACCGTTCCCTTTAAAACAGGCCGAAACCCATGTTCGAGAAAGGGCATAAGAAGTGAAAAATTCTTGTATTGAAAATTGGCAAACGCCACAAAAAAGCCGAGAATAGTAATAAAAAATAAAAGAAAAATATTAACGATACTCAAGGTACGCAGACTCGTCCCTGCCAGCACCCAACAAACCAAAGCAAAACAAACTGCCATCAAAAAAAAGGGGTCTTCGGGAGGAAAGTAATACTGACCCAAGTAATTGTTTCCCTTAATGTCACCCCTGCTAAAATGGTAAGATAAAGGATAATAATAAAAAAAATGATGTTGCCTAGCCATTTTCCAGTATATTTTTGTATCCATTTATTCAAGTGCTCCTGCTTTGTTTTTTTATGAATAAAAAATAGAAGAGGAATCCAGAGAAGTATCAAAAAAAGTGAAACAATCACACTTAACCAAGAATCCCTTCCTACAGTTTGTATCAGTGGTGAAATAATAGTGACATGATTCTTTAAGCCAATCGCAGTCATCGATAATAGAATTAATTGAAATACTGTAATTGAATCTGACTTCTTTATAGCTAGACCTCCCTATACAGTATAATTATGGTAAATATTATTTGTTTTTCACTTTTAATTATTCTTGTAATATTTTTTTATAGCTCTTGTATTAAATTGGATGTAATTTTGGCCGCAAAAGGATAGGGTTGGAAAAGCAGCTGAATTGCATTTGACGAATGTAAATGCAATGCTTGGGGAAGTGGTGGCATGGAGTTGAGTATAAAAACTAATACGTAAAGTAACAAAAAAAGAGGGGATGTATAGGCATCCCCCCTTGTTGTTATAATTTACGATACTTTTTCAATGAAAAGATATTAAGCATGATAAATATTGCAGCGAAGATTACTAAGGCTAAAAGGTCCAAGCTAATCTCACTAAAACTATATCCTTTATACATGACGCCCCTTAATGCATCGCCGGCATAATACATAGGGAATACCTTTGCAATCGCCTGCAGCCAATCTGCCATTCCCTCTAGAGGGAATATCCCAGCAAAAAATATTTGTGGAACGACTGCTATCGGGATAAATTGCATCATTTGAAATTCGGAAGCGGCGAACGTTGACAACAATATTCCTAATGATAATGCCACCAATGCTAAGAGCAAATT
The DNA here is from genome assembly GCF_036965245.1 of Neobacillus drentensis. Classification (GTDB taxonomy): domain Bacteria; phylum Bacillota; class Bacilli; order Bacillales; family Cytobacillaceae; genus Neobacillus; species Neobacillus drentensis_G. Next base: position 15,058 of record NZ_JBALPG010000017.1, read on the forward strand.
TATCAGAAGTACATTCCATATCGATCCAACGAGCACGATATCTAATACATTAATTGAATAAAAAACGACAATAACCGTTTGAATAACTGCAAACATCCCATAGCCGGCCAAATAAGCCGTGACAATTTCTCCTCTTTGGATCGGGGTTGATAATAACCGTTCTAATGTTCCTGTTGTCCGCTCGCGCAATAACCCAATACCTGAAATGATAAAGACAAAGAAAAAGACAAAGAAACCAACGAATATAGGACTTAAAACATCGAAAAACACCGTGTCTTTATTTCCATAAACATAGTTTGTTTCAATCTTTTTAGGCATCATCCCTGCTAATGCCGGATTTTGCTGGATGAGTTTGGACATACCAAGAGCTGAAACCGTTTGGTTTACCTTCGCTTGTAAGCCCTTTGCGGAACTAGGGTCATCATTCTGGAGTGTTAATTCCATTTTTCCATTTTCCTGCTGCAGCAGTCCGTTAAGGTTATCATCAACCACCGTGTTTTTCGTAACTGTCTCATATTCTTTTACCTTAATGTCGGCATCTTTTAAGGCATTTATAAGACTAGAATCAACCCCCGTGACACCTAACTTCGGTGTAACGGTATTCCCATTAAATAAAAAGTACATAAGGGTTAAAATTAATAGCGGAGCCACAAACATTAATGCTAATGTTCGTTTATCACGAAGCATTTGCTGACATATTCTTTTGATTAATGCCATAATTCTCATGACTGTTTCACCCCTGCTTTCAGGAATACCTCATCGAAATCGTCTGTTTCGAATAACGCTTTTAACTCATTTGGAGTGCCACTTGTTAAAATGCGACCATCGCGAACCATTGCAACATAATCACATTTAACCGCCTCATCCATTACGTGTGTGGTCACGATAATCGTTTTTTCTTCTTCATTTTTCAAACGTAATAATTCTGCCCAAATGGACAATTTTAATTCCGGGTCAATTCCTACAGTTGGCTCATCTAAAATCAAAATTTTCGGATCTTGAATGAGCGCAATCGCCAGGGATAAACGCCGTTTCATTCCACCAGAATAAGCAGCTACCCGTTTCTTTAAATCAGGTGTCAGATTAACGAGATCGGCCGCATAGGTGATTCGTCTTTTCTGCTCTTCTTTATTCAACTTATAAAGTGATGCAAAAAACTTCAGATTCTCTTCACCTGTTAACTCAACATACAAGGCATCGGATTGCGCCATGTAACCAATTTCCTGTAATAACTTAAGATTTGGCATTTTTCTGCCCAAAACATGAATCGAACCTGTATCGGACTTTTCCATGCCGACGATCATTTTTACTAGCGTGGTTTTCCCAGCTCCTGAAGGACCGATTAACCCGAATAATTGGCCTTTCGGGATGGTTAAGTTAACATTATTCAAAACGGGCTTTTTGCCAAAGCTTTTATTCACCTGTTCCACTTTAATGGTTGAATCCATTCTTATTCCCCCTGAAGTTAAATCGTTCTTATTATTATTTTACAACTCCAGACGGTTTTAACAATGAACAGAAAGATGAATTATGTCTATAATTTCAAAAAGGGATAAAGTGTCTGGAAATATCCATGACCAAACGCGACGAATTTTTAAAGAAAGTCTACTGGAAAAAGATTTAAATAAAAAAATAGGGATGACATTTAGTCATCCCTATCGGATTAATTTTCTACTAATTCATTTACCATGTTTTGATCAGCCGGTTTCACTTCGTTCGGGTCATCCGCTTGTTTTGCGCGTTTGATAAAGAAAGCAAGGATAAGAGCAATACTTGCAATTCCAACCGATACGACGAAAGAATCATTAATTCCTTCCAACATCGCTTTCATTGCAATCTGTTGCTTCATTTCAGCTAATACATCAGGAGTAGGATTCACCGTTAAGTGTTTCATAGCGGATGCAGCTAAATCTTCCGCATGTGTTTTCGTCCGATTTGTCATGATCGTGACGAGCAGCGCAGAACCAATTGCGCCTGATACCTGCTGCAATGTACTGTTCATCGCTGTACCGTGTGGATAATAACGCGCAGGTAATTGGTTTAAGCCATTTGTCATAACAGGCATCATCACCATCGACATCCCAAACATCCGTGCTGAATATAAAAGAATTAAATGTGTATAAGATGTATCAAGCGTTAATTTACTGAAAAAATAACTTGTTAGAATCGTAATCGATAAGCCGACGACAGCCAAAATGCGGCCGCCAATCTTATCAAATAATTTCCCGGTAATTGGGGACATAATTCCCATCAATAGTGCACCTGGAAGCATCATCAAGCCAGATTTCATTGGAGAAATCCCGCGAATTGTTTGGACATAGATCGGTAAAAGCAGCATTGCTGAAAACATCGCCATAGAGATAACAACAGAAATTGCTGATGATAATGCAAACATTGGGTATTTATAGATTCTGAATTCCAGCATTGGTTTTTCAAGTTTAAATTGACGTAATATAAACATAATTAATGAAATCGCACCGACAATAATCGTTCCATATACTTGTGGACTATCCCAGCCTTTATCACCCGCTGAGCTAAATCCATACAACAATCCTCCAAATCCAATACTTGATAACACTAGCGAGAGGAAGTCAAGACTAATCTCGACTTTAGCTTTTTTATCCTTAAGTAAGAAAAACCCGATTAAAAGGACAATCACTGCAATCGGAGAAACAAAGTGAAATAGCATTCTCCAATCATAATGTTCAAGCATCCAACCGGATAATGTCGGGCCAACTGCCGGAGCAAAAATAAAAATGAGTCCGAAAAGCCCCATCGCTCCCCCTCTTTTTTCAGGTGGAAAGCTGTTTAACATCACGTTCATTAGCAGGGGCATCATAATCGCCGATCCAGAAGCTTGGATTAGCCGAGCAACTAACAATAAAGGAAAGGCGGTGGAGAATCCCGCAAGAAATGTTCCTACTGTAAATAAACTAATCGCGGTTAGAAATAACCCTCTAACGGAATATTTTTGAATCAAAAAGGCTGTTGCTGGTATCATAATCCCATTCACCAGCATATAACCTGTTGACAGCCATTGAACAGTTGATGCACCCACATCTAAATCCTTCATGATCGATGGGAGTGCAACATTCAATAGTGTTTCATTTAACATGGAAATAAAAGCCCCAATCATAAGGATGGCAAGAATCCCATATGGTGGACGTTCATTTTTTATATTGGTTGTTTCCATTATTGTCCTCCTTGAACTATTAGTTCATTTTCTTATACCTTAATTTCAAGTACTAACAATAATATCACCAGAAACTCAATTTTTGCAATAAAAAAATTTTCCAATACAGTACATCAGTTACTCTTACTTGAAAGTTATCAGCCTTTAATTATTATCATTTTGACATATTAAAAAAAGTGAAGATGCTCTAACTGTCTTCACTTCTCTTTACTATATAAACCTGTAACATGTCTAGGCCCTAAAAGGGTGATTCGCGCTAAAATCAATGCCATTTCCCGCGGTGATTTTTCCATCCCGCTTTCTAACCAATGCTGGATTACACCGAGGTTTGCCGAGCTGATATAGGCGATGAGAAAATCAATTGGAACAAGCATGTCTTCTTGTTGCAAATTGGAGAGGATATTTTGGTAAAAGGTATTTTTAATTAATTCCTTCAATTTTTCCTGAAATGCTGCATCTCCGTTTGGACCCAAAGCGGCCTTCATAAAACTGGAATTCTCGTGAAAGTATTCAAACAAGTAAACAATAAACGGAAATGGCTCCTTTTGACCATCAAAGCTTAAGGCGTCTTTTAGATTGAGCTTAAGAGTTAACTTTTTGATTCCGTTGATAATTTCTTCTTCGCATTGCTCTAATAAATCGTATTTATCCTCATAATGTAAATAAAAGGTTCCGCGATTAATATCCGCTCTTTCCGTTAGATCACGGACGGTAATCGCTTCAAATCCTTTTTCCTCCATTAGCATAGTAAGAGCGTCGCGGATCATCCGCTTTGTTCGAATAATTCGTCTATCTACCAGCCGCTCAGACATGTCCACATACCCCCAGTAAACTTTTTTTATCGAAAAATAAACCTGAACTATGGTTGTTTTATTTAATAGATAAAACTGGTTAATTTATTGTTTATTTCTATCGATGCTAAACCAATTATAATAAACTTATTGATGGATAATCAACATGATGTTCATTTATTTTGAAGCATGGTCGTTATGATTGTTTTCTTTGTAAATTTAGAATTTAAACAAAAGATAAAATCGCACATTAATGCTTAGTTTACCGCGCTAATTTAGGTCCCTAACAACACCAAGAAAACTTACTTGATGTCAGGCCATTTTTTGTGAATATATAGGAAACTTTTGGTATATTAGAAGGCTTGGTGGCTAAACCTATTGTAGTAATTTACCATTTAAGAAAGGTGGTTAAGCCATGATTCTAAGCTTTGTGTTTCAAAATCCGGAAATTCTTTCAATTGATGGAGCTGCGGCCATTGTGTTTTATTTCACGGTGTATTCGTTCATTGGCTGGTTGCTTGAAAATAGCTATAGCTTTTTCACAAACCGGGAATTTTTTAAAGAGAATTTTTTATTTGGCCCCTTTAAACCGATGTACGGCTTTGCCCCGGTACTCTTGGTTTATTTGATTTCACCTGAAACAAATTGGGTTATTGTTATCTTTTTATGCCTTTTCATTCCGACCCTAGTCGAGTATGTAAGCGGGGCAATGCTGCAGAAATGGTTCCATCAGCAATGGTGGGATTATTCAGATACACCGCTGCAGCTTCATGGACATATTTGTTTACCCTTCTCCATCTGCTGGGTGTTCTTATCCCTAATTTGTTTAAAATGGGTTCATCCAGCAATTGCTACTATGTATGGATCCATAGAACCATTTTGGATATGGGTCTGGGTTGTGGCAGGACTATACTTCCTTGCCGATCTCCTATTAACAATTCGAAAACACACCTTACAAAATTTAACAAATGGTGCCTGACACCATTTGCAATAATTTCACTCCTTCTATGGTAAAAAGAAGGAGTTTTTTGGGGTTTATCAGTAGTTTGTTTCTTGAAGTGCTGTATACATAAATGATTAAATTTCAATGAAAATATGAAAGATAGGAAAAAATGGTGCTACATTGTAGAAGAGGATTACACACATAATATTTTGAATTGCCGCCTTGGGATAAACACTAAAAAGGAGGGCTTATTATTAATAAGCGAATTTTAGTTGTTGAGGATGAAAAACAAATTGCAAAAATTTTAAAGATTGAACTTGAGTTTGAAGGCTATGAAGTGGTTGTTGCCTATGACGGAAAGTCAGGATTACAAGCCGCATTGAACGATAAATTAGATTTAGTCCTATTGGATGTTATGCTGCCAGAAATGAATGGGATTGAAGTGTTGAGAAAAATACGAGTAGAGAACAACCTGCTGCCTGTCATCCTACTAACGGCCCGGAATATGACGATGGATAAGGTATCCGGACTTGATCTAGGAGCAAATGATTATATTACTAAGCCCTTTGAAATGGAGGAAGTATTGGCAAGAATTCGGTCATGTCTGCGTCAGAATTCCATTGCAGTTAAGGCGCAGCAGCCTGAAGAAACCCTGTTATCCATAACGGATTTAACCGTAAACCTCGATACGAGAGAGGTGATCAGGGGTGGGGTTTCGATTACGTTAACGCCCAAGGAATTTGATTTATTAGCTTATTTGCTTTCCAATAAAAATAAAATTGTCACACGGGAAAATATTATTTTTCATGTGTGGGGCTATGAATATGAAGGGGAAACAAATGTAATTGATGTGTTTATCAGACATTTACGAAAGAAAATTGAAGAAGGTTTTTCAAACCCTACCATTATTCAGACGATCAGGGGGATTGGATATACAATAAGGGAGAAGTAGCAAATGAAGATTACGACCAAAATTAATCTGATCACAACCGCATGGATACTCTGTGTGTTAATTGCTGTAAACACAGTGGTCTTTTTTTCGTTTTTGAATATTACGGTCAATATGGAGGATAATACCCTTTTTCAAAAGGCAGGCCAATTGATAAAGAAGTTAAATCAGGATGATACTCCTGCAGCTATTAAAGAAAAATTAACCCCATATCTGACGCCTCATTCTTTTATTAGGATCATTCAACCTGACGGAAAAATTGTTAATCAAGTAACAAATGATAAGCACTTGGCCGCAAAAATAAAACCGCAATTTGCTAGTGAAAAAGGGACGGAAAGGCGTGCCGTTAGGCTAAAAAATCAAGAAGAACAAATTGCGATTGTCAGGGTACCAATCCAAGCAGATGGGCAGGTTACGGGCACACTTGAGTTCGGAGAGAAATTAACCGGATTGGAATTGGGAAAGGACTTATTACTTTCTATTCTTATTTTTTGTACGATTTTAGGAGCGCTATTATCCCTGCTGGGGGGCAGGTGGCTGTCCAATCTGATTATGAGACCAATTTCAAATATGATTAATACGATGGAGGACATAGAGCAAAGTGGGATCCCTAAAAAAATTGTCATCCAACATGAAACAAAGGATGAACTGCAAAAATTAGCGGTTACGTTTAATCGAATGATTGAAAGACTGGAGGCAAACCTGGAAAAACAGAAGCAATTTATTTCAGACGCTTCGCATGAATTAAAGACCCCGCTCACGGTGATCAAAAGCTATGCAGATCTTTTGCTAAGACGGGGGACACGGAATGAAGAGGTTGCCCATGATGCCATTGAATCAATTCATTCAGAAGCTACGAGAATACAAAGAATGACAGAAAGGTTTCTCGATTTAGCCGATACAGAATCAGGTAATTTGTTAGAAACAAAACCAATCAATTTAGTAGCCCTGTGTGAGAATATACGTAAACAGCTGAAAAGTGCCTATAAGAGGGAAATTGACCTCAATTGTCAGAAAGCTTCTATTACCGCCATTGCTGATGAATTAAAGCTAAAGCAGGCAATCATCATTTTAATTGATAATGCCATTAAATACAGTTCGGAGAAAATCGATGTGTATCTAGAGGAAAAGGAAGAATTTATGGTCATTAGGGTGAAAGATTACGGGATTGGCATACCTGAGTCTGAAATAGTTAATATCTTTGAACGTTTTTACCGAGTTGACAAGGCTAGAAGCCGGGAGACAGGAGGAACAGGTCTGGGTCTGTCAATAGCCAAAAATATTATGAGACAGCATCACGGTGAAATTAAAGTAAAAAGTACCGAAGGAGTAGGAACGGAAGTTGAATTGTACTTACCTAAAGGGAACATGCCTTTTAAATAACCAATATTCTAATCATATGTTTTTTTCTTTTAGCCTTTTATTTCTTGTTTTTGTCTTTTACCAACGGTACTGATTCGGGTCAGCGGCTGAGGAATGATCAGAAGGATAATAAAGGCAAGTCCTTTGCCAACAGACTAAAAGCATGACGTCTGAATTAGTTATACAGCCCAATTTTTTTCATAGAGCTAGGGCATAATAGTAACAAAAAGGAGGACAAACCTTGAGCAATTATACAGCTTATATCGATCAGTACGGGTATATTGTCCTTTTTGCGGCCTTATTTCTTGAATTAATTGCTTTACCATTACCTGGAGAAATCCTTATGAGTTACAGTGGGTTTTTGGTTTTTCAAGGTCATCTAAATTGGCTCGTAAGCATCTTAATGGCAGGAACGGGAGCTTGTATGGGAATGACCTTATCTTTTTGGATAGGGTTTAAATTAGGAAAACCCTTTTTTGTAAAATACGGTCATCGTTTTCATTTAGGACCGGAAAGAATTGAAAAAACGTCGCAATGGTATAGCAAGCATGGAAATAAATTACTGATTATCGCCTATTTTATCCCTGGAGTCAGACATATCACTGGTTATTTTTCAGGAATAACAAGGCTTCCGTTCCGGAAGTTTGTGCTGTTTGCCTATAGTGGTGCATTTATTTGGGTGACAACATTTATTACGCTTGGCAAGATATTAGGTCCCCAGTGGGAGCAGTTTCACAGTTCTATTAAAACATACCTCATTATAGGGGGGATCATTGCTGCAATATTGATGATCGCTGTCTATATTATTAAAAGGTACAAATTGGAGTTGAAAGACGCAGCAGTAAGAGTATTGAATATCACAATGAATATATTCCATTCCCGAAGACGGGTAGGACTTCTCTTAGGGATTACTGCGGCACTGACCTTAGGCCTTATTATCTTAATGATTGGGATGATCCAAGATTTCCTTGCGGGAGAATTCTCGGACTTTAATGAAATTGTCAGTTTGTTGGTTTCATTAACGTTTAGTAAAGACTGGACCGAGACTATGCAGATTTTCTTACTCATGGGTTCCAAACAGGTTCACCTTTTGCTGATTACTCTTACAGTGTTTTGGATTTTATGGAAAGGCAGAGATAAACGGATAGAATTTTTGTCTCTTTTTCTTGTGGTAGGCGGCGGCGAGATCTATGAGGAAAGCCTAAGGAGTATTTTTCACAAACTCTCACCTGTTAATCAATCGATGATGGATAATCTGTTTTATAGATTTCCGAGTGAACAGTTGCTCATGACGATTGTCATTTACGGTTTTGCCGTATTTCTCTTTGTGCGTCATAGCAGAAAGGTGTGGGTTCATACATTTATTCCGATAGCGGTTTTGGTTTTGTTAATTCTTATAGCCATCAGTCGTTTGTATTTTAATATCGAGCTCCCAAGTGATGTTGCTGCAGGCTGCGTTTTCGGAGGAGTATGGCTGGGGTTAAATATTCTACTTCTAGAAATTTATCGGATATTAAGAAACATGGATTCAACGCCGATTAAGCAGGTTGGATAAAGGTAAGCATAATAGAAATAGGGCAAATGGTGCCTGACACCATTTGCAATAAATACACTCCTTCTATAGTAAAAAGAAGGAGTGTTTGTTTTTGATTCGTACTTTTTAATAGTGCATAACGTTTCGCATCGGAAAGAAAGTGCAAGTGCATGATTGGGGGAGAAATGGGTAACAAACCATCTCCGCCTTTTTTCTTTACATAAATAATTCTAACTTAACTAAAAATCAATGGTATTTTGCCAAAAAATTTTCAAATATGGTAAATAAATAGCCCCTCCGAGTCATAGGAAAAATCCACCATATCGTTTACCTTAGTACTTGTTACAAAATCCAACCCCTTTAAATAAAAAATAGCCTGACCATGTAATATTCTTTAATGTTCTCAGGAAGGAAATAATTGATATGAAAGTTTTACTGAAACTGATTTTATTTGTGGGGATGATTAGTTTAGTAGGAGGAAAGGAGACGTCTGCAGACATATCCCTTCAGTCACAAATCGATGCCGTTCCAGCTGGCGGAACACTGAAGCTGGCTGCTGGCACCTATCAGGAACCGATTGTTTTAAAAAAGCCGATTGTGTTGACGGGAGAGAAAGGAGCCATTCTTAAAGTTTGTAATGCTAAACCAGCCATTACCATTAAGGGGGAAAATGTGACCGTTAAAGGGATCCAGATTCTGAGCTGTAAACAAGATAAAAGTTCAGCTGCGGTAAAAATAAGCGGGAAGAATCATCAGCTCGAGGATATAACGCTGAAAATAAGGAAATCCGGAATAAACCTCGAAAATGTTGAACAAACAAACTTCCGAAATATTAGACTATCTGGATACGGCAAGGGAAATGGTTTTGAACTTTGGGAATCCCATCATAATACGTTTGAAGAAATCAAGATTGATCACGTCCAGGATGGCTTTTATATGGAAGATAGCCACTATAACACGTTTAGTGGTAATGCTATCAGTGATTCAAGGTATGGGCTCCATGTGATGTTTTCTGATTATATAACCGCAAAGAATAATCGATCAACACGGAATTATACCGGTGCGATGGTGATGGGGACGAACTATTCCGTCATTGCGGATAATCAGCTGCTGGAAAATAATCAAAATGTGAACGCTCAGGGTCTGCTTCTCTTTGATGTCCATGATTCCACGATTAATCACAATCGCATTTCCGATAACCGGGTTGGGATGTTTATCGAAGATTCGAGCGGGAATGAAATTACAGGCAACGAAATTGCCGCCAATTTTATTGGCACACAAATGAATCGAATTGAGAAAAATGTGATTGAGGGCAATGCCTTTATCAGCAATGTAAACGATTTTCAAGCTACGGACGCTGCCAATAATACAATTCAAAACAATTATTGGGATGCCGCTATGAAGCTTGATACTGACGGTGATGGAAAAAGCAATCTGCCTCACAGTGCCGATCCGTTTTTTCTTAATCTAGCAAGAGAAACACCGCCATATCAGTTATTCTTTCAACATCCGGGGATGACTCTGCTGCAAAAACTGCTAAAAAGTCCCGAACACCTTCTTGTAACCGATCAAGAACCATTAATGAACAATGACTTAAACAACCAGCAACAACCCGAACAGAAACAGACTATCTTTTGGGTGATCTGCCTTGCCATGATTATCGTTAGTCTACTATTAATTTATTTTGGGAGGAAAAGAAATTGAAACAAAAATTACTAAAATCATGCTTAATTGCCATCCTATCCTTATTTGTCATCGCCGGCTGTGGGAAAAAGGATGTTAAACCAGTGGCCATCAATGAAAAAACAGATAAATGTGAAAACTGTCATATGGCTGTAAAAGATGACCAGTTTGCTACTGAAATTATTCTTGAAAACGGAAAATCCATGGTATTTGATGATATCGGCTGCATGTACAAATGGCTGAAGGAAAATAGTGACAAGAAAGTAGCCAACTCATTTGTTAAAGACTATGATTCCAAGGAATGGATTGAAGCGAGTAAGGCTTCATATGTGTATGACAAGCCAATCAAAACACCAATGGCCTATAATGTCATCTCTTTTACAGAAAAAAAAGATGCGCAAGCTTTTATCGATCAACATGGGGGCAGCCTATTAACTTATGACAAGTTGGAGAACCATTCATGGGAAAAGAATGAGGAAATGGTTAAAGAAATGAAGGAAAAAATGAAGGGGAAAATGAACATGCAAGACGGACACGACGGCATGGAGAAGGAACATTCTGAGGATAAGCATTGATGAAAAACGATGGCTTATTCTAAAATATTGTTGTTTTTTTAGATTCGCTGATAGAACCCCAAAATTCGCCGATAAATTGGTCGAATTCGCCGTTAGATTGGCCAAATTCGCCGATAAAATCCAAAAATCTCCGAAAGACGGGTTAAGTCGAAATATAAATTTTATTGTTGGAGAAAATTTACATTTAAAATGTAAATATGAAGAATCTGAACTTGATATAACCCAACAATGTTTATGAAAACAGCCAAAATTTAAGAAAGATAAGTACAAAAAGACAGTCCATCAAGATTGTCTTTTTGCTTGAAAGGATGCAAACGATGAGAAACTTATGGCTTTCTGAATGGAAGACAATGACGAGGCAGCGTTCCTACTATCTATTTTTAATCCTTTGGGTGCTAGTGTTTTCGCTGTTGTTTTTACTTGAACGAAATAATGCAGGCCTTTCCAGCTTTACGAATGTCACGGGAACGATTGTCAATATCCTACTCTATTTACTGCCGTTGTTCATGCTGATTATCGGTTCCTTTTCGATTACAAATGAATTAGAAAGCGGGCAGTGGAAGCTCCTCTGTACGTATCCTATCAGTATTCCCGCCTATTTTTTTGGAAAATTTGCCGGTCTAATTACGGCACAGGCGGCTGTGTTCACATTTAGCTTTGGGATCAGCATGGCGATTGGTTTGACAACAGGTATCCAGTTATCGCTGCCATGGATTCTGGGAATCTATCTCTTTTCGCTCCTCTTGATCTATGTATTTTTAATTCTAGGTTTACTACTTGGAACAGTGGCGCAAACAAGATGGAAGGCATTAATATCGTCTGTTTCCGTCTGGTTCTTCCTCATCATGATTTGGCCAACCGCTTTAATTGCCATTTTAGGTCTCGTTCCCTACCCAATGATTGACCCGCTAATGAAACTTGCGATGGTCTTAAACCCAGCTGAGTTTTTACGTATTTTTTTAATCATTCAATGGGATAGCGGCGCGATATTTGGCGGCTCGTACGATGCGGTAGTTCACCTATTTCAATCAGGTGCCGGCTGGGGCATGTTAATCGGCTACATGATTGCTTACTTAGTGATTGTGTTTTCCGTTTCGATCCTGTTTCTAAGAAGAAGGAGATTTCTATGATCGATATAAAAAATGTTTCCAAGGTATTTAAACATAAAACCGCCCTTTATCCGTTCTCGTTAACAGCAGAGGATGGTGAGTGCATTGTCCTCTGTGGCGGAAACGGTGCCGGGAAAAGCACCTTGCTTCAGATGATTGCCGGTATTTCCGCCACAGGTGATGGCACCGTTTTGATTAATCATGTTGATATCAAGCAAAATCGAAAGCAGTATGTTTCGTTTATCGGATATATGCCGGATGAATTTTTTGCCCAAGAAACGCTGATTGTCACGGAGTTTTTAACTTTTTATGGATCGTTTCGAAAGGTTTCACAGTCCCGGGTCATGGAAGTAATCCACATACTTGGGTTAGCTGCCAAAAAAGATGAAATGATTAAGCATTTGTCAAAAGGGATGCGCCAAAGGTTGTTATTTGGACAGGCATGGCTCGCAAACCCCTCAGTGTTGATTCTTGATGAACCGACAAATGGCCTGGATCCGTATTGGATTGATGTATTTATTGATTTGTTGAAAAAAATAAAACAGAGCGGTACGACGATTATTTTTTCCACTCATATGATGGATGTCGCCGCCGAAGTGGCTGACCAGGTCATCTTTATGGAAAATGGAAGGATGACAGAAGCGATCCGAAATGATCATGTTAATCCGAAACAATTTATGGTTGAGCTTCTTGGCCGCTATCGCCAAAAGGAGGAATAATCCGCGCAGTTGTGCTTTAATGGAGATATCAGGAAGTAGAGGGGCCATAAGGATGTCTTTTCGTACATTAAAAATTCTCACGATTATAATACCTCCCCTGCTCATTGGGAGCTTTGAGCTCATCCGACATAGTGTACTACTGTATCATATGTCAATGGAGACAGGGAATTACTTGATTATCCTTTTAACATTAGTCGTTTCCTATGTGTTTTCCACCTGGATGTTTAAGATGATTGAGGAAAAAAACCATCGCTTGGCAACAGAGCGGGAAATGCGCGCCGTTTATGAAGAAAGAGAACGGCTGGCGAAGGAGTTACACGATAATATTGCTCAGACTTTATTTTTACTTAAGGTAAATTTAAAAAAGGGAAAAATATATGAAGCGAGTGGTCTCGTCAATTCTATCGACGCAAATCTCAGGCAGGCGATTTATAATTTGCGTGTGAACCCTTTAGAGATGATTTCCTTTCCAAAACGGGTAGAGAATTGGTTAATTGAATGGAGTACAGTTTCCGGGATTGAAACAAATATTTCTATCCAGATAACGGAAGGCTATTTTAGTCCTTCGGAAGAGGTTCAGCTCTTTGGAATTATCCAGGAGGCATTTACCAATATCCGTAAACACTCTGAAGCACAATCCGCTGAGTTACTTCTGCAGATGATTCCAAATGGTTGGGAAATGAAAATTGAAGATGATGGGAAAGGTTTTTCGAAAAATGAACGGAGTCTGAATCAATACGGTCTCGTCATGTTAAAAGAGCGTGTTGAAAAAATTGATGCGGTGCTTGAAATCTCCTCAGAGAAAAATCACGGGACAAAAATAATGGTAAAAGGGAGCGATAAATGATGGTTCCTTATCGAGTTTTAATCGCTGATGATCACCCCCATGCAAGGCAGGCAATTATGGAAATTCTTGAAGAAGAACCTCTTTTTACAATTGTCGGTCAAGCCAAGAATGGCAAGGAAGCCATTGACCTCTGCGCCGAACATCTTCCCGACATTTTATTAATTGATATTGAAATGCCGGTTTTGGATGGCTTAGCGGCAACGAAAATCATCAAGGAAAAATATCCGTTCATAAAAGTAATTATTTTAAGTGTCTCCGACAATGTCGGAGATTTATTTACAAGTATTCAGTACGGGGCCCAGGGTTATTTATTAAAAAATATGGATCCGGATGATTGGCTCCTGTATCTTCGTTCTATTGTCGACGGCTCGAATGTGGCTACAAGGGATATGGCCGGAAAATTACTTTATCAATTTCGCGAACGCGATTTGCAGAACACACCAGCGATTAGTTCATTGACCCCGAGAGAAAAAGAAATTCTTCTATTAGTTTCAGAAGGGTTAACTAACAAGCAGATTGCCGAGAACCTGTTTATTGCCGAGAATACGGTAAAAAACCACATCAAAAACTTACTGGAAAAGCTCTGTCTCGAAAACAGGGTCCAACTCGCTTCGTATGCAGTTAAATATATTACAAAATAAAATTGGGTACATTAATAGGGGAGTGTTTTACATTCTGAGCATTGGGGGCGATTCCCATTTATAAAAAACAAGAACGTAAGCTTATTTGGCTGTCCTTTATTGTAGCGTCCATTTTAGGACTAGCGATGATTGGACGAATTTTTTCAGGCTGAGAGCAGTTGTGTAAAAGTTCTAGGTGTTCAGTTTTTTTTAATTATTTGCTGGAAAGGCACGCAAATTAAGGGGGGCAGGTAATGGGAAATGAAGAAACAGTTTTTTTCAGCCGAGTGCTAACAGAATTGACCTTATCCTTCCACATCATTTATGCAACCATTGGTGTCGGTATACCACTGATGATTATGATTGCCCAATGGGTCGGGATTAAGAAAAACGACGAGCATTATATTTTACTGGCGAGACGGTGGACGAGGGGGTTCGTTATTACCGTGGCGGTTGGGGTTGTGACCGGGACAGCAATCGGACTGCAGCTTTCGCTGTTATGGCCAAATTTTATGGAGCTGGCGGGAAATACGATTGCCCTGCCATTATTTTTGGAAACCTTTGCTTTCTTTTTTGAGGCCATATTTTTAGGAATATACATATATACTTGGGATCGATTTGAGAATCAGAAAAAGCATTTACTGCTCCTGATTCCCGTTGCGTTGGGTGCCTCTTTTTCTGCCATTTTTATCACAATTGTGAATGCTTTTATGAATGCACCGCAAGGCTTTGACCTGGTTAACGGGCAACTGGTGAATGTAAGCCCGCTCTTAGCGATGTTTAACCCGGCGATGCCGACAAAGGTGGCCCACGTTGTGGTAACAGCCTATATGACCTCGGCCTTTGTACTGGCTTCCATCGGCGCTTTTCGTCTGCTGAAGGGATCCAATCACGTGTATCATCAAAAAGCGTTATTTTTAACCATGAAGCTCGGGCTTATTTTTTCGATTGCCACTGCGATCCTTGGCGATTTTTCCGGAAAGTATTTAGCAGAATATCAACCGGAAAAATTAGCCGCTGCGGAGTGGCATTTTGAAACAGAAAAAGGAGCACCGCTGATTTTGTATGGAGTCCTTGATGATGGGGAAGTGAAGTATGCCATTAAAATCCCATATGGACTAAGCTTCTTAGCACATAGCAGCCTAAATGCGGAAGTTATCGGATTAGATCAATTTAACAGGGCTGACGTGCCGCCGCTTTATATTCATTATTTGTTTGATTTAATGGTAACAATCGGGATGTGGCTGACTGCCTTATCATTGGTATATGTTGTCGGTACATGGCGAAAGTGGCGTTTTATTTTAGCAAAATGGTTTAACTGGCTGATGGTGCTCGGCGGTCCCCTGGCGATTATCGCGATTGAAGCGGGCTGGTGGCTCGACGAAGTAGGGCGCCAGCCGTGGATATTGCGCGGGATTATGCGGACAAAGGATGCTGCCACGACAAGCGGACAAGTGGATACTATGCTATGGCTGTTTGCCGGATTATATCTCATCCTTGGCATTGGCAGTGTGTTCGTATTGTGGCGGATGTTCCGCAGGAATCCGGTGGAACAGGAATTAGCTGATCGTGCAGCGGATAAGGCTGGTGACATGTAATGACACTTGAAATCCTTGGTATTACTGTATTGGGCGTTTTTCTATTTGGGTACATTATCGTCGCATCGATTGACTTTGGCGCAGGGTTTTTTAATGCGTTCAGTACGTTGACAGGCAAAGGTCATATTTTAACGAAAGTGATTCAACGTTATTTATCACCTGTTTGGGAAGTCACAAACGTCTTTCTCGTCTTTTTCTTTGTTGGGATTGTTGGATTTTTTCCGAAAACTGCTTATTATTATGGATCAACCTTACTTGTACCGGCAAGCATCGCTATCATTCTCCTGGCGATCCGCGGTGCGTATTATGCATTTACTACCTATGGGGGATTAAAGCATAAACGCTACACCATCCTGTACGGTTTGACGGGATTATTTATTCCAGCGTCCTTATCAATCGTTTTGACGATTTCTGAGGGCGGCTTTGTTACCTTGGAGGATTCGGGACCGGCACTCGATTATTGGGCTTTGTTTATAAGCCCATTATCTTGGAGTATTGTTGTTCTCAGTCTGACATCTGTCTTATATATTTCCGCCGTGTTTTTAACCTGGTATGCTCAAAAAGCGAAAGACAGGCAGGCTGCAAACCTGCTGCGGAAATATGCACTTGTATGGGCGGTACCGGCAATCATCACCGCTGCCGGTATTATTGTGGAAATGAAGAATCATAATCCGGAACATTATGAGCGATTAGTCGATGTTTGGTGGCTTTTTGGACTTTCATTGATTTTCTTCGCGGGGACCGTTTATTTACTTTGGCAGCGGATTGCCTATGGCTTAGCTTTTTGGTTGTTGGTGGGTCAATTTACACTCGCCTTTTTGGCCTATGGAATTTCTCATTATCCCTATTTAATGTATCCGTATTTAACGATCTATGACAGCTTTACGAATCAAGCGATGGCCACCGCGCTGGTGATTGCGTTTATTGCCGGGCTTTGCTTGCTCCTGCCGTCGCTATATCTTTTGCTCAGGCTGTTCTTGTTTAATAAAGCATATGTACAAGGCGATCGGAATGACCATGCTTAAGGGGAGGAAAAAAAGTGTTAGATAATTTCCTGATGTTTTATGCACCATTTCTTGTGCTTATTGCTTCCATCTTAGGTGCGTTCTGGATTGCACCGAAAGACGATGCGGTGAAAAAATAACATAGGTACTGCGTAAATAAATGCAGTAGTACAGTAAAAAGGAGAGCTTGTTTAGGGCTCTCCTTTTATAATTTTAAAAATTGACACATATTGTATAATTCATTAACAGTTATTAGTGTTACGATTTAATTAAAAAGTAACACGATTAAGGCTCGGTTACAGGGGAAACGGACAGTTGACCATACTTTACCCCTTTTAAACTAAGTATTTGATCTCGTAATGTACGGATATTTTTGGTATTCCCCCGAACAACAATCATCTCGAGGCAATTATGATGATCAAGGTGAAAATGAGTCGTCGCTAAAATCGCATCATGGTAATCGTGCTGAATCGTTGTTAATTCTTCCATAAGGTGGCGTTGATGATGATCATAAAAGATTAGGAGACATCCGGCAACCTCATGATCATCTTGTTCCCATTTATTCTTGACTAACTTTTCGCGGATTAAATCACGGACAGCTTCAGAGCGGGTTTTATACCCTTTCTCTTCAATTAATTGGTCGAAGCTTTCGAGTAAGCTCTCTTCCATAGATACGCCAAATCGACTTAAGTTCTTTGAAGTCAAAGTAGGTTGCCTCCTTTCATATATCGTAACGATAGCATAAATATTTTGTATCGAAAAGGGGCGGAGCACCGCAAAAATGTAGCGGTATATCCTTTCGTAGTGAAAAAAACATTTTGCACCTCGAATGAAGTGAAGCTCGGCTCTGCTCACACCGCCTTTATTATGTTAGGTTGGTTCTTTGATTAAATTGAGTTTCATAGTAAATGATGGCATGAAACCTCATTTACGTTTTTCGTTAAAAAGAAAAATCATGAAAAGGAGAATTGTTATGCACATTCCTGATGGGATATTAAGTCCAACTATTTTAGCAGCTGGTGCAGCTGTATCGGTTGTCGTCCTTGCCAAGAGTGTTCAAGAATCAAAAAAGAACCTTGAACAAACAGCTGTCCCGATTATGGGCGTCATGGCGGCCTTTATCTTTGCAGCACAAATGGTGAATTTTCCACTATTAGGTGCGGCAGCATCCGGCCATTTGATTGGAGGGGCGCTTGCTGCCTATCTGTTTGGCTTCTGGCCGACAACGCTCATAATGACAACCGTGGTTACGATTCAAGCAGTCGTGTTCCAGGATGGTGGCATCAGTGTGCTAGGTGTTAATATCCTAAATATGGCAATCATTGCACCGCTAGCTGCTTCGGTTGTTTATAAACTTTTACGAAACAGTAAGGTACCTGTTTCGATAATAGTATTTATCGGTGGCTGGGTGTCGGTTGTCGTCACAGCAACAGTTGCCGCCCTTCAGCTCGGAGCGTCACATGTTGTTTCCTATCAATTGGCCTTACAAACACTTATTCTGTGGCATGCGATAATTGGTGTAGGTGAAGGCTTGATAACAGGAGCGGTCGTTCCGTTTGCCCGCCGCTCATCATTTTTCCTTGGTGGCAGAGAGGAGAGAGTACGATGAAGAAAAGGATTTTTCTTTGGATCGCGGTTTCGGTCTTTATTGCCGGTGCTGTATCTTTACTTGCTTCCGAGCATCCGGATGGCTACGAAAAGGCAGGCGAACAGCTGGGATTTATTGACCGAGCGACATCGTATCTTCATTCCCCGTTTCCTGATTACGTTATTCCAGGCGTGGATTCATGGGTGTCATCAAGTCTTGCTGGTATCATTGGAGTGGCGTTAACGTTTGTCATCTTTCTCTTGCTTGGAAAATTGGCTGGAAAACGCAGATGATTGCGCTGCCGAAGCCAAGGGTAAAAGTGGTGATGTCCCTTTTCATGATCATTCTAGGTGTTTTACCAAAGGATCTTGTGATGATTGGGGAAAATCTCGTCATAGGTACATTACTTCTCCTTATTTATCGAATTCCGCTTCGTGCGTTTGTTAAACAGTTAAAGCCCATCGCCTTCTTTATGCTGTTTACGTTTCTATTCTTTCCGCTTTATGAAGGGGGACATGGCTGGATTAAGGCGCTTCAATATAGTGGACGTTTGTTGTTTGTCGCCCAGGTGCTCACTTTTTTGTTTTACCGCATGGGTATAGTCCCATTTTTACAAGTGTTAGCTGAACTTCGGCTCCCATCGATTTTTATAGAGCTCATCATGTTTACATTGCGATTCATGGACGTGTTTCGAGGTGAGGTACGGCAAATGCTTTTAAGTCTGAGGAGCAGAGGTTTTTATACAGGTAAATGGTTTCAAGTAAAAAAATACAGGGTATTAGGCGGGCTGTTAGGAAGCCTGCTGCTTCGCTCCTTTCAACGCTCAGAACGAATTTATTTAGGGATGTTAAGCAAGGGCTATAAAGGGGAACGAAAGGCAATGAAAACAGAATTTGTCTCTACATATGAGTGGCTGCATGGTGCTCTGTGGGTCGGATGCGTTCTTTGCTTGTTTTTTGTAGGAGGAAAACAATAATGGATATTTTTCGATTTAACAGGGTTTCGTATGGATTTACTAAGGACAAGCCGATACTGCGCGACATCTCCTTTTCGATACGCGAGGGCAAGAAAACAGCAATTGTCGGGGCGAACGGAGCAGGAAAGTCGACGATTTTGTTTCATTTGAATGGGTTGTATACCCAGCAGCAAGGGGATATCTTCTTCCGAAATCAGAAGCTTGATAAGAAGTTACGAAAAGAGTTATATAAGCATGTTGGCATCGTCTTTCAAGACCCTGACGACCAGCTCATTTCATTAACGGTATCAGATGATATTGCGTTTGGGCCTGTTCAAATGGAATTATCCGCTACAGATGTTAAGGCAAGAGTAGAAAAATATATCAATCTATTAGGAATTGAGCATTTACTGACAGACAATCCATCCGAGCTAAGCTATGGGCAAAAAAAGCATGTTACAGTTGCCGGGGTGCTTGCGATGGAGACAGATGTGTTTATCTTGGATGAGCCCATGGCATTTCTTGACCCCTATGGCAAAGAACGGATGGCATCGATTTTGCAGCTGTTGCAGGAGCAAGGGAAAACGGTAGTCGTGACCACTCATGATATGCAGTTTGTTGCTGAGTGGGCGGAGGATGTGATTGTCATCCATCAAGGTCAGTGTTTAGGGACATTTCAAGCAAGAGACCTTTTCGGGCGCTATGATATTATGAAACAGGCAAATTTGACACTCCCTCCGATTGTTGAATTGATGACAGCCATTTGGAAAGGGAATAAAGAAGAAATGCCGATTCGAGTTGAAGAGGCAAAAAAGTGGTTAGCAAATATAATATAATTAGCATTGAGGAGACCAAATGTGTTTCCTTTTTTTAATACAAAAAACATTGACATTCTAATGCTCATTTGAATATTATATAATCAAACGAACATTTGAATAAAGGAAGTGACCAATATGAAAGAGCATGATGTTTGCGAGATTACCTGTGTAGATAACGAAAAAACTACCCGAGTACAGCGGCTGCTGGAAAGAGATAACAACATAACCGAAGTGGCAAAGCTTTTTAAAGCATTGTCGGATGAAACTCGCATGAAAATCGCCTATGCGCTGACGCTTGAAGATGAGCTATGCGTTTGTGATGTTGCCAATATTGTTGGGGCGACTACAGCGACAGCATCCCATCACCTAAGACATTTAAAAAGCCTCGGCCTCGCGAAATATCGCAAAGAGGGTAAGCTTGTTTATTATTCCCTTGATGACGATCATGTAAAACAATTAATCCACATCGCAGTTACCCATCAAGAGGAGGTGGCAAGCCGTGAGTGAAGCGATTGAAAAACAAGTCTATCGTATACAGGGCTTTTCCTGAGCAAGCTGTGCCGCAAAGTTCGAAAAGAACGTACAGCACCTGGATGGTGTTGTTGAAGCAAAAGTAAACTTTGGTGCCTCGAAGCTGACAGTCTACGGGAGTGCCACTTTAGAAGAATTGCATGAAGCGGGCGCCTTTGAAAAATTAACGATTTTTTCGGAAAAAGAAAAGCAGCATATGATTCCAAAGGAACCGTTTTGGAAACGGTATTCGTTGCTTGGACTGTCAGTGTTATTTATCGCTGCCGGATATATTTTTTCGAACAACATTCTATTTGCCGCTGCAATTTTATTAGGAGGATTTCCTCTTTTTCAAACAGGCTTGAAAAATTTAATCCGTCTTGATTTTGATATGAAAACGCTAATGACAATTGCGATTATCGGCGCTGCGATTATTGGCGAGTGGAGCGAAGGGGCAGTCGTTGTCATTCTGTTCGCCATTAGTGAAGTTCTTGAAGGCTATTCAATGGATAAGGCAAGGGCATCAATTCGCTCGTTGATGGAAATGGCACCTACGGAAGCACTTGTTGTCAGGAATGGCGAAGAAATGCTTCTAAAGGCTGAAGATATCGAAGTTGGCGATTTAATGATTGTTAAACCTGGTCAAATGATTGCAATGGATGGAATCATTGTCGACGGACATTCCTCTGTTAACCAAGCGGCGATAACCGGCGAATCTGTGCCTGTTGAAAAAGCTGTCAACGATGAAGTGTTTGCAGGCACGTTAAATGAAGAAGGATTTTTAAAAATAAAGGTCAGCAGGCTCGTGGATGATACGGCTATTGCGAAAATCATTCATTTAGTGGAGGAAGCGCAGGCAGAAAAGGCGCCATCACAGCAGTTTGTCGACCGTTTTGCGAAGTACTACACTCCAGCGATTATGGCAGTTGCGGCGTTGGTTGCCCTTGTTCCGCCGCTGGTGTTTGCGGGGAGCTGGGAGGAATGGATTTATCAAGGTCTTGCCGTTTTGGTCGTCGGCTGTCCATGCGCGCTTGTCATTTCTACCCCAGTTTCTATCGTTACTGCGGTTGGAAATGCGGCCCGAAATGGTGTGCTGATTAAGGGAGGCAGTTATTTAGAGGAATTAGGAGCGGTGAAGGCAATTGCCTTTGATAAAACAGGCACGCTGACAAAAGGGGTGCCGGTTGTGACAGACTTCATCAACTATAGCGGCGATGAGAATCTGCTCACCATTATTGCCGCATTAGAAAGCAAGTCGCAGCACCCGCTTGCCAGTGCTATTATCAAAAAAGCAGCATATCCGTCTTTTGATGAGGAAGTTTCGGAGTTTACCTCGATGACCGGCAAGGGCATCAAAGGAGTGGTTAACGGAATAGAGTACCGAGTTGGGAATAAGAAATTGTTTAATAACATCTCGGGAGAAATCATTGAACAAATATCTGTTCTGCAAAATGAGGGTAAAACCGTGATGATTGCCGGAACGGAGAAAGAAATCCTTGGTCTAATAGCGGTTGCTGACGAAGTCCGTGAAAGTAGCCAGCATGTAATGAAACGACTCAAGCAACTCGGCATTGAACACACCATTTTACTAACAGGAGACAACCAAGCCACTGCTGGTGCAATTGGCCGTCATGTTGGCGTGACCGGAATTGAAGCAGAGCTGCTGCCAGAGGATAAATTGAATTTTATCAAACAATTAAAAGCACAATTCGGCAGGGTTGGGATGGTCGGTGATGGTGTAAATGATGCACCGGCACTTGCTTCTGCGACAGTCGGTATTGCGATGGGCGGGGCCGGAACGGATACAGCTTTAGAAACAGCGGATATTGCTTTAATGAATGACGACTTAAAAAAGCTGCCGTTTACGATTAAACTAAGCCGGAAGACCCTCCGGATCATCAAGCAAAATATCACAATATCACTTGTTGTGAAACTAGCTGCACTTCTGCTCGTCGTTCCGGGCTGGCTGACCTTGTGGATTGCGATTTTTGCGGATATGGGGGTAACATTACTCGTCACGTTTAACGGTTTAAGACTGTTGCGGGTAAAAGAATAGCAGTTATTTTCATGATTCGCTGATAAATTATGAAGATTCGCTGATAAAATGAAAAATTCGCTGATAAATTATATAATTTCGCTGATAAACCATCAATTCTCGCTGATAAAATGAATTTCAGAGGCATTGTTTGTTTCAAAAACGAGCATATTTACGAATATCGCTTGTTTATTGGAGAAACTAGTCCATTTATTTGCGAATTCAGGAGTTTATTTGCGAAACTGGCCCATTTATTTGCGAAGCTAGTCCATACTTTTATAAATTGATTTTTTTCCTAATGGAAATTAGCGGTTTAAATCCACTCCATGAATCGAAACAAAAACTTTAGAAAAAACTAGCCTTATTCGTAACAATTTCGTTTTAGAAAAAGAAAAATAAAAGAGCCTCAACCATGGGGCTCTTGGGGGGATAAACATGGGTCATCATCACCATCATGGCCATTCACACGGCCACTCACATGGTCATTCACATACAGGGAACAAAAAAGCCTTATTGAGTTCCTTTATTCTGATTGCCGCATTTATGATTGTCGAAGTAATCGGAGGACTACTGACAAACAGTTTGGCATTATTGTCTGATGCCGGTCACATGCTTAGTGACGCCGCGGCACTTGGGCTAAGCTTCTTCGCTATTAAGCTCGGTGAGAAGAAGGTTTCCCAAGAAAAAACCTATGGCTATAAACGATTTGAAATTATTGCAGCAGCACTGAACGGATTAACGCTGATAGTCATTTCTTTATTTATTTTTTATGAAGCCATCCAGCGCTTTTTCGCTCCCCCAGAAGTGCAAAGTACAGGGATGCTGGTCATATCGGTAACGGGATTAGTAGTAAACATTATTGCTGCTTGGATTTTAATGCAAGGTGACAAGGATGAAAACTTGAATGTCAGAAGTGCCTTTTTACATGTCATTGGTGATATGCTCGGGTCGGTCGGAGCGATTATTGCGGCACTCCTGATCATGTTTTTCGGCTGGGGCATTGCCGACCCGATTGCCAGCGTCATTGTTGCTGTCTTGATCCTTGTCAGCGGATTCCGTGTAACTAAAGACTCTTTCCATATTTTAATGGAGGGTGCTCCAACGCAAATTGATATGAATCAAGTAAAAGTGGCGCTCGGCAGGATTCCACTCGTAAAGGAAGTCCATGACCTTCATATTTGGACGATTACTTCCGGATATCCTGTTTTAAGCTGCCATATTACCATCTCTGATGAAGGAGTTCATGATGAAATCCTATCACAGTCGCAGCGGCTCCTTCATGACGAATTTCACATCGAACACAGCACCATCCAAGTCGAAAAAGAAACAAACGGCTGCCCATGCCCGCACGGGACGTGTAACTAGTTAATATTAATAAAGGGGGATACGTTTTTTATAAACGTAACCCCTATTTTATTTCAGGCACTAAATTATTTAAAGCAGATAAAGCTGTTTTCAACTGATGGGGTGGACAGCTGCCTTCTAAAGGATGTGGTAACCAATTTCGGATGCCCCTTGCATAACCATAAGCTCCTCCGCCAAGTATGAGAACACGCATTTTTTTTTTCATTTTTTATATCCTTTTTTCCTCATCTCCAGAAATCCCCCATACCCTTCGAAGTTCTGTTGGTATTAAAAAAGGGGTATATTCATAATCTGTCATAGCAAGTGACTGACGCTGCAACAATGCCAGCCCAAGCCGATTCGTCATACTTCCTAAAACACCTGTATAATCTGAATCTAGAAATAAACCCATTAGTTCTTTGAGCTTCATTAACTTTTGCCAATCAGAGCGGGGAACATCCATCCAATCTGCTATTTCGTCCCCCACTAATTCTCTAATCAGAGCAGGGATAATGTTGTCAAACATCTGACCAGGAATAAGGTCACCATGAAATTCAAGAAGAGCTCGAGTCATTTGTACCCCCTCGGGAGAAGGCCCATGGTGACGCTTTCCAATTGTTTCTGCTAATATAGTAAACTGTTCCATGGTTTGTGGAATAATATCCTCGCGAATCCCCATCATGCCCCCGACAATTTTCCAAAAGTATAGATAATCTTCAGCCTGTTCTTCTGTTACTTTCATACCTAAACGGCGAAGACCATCAATAATCACACTAGAAAAGGTTAATAGAGTACCAAGTAAATCTTCCTGACAAATGGGGATACCGAGTTCCTTTTCGTCCCATCTGCCTGTTTTTTGAATCAAGTGTCGGATAGCTGAATGCATTAAACGGACTTTTTGAATCGACTTGATTCCTTGACCTCCTGATTTAAGTCCCCCTGGGGCCATGATTTGAAGGACGAATTGTCCCGTTTCTGCTATCCTGCGGTAAGCATTTTGCCCTAATCGATAACTAAACGTAAGGACCTTAACACCTTTACGTGCTGCATAACAATGCACAAGCGAGCTTGTAGCTAGTAGTAGGGTGATGGCAATACCGTGTTCCTGAAATAAGTCAGCTGCATTTCTCATTCGAGCCCAGTCAACACCATCTGGACAACAGGCTGTATCCTTCAGCCAAAATTCAATGTTGTCTGGTAACTCCTCAGGGTAAGACTGATCGTTGTTCATTAGTTGTCTTAACAAAGCGTTTACTGTACCAACCTGACTGTTCTGAAATAATTCTTCAATAATCTGGTCAGGAATCGGATCGCCTTCCATCCGTAAACTTTCCATAAACTCGTCTGTGTATAACATCTTCTTCCCTCCCTACTCTAAATTGTTATCTTCAAAAATCTTAGCCAAGTTTAGAATGAAAAATAGATATAATTCTGTAACATATATATTCTTAATAGGAATGTATTATGTGATAGAAGATTAAGAGTGACATTTTCAATTAAGAGTAATGGGCTATCTCAAAATACGATGGATTGGGTTTTATACTAATAGAAGCTGTTAAATTTCTTGAAGCAGGAATCTTTTTATAGGATGATTAAGTGTACTGAATCATTTACACATTCTGATAAGTTTTTTTTGTGCATTTTTCTTTATCTCTCAAGTTTGTTTGGTAAAATGTTCTTTGTTAGTTTAAAATAATGTAACCACAATTTGAGGAGGAATACTGTTGAAACACACAGTTCATCCGCTGGACAAGCGTTTCAAAATCGCACATAGGGAAGCTCTAATAGGAGTTGCCCTCGTTATCATCAATTTTATCTGGTGGTATGGGTTTGCTTATGGTCTCGGTTCGGATAAAGTTGAAAATTATACATACATATTTGGTTTTCCTGCATGGTTCTTTTACAGTTGTATCGCAGGATTTGTAGTCATGGTTATTCTTGTTATTCTGACGGTGAAATTCTTGTTTAAAGATGTTCCCTTCGACGAGGAAGAGGGGGACATCAAGTGAATTGGGCCGTTATTACCCCATTAATCATTTTCTTACTTATTATCTTTGCTGTTGGATTTTGGTCAAATAAATTTGTCCTCAAATCCAATTCGTTCCTCGAAGAATATTTTCTAGGTGAGCGGCAAATGGGCGGGTTCATCTTGGCTATGACTATGGTGGCAACCTATGGAAGTGCAAGCAGTTTTATCGGCGGCCCAGGTATCGCCTATACGCAAGGGTTAGGATGGGTGCTGCTTGCAATGGCCCAGGTCGCAACCGGTTATTTTACGTTAATGGTTTTAGGAAAAAAATTTGCGATTGTCGCTCGTCAATATAAGGCCATTACCCTCATCGATTTTCTTAAAGAGCGGTATAAAAGTAAAACCGTTGTGATTTTATCTGCGGCAAGCATCATTATCTTTCTTTTTTCATCGAT
This sequence comes from Neobacillus drentensis, assembly GCF_036965245.1. Lineage (GTDB taxonomy): Bacteria > Bacillota > Bacilli > Bacillales > Cytobacillaceae > Neobacillus > Neobacillus drentensis_G. Next base: position 41,659 of record NZ_JBALPG010000017.1, read on the forward strand.
GACCGCCCAATGGATTGGCGGGGCGCGGCTGGTTGAATCGCTTACAGGCTTACCGTACACAACAGGTCTATTAATCTTTGCCTTTTCCGTCCTTGTCTTTGTCATTGTCGGTGGCTTTCGGGCCGTTGCTCTAACCGATGCCGTTCAGGGCGTCGTTATGTTCGTGGGAACGTTGATTCTTCTGATAGCTACCATTAAAGCAGGCGGTGGAGTCCCGAAGATAATTTCTGATTTAGCAGCGGAAAATCCGAACTTGATTACTCCATTTGGTGCAGAGGGAACCCTCACGCCAGCCTATGTTTCTTCCTTTTGGATTTTAGTGGGAATAGGTGTGGTGGGGCTGCCGCAAATAACGGTAAGAGCGATGTCTTACAAAAATTCTAAAGCAATGCATAGCGCCATCATTATCGGAACGATTGTTGTCGGCTTCATCATGCTTGGTATGCATCTTATTGGTGTTTTCGCAAGACCAGTGCTTCCGGGGGTAAAAATCGGTGATACAGTCATGCCCTTGTTATCTATGAAGGTCCTGCCGCCGTTTGTTGCCGGTATTGTCCTTGCTGCCCCAATGGCGGCCATCATGTCGACGGTTGATGCTCTGCTGATTTTGGTGAGCTCTGCACTGGTTAAGGATGTGTATTTAAATTACATTAAGCCGAATGCCGGCGATGATCATGTGAAAAAGGTCAGCTTTAGTGTAACGGCTATTATTGGCATCCTAGTAATTATTCTGGCGTTGAGCCCGCCTGATTTAATTGTCTGGCTAAATTTATTTTCATTTGGCGGTCTAGAATCCGTCTTTATCTGGCCCGTCATATTGGGATTGTATTGGAGTAAAGGAAATAAATACGGGGCCATCACATCTATGATTTTAGGAATGGGGTCTTATATTCTATTAGATCGTTTTTATCCAAATGCATTCGGACTTCATACGGTTGTCATGCCGATTGTGCTTTCATTCATTGGATTTGTAATGGTCAGCTTATTTTCTCATAAAAAAGAAGCTGCTGGTTATCTGAAAATTGAAAAGTAGACAAGCACTGGTCATATTTTTGTTGCAATTTTATGGATAAATTTCTAGAATAAATTAACAGAAATCTTTTAATAAGGTGGGAGCCCATTGATAGGGGTTATTCAATTTTTATCGGCGTTTATTTTGCCAGGGTTACTAGTCTTACTTTTTACACGTGTCACGTACAATCGTCATATCGGTCTTGTCTTAACCATTGCACTTATCGCTGCATCTGCATATAAAGGTTATACCAACAACTTCTTCCTCATTGTAATTGATGCCTTTTCATTAACCGCAGGCTTCTGGCTGGCGGCAAAAATGAAATCTCGAGCTGTGAAAAAAAGTTAATAATCGTAAGTCTGCCAGTTATGGCGGGCTTTTTTTTTGCTGTAGTCACAAATCTTCTATGTTTAATTGGTATAAAATGCTAAAAAAACATAACGCATGAAAAATGAGCCAATAATATATAAAATGCGCCAATACATGATAAAAGTGAGCCAATCGTTCAAAAAAATGATCTAAAACAATGAAAAAATGAGTCATAACAAAATTTCTTGCCATCGTTAGAAACCCAAAATTGCTGAGAAGCATATTTTTTTCTAAAAAACTCCTCTTATGAAGCCCATAAATAAAAAAAACGAATACTAGTTCGCATATTATTGGTTTGTTTTTGGGGGAATGTGGTAGAATGTTAATATGAAATTTTAGAGACTACACTTTTCAGCCTAATCCCGTCAATAAACAAGTTTTTCAAGCTGTAAAGTGATTTTTTTAACGGGAGGAAACCATTGTGAAGGACCAATTTGATTTAGTTTCAAAGTACTCGCCACAAGGAGATCAACCAGAGGCCATTCGCCAATTAGTTGAAGGTATCAAGCAAAATAAACGCCATCAAACGCTCCTTGGCGCCACTGGTACGGGTAAGACATTTACCGTTTCAAACGTCATTAAAGAGGTAAACAAACCAACCCTTGTCATTGCCCACAACAAAACACTTGCCGGCCAGCTTTACAGTGAGTTCAAGGATTTTTTTCCGAACAATGCGGTGGAGTATTTTGTCAGTTACTATGATTACTATCAGCCAGAAGCCTACGTTCCACAGACAGATACATTCATTGAAAAAGATGCCAGTATCAACGACGAGATTGATAAACTGCGCCACTCGGCTACGTCTTCTTTATTTGAGCGGAAGGATGTCATTATCATCGCCAGTGTCTCCTGCATTTACGGTCTCGGTTCGCCTGAAGAATACCGCGAGATGGTCCTGTCACTAAGAACAGGGATGGAAATCGAGCGTAATCAGCTGCTCCACCGCCTCGTCGATATTCAATATGAACGTAATGATATTGATTTCAAGCGGGGTACATTCCGTGTCCGCGGCGATGTCGTGGAGATTTTCCCTGTTTCACGTGATGAGCATTGTATGAGAGTCGAATTTTTCGGTGATGAAATTGATCGCATCCGCGAAGTCGATGCCCTTACAGGAGAAATAATCGGCGAACGTGAGCACGTGGCCATTTTCCCGGCATCCCACTTCGTAACACGAGAAGAGAAAATGCGTGTTGCGATCGAGAATATTGAAAAGGAACTGGAGGAACGACTTGCTGTCCTCCGGGCTGACAATAAATTGCTCGAAGCACAGCGGATTGAACAGCGGACACGCTACGACCTAGAAATGATGCGTGAAATGGGCTTCTGTTCAGGGATTGAGAATTACTCACGTCATCTGACACTAAGACCTGCCGGTTCTACTCCATATACCTTGATGGATTATTTTCCGGAAGACTTCCTGCTGATTATTGACGAGTCGCATGTTACCCTCCCGCAAGTAAGAGGGATGTTCAATGGGGATAAAGCGAGGAAACAGGTACTTGTGGACCACGGTTTCCGTCTTCCGTCAGCACTTGATAACAGACCGCTCACCTTTGATGAATTTGAAAAGCATGTTCACAATGCCATTTTTGTTTCGGCTACACCTGGTCCGTATGAAATGGAGCATACGCCAGAAATGATTCAGCAAATTATCCGGCCGACGGGGCTTCTCGATCCTACAATCGAAGTCCGTCCAATTGAAGGACAAATCGATGACTTGATTGGTGAAATTCAGGAGCGGATTAAGAAAAATGAACGTGTCCTCGTCACTACGTTAACGAAAAAAATGTCGGAGGACCTAACAGATTACTTGAAAGAAATCGGCATCAAGGTGCAATATTTGCATTCCGAGGTTAAAACACTCGAACGGATTGAAATTATCCGTGAGCTCCGCCTTGGCAAATATGACGTTCTTGTCGGCATAAACCTACTCCGTGAAGGTCTTGATATACCTGAGGTTTCCCTCATTACGATTCTCGATGCGGACAAAGAGGGTTTCCTTCGTTCAGAACGGTCGTTAATCCAAACCATCGGCCGGGCCGCCCGGAATGCCAACGGCCATGTGATTATGTATGCCGACCGAATAACTGATTCGATGGAGAAGGCGATCAGTGAGACGAAGCGGCGCCGTGAGATCCAAGAGGACTATAATAAGAAACACGGTGTCACCCCTCAGACGATTCAAAAAGAAATCCGTGATGTCATTCGCGCCACCCATGCGGCTGAGGAACAGGAAGAGTACTCACCAGCGGCATCGTTTAGCAAGATGAACAAAAAGGAAAAAGATAAATTGATTGCCACAATGGAAAAAGAAATGAAGGCCGAAGCCAAAGCGCTTAATTTTGAACGAGCGGCAGAGCTTCGAGATTTACTATTAGAGTTGAAAGCGGAAGGATGACGTATACACATGGCAATGGAAAAACTGATCGTGAAAGGCGCCAGAGCCCACAATTTGAAAAATATCGATGTCACGATTCCGCGAGATAAGCTTGTTGTCTTGACGGGACTTTCCGGGTCAGGGAAGTCCTCGCTAGCGTTTGATACGATTTATGCGGAAGGACAGCGCCGTTATGTAGAATCACTTTCGGCTTATGCAAGGCAATTCCTCGGTCAAATGGATAAACCTGACGTCGATGCGATTGAGGGCCTATCCCCAGCGATATCGATTGATCAAAAAACAACAAGCCGCAACCCACGCTCGACGGTCGGGACGGTGACAGAAATCTATGATTATTTACGATTATTATACGCAAGAGTCGGACATCCAACCTGCCCGATTCACCATATAGAAATTTCCTCACAAACGATTGAGCAAATGGTCGACCGGATTCTTGAATATCCAGAGAGAACGAAAATGCAAATCCTCGCCCCGGTTGTTTCCGGGAGAAAAGGAACGCATGTTAAGGTCCTCGAAGATGTGAAGAAGCAAGGCTTTGTCCGGGTACGCGTTGACGGTGAAATGATGGATCTCGGTGATGAGATTGAACTTGAAAAAAATAAAAAGCACTCGATTGAAGTCGTCGTTGACCGGATTGTCGTCAAAGAAGGAATCGCTGCCAGGGTAGCTGATTCGCTTGAAACGGCTTTGAAACTTGGCGAAGGAAAAGTCATCGTCGATGTCATCGGTGAGGAAGAGCTGCTATTTAGTGAAAATCATGCCTGCCCGCACTGTGGTTTTTCCATCGGAGAGCTCGAGCCGCGGATGTTTTCCTTTAACAGTCCATTCGGTGCCTGCCCACAGTGTGATGGACTCGGCTCCAAGCTCGAAGTCGATGTTGATCTTGTCATTCCAAATAAGGACTTAACGTTAAAGCAGCATGCGATTGCCCCTTGGGAGCCGACAAGTTCACAGTATTATCCACAGCTCTTAGAGGCCGTTTGCAATCATTTCGGGGTAGATATGAATATTCCCGTTAAGGATATTCCGGAACACCTTTTTGAAAAAGTGCTCTATGGTTCCGGCCGTGAAAAAATTTATTTTCGCTATGAGAATGATTTTGGTCAAATCCGCGAAGGACATGTCGAATTTGAGGGTGTCATCCGTAACGTCGAGCGCCGCTATAAGGAGACAAGTTCTGATTATATCCGTGAACAAATGGAAAAATACATGGCACAGCAGCCATGCCCAACCTGTAAAGGCTTCCGTTTGAAAAAGGAAACGTTAGCAGTTTTGATTAACGGTCGCCATATTGCCCAAGTGACGGACCTTTCGATTGAAGAAGCACATCAATTTTTTGCTGAATTAAAGCTGTCTGAAAAAGAAATGCAAATTGCCAAGCTGATTTTTCGCGAAATCAGTGAACGTCTTGGCTTCTTAATTAATGTCGGCCTTGATTATTTAACACTTAGCCGCACGGCAGGAACACTGTCAGGCGGGGAGGCCCAGCGGATTCGCTTGGCTACGCAAATCGGTTCGCGCTTAACCGGGGTGTTGTACATTTTGGATGAGCCGTCTATTGGTCTTCATCAGCGTGACAATGAACGCTTAATCGGAACACTCCAAAGCATGCGCGATATCGGCAACACCTTGATTGTTGTGGAACACGACGAAGATACGATGCTTGCTGCCGATTATTTGATTGATATTGGCCCAGGTGCCGGTGTCCATGGTGGTGAAGTGGTCTCCGCTGGAACACCTGCGGAAGTAATGGCGGATCCGAACTCGCTAACTGGTCAATATTTAGCAGGGAAGAAGTTTATCCCATTACCATTGGAACGCCGCAAGCCGGATGGCCGCTATATTGAAATCAAGGGAGCATCGGAAAATAATTTAAAAAATGTCAATGTAAAGTTTCCGCTTGGCATGTTCATTGCGGTAACCGGTGTGTCTGGTTCCGGAAAAAGTACACTAATTAACGAGATTCTTCATAAATCGCTGGCACAAAAGCTTCATAAAGCGAAAACAAAGCCAGGGGAACACAAAAGTATGAAAGGAATCGATTATTTAGAAAAAGTGATTGATATCGATCAGTCACCAATCGGCCGGACGCCGCGCTCTAATCCGGCAACCTATACGGGTGTGTTTGATGATATCCGCGATGTGTTTTCGGCCACGAATGAGGCAAAGGTTCGCGGCTATAAAAAAGGACGCTTCAGCTTTAATGTGAAGGGCGGACGTTGTGAAGCCTGTCGCGGTGATGGGATCATCAAAATTGAAATGCACTTTTTGCCTGATGTGTATGTTCCTTGCGAGGTATGTCACGGCAAACGTTATAACCGCGAAACATTGGAAGTGAAGTATAAAGGAAAAAATATTTCGGATATTTTAGATATGACTGTCGAAGCTGCGGTTGAGTTTTTCGAAAACATTCCAAAAATCAGCCGCAAGCTGCAAACGATTTTGGATGTCGGCCTTGGCTATATTAAACTCGGCCAGCCGGCGACAACATTATCCGGAGGAGAAGCCCAGCGTGTAAAGCTTGCTTCAGAGCTGCACCGCCGTTCAACAGGCAAGTCCTTCTATATTTTGGATGAGCCGACGACCGGTCTTCATGTCGATGACATATCCCGTTTGCTGGTTGTATTGCAGCGCTTGGTAGAAAACGGTGATACGGTTTTGGTCATCGAACACAACCTTGATGTCATCAAGGCCGCCGATTACCTCATCGACCTTGGTCCTGAAGGCGGCGACAAGGGCGGAACCATTATCGCAACGGGGACACCGGAAAAGGTTGCAGAGACTCCTGAGTCTTATACCGGAAAATATTTGAAGCCAATCCTTGAGCGGGATCGCTTAAGAATGAAACAGCAAATTGATGACAAAAGTACCGTAAATGCATAAGTTGTAAAGAAGTGCCGAAATTTGTAGGGTGTTCCTGCTGTTTCGGCTCTTTTTTTGTTTTTTTAAGGAGTTGAATTCGATTTTTATGAGTTTGGTGGAATTCCACACCAAATCGGCGGAATCACTCCACATAATCCTGCGGATCACACTCGAAATGATGGGTTTGGCGGAATTTCTTTGAAGTTTGGCGGAATAAATGAATGGTTTGGCGGAATTCCTGACCAAATCGGCGGAATCGCTCTCCACAATCCAGCGAGTTACCCTCGAAATAATGAGTTTGGCGGAATTCTTCTGAAATTTGGTGGATTAAATAGAAATATTGGCGGAATAAATGAATAGTTTGGCGGAATCGCTCCCCACAATCCAGCGGGTTACCCTCGAAATGATGAGTTTGGCGGAATTTCTTTGAAATTTGGCGGAATAAATAGAAAGATTGGCGGAATTCCTTCGAAGTTTGGCGGAATAAATGGATCTCTTGGCGGAATTCCACTCCAAATCGGCGGAATCGCTCCCAACAATTCAGCGGGTCACCCTCGAAGTGAGAAGTTTCGCGGAATACCCAAAACCCCCGCGGAATCCTCCAAAAATCAGTAGAACCCAAGCTTCAGCCCTTTCCTTACAAAAAATTGCTACCTCTAACCAGCTTTTTCGTCCCCCTTCCCTATAAATTAATCCGAAAATTGAAACATCTTTGAAATGTTAGTAAAATATAACATGAAGGAGATGAAAACATGATTTTACGTTCGGTACTCTATCAAATGCTATTGTGGTGTATTGCGACTACCATTTTTTTAGCACTGTTATTTTTGCCTCGAACAGCTGACTACACAGCGGGCCCCCGCGGAATGTTCATTAGTGCCAAATATGACTATTCCGCCCAGGTACATGTACAGCAGTTTAAAGATTTTTTCAAGTATATTAAGGATAATAAAGGCCTTGGCACTGTCTATAATGGGCATTCTCTCAACGAAAATATTTTGCGTACGTTTAAAAAAAGCATGTTGATTACGATTCCTGCATTAATGATTGGCCTCTTTCTCGGCATTGCCAAAGGTGTATTTGACTTTCGGATTCGCAGCCGGCGAGGGAAACTGTTCGGGGTCAGAACAACACGATTTTTCTTATCGATACCAGATTTATTTCTGATTATTTCTCTGCAGCTCCTAATAATGGAGGGCTATGAAGCAGGAATCCTTCCTCATATAAAGGTTTACGGCAGTGAAGAACCAAGTGTCATTCTATTAGACATTATTTTTCTCGCAATATATCCGTTATTTTACATAGCGAATATTACTTATTTCAGCATTCGTGATGAGCAAGGCATGGACTACATACGCACGGCCCTTTCAAAAGGGACTTCCTCCTTTAAGGTGTTGTACCGCCATGTATTAAAAAATTGTTATGTTAAGATTTTTAGTCATACAAATACGATTACCCTTTATACTCTATCAAACTTGTTTATTGTCGAGTACCTGACGAATTACCGCGGCGCTGCCTTTTTCTTCTATGAAACTCTTGCATCTCCTGCTATCTTTCGCACCGGGCAGCAGTTTGAAATCAGTTTATATCCTGCAGCAGGATATATTATCCTCTTTACGGCCATTATTTTTATTTCAAAAACTCTCAGTCAAATCGCCAAAGGACTAGTATCTCCTATCGAAAGGAGGGAATCGAGTTGAAGAATTGGAAGCTTTGGATCAGTTCGATTTTTTTATTAGTTTTATTGTTTTTTGTGTTCGCCGGGCCTCATCTGCCTTTTGTCGATCAAGATTTAAAACAAACAGGTGTAGTGAAAACGAAAGAAGGGGCGTTTATTCTCCCGCCGATTCCACCTCGAGAGGGTTTTCCACTGGGAAGCGACCACTATGGTGTTGATGTACTCAGTCAAATCATTATGGGGGCAAAAGAAACGCTAACCATTGTCGTTCTTGTAGTCTTTGTCCGTTATCTAATTGCCATTCCATTAGCAATCGGCGGGTTTTATTCGAGATTACTAGAAGTATTTTTGCAGGCCTGGCAGCAGGTGTTTTCCTTTATGCCGCCGATCTTTTTTGTTTCCTTTTTTGTGACCCTGCCGTTTATCTTCTTTTCTCCAGACAGGGCAATGTTAATTATTCTTGTGCTGGCTGTTCTCGAAACGGGCAGGGTGGCGGAGATTATTCTGCAGCACATGAAGGAAACACAGAAACGGCCCTATATTGAAGCGGGGATTGTTGCAGGCGGTTCGCCTTTAGGAATGTTTAAAAAATATTATTTGCCCGTCGTCCTGCCGCATATTATTATCCTGATTATCAATGATATGGGAAGGGTGCTTTTCTTACTTGCACAGCTTGGTATCGTTCATATCTATGTCACGCATAAATTTGTGTCGGAGGAGAGTGGTGCTTATGAAGTGGTCAATACCTCCCTAGCTTGGCCGACGATGTTTCGCACCATAACGGCAGATATTTTTTCTTATGAATGGATCCCGTTTTCCGTTATCGGGGCAATTGCCATGACCATTTACACTTTTAATATGTTCGCCGATGGCTTGCAAAAGTTTTTTGAAAAAAAATACCGGACCTTTCGAACCGATTTATAGAAACTTTTTTCATTCTGGAGCGTACATAAAGGATAGAGGTGATAAACGAAATGGAAACAAAAAAAGTACTTTCTAGTTTGTGCTATTTCAGTATTTTTTTCGCAGGGTTTATTTTTCCGCTTGCTGTCTATTTTGCTACTGGAGATGAAGAGACAAAGCGGCACGCCAAGAAATCATTATTATCGCATTTAATTCCGCTTATTACGACACCGATCATTATATTTGCTGTGTTTTATGATTTTACAAAAATTCAAGATACGATTCCTGCTTTTACCATAATTAGCATCATTGTGCTTGTCATCATTTGGGGCGTTGTAGTAATTTGGAACATTGTCAAAGGCGTAAAGGTTCTCTTAGCTGAATAAGTTTTATAGGAGAAAATAATTTATATCTGAGGTGGAGAAGATGAAAGAGGAAAGAAAACGGATACTGCAAATGGTTGAAGAAGGAAAGCTGAAGGTAGATGAAGCGGTAATGCTTCTCGATGAACTGGAAAAAGCGCAGCAAACGATGGAGCAGAAGCAGGAACAATTAGTGAACGAGCTTTCCACTGCTGTTCAGTTTGAAGAAGCAAAAAAGGAAGACCCATTCCAAGCGAAATACCAATCAACAAAAGATAAGATTTTTGAATTTGTTGATTCAGCTTTGAAAAAAATTAAAGATCTTGATTTTGATTTAAACTTTGGCCAATCTATTGATATCTCTCATATTTTCCATCAAGGTGATGTTGATTTAAAAGATATGGACATCGATGTGGCCAACGGTTCCGTTAAGCTTGCCGCTTGGGATCAGCCGGATGTTAGGATTGAGTGCCAGGCAAAGGTGTACCGTGTGGACAATCAGGATCAGGCGCGGCAAAACTTTTTACGTGATGTCCTTTTTACTGTTGAACACCAAAAATTGCGTTTTAGCACGCAGCAAAAATGGATGAAGGTTGATGCGGTCATTCATGTGCCAAAAGCGCAATATGAGCGCGTGCGCATTAGAATGTTTAATGGCGGAGTTACAGGTGAAGAAATGAATGCAAGTGACCTTCGTGTAAAAACCGCTAATGGAAAAATAGACCTCAATCGTGTAAATGGAAAAAAGGCCGAAGTGGAAACCGCAAACGGGAAAATCAATCTCATTGGCAGCCAGTTCGATGAGGTGGAAACAGAGACAATAAACGGTGCCATTCAACTTGATGGCGATTTTAGAAAGGTTGAGTCGCAGTCGTTTAACGGAAATATCAGTGTAAACATGCGTGGGAAACGTTCTGAATTGATTCAAGCAAAAGCGACCACGGGCGGCATTGATTTATTTGTTCCAGAGGGAGTACCTGTTAATGGCGAGATTAAAACAAATCTCGGCGGTTTTAATGTGAACCTTACAGGCGTTCAGGTGATAGAAGAGAAAAGCGAAATGATTCAAAAATCGCTTCGCTTCCAATCTGTCAATCCTTCTGATAAAATGATGAGAATCTATGCTGATACGAAATCAGGCTCGATTACGATTCACAAATCACAAGAAGAATAAGTAGGGGACGTTAGAGATGAGATGGCTGATTGGATGTTTGATTAATGCGGTTTTATTTTTAGCACTTGCCGGCTATTTTCACGAGAGCTTTCAACTTACTGGATTTTGGGCCGCACTTCAGGCAAGCATTTTATTATCCATCTTAAATGTGCTGGTGCGTCCGCTCCTCATTTTGTTTACCTTACCAGTGACGGTTTTAACGATGGGGCTTTTTCTTTTCGTTATCAACGCGATTACACTTGAACTGACCGATTATTTAATGGGCGATGCCTTTGAAATCTCCAGCTTTGGTATGGCGCTGTTTATTGCGGTGCTGATGTCGCTTGTGAACTTAATTATTCAAAAAACAATTCTGGAGCCATCAAGAAAAGCGAAAAATTAATTGAAACGGGTGCACACCATTTACAATTGGTCTGCACCTTTTCAATTTTTTGAACAACTTCCATTTGGTTCTTCATCAAAAAATGCTAAAATAAGAGGAAATGAATTTTTCAGATTATAAAAAATCCGTTAGGAGGAAGCTTCTTGCCAAAAGTACGCACCAAAGATATATTGGAGAAATTTAAGCTAGAATTGGTCAGCGGTGAAGAAGGAATTAACCGCCCCATTACCACAAGTGATATATCTCGGCCGGGAATTGAAATGGCCGGTTATTTTGAATTTTATCCTGCGGAACGAATTCAACTATTAGGAAAAACTGAACTGTCCTTTTTTGAAGAACTGCCTGAAGGGGAACGCGTTTCCCGAATGGAACGGTTATGTACCGATATCACCCCGGCGATCATTGTCACAAGGGAAATTGAAGTTCCAGTCGAGCTATTGGAAGCATCAGAACGTGAATCAGTACCTGTTCTTCGGACAAGCATGAAGACCACCCGTTTTTCAAGCCGTCTAACCAATTATTTAGAGAGCAAGCTGGCACCGACAACGGCAGTCCACGGTGTATTGGTGGACGTTTATGGAATCGGAGTGTTAATTACCGGTAAAAGCGGTGTCGGTAAAAGTGAAACGGCGCTGGAGCTCGTTAAGCGCGGCCATCGCCTTGTTGCCGATGATTGCGTGGAAATCCGTCAGGAAGACCAGGATACCTTAGTCGGTACATCACCGGATTTAATCGAACATTTATTAGAAATCCGCGGCCTGGGGATTATCAACGTGATGACATTATTCGGTGCCGGTGCTGTCCGCAGCAATAAGCGGATCACGCTGATCATGGATTTAGAAATCTGGGATTCTAAAAAGCAATATGACCGCCTTGGTTTAGATGAGGAGAAAATGAAGATTATTGACACAGAGGTCACGAAACTGACCGTTCCCGTTCGCCCTGGACGAAACCTGGCTGTCATCATCGAAGTAGCAGCGATGAATTTCCGGTTAAAACGAATGGGCGTGAATGCGGCACAGCAATTTACAGAGCGTCTTTCTGATGTGATTGAAGATGGGGAACATGAAGATATGTAAGGGGAGATAAGAATGAACGAAACGATTCAGCCGCTTAACCCAATTGCCTTTTCACTTGGCCCGATTGAAGTGCACTGGTATGGGATTATTATTGGCTCAGGCCTGGCACTTGCACTGTTTCTCGCGATAAGGGAAGGCGATCGAAGGGGACTGCCAAAGGACACGTTTGCCGATTTGATGCTGTGGGCGATTCCGATCGCAATTATTTCGGCGCGGATTTATTATGTGATTTTTGAATGGGATTATTATGTCAATCATCCGGCAGATATCCCGAAAATATGGAACGGCGGGATTGCGATTCACGGGGCCTTGATCGGGTCTGTTATTACGACGATTATTTTTGCCAAAAAACGAGGGCTTTCCTTTTGGAAAATTGCTGATATTGCGGCACCAAGTATTATTCTCGGACAGGCAATCGGCCGCTGGGGAAATTTTATGAACCAGGAAGCCCATGGCGGTGAAGTAACAAGGTCGTTCCTTGAAAACCTGCATTTACCGGACTTTATTATCAATCAAATGTATATTAATGGAACGTATTACCATCCAACATTTTTATATGAATCCATCTGGGACTTGATCGGCTTTTTCCTTTTAATTTTGCTGCGACGTGTGAATCTTCGCCGCGGTGAGATGTTTCTTTCCTACGTCATTTGGTATTCTGTCGGCCGCTTTTATGTGGAAGGTCTGCGGACGGATAGCCTAATGCTTGGCAGCCTGCGGATGGCGCAAACGATTTCGGTGGTCTTAATTGTTGTCTCAGTTGCGATTATTCTCTATCGACGAACAAAACAGAATAACAAGGAGCGCTATTTAGACCAATGTAATTAAAGGGCATTTACTACTTTTTACAAAAAATGTAGTAAGTACTTTGGATTTTGTAGTAAATGACACAAATTATATAGTAATATCCACAATTTATATAGTAAGTGCCATAAATTATGTAGTAAATGACAAAATTTATGTTGTAAGGGACACAATTTATGTAGTAATATCCACAATTTATATAGTAAGTGTCATAAATTATGTAGTAAATGACACAGTTCATACAATAATAGCCACAAATCATGCAGGATTGTAGAAATGAAATAGAATTAATGAAGGGAAATTAGGGGATGCTATTAAGCTCATCGAAAAAGGGATTACTGGTTGGTTTTAAAACGACATGGACTCTAGGGAAAATAATTTTTCCGGTTACACTGATTGTGGCAGTGCTGCAATATACACCAGTTTTGCCATGGGTGATAAAAATGATTTCCCCGCTTATGAAGCTGCTTGGATTGTCCGGAGATGCCGCCATTCCGCTAGTACTCGGGAATTTCCTCAACCTCTATGCAGCGATTGGTGCGATTCTCACGCTTGATTTTTCGGTAAAAGAAGTGTTTATTTTAGCCGTGATGCTGTCCTTTTCACATAATTTATTTATTGAATCAGGCGTTGCAATGAAAGCCGGCGTGAAGCTGTGGGTCGTTCTGGTCACAAGACCGGGACTTGCCCTCCTTTCTGCAGTCGTAATTAATCTTGTTTGGCATGGGGGCAGTGAGACTGCAAAGTATGGCTTGATCCAGCAGAGCACGTCACAGGCAGATGGTGGTGCTGAGATTTTGCTTGAGGCAATTCAAAAAGCTGGCCTTGGGATTTTACAGCTTGCGATGATTGTCATCCCGCTCATGATTGTGATTCAAATATTAAAAGACTTACAATGGTTAAATAAATTTTCCAAAACGATGGCTCCGATCACGAGAACGCTTGGTATGAAGGAAAATACCTCAACCACGATGGCCGCCGGGTTATTATTTGGCCTGGCATATGGTGCGGGAGTGATGATCCAGGCCGTGAAAGAAGATGGAGTCAGTAAAAAGGATATTACGCTAGCATTTATTTTTCTAATGGCCTGCCATGCGGTTGTCGAGGATACATTAATCTTTGTCCCGCTCGGCATCCCGGTACTGCCGCTGTTTTTAATCCGTCTGGGTGTTGCAATTTTGTTAACTTTATTGGTAGGTACGATTTGGAAACGCTCGGGGCTAGTAAAAAGAAAGGATGCATCCTATGAACAACAAAATTACGACAATTCTCTTTGATTTAGATGGGACGTTAATCGATACGAATGAATTAATTATTTCAACTTATTTGCATACGCTTGAAAAATATTTTCCTGCCAAGTATAGCCGCGAGGATGTTTTGCCGTTTATGGGTCCGACCCTTCATGAAGCATTTAGTTCGGTTGATCCGGATCGTGTTGAAGAGATGATAATGGAATATCGTACATTTAATCTCGCAAACCATGATGCACTCGTGAAAGAATTTGAAGGTGTGTTTGATACAGTTCAAACTTTATACGAAAAAGGCTACAAACTCGGAATTGTCACCACGAAACGTCACGATGTCGCCTTGAAGGGATTACGCCTGACGAATCTTGATCGCTTTTTTGGGATGGTAGTTGCACTCGACCATGTGACAAAGGTAAAACCTGATCCCGAACCTATTTTAAATGCGCTAGAGCAGTTAGATGCTAAACCTTCGGAAACAATCATGGTCGGCGATAATTACCATGATATTTTAGCCGGGAAAAATGCCGGCACAAAAACGGCTGGCGTCTCATGGTCAATCAAAGGCAGAGACTACATTGCAAAATACGAACCAGACTACATCCTTGATCACATGCATGACTTATTAAAAATCCTCGGAGAGTGAGTAATATGAGGAATACGACTCGTTACCCGGTCACTGGAGCCAACTCCTTATGGCATGTCTACAAGACCGTGCCTTTTTGGAAGGTTGTTAAAAATTTTATTGTGATTCAGATGGCGCGTTACACGCCATTTTTAGGGATGAAGAATTGGCTATATCGTACTTTCCTTAAGATGAAGGTCGGTGAGCAAACATCCTTCGCCTTAATGGTCATGCTGGATGTCATGTTTCCGGAAAAAATCAGCGTTGGCCGTAACACGGTCATTGGTTACAACACGACCATCCTTGCCCATGAGTATTTAATTAAAGAATACCGCCTTGGGCCCGTTGTGATTGGCAGTGAAGTGATGATCGGCGCCAACTCCACGATCCTTCCGGGCGTCACTATTGGCGATGGGGCGATTGTATCGGCTGGCACTCTGGTCCATAAGGACGTTCCTCCCGGTTGCTTCGTAGGAGGTAACCCGATGAAGGTCATCTATTCGAAGGAAGAACTAAAGAAACGCTGGGATGATGACCCGATTTATCAAGTGAAAGAGTAGGCTGGTCTATTTTGACCAGGCCTTTTTTTATTTTTGTAAAAAATAGGAACTTAAATAGTAAAAATAGCACATTTTTGTTCTTAAATTAGAACGGTATAATTGTAGTGCATCTATACTAAAAGATTCAGTCCCTATTCAAAGAGTAGCTTGCGGCAAGTTTTTAATAGAACAATAAGCTATTAAAAATTTGTCGTTTTTTGCTGAATCTTACGTAAAGGGGAGGATGATTTCTACATATTTTCATGAGATTTGTCCTAAGTAGAAAGAATAATTCGAGGGGATAGGTGAAAGGCGTATGAAGAAAAAGAAGAGTTTTGTAAAGTTTAGTAAACTAGCTGCTTCAGCTTTAATACTTAGTACTATTTTAACACCAGCCATTCCTTATAATGTGAAAGCGGAGGAAACAGGAAACACCGCTACTCTCCGTATCTTAGAAACTACTGATCTTCATTCGAATATCATGCCATATGATTATTATAAGGATACTGCTACGGGAATTAATTATGGACTAGCAAAAACCGCCACTTTAATACAGCAGGCAAGATCGGAAGTTAGCAACTCGATGCTGTTTGATGCTGGAGATTTGATTCAAGGGAATCCGCTTGCGGATTATGTCAATAGAATTAAACCGTTAGGAAAGGATGATACCCATCCAATTTTGAGAGCTATGAATTACTTAGAATATGATGGAGGAATTGTCGGCAACCATGAGTTTAACTACGGTTTGGACTACTTAGACAATGTTCTTGAAGAAGCAAAGTTCCCAATTGTCAACGCTAATATATACAAAGATGATAAAGACGACAATCCTGATAATGATGTAAATTACTTTACTCCTTATAAAATTATCAACAAAACGATTAAAGATGCTAGTGGTAATGAGTCGACCATTAAGGTTGGGGTGATTGGTTTTGCTCCACCGCAGATTATGCAATGGGACAAGGATAATTTGACCGGCAAAGTAATTACGAAGGATATTGTAAAACAAGCAAATAAATTTATTCCGGAAATGAAAGCTAAAGGTGCTGACGTGATTGTCGCGATTGCCCACTCTGGCTGTGACATTGCTGAAGAAGGGAAAGAAGAAGCAGAAAATGCTGTTTATGATTTAACAAAGGTTCCTGGTATCGATGCAATGCTTTTTGGACATGCTCACTTAAACTTCCCTGGTGACGCTTCCTTTAATGACAAAACTGGCATTGACAATACCAATGGAAAAATCAACGGCACGCAAGCAGTTGAAGCAGGCTATTGGGGAAATAATTTAGGCGTTCTTGACTTAGCCCTAGTTCAAGACGCAAACGGAAAATGGACGGTTGATAAGTCAAAATCTAAATCTGTTAACCGCCCAGTAACAGCTAATACGGCTTTGGACACCACCATCGTTGAAGATGTAAAAGCTGAGCATGAAGGAACCCTTGCCTATGTTCGTGGAAAAATTGGCGAAACGACTATTCCTATGCATAGTTTCTTCTCACGGGTTATGGACGATCCATCCGTTCAAATCGTAAACAATGCCCAAATTGATTATGTGAATAAATGGATTGACACGAAAGCTCCAGAACTAAAGGATCTGCCGGTCATCTCTGCTGCAGCTCCTTTCAAAGGCGGCCGTGGAGGTGTCGGTGACTTCACGAATATCACGAAGGGTGAGCTTTCGATTAAGAGTGCCAATGATTTGTACTTATTCAATAATACGTTAAAAGCTGTTAAACTAACCGGTGCTCAAGTAAGAGAATGGTTAGAAATGTCTGCAGCACAATTCAAGAAAATTGATCCAAATATTGAGGGCAACCAGGAATTATTGGATTACGATTTCCGCCCATACAATTATGACGTCATTGACGGGATTAAATACCAAATTGATGTGACAAAAGATCCTAGATACAACTGGGCAAATGGCGCACTTTTAGACCCGGCTTCCCATCGGATTATTAATTTTACAATGATGGACGGTACGCCAATTGCAGACAATCAGGAATTTATTATAGCTACCAATAACTACCGTGCAAGCGGCGGCGGCGGCTTCCCACCATTAGTCGGTGGAAAAGCGAAGGTTGTCATTGATTCGCCATATGAAAACCGACAAATTTTAATGGATTATATCAGTGCTCAAGGTACAGTTAATCCGGTGGCGGATAATAACTGGAAAATTGCTCCTGTCGGAGGCAAAGCAACCTTAACCTTTAACTCTTCACCTGCTGCTAAAGTCTACCTTGGTCAAACGCCAAATGTAAGGGATTTAGGGGCATCGACAACAAAAGCAGGCTATGAAACCTATCAACTTGATCAAACCGTCCATGTTCAATTACTAGGGATTAACGACTTGCACGGCCAATTAGACTATAAAACTACTGTTTCTGGCAAACCTGCCGGAGGCATTGAATATTTAGCAGGTTATTTAAAGGAAAGGGAAGCAACAAATACTTCCAACACTTTAATGGTTCAAGCCGGCGATGCAGTGGGTGCAAGCCGTCCGGTATCCGCGTTATTACAGGATGAGCCCACCATTCGTTTCTTAAATGAACTTGGTTTTGATGTAGGTACAATCGGAAACCACGAATTTGATGAAGGCGTAGATGAAATGATGCGCTTAATAAATGGCGGCGCTCATCCGAAAACAGTTGACAAGTATGGTGAGTTTGAAGGCGCGGCCTTCCCATATGTGGCCGCAAACGTTGTAAAAGAATCAACGGGTGAATTAATTTTACCTCCATACGTGGTTAAAGAAGTTGACGGAGTCAATATCGGTTTTATCGGTGTGGTGACAACGGAAACACCAAATATTGTTACGGCAAGCGGTGTGGCAGGAGTTAAATTCACGAATGAAACGGAAGCGATTAACAAGTATGCGGCAGAATTAAAAAAGAAAGGCATTAAATCTATCGTTGTTCTTGCTCATAACCCCGGGACTTCAGCAGCAGACGGCTCAAATCCAACAGGAAATGTTGTCGATATTGCTAAAGCAGTGGATGATGAAGTTGACGTAATCTTTGGTGCTCACGACCATAGATATTTGAATTCTACTGTAGACGGAAAATTGCTTGTTCAGTCTTATTCCTATGGAACGGCCTTCTCTGATGTGGATTTAACCATTGACCCTGTTACAAAAGATATCATCACTAAAAAAGCTGAGATCGTGACGACCTTCCAAGATGATGCCCATCTTGATGCAAAAATTAAAGAAGAACTTGTTCAGTATCAAGTAGATGTTGCTCCAATCACTAGTGCGATAGTAGGCGAAGCGGCTGCAGCGATTTCCCGCACAGCAAATGCAGCAGGCGAAATGCCTCTAGGTAACCTGATTGCTGATGGGATGCGTGCAGCAACAGGAACACAGTTTGCCTTTATGAATGCAGGCGGTGTCCGTGATGAGATAAAAAAAGCAGGCCAGATTACGTGGGGAGATTTGTACGCGATTCAGCCATTCGGTAATGATATCGTGACAATGAATATCACTGGTGATCAAGTAAGAACATTATTAAATCAGCAGTTTCAGGCTGACAGAAATCGGATCATGCAAATTTCCGGTTTAAAGTATACCTGGACAAATAATTTACCTATCGGGCAAAAGGTTTTAGATATTTACCTTCCAAACGGTTCAAAAATTGATCCTAAAGGCGTGTACTCTATAACGGTCAATAACTTCATGGCTGACGGCGGCGATGGGTTCGTGGTTCTGAAACAAGGAACAAATCGAGCTACTTGGATGTCAGATTTAGATGCATTTGTTAATTATGTAAAATCCTTTACTGGACCAATTTCGGCTCAGATTGAAGGCAGAATTTTAATTGACACGGTTGCACCTGCAGCTCCAGCTGTGAACGAAGTAACTGATCAATCAACAAAAGTAACTGGTAAAACAGAAGACGGAGCAAAGGTTGAGGTCAAAGCAAATGATCAAGTTCTCGGCTCGGTTTCAGCTAATGGCGATGGCACGTTTACGCTTAGTATCTCTCCATTGAAAGCAGGAACAGAAGTATCAGTAACAGCTACTGACCTTGCTGGTAATAAGAGTGCAGAAACAAGAGTAGTTGTAAAAGATGTTACGGCTCCAACCGCTCCAGAAGTTGGTCAAATCATTGCCCCAGCTAAGAGCGTTACCGGAAAAGCCGAAGCGGGTTCAACCGTAAATGTATTTGATGGGAAAACACTCCTTGGCACCACTGTTGCTAATCAAGATGGAGTCTTCACGATTCCATTTAAATCAGCACAAACACACGGAGCAGTGTTAACCTTTACAGCGACTGATGCAGCTGGTAATACAAGCAAAGCAGCTTCGGTAACACTTGTTAAAAGCAATCCGAAGTTCTGGTAAAAAGTAATGCTTCACCCCTGAAAATTTTTTTCAGGGGTGTTTTTTATTTTCGTTCAGCCAGTGGAAGCCCAGATTGGCGGAATTCTGGCTCAAGTTGGCGGAAATCCGGTCAAGTTTGGCGGGATAATCCAGAAAGTTGACGGAATCCTCTGGCAAGGGGGTACAACTGAGGCAAAAATACTGGAAACTTGCTAGGAATCATCATAAAAAAGGTAATCTAAAAGGATTTGGCGGAATTACTCGCAAAACCCGCGGGAAAAATTCGAATTCCCGCGCAATAATTCTAAAAGTCCACGGAATTCACCTTCAGAAGTTAACTTAGCCCCTGATACCCGAACATTTTTTCATTGACGAAACTATAACCAAGGAGTAAACTACTTATAATTAACTTTAACTCACTACCAATTTAGCAGACTAAAGCAAAATGAAAAAGGGTGAACAATTTGAGTCGCTTATTTATGTTTGAAAAGCCTTTAGGAATGCGCGATACGCTGCCGGAGTTATATGAAAAGAAACATCGTGTTCGAACAGCAATGGCGGATACGATGTTTCTTTGGGGCTACCAATTTATTGAAACCCCGGCACTTGAATACTATGAAACCGTTGGAGCTGCCTCAGCGATTGTTGACCAGCAACTTTTTAAATTACTCGACAAAGAAGGACATACCCTGGTGCTCAGGCCTGACATGACCACGCCAATCGCCCGGGTAGCTGCGTCAAAGCTTTTAGATGAGGATCTTCCAGTGAGATTAGCTTACTCCGCCAATGTTTTCCGTGCTCAGCAGCGTGAAGGCGGCCGCCCGGCAGAGTTTGAGCAAATTGGTATCGAATGTTTGAATGAAGAGTCCATTTCATGCGATGGCGAAGTCATAGCTTTGTTGATTTCTACTTTAAAACAAGCAGGACTCGCCGAATTCCAAGTGTCGATTGGACATGCTGGCTTTGCCCAGGAACTTTTTGTGCAAATCCTTGGAACAAATTGCCGGGCCAATGAATTACGTAAATTTTTATATGAAAAAAACTATGTCGGCTATCGTGAGCATGTAAATTCACTGCATCTATCATCGATAGATAAACAAAGGCTCCAACAGTTCCTACAATTAAGAGGCGGTGAAGAAGTCATCGGAAAAGCCCTCGACATTATCGAAAATGACAAAGGCAAGCAAGCGATCATTGAGCTGAAAGAGCTTCGGGATGTTGTTAAGGATTATGGTGTAGAGGAATTTGTGAAATTTGATTTTACCATCGTCAGCCATATGAGCTATTATTCCGGCATTTTATTTGAAGCCTATGCCGGGAATGTCGGCTTTCCAATCGGAAATGGCGGCCGCTATAGTTTAATAGAGAAGTTTGGAAAAAAAGCTAGTGCCACCGGATTTGCGGTTCGGATTGACATGCTGCTTGAGGCACTGGGGGACTTCCAGCTTGATAATAAAACTCACTGCATTTTTTTCAGTCAGGAGCGGCGAAAGGAAGCTTTTCGCTTGGCTGATGAAATGCACGAGCAGGGAAAAAAGGTCGTGCTCCAGGATATTACTGGTGTGAAAAACCTTGATGCTTTTACAAAAAGGTTTGCTGAAACTACGTATTTAATCGGAGGACATGTTGATGAGTAACATCCTAACGATTGCCATGCCAAAGGGACGAATTTTTGAAGAAGCTGTTGAATTACTTCGAAAAGCAGGCTATAAGCTTCCGCCGGAATTTGATGATTCGCGAAAATTAATTATTGACGTTGCCGAAGAGGGCTTGCGATTCATTTTAGCAAAGCCGATGGATGTTGCTACATATGTTGAGCATGGTGTGGCCGATGTCGGAATTGCCGGAAAGGACGTTTTGCTTGAGGAGGAGCGCGATGTATACGAACTCCTTGATCTTAAAATCAGCTATTGCTATTTAGCTGTTGCCGGTCTTCCAGATACAAAAATGAACGAGATCGCTCCAAGAATTGCGACAAAATATCCGAACGTTGCCGAAGCTTATTTCCGCGAGCAAGGCGAACAGGTTGAAATCATTAAATTAAACGGGTCTATTGAGCTGGCCCCGTTAATCGGCTTATCCGACCGGATTGTTGATATTGTGTCAACTGGGCGGACCCTGAAGGAAAACGGGCTTGTGGAATATGAAAGAATTATCGGCGTAACATCGCGGTTCATTGTGAATCCAGTTAGTTATCGCATAAAAGACAAACAGATAGATGAATTGGTGACACGTCTTAGTGAAGTAGTTTAAAGGAGGGTGTTATAAATGAAAATTCTAAAAGTAAATGAGCTGGTTTCAATCAAACGCTCAATAGAAGCGGGCACCTCCGAGCAGCAGGCTATTGTGAAAAAAATTATTACTGAAATCCGGGGTCGCGGTGACGAGGCGTTAAGAGAGTTTACGGAAAAATTCGACCGCGTCAATCTTTCTACTTTTTCCGTTACTGAAAAAGAAATTGAGAACGCCTTTGCTGAAGTGGAAGAACAATTGATTACAATTATCCGTGAAGCTGCAGAAAATATCCGCTCCTTTCATGAAAAGCAGCTTCGGCCATCATGGATGACGACAGAAGAGAATGGCACGATTCTTGGTCAAAAAATAACCCCAATAGATTCGGTTGGTGTGTATGTGCCAGGCGGAACGGCGGCCTACCCGTCATCAGTTTTAATGAACGTGATCCCGGCGAGAGTGGCAGGTGTCAAGCGGATCGTGATGGTGTCGCCGCCTGACAGTGGTGGGAAATTGCCTGCGGCAGTCCTCGTCGCAGCAAAAGAAGCCGGTGTTAAAGAAATCTATAAAATTGGCGGGGCACAGGCGATTGCCGCGCTTGCTTATGGGACAGAATCGATTGCCGCTGTTGATAAAATTACCGGCCCCGGAAATATCTTTGTGGCATTGGCAAAACGGGAAGTATTTGGCGATGTCGATATTGATATGATTGCCGGACCGAGCGAGATTGCAGTTTTAGCGGATGAAACAGCAAGAGCAGACGAGGTTGCCGCTGACCTGCTATCACAGGCAGAGCATGACCCGAGAGCCTGCAGTGTCTTGGTTACCCCGTCATTGAGATTGGCGGAAAAGGTGGCCGCGGAAGTCGAAACGCAGTTGGCGTTGCTGCCACGGCGAGAAATTGCTTCACGTTCGATTGCAGATTTCGGAGCCATCTATGTAACTTCTGATCTTGATGAAGCTGTTGAAACGGTGAACCAGTTAGCACCGGAACATCTTGAAATCATTACGGAAAATGCAATGGAGCTTCTCGGGAAAATTCGTCACGCCGGAGCAATTTTTGTTGGCCGTTATAGTTCAGAGCCTGTTGGCGATTATTTTGCCGGCCCGAATCATGTGTTGCCAACAAACGGCACAGCGCGGTTCTCTAGCCCGCTGAACGTGGACGATTTTCAAAAGAAATCTAGCGTGATTGTCTACAGCGAGGGAGCGTTAAGGGAAAATGGCGCAAAAATCGCCGCCTTTGCCCGGAAGGAAGGGCTCGAGGCACACGCCCGGGCAGTGGAAATGAGACTTAAAAACGATAAATAGCATATGGAGGATAAAGACAAAACTCTCCATGGAGTCGGTGACATTGTCTTTAATAGGTGGTCTTAAAGACAAAACGGTCCAAGAATCCGGTAAAAATGTCTTTAATAAGGCCTCTTAAGGACAAAACGGCCGGAGAAAGTGTAAAAAATGTCTTTAATAGGTGGTCTTAAAGACAAAACTCTCCAAGAAGCCGGTAAAAATGTCTTTAATACAGCCTCTTAAAGACAAAACTGCTCCGAAAAGCGGTGAAAATGTCGTTAATAAGTGTTCTTAAGGACAAAACAGCCAGATAAAGGGTAAAAATGTCTTTAATAAGCCTCTTAAGGACAAACCTTTCCGATAGCGAGTCAAAACGGCCCTCTATTAGGTTCACTTAATTAAAAAAATTGTATTTTCAGTTTGGCAGAAATAATGAGTTTTGTTAAAAAGTGAATTTCAAGGAGGTTCCTTATATGGATAGAACAGCAAGCATTGAACGGAATACAAATGAAACAAAAATCCAACTATCGTTAGCAATTGACGGGGATGGCCAGTCCCAACTTGAAACAGGTGTGCCTTTCCTAAGTCATATGCTCGATTTATTCACGAAACATGGCCAATTCAATCTTGCTGTGGATGCCCAAGGTGATATCGAAGTCGATGATCACCATACAACCGAGGATATAGGTATTTGTTTGGGGCAGGCGCTTCGTGATGCACTCGGTGACAAGCGTGGCATTAAGCGTTACGGGAATGCGTTTGTGCCGATGGATGAAGCCTTAGCGCAGGTAGTGGTCGACCTCAGTAACCGCCCGCATCTTGAAATGAGGGCAGAATTCCCTGGTCAAAAGGTAGGTACCTTTGATACCGAGCTAGTGCACGAATTCCTCTGGAAGCTTGCACTAGAGGCACGGATGAACCTCCATGTCATTGTTCACTATGGAAAAAATACACACCACATGATTGAAGCGGTGTTTAAAGCTTTAGGACGGGCACTCGACGAAGCCACAACAATTGACCCTCGCATCAAAGGAGTCCCATCAACAAAAGGAATGCTTTAGAGTGGTGCCTGACACCAATTTCACGTCTGGCACTGTGTAAAGCGGATTAAACTTTTGATAAAATTCGGACGGTGACAGGCACCGCAAATAAAAACGATAAAATTCGAGCGGTGACAATCACCGCCCAAAAAGGTGGTAACAACGTGATTGGGATCGTCGACTACGGTATGGGAAATCTATTCAGCGTGAGTAAGGCGCTCGAACGTTTAAACGCCGATTATTTCATTTCCGCTGATAACAATAAATTACTTCAAGCAGATGCATTGATTCTCCCGGGGGTAGGCTCCTTTCGTGATGCAATGGAACGCTTGCCGGCAGAAACGATAAAGAAATTTGCGGCTACAGGGAAACCGCTGCTCGGCATCTGCCTTGGCATGCAGCTGCTTTTTGAAGAAAGCGAGGAAAATGGTCCTACCGAGGGATTAGGATTATTACCAGGAAGTGTCCGCCGTTTTCCGGGGCGAACCCAGCAGGGTGAATCCTACAAAGTTCCACACATGGGCTGGAACCGCCTAGAGTTTGTCAAAGATTCGCCTTTATTGAAAAATCTCACCGAGGATTACGTCTATTTTGTTCATTCCTACTATGTGGGTGCAGAAAACTCCGATGTACTCCTTGCGAAAACAGACTACCATGAACAAATTTCAGCTGTAGTCGGGAAAGACAATGTCCTAGGGATGCAATTTCACCCTGAAAAAAGCAGCAGGCTTGGGATGGGCCTTCTAAATAACTTTTTACAAATGGTGGAGGAAAGGAAGGCGGTACAATGAGCTTCACTATTTATCCGGCGATTGATATGCGGGGCGGAAATTGCGTCCGCCTCCTCCAAGGGGATTATGAAAAAGAAACAATCTACGGTGATTCACCGTTTAATATAGCTCAAAGCTTTGCTGCGTCCGGCGCCGAATGGATTCACATGGTCGATCTTGATGGGGCAAAGGATGGCAAGCGGGTCAATGACCGATTTGTGATTGAGGCCGCCCAAAAGCTAAGCAACGTAAATATTCAAATAGGCGGCGGCATTCGTTCGGAAGAAGATATCCTCCACTATTTAGAAAATGGCGTCGATCGTGTGATTATTGGAAGTATTGCTGTTGCCAAGCCCGAGTTTGCGATTGAGATGATTAGAAAATACAGGGGAAAAATCACTGTTGGGATTGATGCGAAAAACGGCTTTGTTGCTACACACGGGTGGCTTGATACCTCAAAGCTAAAGGCGGTTGAACTTGGTAAACGTTTTGCAGATGCGGGAGCAGAAACATTTATTTTTACCGATATTGCCACGGATGGTACGCTTGCAGGTCCAAATATTGCAGCTGTTTGTGAAATGGCTGAAGTGACTGGGAAAAATGTCATCGCATCCGGGGGAGTAAGCAGTCTAGCTGACTTAAAAGCTTTATCGGCCGCTGAAGGTATTAGTGGAGCGATTGTTGGAAAAGCACTATATGAAAATCGGTTTACCTTAAAGGAAGCATTGGAAGAGGTGGAACACCAATGACATTAACAAAGCGAATTATTCCCTGCCTTGATGTGAAGGACGGTCGGGTAGTGAAGGGCATTCAATTTGTCCAGCTTCGTGATGCCGGTGACCCCGTTGAACTTGCACGCTTTTACGATGAGCAAGGGGCAGATGAGCTGGTGTTCCTTGATATCTCTGCTTCAGTGGAGGGCAGAAAGACGATGATTGAAGTCGTGAAGGCTGTGGCCTCAGAACTAGCTATCCCGTTTACCGTTGGTGGTGGCATCAATTCACTAGAGGACATGAAGAAAATCCTCCGGGCAGGTGCTGATAAGGTGTCACTGAATACTGCTGCTGTATTGAACCCAGATTTGATCCTTGATGGTGCTGGGTACTTTGGTTCCCAGTGTATCGTTGTCGCAATTGATGCCAAATTTGATCCGGAACTTGGAACGTGGCGCGTTTATACGCATGGCGGCAGAAAACCTACAGAAAAAAAGGCTCTAGAATGGGCGATGGAAGCGGCTAAACTTGGGGCCGGAGAAATTTTATTAACAAGCATGGATTCTGACGGAGAGAAAAACGGGTTTGACCTTGACTTGACTCAGGCGGTTAGCGAAGCTGTCCCTATTCCGGTAATTGCTTCAGGCGGCGCTGGGAATGCCCAACATTTTGGAGATGCATTTTTATCAGGAAAAGCCGATGCTGCCCTCGCAGCCTCAATTTTTCATTATAAAGAAACTAGTGTACATGAAGTAAAAAGTTATTTGAGGGAAAAAGGAGTGAGCATACGATGAATGTTAAATTTGATGAAAAGGGGCTCGTTCCTGCCATTATTCAGGATGCAATGACAAAAGAAGTGTTAACACTTGCCTATATGAACGAGGAATCGCTGGCAAAAACGATTGAAACTGGAGAAACGTGGTTCTATAGCCGCTCACGTCAGGAATTGTGGCATAAGGGAGCGACAAGCGGTAACACGCAGACGGTTGTCAGCATGAACTATGATTGCGACAAAGATGCATTATTGGTGCTTGTTTATCCAAAAGGGCCTGCCTGCCATACTGGAGCCGTAAGCTGTTTTTCAGAACGTGTTATGGAAGGTACCTCTAACTTGGGAGACTATCAGATCTTACAATCGCTTGAAAAAGTGATTATCAATCGTGAGAGGGAGCGGCCCGATGGTGCTTATACAACTTACCTTTTTGAAAAAGGCGTTGATAAGATTTTGAAAAAAGTTGGAGAAGAAGCCGCAGAGGTGATTATTGCAGCTAAAAACCGCGACCATGAGGAACTTAGATGGGAAGCGGCAGATTTGCTTTATCACTTGCAAGTGCTGTTAGTCGAACAAGGACTTCCATTCAAAGAGGTTTTGCGAACACTAGAAGAAAGACACAAAGACCGGTCCTAACGAGGGCCGTTTTTTTGACTGAAAGGAAAAGAACATTTTCCTATCAGGTATAAAGTGAAACATCCTTAAGGCTTGCTAAATCAGCATGTTTTTAGCGTGATTTTAAAGAAAATTTGTTACCTATACATGAATGAAGAGTAAAATTTGCCAGGATTTACTCTAAGCGGCGATTTTAAGTTACCTTTTTTAGATGACATATCATTTACTTTCCACTTTTAGCAATTTACTTTCCAGTTTTGGTAATTTACTTTCCACTTTAAGCAATTTACTGTCCGGTTTTGGCAATTTACTATCCACTTTAAGCAAATTACTGTCCAATTTTTCTAAATTTGCCCTCAGTCCAAACAACTTACCTTATATCCCGTACCCTCCTATGCATAATTTCCACTACCATCAAACTCCAAACCCTTCTCGAATAACCCAAAAATATGATATACTACATAAGTTATGTTGAAATATGTGGAGGACTTCATGGTGAAAGACACGAAGGCAAGAATGCAAAAGGGGAAAATATTATCATTTGTTCCTACGGGGGAATATTATTTCACGAAGGGTTTAAAGGCATACCATCGACGTGATTTTATAAAAGCAAAAAAATATCTTGGGCGGGCGATGCATCTTGAGCCGGGTGAACCGATGATTACATGCCAGTTGGCGATTGTGTCAACAGAACTTGGCGAGTTTGAAAATTCCAATCGACTCTTGCATCTTATCCTTGAAGAGCTTGACCCAGAAATGGCGGAATGCCACTACTTTTTAGCGAATAATTATGCCCACTTGGGATTTTTTAAAGATGCTTATCACCACAGCAAGCTTTATTTACAGCTGGATCCTGATGGTGATTTTTCGGAAGACACAGAGGATTTATTGGATGTGCTCACCTTAGAGGCAGAGGAATTTGAGGATGAGCTCTATCAAGAGGATGATCTCATCATCAAACAAGAGCAGGCTCGTGAACTGTTAGAGTCTGGTTACTTTCCAAAGGCAATCGAGCTATTAAAGGATGTTGTCAAGGATTATCCGGAATACTGGTCTGCCTATAACAATTTAGCACTCGCTTATTTTTATTTAGGTAAAGTGGAAAAAGCGGAAGCGATCCTAGATGATGTGCTGGAGCGAAATCCGGGGAATCTACACGCCTTATGTAATAGACTTGTATTTGCTCAATACCAAGGGCAATCAGAAAGTGCAGCGCAATTGAAGGAATCATTGAAAAAAATTCAACCCCTTCTAAGTGAGTATCAATTTAAGCTGGGGGCTACTTTTGCATTGGTTGGAGAATATGAGCTTGCCTATTTATGGTTGAAAAAGTTATATAAGCATGGTTTTAATGGCGATGGACCATTTTATTATTGGCTTTCCTATTCAGCATATTTCACGGGTCATGAAAACTTTGCAAAAAGCGCTTGGAAAAAGGTGCTCGAAATAAGTCCTGACAAGGAAGGTTTAGAACCGTGGAATGATAAGAATGCACGAACAAACGGATTTGAAGACTTTAAGGGATCTATATTTCAAAAGCTGGAAAGCGATTATGTCGAAGAACGCCTATTTGCCCTTTTCCTGACAAGCGTTTCCAGCAAAAAAGAGGAAATCATCACCTCACACCAGCTATTACAGAATCAGAAATTTACCACATTAGAAAAAGAGTATATTTCGTTAATCAGGTCAGGAAAACCATCGGAGGCAGCAGATGCACAGGAAATAGCAGAGCTTTTTTATGAAAATCATCAGCCGATTGGTACGATTGAAGCCGGCTTGTACTTGATGTGGTTCTCGGTATTTGTTGAAGTCAACAAAACAGGTGTCAGCTTGAAAAATAAACGTGCCTGGGCTGGGGCTGTCGAGTACTTGTGGCACCAGCTTCGAAGCGAAAAAATTTCCCAGCAGGAGATTGCTGCGCGTTACGGGTTATCCTCAGCAACCATAAGCAAATATGTAAAATTAGTGAATAACTATCTAAATTAAGCAGATAAATGGACTATTATATGATTGTTTATTACGATTAAGTAGGGAAAGATAATACTTAATCGTATTTTTTTATATAAGGAGTGACAACCATGGCTGAAGAAAAAATTTATGACGTTATTATTGCCGGTGCTGGTCCTGGGGGGATGACAGCTGCTGTGTATACATCACGCGCAAACCTCTCAACACTCATGATTGAGCGCGGTTTGCCTGGCGGACAGATGGCCAACACTGAGGATGTGGAGAACTATCCGGGATTTGAGAGCATTTTAGGGCCTGATTTATCAACAAAAATGTTTGAGCATGCCAAAAAGTTTGGTGCCGAATATGCCTATGGTGATATTAAGGAAATCGTTAATCACGGCGATTACAAACTTGTTACCGCAGGCACAAAACAATATAAAGCATACTCTGTGATTATTTCAACAGGTGCTGAGTATAAAAAAATAGGCGTACCGGGTGAAAAAGAGCTTGGCGGCCGCGGTGTTTCTTATTGCGCTGTTTGTGATGGGGCATTTTTTAAAGGAAGAGAACTTTATGTTATTGGCGGTGGGGACTCTGCTGTTGAAGAAGGCGTTTATTTAACTCGCTTTGCTTCTAAAGTAACCATTGTTCACAGACGCGATCAGCTTCGGGCACAAAAGATTCTCCAAGACCGTGCTTTTGCAAACGAAAAAGTGGATTTTATATGGAATCACACGATTAAATCAATTAATGACAAAGACGGTAAAGTGGGCAGTGTAACACTTGTCTCGACACAAACTGGTGAAGAGCAAACATTACCAGCAGATGGTGTCTTCATTTATATCGGGATGGTGCCGCTTTCCAAACCATTTGAAAGCCTCGGCATTACCAATGAAAATGGCTATATTGAGACGAACGACCGCATGGAAACAAAAGTGCCTGGGATATTCGCTGCGGGAGATATTCGTGAAAAAACACTACGTCAAATTGTAACGGCAACCGGAGACGGCAGTATTGCGGCTCAAAGTGCCCAGCATTTTGTAGAAGAGCTAAAAGAAGAACTGAAATTAAAGAAGTAGTAATTGTAAAGAGACAATTTACGAAAAAGTAATCCTGTTTTAATTCTTCTGTAACAGTTGTGAAATAAAGATAGGGTATGATAAGAGAAATTGACCCCCTTTTAAAAATATATACCTTTTACTGCACAGGCCCAGCAGCTTGTGCTCTTTTTTTTGTTAAAAGTCTTGCAGCTAGATTCATAAAATATTTAATTTTGTATTCATTGTGACTGTATTCTAAAAATAGTATAATGAAAAGAATATATTGGTTTTTATCGTAGGATATTTTGCATTTTAGCGTAAGCCCGATTATATGGCTTGTGCTTGATTAAGAGGGTGTAAAACCATGCAGCGGGTTACTAATTGTGTATTGATCAGAAATAATCAAATATTGTTGCTGCAGAAACCTCGCCGCGGTTGGTGGGTTGCACCAGGCGGGAAAATGGAGCCGGGTGAGTCGGTTCGAGACTCTTGCATCCGGGAATACCGTGAAGAAACGGGCATCTATTTAAAGAACCCACAATTAAAAGGGATTTTTACGATGATTATGAAGGAAAGCGACGAGCTTCTTTCTGAATGGATGATGTTTACCTTTGTAGCAACCGATTCTGACGGAGTTGATTTAGATGAATCGGAAGAAGGAAAGCTGGCATGGCAGCCGGTTGACCAGATAAAAGGCTTACCAATGGCTGCAGGTGATCTACATATCATTGATTATATGATTCATGGTAAAGGAATTATTTACGGTACTTTTACTTATACAAAAGATTTTGAACTAATTAGTTATCGATTAGATCCGAGTTAAATGATTATAGGGGGAATTGAAATGAGTACCGGTTCGACTAGCGAAACTCAAATGGTCATTATTACTGGAATGTCTGGTGCTGGAAAAACTGTAGCCATTCAAAGCTTTGAAGATTTAGGATTTTTCTGTGTCGATAATCTGCCTCCTACACTGCTGCCAAAATTCCTTGAACTTATGAAGGAATCAGGGAATAAAATGAATAAAGTGGCCCTAGTTATGGACCTTAGAGGAAGAGAATTCTTTGACCATCTCTTTAAAGCGCTCGATGAGCTGGCTGAAACATCCTGGGTGACACCGCAGGTATTATTTTTAGATGCGGATGATTCTACATTAGTACGCAGGTATAAGGAAACAAGGCGGTCACATCCGCTTGCCCATTCAGGGTTACCTCTTGAGGGTATCACGCTTGAAAGAGAACTTCTTGAGGAATTAAAAGGCCGGGCACAATTGATTTATAATACTTCCCAGATGAAACCTCGTGAATTACGTGAAAAGATAATTACGGAATTTACGGCGAATAAACAATTAATCTTTACTGTCAATGTCATGTCCTTTGGCTTTAAGCATGGGATTCCAATCGATGCGGATCTTGTTTTTGATGTACGCTTTTTGCCAAATCCTTTTTATATAGAACATATGCGGCTAAAAACAGGCTTGGATGACGAGGTCTCAAGCTATGTATTAAAATGGAATGAAACACATAAGTTTTTGGAAAAAGTGACGGACTTGCTCAGCTTCATGCTTCCTCATTATAAAAGAGAGGGCAAGGCACAGCTGGTAATTGCAATTGGCTGTACCGGCGGGCAGCATCGTTCTGTTACCTTAGCAGAGTATCTAGGCCGATTTTTCCAAAATGATTATAAGACATGCGTCACTCACCGTGACATTGAGAGGAGAAAGGATAAAACAACATGAAAGAGATAGGACAGCCTCGTATTGTCGTCATAGGCGGGGGAACAGGATTACCAGTTTTATTGCGTGGATTAAAACAGTATCCTGTAGATATCACCGCTATTGTGACAGTCGCAGATGATGGCGGCAGTTCTGGACGCTTGCGCGATGATCTGCATATTCCCCCTCCCGGTGACATACGCAATGTGTTAGCATCACTGTCAGATGTGGAACCGCTTGTTGAGGAAATGTTTCAGCACCGTTTTAAAACGTCGAATGAACTTTCCGGGCACTCGCTTGGAAATTTAATTTTAGCGGCGATGACCTCGATCACTGGAAATTTTGTTCATGCAATACAAGAAATGAGCAAAATCTTAAATGTCCGCGGCAAGGTATTGCCAGCTGCTAATCAGAGTGTGATTTTGCATGCGGAGATGGAGGACGGATCGATTGTTTCAGGGGAATCGAAAATTCCATACTCGGGGAAAAAAATTAAACGGGTTTATTTAACTTCAAAAAGTACAATTCGTCCCTTGCCGGAGTCGATTCAAGCGATTCGTCAAGCGGACTTAATAATTATTGGTCCTGGAAGCTTGTATACAAGTATTCTGCCCAATCTGCTCGTCCCACGTTTAGGTGATGAAGTGTGCCGCTCTAATGCAAAAAAGGTATATATTTGCAACCTGATGACGCAGGCTGGGGAAACCCATGGCTATACAGCGAGCGATCATGTTAAGGCGATTTATGACCATATGAGCTGTGACTTTATTAATACAATCCTCGTGAATAATGAAGAAATTCCACGGCATATCCAGCTCCGCTATAATGAAGAACTGGCTGAACCGGTTCTATATGATGTGCCGCAGCTTTTTAAGCTAGGGCTTGAAGTGGTCCATGCGGATATTGCCTATCAGGAAAATGGTGCTCTTCGGCATGATCCGAAAAAAGTAGCGAAAATTTTATATAATTTGCTTGTCGATGAAACCAAAAAGCGGTATGAAGCGTAGATAGTATTGTACTGTTATAACCGTAAATAAGTTGTACATGTTTTTGAAATTAGGAGGTGAGGGGATGTCTTTCGCTTCGGAGACGAAAAAGGAATTAACGAACTTGGAAGTGAAAACGTGCTGCATTCAAGCTGAGCTATCGGCGCTGATTCGCATGAACGGTTCCCTTTCCTTTTCAAATCGTAAGTTAGTTGTGGATATTCAAACTGAAAATGCTGCGATTGCCAGAAGAATTTATACATTGTTAAAAAAGAGCTACCAAGTGCAGGTAGAGCTCTTAGTTCGTAAAAAAATGCGCCTGAAGAAAAATAACGTCTATATTGTTCGTTTAGCTGAACAGGCAAAGGAAATTCTTGAAGATACGAAAATTTTGGGTGAAGGATTTACCATTATTCATGATATCTCGCCGGAGCTTGTAAAGAAGAAGTGTTGTAAGCGTTCTTATTTACGAGGTGCCTTTCTTGCTGGGGGCTCTGTTAATAATCCGGAAACGTCTTCTTATCATTTAGAAATTTTTTCGCTGTACAAAGAACATAATGATTCTTTATGCGAATTGATGAATACATTTGGTCTTAACAGTAAAACACTTGAGCGTAAAAAAGGCTTTATTACCTATTTAAAGGAAGCTGAGAAAATTACCGAGTTTCTTAATATTATTGGTGCCCATAATGCCTTGCTTCGCTTTGAGGACGTCAGGATTGTCAGGGATATGCGGAACTCCGTTAACCGCTTGGTAAACTGTGAAACCGCCAATCTTAATAAAACGATTGGTGCTTCAATTAGACAAGTGGAAAACATCCGCTTCATCGATTCAACAGTGGGCTTGCAAATTTTGCCCGATAAGCTAAGAGAAATTGCCGAACTCCGTATTCAATATCCGGATGTTACCCTTAAAGAATTAGGGGAAATGGTATCCGGCGGTACCATTAGTAAATCAGGTATCAATCATCGCTTACGAAAAATTGATGAAATCGCTGAGAAGCTACGTGTAGGAGAAATGGCTTCAAAGCATGGAAGTTTGTGAAATAGTGAATTAGTTCAAGGAATATAAGATAAATTATGAGGAGGAATTGTTTAATGTTGGCCAAACAGGTAGAAGTAAAATTGAAAACGGGTCTTCAAGCACGACCAGCAGCCCTTTTTGTGCAGGAAGCAAATCGATTTTCAGCTGATATTTTTCTTGAGAAGGATGGAAAAAAGGTCAATGCCAAAAGTATAATGGGGTTAATGAGCCTTGCTGTTGGCTCAGGAGTCGTAATCAATATTATCGCTGATGGAGTCGATGAGGAAAAAGCCGTCAACGCGTTAACTGATTTTATTGAGAAGGAACATTAATTTGGGGAGGGTTCAGCTTTAGTAGGCTGAACCTTTTTAATTGTGCCCGTAGGGATGGAAAAAGAGCTGCATCGGTAACAAAAAAGAATAATTGTGACCGTGGAAAGGAAAAAAGAGGCGGTTTGGTCACAAAAAACAATAATTGTACCCGAGGAAAAGGAAAAAGGAGCCCGCTTCGGTTACAAAAAGACTCCTAAATAAAAAAGCAACCGGCCAAAAGCCGATTGCTCGTCAAATTATTTTTTTTCAGTTGAAATATTAGGATTACGAGTGATGATATTATCAATCAGACCGTATTCTTTTGCTTTTTCAGCAGTCATAAAGTTATCACGATCAGTATCGCGTTGAATCACTTCAAGCGGCTGGCCTGTGCGCTCTGAAAGAATGCCGTTTAATTTTTCGCGAAGGAAGAGAATTCGTTTTGCTGCAATCTCGATTTCTGTTGCTTGTCCTTGGGCTCCGCCAAGTGGCTGATGGATCATGACTTCAGCGTTAGGCAATGCGAACCGTTTGCCTTTTTCCCCAGCAGCAAGTAAGAATGCACCCATGGAGGCTGCCATACCGATACAAACGGTCGATACATCTGCTTTAATATATTGCATTGTATCAAAAATAGCCATTCCGGCTGTGATACTTCCGCCAGGACTATTGATGTAAAGTGTGATATCTTTTTCAGGATTTTCTGCTTCTAAAAATAATAGTTGTGCTACAATGCTGTTAGCAACATTGTCATCAATAGCACTGCCAAGCATAATAATCCGGTCTTTTAACAGACGGGAATAAATGTCATATGCACGTTCACCGCGGTTTGTTTGTTCAATAACTGTAGGAATCAAATTCATTTTTCTTCCTCCTTTGAATGGAAAAGGTAATAATATATGTATTGTTATCATACACTGATGGTCAATAAAGGTCAAACAATTCGTCTTTAAAATATTCGACAACTTTTCCTCAATCATGATAACCATTCCAGTCATTTTTAAACCTATAATATGCTTGCAAAGTTCGCGAATCTGGCATATAATATGTAAGTCGCTAATATTTAGCGCTCGTGGTGCAACGGATAGCACGTAAGATTCCGGTTCTTAAAATGGGGGTTCGATTCCCTCCGAGCGCGTAACAAAAAACCTCCTGTTTTCTGCAAACAGGGGGTTTTTATTTTTTTCCATACCCCATTTTCAAGTCATCGTGTAAAATAGTAAAAAGGGGGGGAACAGGATGAACTTAAAGGCAGGTTTATGGCAGCAACAAACGTTAAAATTAGCAATGACACAGGAATTGTCGCAGGCTATTGCATTATTGCAATATTCGGCCCAGGAACTGGCTGCTTTTTTAGAAGATAAAGCACTCGAAAATCCCCTATTGAAGATTGAAACAGGCAATGTCAAACCGATGAATCCTCTTATTGACCGTAATCGCCGAGGGCATCAAAAAGCGGAAAAGGACTGGATTGAACAAATTGCTGACAAACCATTTTCACTTGAAGACCATTTAATCTCTCAATTAAAAATAACAAATTTATCGGCGGAGCAGTTAAAAGTGATCCGTCATCTTATACAAAACCTTG
The DNA here is from genome assembly GCF_036965245.1 of Neobacillus drentensis. Lineage (GTDB taxonomy): Bacteria > Bacillota > Bacilli > Bacillales > Cytobacillaceae > Neobacillus > Neobacillus drentensis_G. The sequence continues at coordinate 77,456 of NZ_JBALPG010000017.1, forward strand.
ATGAAAACGGTTACTTCCTTGGCGATGTCTGTGAAATCGCCCAAAAGCTGCGGGTAGCAGAAGATTTGGTTGAAGATTGTTTAGCTGTGATTCAAACGCTTGAACCCGCTGGAATCGGTGCGAGGAATCTTCAAGAGTGCCTATTGATGCAAATTTATTATGATAATCCCAATAACGAACTTGCTCAAAACATACTTTCAAACTTTTTCGTACCGTTTGCCGAAAAGAAATGGAAGCAAATTGCAAAGGAATTAAAGGTAACCCTAAAGGACATTCAAGATGTATTTGACCAAATTCAATTATTGAATCCAAAGCCAGCGGCTATGTTAGGGAAAGAAACCACTACGTACATTATTCCAGATGCGATTGTAGAGCAATTCTCAGAAAGCTTGACAGTCCGGATGTTTGATGATTCCCTGCCAAGGATCAGCTTTAATGAGAAATATTATAAAAAATTCAAAGATCAAGACCAGGAAGTCAGCCGTTTTCTGCAGGATAAGGTTCAAGATTATCAATGGATTGCAAAAAGTATTGAACAGCGAAGAGAGACACTTACTAAGGTAGTTGCAAAAATCGTTGAAAAACAACCCGCGTTTTTTCAAAAAGGTGCGCAATATTTAGTGCCAATGACAATGAAGGAAGTCGCAGCCGAGCTTGATATTCATGAATCCACCGTCAGCCGTGCTGTCCGCGAAAAATATGTGCAAACACCCATTGGGACATTCGCATTAAAAACATTTTTCACAAGCACGATTCAGACAGTTTCAGCGGATGAAAATACCTCTTCCACTCAAGTGAAGAATGAAATTAGTAAATTAATAGAACAAGAAAACAAAGAAAAGCCGTTATCAGATCAAGAAATTGTGGAACAATTAAAGACGACGGAAGGTATCGTAGTGTCGAGGCGTACGATTGCCAAGTACCGTGATCAGCTGGGAATCCCGTCCTCTTCCAAACGAAAAAGGTTCGCCTAGGAAAGGAATTAACAATGACACAAACGATTATCACTTTATATACACGAAATCGCTGTCCACTTTGTGATAAAGCAAAAGCCGCCATATTGGAGCTGAAAAAGGAAAGCGATTTTGAGCTCAAAGAAATCGATATAGAATCAAGCGATGAATTAATCGAGCGCTATGGATTGATGATTCCGGTTGTTCATCTTGACGGGGAAGAAGTTGGATTTGGCTTTGTTGACAAATTTGACATAAGTAAACGTTTGCAAGAAAAAAACCGAATTAAATAAGTTGAAATAGATATTCACTCCTGCTACAATTAAAAACGTACAAGGGGTGATTTTTTTTAGAGTAGGTGGGACATAATATGTCTATGGTGGACATTTTTAGACCAACTACATAGAATAAAGGAGCATGCGAATCATGCAGTCATTTATCGATATCCAAAAAAGATTATTACCCGATCTCCTCCAAGTCCTGCAAAAAAGATATACCATTCTGCGGAACATAGGATTTATGCAGCCTGTGGGAAGAAGGAGTTTAGCTGTCAGTCTTGGCTTTACAGAGAGAATACTCCGTAGTGAAGTAGACTTCCTCAAAGAGCAAAATCTTATTTACGCAAATAATGTGGGAATGAGTTTAACTACTGAAGGGAAAAATTTGCTCGAAGATTTAGAAGGTTTAATGCGTGAGTTAAAGGGCATTGATGTTATGGAGTTAGAATTAAAGCACCGGCTTGGTATTAAAAAGGTAATCATCGTCCCTGGAGAAAGTGATGAGTCACCAATGGTCAAAGGTGAGTTAGGCAAGGCATGTGCGATTTGCATGAAAAAACTTTTAGACGGGAAAAATATCATCGCTGTTACTGGTGGTTCAACTATGGCTGCGGTGGCAGAAAGATTATCACCTAGTCATCACCACAATGAGTTACTTTTTGTTCCGGCACGTGGCGGAGTCGGTGAAGATGTCGCTAATCAAGCGAATACGATTTGCTCGAATATGGCGAAAAACACTGGTTCTAAACATCGAGTTTTCTACGTTCCTGATCAAGTTAGTTCGGAAATTTATGAATCTTTAATTAAAGAGCCTGAAATTCATGAAGTTTTAGAACTAATTAAATCAGCTAGCATGGTTATCCATGGAATTGGGGATGCTATTACAATGGCTGAGCGGCGAAAAACCAGCTCGGAAATTAAGAAAAAGCTAGAAAACGGGAAGGCTGTCGGCGAAGCATTTGGCTATTATTTTACCGAAGAAGGCGAGATTGTCCACAAGGTATCAACAATTGGACTTCAGCTTGAAGACCTTGCACATATCCCAAATGTCATTGCTGTTGCAGGCGGGGAATCAAAGGCAAAGGCAATCAAAGCATACTTAAAACAAGCACCAGCATTGACGATTTTAATAACTGATGAAGGTGTGGCAAAAAGGTTATTGAAAGGGTAATCCCTTTTAAAAATATACATCTTTACCCAATAAAAGGAGGAATTTTATCATGACAGTAAAAGTTGGTATTAATGGATTTGGACGTATTGGTCGTAATGTATTCCGGGCGGCTTTAAAAAATAGCAATGTAGAAATCGTTGCAATTAACGACTTAACAGATGCAAACATGCTTGCACACCTTTTAAAATATGATTCCGTTCACGGAACTCTTGCAGAAGACGTAACTGTTGACGGAGAGTACTTAGTTGTTGGCGGACATAAAGTAAAAGTAATCGCAGAACGCGATCCTGCACAATTAGGCTGGGGCGACCTAGGTGTTGAAGTTGTTGTTGAATCAACTGGCCGTTTCACTAAGCGCGAAGATGCAGCGAAACACCTTGAAGCAGGTGCAAAAAAGGTTATTATCTCTGCACCAGCAAGCAACGAAGATATTACAATCGTTATGGGTGTTAACGAAGATAAATATGATGCAAACAACCACCACGTACTTTCAAACGCTTCTTGTACTACAAACTGCTTAGCACCATTTGCAAAAGTATTAAATGATACTTTCGGTATCAAACGCGGTATGATGACAACTGTTCACTCATATACAAATGACCAACAAATTCTTGACTTACCACACAAGGACTACCGTCGTGCACGTGCAGCAGCTGAAAACATGATTCCAACTTCAACTGGTGCGGCAAAAGCAGTTTCCCTTGTATTACCTGAACTTAAAGGTAAATTAAACGGTATGGCTATGCGCGTTCCAACTCCAAACGTTTCTGTTGTGGACTTAGTTGTTGAATTAGAAAAAGATGTAACAGCAGAAGACGTTAATGCAGCTTTAAAAACAGCTGCTGAAGGCCCATTAAAAGGCATTCTAGCTTACACTGAACTTCCATTAGTTTCTCGTGACTTTAACGGAAGCATTGCATCTTCAACTATCGATGCTCTATCTACAATGGTTCTTGAAGGCAACATGGTAAAAGTACTTTCTTGGTACGATAACGAAGTTGGTTACTCTAACCGTGTAGTTGACCTTGTTGACTACATCGCTTCAAAAGGACTTTAATTTTCTTAATAAATGGATATGATTGGTGTTTTGATCGTAAACCATCTATAATGATACATGGTATTCCAAAGGGGAGCGGGGAGGATTCCCCCTCCTTTTTTAATGAAATTTTCATCTGCCAATACTTTAAGGAGGGTCCTTTACATGAACAAGAAAACACTTAAAGATATCGATGTGAAAGGGAAGCGCGTATTTTGCCGAGTGGATTTTAACGTCCCAATGCAGGATGGAAAAATAACGGACGAAACGCGGATTCGTGCAGCATTACCAACGATTCAATACTTAATGGAACAAGGTGCAAAAGTCATTTTGGCAAGCCATTTCGGCCGTCCAAAAGGAAAAGTAGTCGAAGAAATGCGCTTAACTCCTGTTGGCGTAAGACTTGCTGAGCTTCTTGGCAAAGACGTGAAAAAAGTTGATGAGGCATATGGTGATACGGTTAAAGCAGAAATCGGGACAATGAATGAAGGCGATGTGCTCCTTCTTGAAAACGTCCGCTTCTACCCTGGTGAAGAAAAGAATGCTCCAGAGCTTGCAAAAGCTTTTGCCGAGCTTGCTGATGTTTATGTAAATGACGCATTTGGTGCCGCACACCGTGCTCACGCTTCGACTGAAGGAATTGCTCATAATCTTCCAGCTGTTTCCGGCTTTTTAATGGAAAAAGAACTTGAAGTACTTGGTAAAGCTCTTTCCAATCCAGAGCGTCCTTTTACAGCGATTATCGGCGGTGCAAAGGTAAAGGATAAGATTGGTGTTATTGAAAATCTTTTAGAACTAGTCGATAACTTGATAATTGGCGGCGGACTTGCTTATACGTTTGTCAAAGCACAAGGTCATGAAATTGGGAAGTCCTTACTTGAAGCAGACAAGATTGATCTTGCTAAATCCTTTATGGAAAAAGCAAAGGCGAAGGGCGTTAATTTCTACGTGCCGGTAGATGCGGTTGTCGCTGACGATTTCTCTGCAGATGCCAATTCAAAAGTGGTAGCAATCGAAGAAATTCCAGCTGATTGGGAAGCACTTGATATCGGACCAAAAACTTCAGAAATTTATCGTGATGTTATTCAAAAATCAAAATTGGTTATTTGGAACGGACCAATGGGTGTGTTTGAAATTGATAAATTTGCCGGCGGTACAAAAGCGGTTGCTGAAGCACTTGCTGAAGCAGTAGGTACATATTCAGTTATTGGCGGCGGTGACTCAGCAGCAGCAGTTGAAAAGTTTGGATTAGCTGAAAAAATGAGCCACATTTCTACAGGCGGCGGTGCTTCACTTGAGTTTATGGAAGGCAAGGCATTGCCTGGTGTTGTGGCACTGAACGATAAATAATTTTTTTATCCAAAAAGGTCATATATCTACAAATTTTAGCTTTATATGAACAAAATTTTTGATATATGAACAATTTCAAGTAGGATATGAACAATTTTTAAAATATATGAACAATATTAACCAAGAAATAAACAAATTGCTGTGGAACGTACAAAAGAAAGGATGTGCCACCTATGCGTAAACCTATCATTGCAGGTAACTGGAAAATGAACAAAACTCTTTCTGAAGCAAAAAGTTTTGCCGAAGAAGTAAAAAGTCTTGTTCCTGCTGCAGAAAACATGGAATCTGTGATTTGTGCACCGGCTTTATTTTTACAAAGTCTTGTTGAAGCTACACAAGGCAGCGATGTGAAAATTGGTGCTCAAAACATGCACTTTGAAGAAAGCGGAGCGTTTACTGGGGAAATCAGCCCGAAAGCACTTGCTGACCTTGGAGTTCAATATGTGATCATCGGACACTCTGAACGCCGCGAAATGTTCAATGAAACTGATGAGTCTGTTAACAAAAAGACGCTTGCAGCGTTTAAATATAATCTAACACCAATCGTTTGCTGCGGTGAAACCCTTGAGCAGCGTGAAAATGGTGAAACGAATCAATTAGTTGGCGACCAAGTAGCCAAAGCTTTAGCTGGTCTAACCGACGACCAAGTAAAACAAACGGTGATCGCTTATGAACCAATCTGGGCTATCGGCACTGGAAAATCGTCTACATCTCAGGATGCCAATGATGTTTGTGGCCACATCCGCCAAGTGATTGCACAGCAATTTTCCCAGGATGTAGCGGATGCAGTAAGAATTCAGTACGGCGGCAGCGTAAAACCAGAAAATATTAAAGAATACATGGCACAGCCGGATATTGATGGTGCATTAGTTGGCGGAGCAAGCCTTGAAGCACAATCATTCTTAAAGTTACTGGAGGCAGGTAAGTATGAGTAAATCTCCAGTTGCCCTTATCATCCTCGATGGTTTCGGATGCAGGGGCGAGACAAAAGGGAACGCAGTGGCACATTCTAAAAAGCCAAATTTTGATCGTTTCTGGAGTACTTATCCACATTCCCATTTAACCGCTTCCGGTGAGGCAGTCGGTCTTCCAGAAGGGCAAATGGGTAACTCAGAGGTTGGACACTTGAATATCGGTGCCGGCCGGATTGTTTACCAAAGCTTGACTCGAGTGAACATTGCCATTCGTGAAGGCGAATTTGAAAAAAATGAAACCTTCACAGGGGCAATGAAGCATGTAAAAAAACATGGCACCGCACTTCATTTATTTGGCTTACTATCAGACGGCGGCGTTCATAGTCATATCAGCCATATGTTTGCCTTACTGAAGCTGGCAAAAGAAGAAGGCGTGGAAAAAGTATATATACATGCGTTCCTTGATGGACGTGATGTTGGTCCGAAAACGGCGGCAACATATATTCAGCAAACACTGGATAAAATGAAGGAGTATGGTGTTGGCGAATTCGCAACGGTCTCTGGACGTTATTACTCGATGGACCGCGACAAGCGCTGGGAGCGGGTAGAGAAATCATATCGTTCGATGGTTTACGGCGAAGGTCCTTCGTACAGCAATCCGTTAGAGGTAATTGAGGATTCCTACCAACATGGAATTTTTGACGAATTCGTCATCCCATCTGTCATTACGAAAGAAGATGGACAGCCGGTTGCGACATTAAAAGATAACGATGCCGTTATTTTTTATAACTTCCGTCCGGATCGTGCGATTCAGATTTCCAATACATTTACGAATGTAGACTTCCGCGCCTTTGACCGTGGACCAAAGCATCCAAAAGATTTATTCTTTGTTTGCTTAACACACTTCAGTGAGACTGTGGACGGCTATGTAGCCTTTAAACCTAATAACCTTGACAACACTATTGGTGAAGTATTGTCACAAAATAATTTAAAGCAGCTAAGGATTGCCGAAACAGAAAAATATCCGCATGTTACCTTCTTTATGAGCGGCGGCCGTGAGGAAAAGTTTCCTGGAGAAGAGCGGATTTTAATCAACTCACCAAAGGTTGCGACTTATGACCTTAAGCCGGAAATGAGCGCCTACGAAGTAACGGATGCCTTATTGAAGGAAATCCAAGACGATAAAGTCGATACAATCATTTTAAATTTCGCTAACCCTGATATGGTTGGCCATTCAGGAATGCTTGAGCCAACGATTAAGGCGATCGAAACAGTCGATGAATGCTTAGGAAAAATTGTTGATTTAATCCTTGAAAAAGGTGGATCAGCGATCATTACCGCAGACCACGGAAATGCTGACGAAGTTGTTACCCTTGAAGGTGAGCCAATGACCGCACACACAACGAACCCAGTACCTGTCATTGTGACGAAGCAAGGTGTAGAATTACGTGATGGCGGCATCCTAGGTGACCTTGCACCAACAATGTTAGACCTATTAAACCTTGAACAGCCAGCAGAAATGACTGGGAAATCTTTAATAAAATAAATTATTAATTTTTAAGGAGAGATTTAAATGCCATTTATTGCAGACGTATACGCTCGTGAAGTATTAGATTCCCGCGGTAACCCAACCGTTGAAGTTGAAGTTTTTACAGAATCAGGCGCATTTGGACGCGCATTAGTTCCAAGCGGCGCTTCTACTGGTGAGTATGAAGCAGTTGAACTTCGTGATGGTGATAAAGGACGTTACCTAGGCAAAGGTGTTCTTAAAGCGGTTGACAATGTAAATGAAATCATTGCACCAATGCTTGTAGGCGACGAATACAGTGTTCTTGATCAAGTAGCTGTTGACCAAGCGTTAATCGAACTTGACGGAACTGACAACAAAGGCAAACTAGGCGCGAACGCTATCCTTGGTGTGTCTATGGCTGTTGCCCATGCTGCAGCAAACTACTTAGATATTCCTTTATATCAATACCTTGGCGGCTTCAATTCTAAGCAGCTTCCAGTTCCAATGATGAACATCGTAAACGGCGGCGAGCATGCGGATAACAACGTTGATATTCAAGAATTCATGATCATGCCTGTGGGTGCTCCAAGCTTTAAAGAAGCTCTACGTATGGGTGCAGAAATTTTCCATACTTTAAAAACAGTTCTTAAAGGCAAAGGCCTTAACACTGCTGTGGGTGACGAAGGCGGTTTTGCTCCAAACCTTGGATCAAACGAAGAAGCACTTCAAACAATTGTTGAAGCAATTGAAAAAGCTGGCTACAAACCAGGTGAAGAAGTTATGCTTGCGATGGACGCTGCATCTTCTGAGTTTTACAACAAAGAAGATGGAAAATACCATCTTGCTGGCGAAGGCGTTGTAAAAACTTCTGCAGAAATGGTCGATTGGTACGAAGAACTTGCTTCTAAATACCCAATCATCTCGATTGAAGACGGTTTAGACGAAAACGACTGGGATGGCCACAAGCTTTTAACAGAGCGTCTTGGTAAAAAAGTTCAATTAGTTGGTGACGATTTATTTGTTACAAATACTAAAAAGCTCGCTGAGGGTATCGAAAAAGGTATCGGTAACTCTATCCTTATCAAGGTGAACCAAATCGGTACACTTACTGAAACGTTTGATGCAATTGAAATGGCAAAACGCGCTGGCTATACAGCAGTTATCTCCCACCGTTCTGGTGAAACAGAAGATAACACTATTGCTGATATCGCTGTTGCAACAAACGCTGGTCAAATTAAAACAGGTGCACCATCTCGTACAGACCGTGTAGCGAAATACAACCAATTGCTTCGCATTGAAGACCAATTAGGTGAAACATCTCAATATAACGGACTTAAATCTTTCTATAACTTGAGCAAATAATTTTTTCTATCAGCAAAGGCACTCAATTCTGGTTGAGTGCCTTTTTCCTACCACAATCCTAAAGATTGTGGTATTTTTTGTATATGAAGGAATAATCCTGTTGGGAGATGATTTGAATGAAGCGTTTGTTAGATTGCACCGCATCTGATTTTGAAAAAATGACCGGACGAGAGTTAAAACAATCAATACTCGCATCTGAAGGGAGAACGATTGTGGCGGAGGTAATTGGTGCTGTGACCCCATACTATCCTGCCGTAACGAATGCGGAAATGGCAGCTGCCTTTGGTGCCGATCTCATTTTACTAAACTTCTTTGACGTGTTTAACCCTAGTATGGAAGGATTAACTGAAGTGGTGCCTGACACCATCGTTCGAACCTTGAAAAAGCTTGTCGGACGTCCGATTGGCCTTAATTTGGAACCTGTTGATTTAGAGGCTGATCAAGTTGAGACTCTGATTGAGCTGCCTGAGGGAAGGCTTGCAACGGAAAAATCACTGAAAAAGGCAAAAGAGCTTGGCTTTGATTTTGTTTGCTTAACGGGAAATCCAAAAACAGGGGTATCCAATGCGGAAATTACGAAAGCTATTAAGATGGCTCGCAAGGTATTCGGTGAAGATGGCTTGATTATTGCTGGTAAAATGCATAGCGCAGGTGTCGCAGGCGAGGTTGGAGGCAGTCTGATGTCGACGGAAACCTTACACGGCTTTATTGAAGCAGGTGCTGATATTATCCTTATTCCATCACCTGGAACCGTACCGGGATTTACAGTGGAAAAAACGGCCAAATTAGTAGACATTGTTCATGAAAAAGGAGCAATGGCGATTTTGACAACGGGAACAAGCCAGGAAGGTGCCGATGAAGCGACCATTAAGCAAATTGCCCTAAACAGCAAGATGGCAGGAGCAGATTTATTCCATGTTGGTGATGCAGGTGCAGCGGGAATGACGATTCCAGAAAATATTACAGCCTATTCGATTGTCGTAAGAGGGAAAAGACATACATATGTAAGAATGGCATCGTCCATTTTAAGGTAAATTGAAACTTCAATCAGTGTGTCTTACTGCCTGGTTATGGGATTAAACGGCCGGTCCGTTCATAGAGGTTCGCGGTCAAACTCTAGTGTCTCATAAATAACTCTATTGTTAAAAGGCAGATAATATGGTAAATTTAATATACTGTGAAATGTACGTCTACAGGAGGTGGCCTTTATGCATGCATTTGTTGTAACATTATTAGTTATCGTAAGTATTGGTCTTATTGTGGTTGTTTTACTTCAATCGGGTAAGAGTGCTGGACTATCAGGTGCCATTTCTGGTGGTGCTGAATCCTTATTTGGTAAGCAAAAAGCACGAGGAATTGACTTGATTTTACATCGTATCACGGTTGTTTTATCAGTTTTATTCTTCCTCCTTGCACTATCAGTTACTTACTTTAAAATCTAATATTACACACCAAAGCCTGGCCTGAGAGCCGGGTTTTTTGTTGTTTTGTGTGGAAACAATCCAAGTTGGCGGAATCTCAGCTTAAGTTGGCGGAATTCTGGCTTAAGTAGGTTGAACCAACCTAAAAAGTTTGGAATCCCGGCTCAAATTAGTAGAAACAATCCAAGTAGGCGGAATTCCAGCTAAAGTTGGCGGAATCGTTCCAAAAGATGGCTGGATTCCGGCTCAAATTAGTAGAAACAATTCAACTTGGCGGAAATCCTGCTCAAGTTAGAGGAATTAAATAAATTTACATGAAGAACCGACCGGCCGTAAGTCTTTTTTCTAGCATGTTGACCACCGCATTGCTTAAACTAATATAAGCTATTACAAAAGGAGTTTTTACATGAAAGTCACAACACCAAAGCCATTTACTTTTGAAGGTGGAAAAAGAGCCGTTCTCTTGCTCCACGGTTTTACCGGAAATTCGGCAGATGTCCGGATGCTCGGACGCTTCCTCGAAAAAAAAGGATACACCTGCCATGCCCCGCATTATAAAGGTCATGGAGTACCGCCTGAAGAACTTGTCCACACAGGCCCTGAAGACTGGTGGCAGGACGTCATAAATGGATACAATTTTTTAAAAAATAAAGGTCATGAAGAAATTGCTGTAGCCGGACTGTCCCTTGGCGGCGTATTTTCTTTGAAATTGGGTTACACTGTACCTATAAAAGCAATTGTACCAATGTGTGCACCCATGCATATTAAAAGTGAAGAAGTGATGTACCAAGGTATTCTTGAGTATGCCCGTGAATTTAAAAAATATGAAGGAAAATCTGAAGAGCAAATCGAAATGGAAATGAATGAGTTTAAAAAGACACCGATGAAAACCTTAAAAGCACTTCAGCAATTAATCTCCGACGTTCGTGAAAATGTCGATATGATCTATGCTCCGACATTCGTTGTTCAAGCCCGTCACGACAAGATGATTAACACAGAAAGTGCCAACATTATTTATGAAAACATCGAGTCAGCTGTGAAGGAAATCAAATGGTATGAAGAGTCCGGACACGTAATCACACTCGATAAAGAACGAGATCAGCTTCACGAGGATGTTTATTCCTTTTTAGAAAAACTGTATTGGCACGATTAAAAAGCACTCCCAAAGGAGGGATTAGTTTGGAAGATAACATTCAAAAGCACATTGACAAGCTTTTGCAATATATGAGAGATGAGGCGTACAAACCGTTAACGGTTCAGGAGCTGGAAGCGGCATTTGGCATCCAGGACTCCAGTGACTTTAAAGAGTTTGTCAAAGCCCTTGTACAAATGGAAGAAAAGGGTCTCGTGGTTCGTACACGCAGCAACCGTTACGGACTTCCACAAAAAATGAACTTAATTCGCGGAAAGTTAATCGGTCATGCGAAAGGCTTTGCGTTTGTCGTTCCTGATGAGTCGGGCATGGATGATATTTTTATTCCGCCCAATGAAACAAACACGGCGATGCATGGAGACACTGTTTTAGCGCGTGTTTCATCTGAAACCTCGGGGCAGCGCCGGGAAGGCAGTATTATTCGCATCGTTGAACGAGGCGTCCAGCAAGTCGTAGGAACGTATGTTGAAAGTAAAAGCTTTGGCTTTGTGATTCCTGATGATAAAAAATTTGCAAGCGATATTTTTATACCTAAATCGGCTTCAAAAGGAGCGGTTGAGGGACATAAGGTTGTCGTTAAGTTAGTCACTTATCCTGAGGGGCGAAAAAGTGCGGAAGGTGAAGTCATCACGATATTGGGGCACAAAAACGACCCTGGCGTGGACATTCTCTCTGTCATACATAAGCACGGCCTGCCAATGGCTTTCCCTGATGAAGTATTGCAGCAAGCGAATGACACACCTGATACAATTGATGAAAGTGAATTAGCTAATCGCCGCGACTTACGGAACGAAACGATTGTCACGATTGACGGAGCTGATGCGAAAGACCTTGATGATGCGGTAACCGTAACAAAGCTTGAAAACGGCAACTATAAGCTTGGTGTTCATATTGCTGATGTCAGCTATTATGTAAAAGAAGGAACTCCGATCGACCTCGAAGCAGAGGAACGGGCCACAAGTGTTTATTTAGTAGACCGAGTGATTCCGATGATTCCCCATCGTCTCTCTAACGGGATTTGTTCCTTAAATCCAAAGGTTGACCGTCTCGTTTTATCGTGCGAAATGGAAATTTCACATGAGGGCGCTGTGGTTTCTCATGAAATTTTTCAAAGTGTGATAAAAACAACCGAGCGAATGACCTATCATGACGTGAATCTGATTCTTGTAGAAAAAGATGAAGAAACACGTGCACGATACGAGCCGATTGTCCTTATGTTTGAAATGATGGAAGAGCTCGCCGCAATCTTAAGAAACAAGCGGATGAAGCGCGGGGCCATCGACTTTGATTTTAAAGAATCAAAGGTATTGGTGGATGATGAAGGAAAGCCAACCGATGTGATTCTTCGCGAGCGGTCTGTGGCAGAGCGTTTGATTGAGGAGTTTATGCTCGCTGCCAATGAAACAGTTGCGGAGCATTTCCACTGGCTCGATGTTCCGTTTATTTACCGAATTCATGAGGATCCAAAGGAAGATAAATTACGGAGATTTTTCGAGTTTATCACCAACTTTGGTTACCTTGTAAAGGGTACGGCCAATGATGTGCATCCAAGAGCACTTCAGGAAATCATTGAAGAGGTCCAAGGCAAGCCAGAAGAGATGGTGGTATCAACTGTCATGCTGAGGTCGATGCAGCAGGCAAAATATGACCCTGAAAGTCTCGGACACTTTGGCTTATCAACCGAGTTCTACACCCATTTCACTTCACCGATTCGAAGGTACCCAGATACAATTGTCCATCGTTTAATCCGTACCTATCTAATCGAAGGAAAGCTGGATGAAGCGACAAGGGAAAAATGGAATGCCCGCTTGCCTGAAATTGCCCAGCATTCTTCCAAAATGGAGCGTCGTGCAGTTGATGCTGAGCGGGAAACAGATGAGTTGAAAAAAGCTGAATTTATGGAAGACAAAATTGGTGTAGAATATGACGGCATTATCAGCTCGGTAACGAACTTTGGGATGTTTGTTGAGCTGCCAAATACAATTGAAGGCCTTGTCCATGTCAGCTATATGACGGATGATTATTACCGCTTTGATGAACGGCACTATGCGATGATTGGTGAACGGACAGGCAACGTGTTCCGGATTGGTGATGAAATCACGGTCCGCGTGGTAAAAGTCAATAAAGATGAGCGCTCGATTGATTTTGAAATCGTGGGTATGAAGGGAACACCTCGCAGGGAACGTTCTGATGCTCCGAAGGTTTTTAAAACGGGAAGTGACACACATAAACCCCGGAGGAACAAACAGCAGGGTGACCGTGATCAGGGACGAAATAAAAACCGCAGATCGAATCGTAATCAAGATGGGAATCAGAAGTCTGAAGCAGGCGGCAGTCAGGGCAATAAAGCGAAAAAGAAACGTAAATTTTACGATAACGTTCCTAAATCAAAAAGTACGAAACGAAGAAATAAATAATCGCTTAAAGGGAGCCTTCCATACGAGGCTCTCTTTCAATTGTAGCAGCTTGTTTTTTTTGTTAAAATAAAATCTATAGATTGAGGTGAAAAAATATGCCAAAAGGTGTGGGAAAAGTAGTCGCGCAAAACAAAAAGGCCTACCATGACTATTTTATTGAAGAAACGTACGAGGCCGGCATCGTTCTGCAGGGGACGGAAATCAAGTCGATTCGCGCAGGAAAAGTAAATCTTAAGGATGCATATGCCCGGATTCAAAATGGGGAAGTGATTCTTTTCGGAATGCATGTGAGCCCGTATGAGCAGGGAAATCGCTACAATCATGACCCGTTACGAACGCGTAAACTGTTGCTTCATAAACGTGAAATCAATAAGCTGATTGGAGAAACGAAAGAGGCAGGATATGCACTTGTTCCACTAAAGCTTTATTTAAAAAATGGTTTTTGCAAGGTGTTAGTTGGACTAGCAAAAGGTAAGAAAAATTATGATAAGCGTGAAGCCTTAAAGCAAAAAGAAGCGAAGCGTGAAATCGAACGAGCCTTCCGCGATCGTCAAAAGATGTAAGGGGCCGTCGGTCTCTTCGGTGGATTTCCGTGAATATCAAAGGATTTGTTTTTACAAATACTTACAATTGAAAAATCCTGTAAGTGTGTTATAATAAGTTTGTCGCTAAGAAAGCGGCAAGAAACTTTTGCTCAAAATATTGTTGAGCATCCTAACGTCTGATGCTAGAATCTTATACAGATTTCAGCTCATTTTATAATGGGGACGCTACGGATTCGACAGGGGTAGTTTGAGCTTAGGTTGCGAGTCGAGGGGATCGGCCTCGTTAAAACGTCAAAGCCATAACTGGCAAAACTAACAACAACCTCGCTTTCGCAGCTTAATACTGCATAGCGGTTCCTCCCTCCATTGCCCATGTGGTAGGGTAAGGGACTCACTCTAAGTGGGCTACGCCGGATTCCACCGCCTGAGGATGAAGGAAGAGAACAACCAGGCTAGCTGACCGGACGCCGGTCGATAGGCAAAAGGATCAGCGAAACACCAATATATCGACTACACTCGTAGAAGCTTAAGTGGCGATATCTTTGGACGTGGGTTCGATTCCCACCGTCTCCACCATACATAGGTGGATAACAAGACTAGCAGAGATGCTGGTCTTTTTTATTTTTAAAAAAGGAATAGCCATTGGTATATGCAATAATTTATTTAAAAAGAGCGGGAAGAATATGACTACTAATATGGAATTGATAGTCAAACAGAATTTTCTATGTATCGGATGATTGGCTGGACCAAAGGGAAAGTTTTATTACATTTTTCAAAGTGTTTAATTTTTGACACATTGATTTAAATGTTTCTGTGCTATCCTTAATTTATTATATTTAATTAAACTAATAAAATCCTTGGAGGGTTAATAAATGAACTGTGGTTGTACAACAAATTTAAAAGATGGAAAAGACATTGTTGACCATGTTAAAAGTAAAGGGAAAGAAAACTTTGCACCAACAGTGGCGCACGAGATTAGATGTGAGTGTGGAGAAACATTTACATTAGAAACGGTTATTATGAACTGCCCAAAATGTGAAATGACTTATGCTGTAACACCTTGTGGGTCAGATGATAAAAACAATATAAAACTTGCTGGCATAAAATACGCATAATAACTAAATTGTTTACAATAAAGTAAATAGAATTGTTCTAACAAACAAATGCTACCCTTTCTTTAATCACAATGATTAAGAGGGTAGCATTTTCACTTTACTTAGGTACTTCAGAGAACCCAATTTTTCTAATGGGGCATATTCATGTTAGTGTTCATATTCATATTGTTCGTTTGCGGCATTCCTTGGGCAGGTGCGTATGCATTTAGAAGCTGCTGCATATCCTGTTGTGCAAGCTGCGGTACCTGATAGTAATGATGTTGATTTTGATAAATGGAGAGCTCATAAGCCATTTCAATGCAATTTGGAACAGAATCAGCAAGTACACGTCGTACTACTGGGTTGGTAACTTCACATGCTGCCATTGTCTTCATCGATGCTCCTGATTTCGCAGAGCCAAGCATCATCCCTGAAATACAAGCATCTGTAAGCTCTGTAGGAGATTGCGCCGGTTTTTTCGGCTGAGAAGGCTGCAGCCCATAAACGAAGTCATTCCCTTGCTTCATTTTATAGCTCTGAGTCCGCTTTGAAGGATCTTGTCCGGTTTGGAAACTCTCTACCGTAATGTTGTATTCATCCTGCATAAATTGATATTGACGATCAAGAATATCAAGCAATTCTGGGTCTTTGACATGTTGCCGTAACATCATATACTGGTCCATTGTGCTAATTGCTCCCGATAGTACTTCATGAACATCAAATACTTCATGACCTCCATGGTTCATCTGAGGCGGAACAGCCCCCGTATGCATATTTTGGTGCGTTTGCCCTTGTTGGTTTTGAATCATCGCAAATCTCCTCCTATTTATTTTAAATAACCATATTTATTATGTTTCAGAAAACAAGAGTTATTCATGATTTGAATGTTGCCTCCTAAATGAATTTGTTGTTTTAAAAATATATTACATGTCAATAATGACATGTAGTTGAATACTCAGGGGGTGCAGGAATTGAAAGAGGAATTGAAGGTTTTTTATCGGATTTTTACGACAACCTATGATGCTATTGAAAAATTTATGAATATGCTTGATCCGGTTATTGAAAACGCTACGGATGACCATGAGCGCCTGTATTATCATCATATTTTTGAAGAAGAAGAGCAGCGGCTTTCGCGATTAGTGGAGTTGATTCCGCTTATCAGTACGTTTGAAAAAGAAAAAAATGAAGTCGATTTTGCTCCAACCAATAATGAATTTAATCGTCTCCTGCAAGAGCTGAATCTTGAAAAATTCGGCTTGCATAATTTTGTTGAACATCTTGATTTAGCCCTGTTTCGTTTTACCGATGAGGAACGGAGTACAATGTTAAACCAATTACGAGAGGTATCTTACCAGGATTATCAGCAGGTAAAAGCGATGCTAAACGATATAAATAGCCGCTTTGATCATGAATACACAGACCCGCATGCCCATCATGATGAGCATCATGATCATCTTGACCGATCAACCATCGCTGGTCCTGTCGCGGTACCTACTAAGCATAAAAAAGGTTTTACCGTCGGAAGTTTAATTTGAGTTTTTAACATAGTTGAAGGGACCTAAACAATAAAATTGTCAACTTGGCGGAATGATAGCTCAGTTTGGCGGAATAATTCTCGAACATGGCGGAAAAATCCTAAGTTTGGCGGAATTAACCACAAAATTGGCGGAATTCTACCCCAAGTTGGCGGAATCAAGCATCAGGACTTAGTCAAAACAGACTTAATATACGAAAAGTGAGGATAGAACCATGAATAAATCACAAATATTTCCGGATTCACCAATCACGGATCAAGAATTCGACCAATTAGATAAAACTGTCATTGAAACGGCACGAAGACAGTTAGTTGGCCGCCGTTTTATCGAATTATACGGCCCGCTTGGACGAGGTATGCAAAGCATAGCAAACGATATTTTTACTGAAACAATCGAAGCCAAAATGGACATCCAGGGTTCATTTGATACCTCCTTTGAATCCAGCAAACGCGTCAATCATACCATTCCACTCCTGTATAAGGATTTCATTTTATTTTGGCGTGATTTAGAACAGGCAAAGGTGCTAGATATCCCAATTGATTTTTCAGCAGCAGCAAATGCAGCCCGTGATGTCGCCAATTTAGAAGATCAAATGATTTTTCACGGGGCAAAGGAATTTGACATCCCAGGACTAATGAATGTCCAGGGGCGCCTTACCCATTTGATTGGTGAATGGTACGAGTCGGGCACAGCCTTTCAGGATATTGTCGAGGCAAGAAGCAAGCTGCTTGAGATGAACCATAATGGCCCGTTTGCCCTTGTACTTTCGCCGGAGCTTTATTCACTTATCCACCGTGTACATAGGGATACAAATGTATTAGAAATCGAACATATTCGTGAGCTGGTGACGGATGGGGTGTTCCAATCACCTGTATTAAAAGGGAGAGCGGGAGTCATCCTAAATACAGGCCGGAACAATTTAGACTTGGCTGTTTCAGAGGATTTCGATACTGCCTATATGGGGCAGGAAGGGATGAACCACCCATTCCGAGTGTATGAAACAGTGGTATTACGGATTAAACGCCCTTCAGCAATCTGCACCCTTGAATTCATAGGAGAATAAGGGGTGGGGCAACGAGGTTTCAGCGTAGGATCGCTTATTCCTGGAAAATTTGTACCTGTCGTAAAAGTTGTTGATAGAAAAAATCCAGTGACACCATCCATCAAGCCTGAAAAAATTATGTTTCAGCAAGGCGGCACAGAGTATGAAATTACACGATCAAAAGGAAAACTTCTGGACGCTGCTCTTAATCAGGGGAAGGCACTAAAGTTTAAATGTAGAAAAGGAACCTGCGGCCAGTGTACAGTAAAGGTTCTCCAAGGACCGGGGCTTTCTACGCCAAATGAACAAGAATATAAAAAACTAAATAAGGAAATCGCCGACGGGTATCGTTTAGCATGCCAGGTGGATATTCTCTAATAGAAATAACTTGCCGATTTATGAGACTCAAGGGGAGAAGACAGAGGCAAAGTTTCTCTAATACCTGTGAGGATAGTTCAAAAGGAAGTTCTACTTAAGCTTTGCCATGGGAAAAAAAGCAAACATCGATGTAGAAGGGTTCTACGTAGGTGT
>NZ_JBALPG010000017.1:95845-149748 GCF_036965245.1 Neobacillus drentensis
AAAAAAAGCAAGTAAACATCGATGTAGGGGGTCTCTACGTAGGTGTTTCGCTTAAAAAAGAGAACAAACATCGATGTAGAAATGTTCTACGTAGGGATTTCGTCAAAAAAAGAAAGCAAACATCGATGTAGAAGGGCTCTACGTAGGTGTATCTTCAAAAAAAGCAAGCAAACGTCGATGTAGAAGGGCTCTACGTAGGGATTTCGTCAAAAAAAAAGCAAACATCGATGTAGAAATGTTTTACGTAGGTGTTTCGCTTAAAAAAGAGAGCAAACATCGATGTAGAGGGGTTCTACGTAGGTGTATCTTCAAAAAAAGCAAGTAAACATCGATGTAGAAGTGTTCTACGTAGGCATTGCGCGAAAAATGAAGAGTAAAAGTAGAAGGTCTCTACAACGACTTTTACTTGAAAAAAGAAAGAAAGAAGTTTGCTTACCTTAAAAAGGCATTTATCAAAGTTTTTTTTGACAAAAAAACGAGATCCAACAATTGGACCTCGTTTATGCATGTAAACGAACTATTTTATCTTCAAGAGGGAATGGCAATGATATATTATGGTTTTTCAATTCATTCACACTGATATCATGAACAAGCTTCAACGCTTCTTTTTTAAAAGTAGGTGTAATGAACCCTGCGTTTACTTCACATAATCTTTGTAAGTATTGTAATGTATCACGGACCATTATTTCTTTAATAAAAGTGTTATTTAGCTGGCAAATCAATTTGTGCTGTAAGCCTTTAATAATGGCAATTTGGTCGACGTGGGCGATAATATTTTGCCCATCTTCATCGATAAATCCAACGGAAACATATTGTCCTTTTGAGATATCAACATTTGTAAACACTGGGTTTAAGTAGGTTTCACCAGATGATAAGCGAATCGAATCTGCTTCCGCTGCACCGCCGATTTTTCGTTGATTAGCTAGAACTGTGTGAATATCCTTCAACCCAAAAAGCATGTTAAACATGTTGTATCCCCTCCGATGTAATGTCTATATTGGTCATTTTATAGATAATGAGAATCATTGTCAATGGAATTATCATCCTAAAATTGACGGTCATTTGAACATTATCGGTCGCAAAAACTGACTCTAAGTATCCGTGAGAAGGTAATGTTGATACTAAGGATCACAAAAACCCGACTCTAAGTACCAGTTCAGAAGGGGAAATGTTCATATTAGTTTACAAAGACCGACTCTAGATGCCCGTGGAGATATATTTTCCTCACATACTGTCACAAAGTCCCGAGCCTCTGTCGAAATTTGCGGTAAAATCCACTGAATGAAAATACTTGCATTCATGATTGGAATCATTTAGAATAAAACTTACAAAAAACGGAAGGGTGACCTTGGAACGATGATCTTATAATCCTATTACTCATGAAAAAAATACAACCTTTTTTCTGGATAGGATTAGTATGTACTTTTATACAAGTAGATAAGATCATTGTGTCCCTTCTGTCAGGGATATTTTGCCGCTTTGAAATTGTATTGTACCGCCTCCTACCAGAAATTTGCGTAGGAGGTTTTTATATGGAAAACAACGTAACACAAGCAGCACCAACTGGAGGCTTATTTCGCAATCGTGTCTTTCTCGCGATTATAATGTCAGGATTATTTTTACAGGTAGGAATTTGGGTCCGGAACTTTGCCGTTCTACTGTTTGTAATGGAACAGACCAAAGGCGACGCATTTGCAGTCTCGATGATCTCGGTGGCTGAATTTGCGCCAATCTTTATTTTTTCCTTTATCGGCGGGACATTTGCTGACCGCTGGGCACCGAAAAAGACAATGGTCTGGTGCGATATTTTAAGTGCAGTATCTATTTTTGCCGTGCTGATTACACTTATTTTCGGAACGTGGAAGGTAGTATTTTTCGCGACCTTAATCTCAGCCATACTCTCACAATTCTCCCAGCCATCAGGGATGAAATTGTTTAAAATGCATTTATCTGCAGACCAAGTGCAGCAAGCGATGTCTGTTTATCAAACAGTCTTTGCTTTATTTATGGTATTAGGCCCGATTATTGGAACGTTCGTCTTTCAATCGTTTGGAATTGACGTCTCGATTGCTGTTACGGGCATCGCCTTCTTACTTTCAGCTGGTGCACTCGCATTCCTGCCAAAGGACCGTCCATTAGAAGAAGTGGGTGAATCAACATTATTGCAGGAAATGAAAAGTGGAATAAAGTATGTTCTTGAAAAAAAAGAATTGAGCCTATTAGGCCTGTGTTTCATGGCTGCAGGATTAGGCATCGGGTTCATTAACCCATTATCGATTTTCCTTGTTACGGAGCAATTAAACCTTCCGAAGGAAAACCTTCAGTGGCTGCTTATGATCAATGGTGCCGGGATGATTCTCGGTGGGGCAGCAGCGATGATTTTTGCTAAAAATGTGGCACCGCAAAGACTGCTTGTTTTTGGAATGCTTGTCAATGGGATCGGCATTGCTGTAATGGGATGGTCGACAAACCTGTGGATTACACTGATTGCTGAGTTTTGTAACGGTCTGATGATGCCGTGTATTCAAATCGGGATTAATACATTGATCCTACAAAAAACAGAAGAGGCCTTTATTGGTCGAGTGAATGGGATTTTAAGCCCGCTGTTCGCCGGATCAATGGTCATAACGATGAGTGTTGCGGGTGTTTTAAAAGAGAATTTTTCATTGGTGACTACGTTTGAAACATCGGCCGTCTTGTTTATCATCGGTTTACTCTTCATTTTGCCGCTATACAATCAAAAACAACAAACGAAACCTGAAGTGGTAAATTCAAAATAGCAGAGCAGAGAAATCTAATTCTCTGCTTTTTTTCTTTCAGACATACGAGGAGCTATATCTCCGCTTTTTTTTAGACATACGAGGATCTCCACCTCTGACTTCGTCCTAGAGGAGGTCTCGCCAATCGGCGAGTCTTTCATAAGTGCCTGACACTACATGAAATTAAGCTTTTAAATTAGTCTACAAGTCCATTCTTTTTCATTCTCGATGTAGGTATTGTTGTATTTTAAGAAAAAATTAAGAAATGGTTAAGGACAATTTAAAACTTATTACCCGATAATATTACAGTGCACTTAAAAAAGTGATGAATCAGGGGTGAAAAGTCAAAAATGTCTATTTCGCAAGTAAATATTGATGTCTTTCGAGCCATTAATGATCTAGGAAAAGAATACGATTCCCTAAACCCAATCGCCATCTTCATAGCGGACTATATGGTGTATGTTTTATTAATAGGATTGATAGTTTATTGGTTTACCCGGACCAACCAAAATAGAATGATGGTCATTCAGAGTGTATTTGCTTTTGTGATTGCTGAAGTTCTTGGAAAAATCGCAGGGATATTCAATTCCCATTTTCAGCCATTTGTTGAGCTGCCACACGTAAACAAGCTTATTGAACATGCGGTTGACAATGCGTTTCCGAGTGACCACTCCATTCTGTTTTTCTCCGTCTGTTTTTCGATTTGGTTAGTACGCAAAAAAGAAGGATGGGTATGGCTGACGGTTGCCTGTTTAGTAGGGGGTTCCCGTATTTGGGTAGGGGTTCACTTTCCAGGGGATGTTCTTACCGGTGCCATAATCGGAATATGTGCAGCCCTCTTTGCCTACTGGATTGTTCCGAAGCTAAGCGTTATTAAATCTGTCCTTATGAAATATGAAAAAGTGGAGCAATCTATATTGCCGATAAAAGCTAAGACTGTCGACCAGTCAAATGATTTTTAAAAAAGCAAAACCTCTTTGAACGTAGATTCAAAGAGGTTTTGTCATGTTTAGGCAAGAACCCTGGCACTATGTAAGGTGACGACCGTTCCTGCTTTTCCGTCCATAGCATTAAATGCTTGGTCTAATGAGGTGATGATTGTTTTACGATCTGGACTTGTTTCAGCAAAAGTGATAGCCGCTTCTACCTTAGGGAGCATGCTGCCAGCTGCAAAATGCCCGCTTGCGATATAAGCCTGTAACTCTTCAATACTTACATCCTCTAATTTCTTCTGCGTTGGTTTATTAAAATCAATATATACATTGTCGACAGCGGTGAGAATGATAAGGGCATCGGCATCGACAAGTTCAGCTAACTTTTGTGACGCAAAATCTTTATCAATCACCGCTTCGATTCCAAGTAAGCCATTGTCTGTTTCGACGACAGGAATCCCGCCGCCGCCGACAGAAATGACAATATTTCCTTGCTCGACGAGAGAATTGATGACCGAATGCTCGCGAATGCTTACAGGCTTTGGTGAAGGCACAACCCGCCGCCAGCCGCGTCCAGCATCTTCTTTAAAACAAGTATTCGTTTCTTCCATAATTCTCCTAGCTTCTTCTTCGTTATAGAAAGGTCCAATCGGTTTGGTTGGATTTAAAAAAGCAGGGTCATTTTGATCGACAACGACTCGGGTCACAACCGTCACCACATTTTTCGAAATACAGCGTTCTTTCAAAACTTTATCCATTGCATTTTGCATCCAGTAGCCAATCATGCCCTGACTCATGGCACCACATGTATCAAGCGGCATCGCAGGATTTTTTACCGAATCGGCTGCAGCCTGCTGCAGTAAAATATTCCCGACCTGCGGCCCGTTCCCATGGGAAATAATAATATCAATGCCTTTTTCAATAAAATCTACGAGCTGGCGTGCTGTTTTTTCAAGGGCTAATTGTTGAGCTTCTGCTGTTGCATCACCAGATTGGATCGCATTACCCCCTAGAGCAATGACTACTTTTTGTTTTTTCATAAGGTTATCTCCTTTATTATATTAAAAACTCTGTTAATGATAGTTTGATCTTCTTAAAAAACTAGCTGTCTCAACTGTCTCCAATAGAGCCGCTAGCTTTTATAATAAGGTTTTTCATATTTTTATAATCACAATGAATTTCTACCAAGGGATTAAATTAAATTCTTAGCTCATAATGGCGGCTATACTCATAATCACCATAATGATGACAGCTAATCCCAAAACTAATTTCCAAACGTGTTTGAGGTATGTGCTATATGGAATACGTGCAATTGCGAGTGCTCCCATGATTACGGCGCTTGTTGGCGTAACTAAGTTCACGATTCCTGAAGCACTTTGATAGGCGGTAATCACTAGATCTCTGCCGATCCCAGCAAAGTCTGCTAAAGGTGACATAATCGGCATCGAAAGGGTCGCCAGTCCTGATGTTGATGGCACTAGGAAAGATAATGGCAAGTAAAATAAGAATGATAGATTAGTAAACAGGATAGAACCCATATTATCTAGCATTCCTTCTCCCCAATGGAGAACCGTTGCCGTCATTCCGCCGGCATCCATGACAACGGTGATTCCTCGGGAAATTCCGATTATAATGGCAACACCTAATAAATCGCGCGCACCGTTAATGAATGTACTTGTGAAATTCTCTTCGCCCATTTTAAAAATAATGGCAATAATGATGGAGGATGTTAAGAATAACATCGTTAATTCCCCAAACCACCAGTCACCGAGCGGAACCATACCGCCAAGTAATTTTCCAATGAACGGAATTTTTCCTAATGCTTTGACCAAATCTTCGAAAATAGTAATATTAAATTTATAGGCCCATGGGATAACCCCTAAAATCATCACAACAAAGGTTAATCCGAAAACACTAAGAACAGCTTTTCGACGCCCAGTGAATTCAATGTCCTCTGTCTTTTGTGATAAGAAATGCTGTTCATTTTCTGTCTTCATATTGGCAATTAGGGATTTGGAAGGGTCGTCTTTAACCTTTTTGGCATAGCGCATGACAAACATAATTGTAACGATTAAGGTAACAACAAGGATGATCAGGCGAAGACCCATCCCGTCACCGATTGAAACACCGGCAAATCCGGAGGCGATACCTGTTGCAAACGGGTTAACGGTTGAACCAAGGCAGCCGATCCCGGCCCCTAGAGCGATTATCGATACTGCCGTTAGGGCGTCATATCCTGCTGCAATCAACACAGGGATCAGAATAGGGTAGAAGGCGATGGTTTCTTCGGCCATTCCGTAGGTCGATCCACCGATTGCAAAAAGGACCATCAGTATGGGAATCAGCCATTGTTCTCGCCCCTTCAATTTTCGAATGACACGGGATATTCCGGCATCGATCGCACCTGTTTTCATAACAACCCCAAGGAAGCCGCCAATGACCAGCACGAACAGGGCGATATCTTTGGCATCAAAAAATCCATTAATTGGAGCATTTAATACTTCCCATACACCTTGAGGGGTTTGCTCTTTTCCAGGTAACTGATGATAGGTTCCGGCTACAGGGATTTCTTGTTGTGTCGCTTTATCCACTTTTGTATCGTACTTTCCACCGGGGATTGCCCAGGTTAATGCTGCAATGACAACAATAATCAAAAATAATAACGTATAAGCAGTAGGCATCTTTATTTTTTTCATAGGAATTCCCCCATACAATTAGATGAAAATCTATCGGGTTAAGGTGAAACTTCCATCAATGTGGAGTTTCTTCATTCCCATTGATGGTTAGTTGAACAAATCGTTTTTTTTTACGGCAGTTGACCCCAATAATCTTTTGCACAATTGGGTCATATAAATGGAGTCTTACTGCCCGTTAATGCGGGATAAGCGGTAAATTGCTTTTGCATATATGTGCATTGCATTAAACATTTCCTCTAAATCGATATGTTCATTTGGCTGGTGCTCAGTTTTCGTTTGTTGTGGAAAAACAGCTCCGAAGGCCACAAAGTTGTCCATCGCTCTGGCATAGGTGGCACCGCCTGAAGAAATTGGCTCAGAAACTAAATCACCTGTCACATCTTGGTACACCTTCATTAATGTTTGAATTAAATAGTGATCTTTCGGTACATAGATTGATTTTAAATAGTCAAACTCTTTGTAGTCTAAGCCGTATTCCTTGGCGATTTTTGTGAGTGTATTCACAATCACTTGTTTATCCGCTGTCACCGGGATACGGATATCAATCGACAACCTTTCGATTTCCTCGCTCAACTCTATTTTTCCTATATTGAATTTCAATTTTCCTGATGCTTCATCTTCACATTCGCCAAAAATTTTCTCCGCAAACGGATCTTCCTTGACTAAATCATTAACAAACTCGATGGTTTTAGAGGTATACCCAATCTGCTTCATTCCAATTAGGAGGCGATTAAGGGCGTTGATTCCTTTTTCAGTTACCTGGGCGTGGACGGCTTTACCTAGAACAACAACCTTATCTCCAGTCGTTTCATATGAAAAACCTAACGCGTCAAATGCAGCCTTTAATTCAGCTTGCTTTTCACCGGAAAATTCTGCTGTGTCAGGCACTGCATTAAAGGCATTGCCTGCTTGCAGTCTTAGCTTTGTTTCATTTTTCCCTTCTAACAGCAGCTGGAGCAGGCCTTTTTCCGCATAAACGAGCGGGAAGACGGAGTCTGGTGTAAAGCCCATACTTGGAATTTCTTCAAGCTCACAATAACGGTTCATGCAGCGCCACAGCGTTTCTTCGTCTGTTCCGAAGATAAATCGGACTCGTTTATTAAAAGTAATCCCTAGATTCATTAATGCCTTCGTGGCAAATAGGGCGGCAAGTGTCGGACCTTTGTCATCCTGTGTACCTCTTCCGTACATTTTTCCGTCTTTAATCTTTGCCTGAAAGGGAGGAGTTACCCATTCTTCATTGCTGCCTGCGGGAACAACGTCAAGATGTCCAAGGATACCGATCATTTCTTCGCCAATACCGATTTCAGCGTAGCCATAATATCCTTTAGGGTCATAATACGTACTAAAGCCCAGTTGCCCGCAAATTTCTAGTGTCTTTTTAAGGGCCAAGTCAATGTTTTTACCAAAAGGGGTATCTCCCTCGGTTTCATTAATCACACTCGGGATTTCGATCAGCTGCGCTAATGCTTGTTGAAAATCTCTTTCGATGTTTCTCAGCTCTGGAATTAACACTTCTGAAATGTTGTTCATGCTATTCCTCCATTTACGTTTATTTAAACCGTTTTCGTAAAAATGCAGGTATTTCAACTTTCTAGAAGTCGCTTATCAGCGAATTTAATGGTTTATCAGCGGATTTCGGTGTTATATCGGCGAACTTCACCATTTTATCAGCGAATTTAATTGATAAGGAGCAGGGAGACGAGCAATGAGCTCGCTCCCAGTAATCTTTTATTCTAAATGCCCAAGTGTAGCAGCCATTATCGCTTTAATCGTGTGCATTCTATTTTCCGCTTGATCAAATACCTTTGAATGCTCGCTGCGGAAGACTTCATCCGTTACTTCCATTTCTGCAAGGCCGTGGTTTTCAAAAATGTTCTTACCATAGCTTGTTTCTAGGTCATGGAAAGCAGGGAGGCAATGTAGGAAAATCATGTTGTCGTTGCCTGTCTTTTTCACCATCTCCATTGTGACTTGATATGGGGATAGAAGGGCAATTCTTTCAGAGAACTTATCTTCTTCACCCATAGACACCCAAACATCGGTATAAATTACGTCTGCACCGGAAACACCTTCCTCAACATCGGCGGTAACTGTTACGCGGCCTCCTGATTTTTCAGCTAAGCCCCTCGCTAACTCCACGATTTCAGGAGCAGGGAACAACGATTCAGGTGCACAAATACGAACGTCCATACCAACAAGGGCACCGCCAACTAGCAGACTGTTGGCCACATTATTTCTACCATCGCCAACATAGACAAATTTAATTCCTTCCAGGCGGCCAAAGTTTTCTTTTACGGTTAAGAAATCAGCAAGTGTTTGCGTTGGATGCCATAAATCGGTCAAGCCATTCCAAACCGGCACACCTGAATGTTCTGCTAACATTTCAACCTTTTTATGCTCAAAGCCGCGGAACTCGATGCCGTCAAACATACGTCCCAATACCTTTGCCGTATCTTCAATCGATTCTTTTTTACCAAGCTGGATATCATCTTTTCCTAAATATTCTGGGTGTGCGCCTAGATCGGTACAAGCAACAGTGAAAGCGCAGCGTGTGCGAGTTGAAGGTTTTTCAAAAAGCAACGCGATGTTTTTGCCTTCCAAATGGCGGTGCGGAATGCCATGTTTTTTCTCATCTTTTAATTTCATTGCTAAATCGATAAAATAAACAAAATCTTCTTTTGAAAAATCTTTTTCACAAAGAAAGCTCTTGCCGTAAAATTTAGGTGCAGTGATTACCATTGTCATCTTTCTCCTTTTGATAAAATTATTTGTGTAAATCTTCACGAACAATTGGCATACTCATGCAGCGAGGACCCCCACGGCCACGGGATAATTCCGAGCTTGAGATTTCAATTACCTCTATTCCGTGCTGACGCAATAATTCATTGGAAATATAGTTTCTGTCATAGGTGACGACAACGCCTGGTGCGATCGCTAAAGTGTTTGAACCATCATTCCATTGTTCACGTGAAGCCGCGATTTCGTCACCGCCGCCACATGGAATTAAGATGAGTTCACTTAATCCCAAAACTTCTTTTAATGCTTCCTGAAGGTTGGTGCGGTGTGTGATGTTGGCATGCTGATCATCGACACCTTTTTCAAGAATGTAGACATTCATATTGCCTTGTGGTCCTTGAATTTCAGGGTGGATCGTAAATTTATCGTAATCTACCATCGTAAATACGGTATCAAGATGCATAAAGGCACGGCATTTTGGAATTTCCACGGCGACTACTTTTTTAATCGTATCTTGTCTTTTGAATAGGTTTAGTGCAATTTTTTCAACCGCACGGGCAGATGTCCGGGCGGAAACGCCGATTGCCACTACTTCATCACTAAGAATGAGTTCATCTCCGCCTTCAATCGAGAAGCCAAAGTCACGGTCTAACCATACAGGAACATCATGGTCGGCAAATCGCGGATGATGCTTAATGATGTATTGCATGAACAAGGATTCGCGCCTTCGTGCAGGTTCCCGCATCCTGTTAATCGATAGACCGTTTCCTATGCTTGCCGCCGGGTCACGGGTAAAATAAAGGTTTGGCATTGGATCTAAATAGAATGGATAGTGATCTTCCATTAATTCGTAAAGGTGAGACTTCTTCTCTGCTTCTATCTCTTTTTTAAGAATCCCGCTCATTACTTTGTCAACCATGTCCGCCGTGGAAAAAGAAAGAAGGTATTCCTTTAACACGTGGGCTGCTCCATTGACATTTGCCTTGCTTTCTCGTAAAATATCATCAATAAATTGTTTTTTTATCTCTGTATTACTTAATGTTTCAACTACCAATTTTTCGAGGTATAGGACTTCTATGCCTCTATTTTTTAATGTCTCGGCGAAATAATCATGCTCTCTCTGGATAATCGGTAAATAAGGAATATCATCGAATAAAAGTCGCTGCAGATATTCAGGCGTTAGATTTTCTACTTCTTTACCAGGACGTTTCAGTAAAACCGTTCTTAAAGTACCGATTTCTGAGGTAACATGGATCGGGTGCTTTAATTTTTTTTCCGTTTCCTGCTGAGTAGTGATTTCTGCTATACTGCTTATACTGCTCATTTTTTTTCCTCCCTTTTTTGAACTATCCTTGCTACACCTTTATTCTAAGTGATGTAAGCCCTTTCTTTTGTAATAGCGCTTACAAACAAAATGTAATAATCCTAACGTTTTTTTGTCGTTCATATAAATTCAGTTGTATAAATATGTATAATTTAATGCGAATCAGTCTTTTCAAAGGTAATAGCCTGAATAAACCTTGAATGTCATAATAAGTTCACAGATAAAGTTCTAAAATTAAGAAAATTATGGAGCTAAAGTAAAAGGCTGACCCGAAAAAACGGGGTCAGCCTCTATTATGTATTCATATTTCTTTAAAATAATCCGGTTGATGGATTCTCATTTTTTTGGACTTAACCGAGATTATCTTTTCTCTTTTTAACTGGTTAATAAGCAGACTAACCGTTTCCCTTGTTGTTCCAGATAGCTTGGAAATGTGGGCGGCCGTAAGGGGACAGGGGATATCCACCTCATTGTCATCCTTCACTCCGAGATCCTCCATTAAAAACTGAATCGTATGCATCACGCGTTCTTGGGCATGAGGAATGAGGATTCGTTGTACTCGTTTCTGATGAAGGTCTAGAATTTCTGACAGTTTAGTAATAATAGATAGTAATTGCTTTGGATTGGTTTTGAGTATTTCCTCTAAGATGTGGGTTTGGACGAAGTACAAATGAACATCGGTAACGGCAATGGCCGTATCGTGGTAAACGTTATCGTGAAAAATCCCGCCAGTGGGAAACATTTGATTTTTTTTAATAAAGTCTAAATAAAGCATACTGCCCTCTTCACTGGCACGTTCA
The DNA here is from genome assembly GCF_036965245.1 of Neobacillus drentensis. Classification (GTDB taxonomy): domain Bacteria; phylum Bacillota; class Bacilli; order Bacillales; family Cytobacillaceae; genus Neobacillus; species Neobacillus drentensis_G. The sequence goes on from NZ_JBALPG010000017.1 coordinate 107,096, forward strand.
AACATTACATACCCATCAAGCAAAAAAAAGAGTTTGTCGCGCGGGTCCCCCTGCATAAACAGACATTGGTTCTTTTTGTAACTGCGGAAATAAAAATAAGGCATGTATTTTTTTAATGTTTTTGCAGACAGGCAGGAAAAAACATCAAATTGCTGTAAATCAGAAAGCACATCCATATTGATCACAGGCGAATTGAGCATCGTACTCTCTCCTTATCATGTGATTTTTTCGTTACTTTTGATATAAATCTATTTGCTGCTTGATACTGACAGACTCTTCAGGTGAGCGGCAAATAATTAAACATGTATCGTTTCCGCAAATGGTGCCGGCTTTACCATCGATCTCCATTGAATCCAACAGCGCCCCAAAAGAATGGGCATGTCCTGGCAGTGTTTTAATAATAACAAAATAGTTAATGACCTCCATACCAACAAGCGCATCCTTCAATTTATTACGCAGTTTTTCAGAAATCAAATGGTCCTGATCTATTTGAAAACTATATTTCAAACTGCCGTCTTTGGAAGGGACCTTGATCAGTTTCAATTCACGAATGTCCCTGGAGATGGTCGCCTGCGTCACTTGCAAACCGCTAGAATCTAGCCATTGCCCCAGCTCTTCTTGCGTCTTTATCTCATGCTCAGAGATAAGTTTTGAAATCGTTTGCAATCTCATCTCTTTTTTCATAGGTCATACTCGCTTTCTATAGAATTCTTTCATTTACATCATATTGCCAATTACTCTCAAATGGTATGTACAAATAGTGAACAAAATTAAAATAAATGAAAATCTCTTAATTGGCACAAAGACAACAGAAAAATTAAAATAGAAAAAGGGCTGAACTCAATGTAATCCTTTGAGTTTAAGCCCATTATTAAACCGTATTTTAATAATCAAAAATATTGGGAATCGAAAAACTTCTTGACCCATCTAGTAGTCCATTTTGACAAGTAACTACATAATAGTTGGACCTAATGACTTTAATATTGAACTGTTTTTCTGTGTTTGAATCAATCGGTATCCTATCATAAACCCCTTCAGAATCAGGGAGTTCGGTTGGAACTCCATTTGATAAGATCACTTTTTTACAAGTAATCACCTTACGGCCTGAAAGTTGAAGGGTGGCTTCGTAAGAAAATGTAACAACAGCTTCTCTTGCTTCAATTATATGAAAATCGTAATATGGTGGTAAATGTGGTGATTTCTTTTCCAGTAAGATTTCCGTTGGAAAATACCTCAACTCGAATGGTATAGTTCTGACTTAGCGCAAGGTTTGAAAAAATGGAATTTGTCAATTCCTGATACCCATAAAAAACCTTATTATTATTTAGAAAAATAACATATTCATCTACTTGCAAAGTTGTATTTGCAAACTCGTTCTCAGCGGAAAAATCAGCGTTTGAGTTTGCTGTTACTTCAATTGGTATTATGACAATAGGTTCGGGTATCACAATCGACTGACTGCCCTTGGCAAGTTAACTCAGTTTGATGTCATCCCTCAATGTTGATGATGTGTATTCCTGACTGAAGGTCTAAAATAGTAGTTGTCTGAGCTGTGGAGGAAGTAGGTCCAGTAGTAGGTTTGGCAGCTAAGGCAACTGATAATGTTGTGAAGGATAGGATGAATATTGTTAAAAACATCGCTAATTATTTTAACACAATTTTTAGTACCATCTTAAAAGTTACAATTCAAGCTTAGCGTTATATATTCCGTAATCAATAATACCATCTCCGACATCACCTTCAGTGGCAAGTTGAAGAAACTTCGCTGTTATTACATGTGATTCTGGTAGGTTGTTATCCTTAGCTTCCTTTTCTGTCACATAATGAATTAATTGAAAGGCAGCAAAACCTGTAACAATTAATTTTCCATCAGAATTTGGACCAGTAACAATGGGGACATATACGATATCCCCTTCTCTCTGTTTTATTGCAGATTCAACGGGGCCTTTATTTTCACCATTTTTCGGTGGAATGGCTTGGTCAACAGAAATAGGCACATCTGACCCATTTAAGATATAATCTTTAAGGCCGTCTGCTCCACCCTTTCCATTAGTCCCAGGAAGGGAAGAAAAATCTAAAAAACCATAATATCCATTTACCCCTGTTCCTGGGCTATTAGTAATAGTCATTTCTACTCCATATTTTAGTTTCGTACCAGTTGGATCAGTAGGATCTTTAAGTATATCAAAATCTATTCCTATTGGAAGAACTCCTTTACCAACTTTACTTACATTACCGATTTTTACTCTAGCGACTGCGTTTACTGTAGAATCTTTATTAATTCCTAAAACAGGCATTAACATTAAATTTACTGTTTCATTACCGGATACTTCAACTGCTTTTATTCCATGTAAATCAGGATTATAGGAATAGTTTCCATCCTCATAGTTTCCTTCAGATATAATAGATACTTTTTCAGAAATGGCAGTAAAATTTACTGCACTTTTTCCGCCTGCTTTTAAGGAATTTACCAATACATTTGCACCTGCTAAGGATGCAGCATCAACCGCCTTTTGAAGTTGAGATTTTGCAAGATACAATCTTCCCCCATCAATAACTAAACCGGCAAATCCCAATAATGCTATTATTGAGACGGCTATGAGAATTAGTGATTGACCTGTTTCTTCTTTTAGAAATTTTTTAAACATAATTGCACCCCTTAAAAATATATTCTTTATAAATCGAGTTTTGATTTATATGAAGAAATTGGTATAAATTCTTCAGGCATAACTTGTTTGAGAAATTTTCCATATATATATCATGATTTTTAACTTTATCTTATATAGGCTGTAGTTCAAATGCAGCAAATCCTACTACTGTTGTAGGACTAGTACCTGTACCATAGCCAGTAATAATGGGTACATAAACTATTGTCTTCCCATCTGTAATTCTTTTATTAATGGCTTCAGCAATTTTTGTATCAGATTGACCAGGCTTAGAACACAAATACTAATTGATGTATATTGGTTTAGAAGCAGGAGGTCCAGTTAAAATATATCCATCAATATTTGAACCGCTGCTATTACAGTCTTGTTTAGTAAGCGTATTTTCTGGAGGTTCAATTTTTGAGAAATTCAAAAAGTTATAGTTTCCAGTTGTCCCCTCACTGGGTTGGAAACTAGCTTACATATTTCGCATTGATTGCTGCTTGGAATGGCACTAATTCCAATCGGTATTATATTATCAATGTTTAAACCAGGTATAGTTTATTTGATAATTTTAGCTCTCCCTATTGCTTTTACATTCGTGTTTTTTGCAATTCCTAATACAGGCATAAACATTAATCGTACATTTTCCGTGCCTTCAACCTTTTAGAAGTTTTCTGTTCGATTGGATACATAATCTCCACTTGGGGTATAGGTGCCGGAATTATTATTGTTAAAGCTATGCCTCTAACTCTCCCCTTAATCTTTTCATCCTCACTGAAATTAAAATTCTTATTTGGAATTAAATAATCATCAAATTAATATTCGTGCACCTGCCAGTGCACCCGCGTCAACTGCCTTTTGAAGTTCTGATTTAGCAATGTATAATCTCCCTCCGTCGATTGCTAACCCTGCAAACCTAAATAATGTAATGATAAAAATAGTAAAAAGAACCATGGATTGCCCTTTTTCTTCCTATAGAATCCTTTTAAGCAATAAAAAATAACCTCCTTATTTGTTCTTTATAAAGAATGATAATATGAAAGTTATTCTTTGTACAGATGAAAGTGCCATTATTTTTCCTATTGATTCGACTAGAACACTTTATTTTCAGTACGAAGAATGCTAAAAGATATTCGATGAAAAAAACTTAATGTATGTTTGTACAATGAATAATACTTCCAACTCGAATTCCAAATTGATTAATAGAACCTGCTGGAAGTTCTAGTGTGGAGTACGCATTTTTTTCCGGTTTTGTCATCCTCCATGGCTTCAAATTTTGATAAACCTTTACAACCTCATTTTGTTTGTTAAGAAGAACAATATCGATTGGAAACTTCATAAAAAACATATGCACGGCATTACATGGTATGATCAAAAGTCCTTCATTCTTAATCGGATCCTTTCGAAACATAAGCCCTTTTAGTCTAGCAAAAAAAGAATTTGCCACTTTAATTTGAAAAGAAATAGTAATGTTTTTTTCCTTCATAAAATAACTCCTTCCAACTCTTCAACAATAAGTTCATTATAATAAACGAAAAATTTTATATAAAGAACAAAAAACTAAGAAAAAAGGAGAAAAGTAGAGGAAAAAGAAGAATATTAGGCAATAATCCGTTAAAACGAACAAAAATGAATGTTTTCAAAATATTTTGTTCGTTTTATATTTAATACAAGTTCTTAATATAGAACCTAAAAACAAAAAAAGCTTAGTAGGAGGAAAACAAATGTTAGAAAAAATGAAGAATCTAGTTGTTGAAGAAGAAGGGCAAGCATTAACGGAATACGGGCTGATTATTGCATTAGTTGCACTTGCAGTTATTATTGCTTTAACTGCGGTTGGTGGACAATTAAATACCCTCTTTGGACAAATTAAAACCGCTTTAACTACGTAATAGGAAGATAATTACATTTGTTTGAAAACGGGCCCTACTTTTTAAAGTAGGGCTTAAATTCTAAAAAAAGAGGTCTTAATATGATTATTACCATTATACTACTTACCATTCTAATAATCTCATTGATAACTGATGTTATGAAGAGAAAAATATTAAATATTGTTACCTTACCTACGATACTAATTGCGTTTTCCTATTACACTTTAAATTTAGGAGTAAATGGATTCTTTTTTAGCGGAAAAGGTTTTCTAGTTGGACTAGGCCTTTTACTAATCCCGTATTTACTAGGAGGTATGGGTGCAGGAGACGTAAAACTAATGGCTGCAATTGGGGCGCTAATGGGAACTAGCTTCGTTTTTTATTCATTTATTTATACAGCTATAATTGGTGGACTGATAGCACTAATATTAGTTATTAAAACAAACGGTTTTAATAACTCATTTAAATCACTTTTCTTTAATACTGTTTTTTTAAAAAGTAACCTTGGGTCAGTTATTTTACAGAAGGATAAAAAAAGTAGTATTTCATTTCCTTATGGAGTTGCTATTGTTCTAGGAACACTCTGTACACTTATCTGGGGTGGTTATTAATGAAATCAGAAAACGGCCAATCTCTGGTTGAATTTGCGTTGATTCTTCCTGTATTAGTAATGTTGTTGTTTGGGATTGTTGACTTTGGCAGGGCTTTTCATGCTTATCTGACCATTGATCATGCCGGAAGAGAGGCTGCAAGGGCAGCAAGCATTGGAAAAGATAATGCTGCAGTAAAGCTAATTGCGAAGAATCGGGCGACTAGTATTGGTTTAAAAGAAGATTGGGTAGATGTCTCGACAACATCACGGACGCCAGGAACTGAAGTCCAAATTACAATTACCTATCCATTTAATTTTATTACTCCTGTCCTTGGACCCTTAGTAAAGACAATACAATTGAAAGACACTACTGTTATGACAGTAGAATAAAATATTTAAATTGCGAATAAAAGCTGTGGTGCATTTATTTTTTTACCTCCAAATAAATTTCAATTTTGCAACACTGCTTTAACGATAGATGGAGAAAAGTTTTCTTAGAAATAGAAATAATTAAGTAGAAAAATTGTTGATGTGAAATCTCAGGTTTTAAGGACTTAGGAGGAGCACTTTTATGAACACAAAGAAAATTTGGTTAATTTCATTAATATTAGGGTTGGCGGTAGCGGGTTTTTTGTACATAACAATTATCGCAAAAGAAAAACCTTCCACCCCTGCAAGTGCCCCGATTTCTCAGGACAATGAAGAAACAAAGGATAAAAAGTCTCCTGAGAAAATTGAAAAAGAGAAACAAGATGAGAAAGAAAAAGCTCTTGCAAGAGAGTTCATTAATCCAATAGTCGAAGTCAGCAAAGGGAAGAGGGCGTTCTCGATTAAAATAAAACTGGAAGAAGGTGTTTCAGGGTATATTGCACCGAAATCAATGGTTGATGTGATTGCTTATGCAACAACCAAGGATGATGCTACTAAAAAAGAATTCAAATCTGCAGTTCTTGTCCTTGAAAATGTGAAGGTGCTTACTTCTGGTAAATCATCTGACAATAAGGAAACGGCGCTTCAATATGAGACGGTTACATTGGAAGTGACGCCGGAAGAAGGGGTCGTGCTCGGACTAGCTTCTAAAGATAAAGATGGGTTTTATTTAATGCTAAGAAATTCAGAAGATAAGGAAACGGGAAAGGCTGGATTGAAGCAAACTAGAGAAGTGATCAAAGAGGAGGCTGCCGAAAAGAAATGAACATAAACTGGGTTTATTTTTCAGATACGAATACTTTTCCTGAAGAAATCGAAACACTTCTAGAAAGACAACAATTTAACTTGACAGTAACCAGTCAAATTGAAAGTCTTTATGGCCTTTTAAATAATAGTAATCAATCGGTTTTATTCCTAAACGTAGATAAATATTATAACGTCTATGACCTTTGCCAGGAGATTTCTGTGCTTTACCCTCATGTTTATATTATTTTGATTATTCCTGAAGAACAGGAAAATCTTCGACAGGCGATGCTAATGGGTGCCTCGGATACGCTTCGCTCTTCCTATAATCTTGGGGAACTATCTGAAGCAGTTGCCAATGCGAAGAAATTCATGCAACACCGGGCGAAAAAAGAACATAGTGTTACCAATCTAGTTAAAGAGAATAGTAAGGTTATAGCCGTTTCGAGTCCAAAGGGTGGTGTGGGCAGGACGCTGTTAACTGTTAATCTGGCCGTGGCATTCTCCAAAATGGGGAAGAAGGTCGCTGTTATTGATGGTAACCTCCAATTTGGTGAAGTGTCCATCTACTATAATATGAAACCGAAAAGAACGATTTATGAATGGGTAAAGGAAGGATATGGGCACGCCAATTATTCGATTGACCAATATATGACCCTTGTTGATGGGGAGGTATCCGTCCTTGCAGCACCACCTCGCCCAGAGTTCTTTGAAGGGATCTCCGAAAAACATATTAAAGAGGCTGTCGAGGGGGCGAAAAATTTATTTGATATCGTCTTAATAGATATGCCAGTAAATTTATCTGAGATTCATCTGCGATTCCTTGATTTGGCGGATGAGATTTTACTGCTAACCACAAACGAAATATCTGTTCTTCGTTTAAGTCAGCTCTATTTAGAATCTTTAGAGTCTATTATGTTAAAGGATAAAGTAAAACTCATTTTGAACCGATATGTCAAAAGCCAAGGCCTTGATGTGAAAAAAATCGAGGAAATTCTCGGAGTCGAAGTTCATTTCAGCCTACCGGAACAAACAAATGTGGCAGCTTCCTCAATTAAAGCAGGACAGCCATTTATGCTTGCAAACTCGCGAAGCCATCTTGGCAAGGCAGTTTGGAAGCTATCCCAGAATCTGTTTGTACAAAAAAGTGGTGAGGTAGCCGAGATGAAGAAAGATAGAAAATGGTTTCAGGTAGGAAAGTGAGGCGGGGAGGAAAATGTCATTATTTAAACGTTTTATCGAAGGGTCAACAGATACTCTTAGCAAGGATGTCCAAGAGTTCATCGTTCCGAAAAAGTCACAGGAATTTTGGGATTTAGAAGCCGAGCTTCACAATCACTTATTAGAAGAATTGAAAAAATTCCCTGGACAGAGTAAGGAAGAAGAAAAAGGTAAAATTGAGGAATTAGGTGCAGCTTTTTTTGATCAAGAGGGCACTAGGCTGACGTTTGAAGAAAAGCAAGAACTCTTGCATTACGTAAAAGATGAACTTTTGGCATATGGACCGATTACCCCGCTGTTAGAGAACCCATTAATCAGTGAGGTCATGGTGAATAATTTTGACGAAGTTTATTATGAAAAAAACGGTAAGATTTATCGGAGCACTGTCAATTTCATCGACAACCAGCATGTCATGCGAGTCATTGAGCGAATTGTTTCACCGATTGGCCGCAGAATTGATGAAAGCTCCCCGATGGTGGATGCCCGTCTGCCTGATGGCTCACGTGTTAATGCCATCATTCCTCCGCTTGCCTTAAAAGGGCCTTGTTTAACGATTCGTAAATTTTCCGATACCCCTTTTACGATAAAAGATTTAATTCAATTTGGAACCTTAACGAATGATATGGCAGAATTTCTGGAGATGTGTGTTAAATCACGACTCAATATTTTTATTAGCGGCGGAACAGGTTCAGGAAAAACCTCGACGTTAAATGTATTATCTTCCTTTATTCCAAATGAAGACCGGATTGTGACGATTGAAGATGCTGCCGAGCTTAAGCTTCACCAGGAACATATCATTTCCCTTGAATCACGGCCGCCGAATATCGAGGGAAAAGGGCAAATTACGATTCGGGATTTGGTGCGAAACTCACTGCGGATGCGGCCTGACCGAATTGTTGTCGGTGAGGTTCGTGGTGCTGAAGCATTAGATATGCTCCAAGCTATGAATACGGGTCATGACGGAGGTTTAAGTACTGGGCACGCCAACTCTCCTCGAGATATTCTTTCGCGCTTGGAAACAATGGTGTTGATGGCCGGATTTGAATTACCAGTAAAAGCGATTCGTGAGCAAATTGCAAATGCTATCGATTTAATTGTTCAACAAGCAAGGATGAAGGATGGAACGAGAAAAATCACTCATATCACTGAGGTGTTAGGCTTGGAAGGTGAAACAATCGTTCTCCAAGATCTTTATGTATTTAAAGAAACAGGCTTTACCCATGATGGACGAATTGAAGGCAATTTTACGAGTACAGGCATTCGTCCAAAGTTCACCGAGCTGCTTGAATTAAATGGCTACAAAATGCCTGCGTCATGGTTCGTTGGAGAGTGGTTGAAATGAAAATAGTGATTGAATTGCTCATTTTTTTTAGTATCGCTAGTGTTTTAATCTTTCTTATCTTGAGCAGTTACTCTCATAATAGAAGGATGAATAAGCGGATTAAAGAATTTCTGCCGTCTCTTCAATTGGATGAAGCAACTAATGAAGAAGAAAAAGGACCATCCATTATTAAACGTTTTATCCTGTCCATTTCCACCATTTTTAAAAATGTGCAATTTAGCGAAAGCACGGAGAAAATATTATTAGAAGCTGGAAGTTATTTGAAACCGGAAGAGTTCTTTGCCATAAGAATTCTAGCTGCTGCTGGTAGTGGAATTGTTACCGCCCTTATCGGACTACCATGGTATTTAATAATGGTTGTCGTTATCATTGGCTTCATTATCCCTAAAAATTTGATGAAACGAAAAAGGAGAATTCGGTTAGCGCGGATCAACTATCAATTAATCGAAGTATTGGGTACAATGGCTAATTCGATGAGAGCTGGTTTCAGCTTTATGCAGGCAATGCAGCTTGTCGGAAAAGAAATACCCGACCCGCTTGGGCCAGAATTTGACCGGGTGGTTCGTCAGGCAGGATTGGGCGTTCCGGTGGATGATGTTTTTGTGGAATTAGTACAGCGTTTACCTAATAAAGAGCTGGATGTGGTCGTCCAAGCGATCCTTGCCCAAAGGAAAAGTGGCGGTAATTTAGCTGAACTTCTCGAGACAATGGAAGAAACGATCAGAGGCAGGGTGCGAATTCTTGAAGAATTGAAAACCTTGACAGCTCAAGGAAGGATGTCATCCTGGATAATTACCTTGCTGCCAGTTGCATTAGGATTATATTTAGGACTGGTAAACTGGGATTATTTTTCACCAATGTTTAAGCACCCATTAGGCTGGATGATGCTGTTTGCTGGGGCAGCTGCCAATATTATTGGCTGGGTATTTATCCGAAAAATCATCCGAATTGAGGTGTGAGACAATGTTGAATGTTATTTTGTTATTTTTATTAGGTGGGTTTACGACTTTTTTATTCGCAGGAATTTTGCTAACCGTTTTTAAACGGCAAATAGCTTTTAATGAACGGGTAAATATGGTTTTTGGTGAACCGGTGATAAAACAAAAAGTGGATCCTTTAAATGAAAGTAAAGAAACAGGTATAAAGAAGGTTATTGATCTTTACTGGAATAAAGGAACAGAAATATTAAATAAGAAAGTCTCAAAAGTAGAAAGAAAAAAACTTGACATGCTCTTACGGGATGCAGGCTACCCTTTTAAGTCGGCAATCGACTTCAGGTTGTTCCAAATTGTCCTAAGTGTAGGATTCAGCTTGCCAATCTTTCTGCTGATATTGCCGGCGTCAGATAACAAAATGTTAACCTGGGTGATGATTTTTACGATGGCGTTATTAGGATTCCGACTCCCAGTGTTTTATCTTGGAAAAAAGAAGACAGCAAGAATAAAAGCGATTAACGTTTCAATGCCGGACTTTTTTGACACTGTAAACCTTTTGCTTGAGGCCGGGATGGGACTCGATTTGGCGTTAGCGGAGGTTTCGCAAAAAATAAAAAGCCCGCTGGCAGATGAGTTTATTCAAACGCTAGAGGATATGAAGCTTGGAAAATCGAGACGGGAAGCCTTTTACGAACTTCGGAAACGTGTTCCTTCTGATTCGTTTCAAAGTATTATTACCTCGTTGATTCAGGCTGACCAGCTTGGGATTGGGATGGCAAAGGTATTAGGAAATCTGACCGTACGGGTTCGCGAGCAGCGACGTGAGGCAGCCCGTGAGCAGGCAATGAAAGCCCCGGTGAAAATGCTGTTTCCAATGGTATTTTTCATCTTTCCTTCGTTATTTATTGTGATTTTAGGTCCATTGGCTATTCAGTTGATAACAAAAGGCCTTGGTGGTTAGTGAAACGAAGCTAGAATTATAGGTTTTATAATAACTGTATGGCAGGTGTTTAGATTGGAGGGATACGATGGATGGAAGTAAACTCAAAAGGTTACGAAAAGACAAAGGGTATTCGTTGACTAAGTTAAGCAAACTTACCGGTATTTCAAAGTCTTATTTAAGTCTAATTGAACGGGGCATCCAAAGGAATCCCAGTTTAGAAATCTTAGAGAAACTTGCAAAGACGTTTGCAATTGAAGTGGAAGATTTTGTGAAAAATAATAAAGTTGAAGAGAAACATTCAGTGAAGAGCATTTTAAAAGTGGAAATTGAATTATCTGAGGATCAATTAAACCCTCAGAAATTAAAACAAATAAAAGAGTTAATAAATGCGATTAATACAGAATAACAATTGTAAAGAGTTCGATTTTCTAAGTTGAAAATTGTTCTCTTTTTTTATTGCTCAAAAATTTTCCCTCAATAAACGAGTCCGCGACTCGACACAAATCACACCTCCATTAATCTTGTTCAATGAATATGTATGTCAATCTGTAACAGAACTCCTTTTTGAGGTTTCTAATTTATTTTTTCCTTTTGCTACTTTTTCCATTTATTGTTGATATAATATATTGGTAAAAAGTTGTAAATTATCATGTGGAAATTGGGTTTTACACGTTTTTGTCAAAACTTGTTGTCGAATTTACTAGTAATATCCATTAAATTTAATAGAATTGTAATATTTTTAATAGATTAGAAACAATTTGGCCTTTCGTTCGTCTATAATGAAGGAAGGAAAAAACAACAAAGAGGGTATGAACAATGGGGTATCTAAAAAGCGGATGGTCAAGAGGGATAGTAATTGTCATTATTGCGATAGGGTTCTTGTTTGCAGGGATATTTGTGAGCAATTATTTTCAGGCGAAAGCTGCAAGTGAACCTAGTAATCACGAAAAAAATGAAAATATTAAACGTGCAGCAGCCAAAAGACTAACACAAGAATCGATTGTCAAGAACTCAAAGGATTTAAAACTTGAAAAAGAACGGATGCAAGAACAGCAAGATAAAGCGATATCTTGGAGAAATAAACAAGATCAAGAACAAGAAACTACTACTAAGGACACTGCCGCGGCACAAAATGCCACTCAAGAAACAGGAACTCCTCAAACACCGGAAAAGGAATCCAATGCAACCCAGCCACAGCAAAATAATACGCAGCCAGAGGGGAACCATAAAACGGTATATCTAACATTTGATGACGGTCCCGCAGCTTTCTCGGGTGAGATTATTGCACTTTTGGAACAGTATCATTATAAAGCGACTTTTTTTATGATTGACGGAAATATCCGGAAATACCCTGATGCGGTAAAGTTGATGGTTCAGAATGGAGAGACAGTTGGCCTTCACAGTGTGTCCCACAACCCGAAAGTTTTTTATGCATCTGCCAATTCTATTATCTCGGAATTAACACAAAACCGGAACACGTTAAAAGAAATATCCGGTGTTGATTCATATATTATGAGAACCCCTTACGGCAGCGTTCCCCATATGACAGTGGGATATCGCCAAGCAGTTCATGATAATGGATATTTAATGTGGGATTGGAATATTGACAGCAAGGACTGGTTTTATAAGGATGAACGCTATGTCGACAGCGTCATTGAGCAATTAAATAGATTAGCAGACCATAATGGGCCAATCGTGATTCTTTTACACGAAAGACAGGAAACGCTTGCCCATCTGCCAGCGCTGCTTGACTATTTAAGTCAACAAGGCTTTGAAGGTAAAGCAATTGACAGTACCATGACACCGGTTCAATTTAGTGCAAGATAGCATTTTTATAAGGACAGATTACCTAGAGGTTTGATATAATAAACACATATAAAAAAAGTAAAAATAATGGGGTTTGAATATTGCATGATAAATAAACTTTTGCAGAGCAGTGGATTTAAAAGAATAGCAATTTTTGTGTTGATTGCGATCATCTTATATGCGATGAGATCTATGATAAATTTGATTTTACTTACGTTTATTTTTACTTTTTTAATGGATCGGTTAGTTCAATTTATTGAAAAGAAAATCCCGCTTAATCGCAGGTTGATTGTGATTGTATCATATGCCTGTATTGTCGGCTTGTTTTCTTACGGTTTAGTCATGTACCTGCCGATGATTGCTGGTGAAATTACCGCATTGATCAAACAGTTAACTGCTTTTTATACCTCGAAGCATGATAATATCGTCTTGAGTTATGTGATGAGCCGTTTTGAGGAAATTCAAATTTCCAGTTACCTGGAGCAGGGCTTTACCTTCTTAATTAAGAATTTAACTGATATTAGTAAAATTACCTTGCAAGTGTTAATGGCGCTTTTGTTGAGCTTATTTTGCTTATTAGAAAAACCACGCTTAATTGAATTTACAAAGAAATTTAGAACGAGCAAGATCTCATCCATCTACGTGGAAATTGAATATTTTGCACACAAATTCGTTGGAACGTTCGGTAAAGTAATTGAAGCACAATTAATAATTGCCTTGGTGAACTGTATTCTTACAACCATCTTCTTATGGCTGCTTGATTTCCCGCAGCTAGGCGGTTTATCGATTATGATTTTTGTTTTAGGATTAATCCCGGTTGCCGGTGTAATTATTTCATTAATCCCACTTGTGATTATTGCCTATAGTATTGGCGGCATAATGAAGGTTCTCTATGTCGGGATTGCGATTGCGGTTATTCATGGCATTGAAACTTATATTTTAAATCCAAATTTAATGAGTTCAAAAACAAATCTTCCTGTCTTCTATACATTTATTGTCTTGATTTTTTCAGAGCACTTTTTTGGAGTGTGGGGTCTGATTATTGGAATACCTATATTTGTGTTCCTTTTGGATGTATTAGATGTGACGGATAGTAAAAAAGTATTGTGAAAAAGCCTTTTCTAATAGGCTTTTTTCTTTTGGCTGATTTCTGCTATTCTAAAAGTATGAACTTTATAAGGAGGATTTCTTTATGAGCGACTGCAAGCTAGATCACTCGCAGGAAGATGTTATAAGTAAATACGAATCCCAAGCAGCTTTTTTACCTGAGGAGATGAAGCCGTTATTTAATCAGTTTTTTACCAAAGATCATACACAAGCTATTTTAAATGAAGTTTTTCATCTCTTAAAAAAATATGATTTAGCATCGGTTGAAGAACAGAACGAAAGAAATAACCGCTTATATTTGGTCCTAAAGAACGTTTAATGAAGAGGGCCCCTGCGCGCTGAGCCAGGGGCTGTTTTCATACTTAGACACAATAGATTTTTAAATTACCTTTAACAAATACAGGTTTTCTTCTTAACTCCAATCTTGCCCCGAAGCTCAATTTTTTTAATGTACTCGCCTGCTAAAGGCACTTTACAAGCTGTATTCCCGACATCGACATGTACCTTGCCAATCTTTTCAGCCACCTTTTTTGCTTCCTCATGCAATGCCGTAACATAGGCCCCAACACTGATTACAAAGCCATTCATCACATAACGGACACGGTTTTTTTCTTTGTGAATGGTGGCTTCCACTTGCTGTAAAAGGGTACGAATTTCCTTTAGGTCTAATTTTTCATCAGCTGTAATCGATAAGTAATTCGCATATGTACTCCACCCGGCTACGGCCGTCATTTCTACATCTGATTTCATCCATTCCCGTGCCAGGTCAAGTGCATAGGGGCTTTCAGCGGCGGCTCTTGCCACCGTATATTCGGCATGCATATACCAGTTGGCATGCTTAACCCAATCTTGAAGCGTTTCTTCCGTCATCAATTTTGGGTTGACGGAAAGCCCTGCTAAATACATGGCATCGGAATTGCCAGTATTGTATAATGCCAATGCTAACTCTTGATCTTTTTTAACCGGCTTCACCAGCTTTTTTAAATCGCCCACCTTTACCCCGAAAAGGGATCCTTGTGCACCATGGTTGATAAACGTTTTTTTCGTTTGCTCTGTTCCTAACTCTGCAAGCTTCCACATGATTTCATCTAATGTCATTTTGGAACCCTCCTAGCATTTTTCCTCATTTTATCATCATTTTGGGAAAATTTCCTTTTGCAATACATCAATTATTAATGAAATATGGTATGTTAGAAAATATTAAAGTAGGACAATTTAATAATATTTAAGAAAAGAGGATTCGATGGGAGAATTATTACAGCTTTTGAAACGCGGAAATAAGTCGGCCATGCTTGCCGCCATTATTAATACAATTATTTCGATTATTAAAGGTGTTGCCTTTTTGTATACTGGAAATGTTGCGATGTTTGCCGAAACGATGCATAGTCTCGGGGATGCAGCCAATCAGTTATTTGTGTTTATCGGATCAGCCTTAAGTAAGAAGGCGCCAACAGAAAAATTTCCAAATGGATTTGGCCGCTTAGTAAATTTAGTTCTTTTGGGCGCAGTGTTGATTGTCGGCATTATGGCGTTTGAAACTATTAAAGAAGGATGGCACCATGTTTTACATCCAACAAAGTCCGGCGGGTTTATGATTAATATTCTTGTTCTAGCCGTTTCAACGATTCTTGAAACATTTGTCTTGTTTAAAGCAATGAAAGAAATATTACATGATATTGATGTAAAAGTAAGTGGTCCGAGTGTTATTGTAAAAAGTTTTGCCAATTTAGGAAAAGCAAAACCGGCGACAAAGCTTGTGTTTATGGAAGACCTTGTGGCAACTTTGGGCGGATTGTTAGCGATATTAGCCGTTGTGCTTGCCCACTTTACAAATTTCCATCAGTTAGAGGGGATTGCTTCGATGCTGATTGGTGCGATGATGTTTTTTGTGGTTGGGAAGGTCTTTTTAGACAATGCTGCGGGTGTAATTGGGCAGGCAGATGAGGAAATGGAAAACAAAATCGGGGTACTTGTTATGGAAGATCCTGATGTAAAGGACATTCAGGACATTACTGTCATTAAAGAGGGAGAAGACCTGCACGTTGAATTGGAAATTGAAATAGATCCAGGTTTAACTGTTGCTGCCGCTGATGATATTAAAGACCGTTTAGAGGAAAAAATTATGGCGGAAAGAGGGGTCGTCGATGTCACAATCGAGATTGATGAAGAGGATGGCGTGATGACATGGCAAAACCGCAGTGAATCACCAGCAGAATAGGAAATGGGCTTCATGAAGGTGAATATATTGTTGCCGTGATTGGGAATAAAGATCCTCAGAAATTGAATTAGGTTCGCGCTTATATGCACGAACCTTTTCTGCGTTTTTTTGATGGCACCTTTATTCCCATGGTTTATGGGTAGTAAAAACACTGGCCAGTTCTTTACTGCTTTTCCGATGCTTTTTCCGCTTCTCCGCTCTTTCTTCGCTGGTTTCATGAAGCTTTTTCTCTTCTTCAGTTTCAGGGATAATGCCTGGGACTTTTGATGGCTTTCCATTATCATCTAACGCGACAAACGTTAAAAAGGCGGTGGCGGCAATTTTTCGGTCACCAGAAATTAGCTTTTCTGCAATGACCTTGACGAAAATCTCCATTGAAGACGTCCCAGTAGATGTGACAAAGGTTTCAATACAAACAGAATCCTTCGGTGTAATCGGGCTTAGGAAATCGACAGAATCAATAGATGCCGTTACGCATTCAGCCCTGGAATGTCTTGTTGCAGAAATAGAGGCAACCATATCAATATCACTAAGTAACTTCCCGCCAAACAAGGTATTATGGTTATTAACATCATTCGGAAAAATCCTGCTCGTTCTTACGACTCTTGATTCATTACACGTTTTTGCTTCCATTTTTAGTACCTCCAACTCTTCAATAATTCTTTATATTTTGCCTAAAACTACTTCTATAAACGAAAAAACCTTCTAAAAGCAGCAAAAATGGAGTAACGCATTGTTTAATCATACATAATAAGTACATGAATAAACAACTGGAAAAAGGAAGAAGTGGTTTAAAATGAGAAGAAAAAATTTTCAATGGTTATTATTATTTTCTTCTATTTTCTTCGGGACAGCAGGCTGCCAAAATAGTATAAACATACTCAAATCCAAATATAACGTTTCAGCAAACTATGAAAATAATCAGACAGAAAACAGTATTCAACAAGGAATAAGAAAATATTTAATTTCTCATCATGTAAATGGCAGTATTGCTATTGTAAAGAAGAATGAAATTATTTTTCAAGAGGGAGTGGGGTTTGCAAATAGGAAAAAGCAAATCGCAAACCAACCATCCACAGCACATCCGATTGCTTCAATTACGAAGCTGATGGTTGCGACAAGTATTATGCAGCTCCAGGATCAAGGGAAATTAACCATCCAAGATTCTGTGTCAACTTTCATACCAGACTTTCCAAATGGGAAGAACATCAAACTCATCCATTTATTAAACCACACCTCTGGAATCCAGGATCCTCGTTGGCATTCGGGTAGAAAGAAGCCTGCAGTCATTGTGAAAAGGCTCAATACAACATCGTTTAGGTTCCCTGCAGGTACTCAATGGGATTACAATGATATTAATTATTTGGTACTAGGGTTTATAGTGGAAAAAGTAACCGGGGAACAACTCCATAAATACATTCAGAAAAATATATTCAACAAGGCTTCGATGGGGAATTCGGGTTTTATTTCGGATATACCTCCGGTTTATTCAACAGGCTATTTAAAGCTTGGAAACCAATTGATACCAGCAAAGAGATTGAATATTAATTTGCTTTTTGGATGCGGTGATATTTATTCCACAGTTCTGGATTTATGTTTATTTGATGAAGCATTAATGAGCGGAAAGCTTGTTTCTAAAAAAAGTTTAAAGGAAATGCTGACTCCAGGACCGAAATCTAACTATGGTTTAGGACTTTATGTCTTAGATTCCATGGTTTATAGCAGGGGTGCCGTGGGGGGATGGGAATCGCTTCATGTTTATTTTAAAAATAAAACCTCAATCGCAATCCTCTTGAATGTTCGAGACAAAGGGATTGACATTCATCAGGTTGCCAAGGACGTTTATAAGATGATGAATGAAAAGCATTTATGATAAAGTACATATATCAATAATTTTAGCTAGGGGGCTCAAGGGATGAGTTTACAAGGACTGATTATGAAGGAATTAAATGTTACACCAGACATTCAACCAAAAGAGGAGATTCGAAAGCGGATTGATTTTTTAAAAAATTACCTGCTTAAAACAAAGGCAAAAGGCTATGTATTAGGAATCAGCGGCGGCCAGGATTCGACACTTGCCGGACGTCTCGCCCAGCTGGCAGTTGAGGAACTGCGTAACGAAGGAACCGATGCGCTGTTTGTTGCTGTCCGTCTTCCATACGGTGTCCAACAGGATGAGGAAGATGCTAAGCTATCTTTAGCGTTTATTCAGGCTGATCGGGAAACAACCTTTAATATCATGGCAGCTGTTGATGAAGTGCAAAAAGAATATGACCAAAGTTATGAGGGCGGGCCGATAAGTGATTATCAAAAAGGTAACGTTAAGGCGAGAATGAGAATGATTGCTCAATATGCCATCGGCGGCATGGAAGGGCTGCTTGTGATCGGTACAGATCATGCCGCAGAAGCGGTTACTGGTTTCTATACAAAGTACGGGGATGGCGGCGCAGACCTCCTTCCATTGACTGGCTTAACGAAACGGCAGGGCAAATCTTTACTTAAAGAACTTGGAGCAGACGAACGACTTTACTTAAAAGTTCCAACTGCAGACCTGCTTGACCAGAAACCAGGTCAGGCGGATGAAACAGAGCTTGGGATAACCTATGATGAACTCGATGACTATCTTGAAGGGAAGTCAGTTTCTAAAGAAGTCGCAGAAAAGATTGAAAAGCGGTATATCATCACTGTACATAAACGGCAACTTCCTGCTAGTATGTTTGATGATTGGTGGAAATAAGAAATTCGGAAGCGCCTTGAATAGGGCTTATGACCCTGAGCTCTAAGGAGCTGGGGCTAGACAGTTATCAAGGGTAAAAGAACTCATACAAATAAAAAATGCGGAGTGAAGAGATTGCCTAATAAAGGGCAGTCTCTTTTTTGAATATTGATCCTTTAAAAAGTAACAACATGTGTACATTTTTTTAATACTAATATTTTAACTCTCTAATGCTTTATCACGATAAAATTTTCCATTGACAAAGGATATGCTCGAGCGTATTCTAGTAACATAATCATTATTCGGAAATCATAAAAGAGATGAATGCATCGAGAGGGGTTCTCACAATGGGGAAGACAAATAAATTAGGGTTTTGGGTATTAACGGCACTTGTGGTTGGAAATATGGTAGGTTCAGGGATTTTCATGCTGCCAAGATCATTATCAGAGGCAGCTAGTCCGGCTGGGGTCATTATGGCGTGGCTGTTAACCGGCTTCGGTGTTTTGATGATTGCCCTAGTATTTGGAAATTTAGCGATTCGCAAGCCAAACTTAACAGGCGGGCCGCAAATTTATGCCAAGGAGCTATTTAAACCAGGTTCACAGGCATCAATTTTAGCGGGCTTTATGTCGTCCTGGGGATACTGGGTCGGAAATCTTGCCGGAATTGTGGCTGTTATTACAACCTTCGCCGGTTATCTATCAACTTTCTTTCCGATTTTAACAAGCAAGACCCCATGGTTTACCATTGGCGGCTTTACCCTCATGGTTGGCAATGGACTAACGTTTATCGTTTGTACGGTTATGTTATGGGGAATTCACTTAATCATTATGCGCGGAATGGAAAGTGCCGGGAAATTAAATTTTGTTGCGACAGCGGCAAAGGTCATCGGTTTTTTCTTGTTTATCATTATTGGATTGTTTGCCTTTGAAAAAAGCAATATCCTGCCGTTTGTGGCAGTGAGGGCAGACGAGGCAGGACACGCCCTTGGAATAATGTCTCAAGTCAACAATGCAGCCGTAAACACATTGTGGGCGTTTATTGGCATCGAGTCAGCGGTTGTGTTTGCCGGCCGTGCTAAAAAACAGACGGATGTGAAACGGGCGACGGTTCTTGGTTTATTTATTGCCTTAGCCATTTATATGGGGATTAGCACACTTGTAATGGGGATGTTAGATCAAAACACACTAATTCACTCTGACAAGCCCATGATTGACGCGATACAATCTGTTTTAGGACCGTTAAGCGGCAAAGTGTTAGCTGGAATCGGCTTAATCAGTTTATTTGGATCAACGATTGGCTGGGTAATGCTAAGTGCCGAAGTTCCCTATCAAGCAGCAAAACAAGGGTTATTTCTTCCTGCTTTTTTAAAAGAAAATAAAAAGGGGTTACCATCCTTTTCTCTTCTTTTGACAAGTGGAATTGGTCAGTTATTTATTTTTTCAACGGTATCAAAGTCGATATCAGGTGCTTTCGATTTCATTATTCTGATAGCTACTCTAGCCTATTTAGTACCTTACTTTATTTCATCCATTTACCAGCTTAAATTAGTTATTACCGGAGAAACGTATAAGAGTGATCGATCAAGAATCGCAGATGGAATCATCGCTCTTCTTTCCACAATTTATTCCATTTGGATTATAATCGCTGGAACAGCGGACATAAAAACATTTATTTATGGAATAATCTTGATAGCAAGCGGGATTCTTTTCTACGGTCCATTAATGAAAAGGCACGATAAAGTTAAACAAAAAGAGGCGTTATCAGCTTAACCTGTCAGTAATTCTCTGATAGGTTTTTATTTTTTCTAAAAGGGTAAAATAAATTTATTCTATTTGATTTTTTCTTTTGACAGATTGGAAGGGATATAATATGATTATTAAATCCTAGAAAAACAATCAGAATTAGGGGGTTTATGTTACGAGATGAAAAAAATAACAGTTATTTTTGCACTCTTACTAAGTTTTATGTTTGTTTTGTCTGCATGCGGTAAGGATAATAATGCCGCTAAAGACAACAAGCCGGCTGAAAAGGCTAATCAGGATTTATTGAAAAAAGTAAAAGATGAAGGAAAGCTTATCATTGGTACTGAAGGTACGTATGCTCCTTTTACGTTCCATGATGCAAATGGAAAGCTAACCGGATTTGATGTTGAGGTTGCAGAAGAAGTAGCCAAGCGTTTAGGCGTGAAGGCAGAGTTCAAGGAAACACAATGGGATGCGATGTTTGCCGGTCTTGATGCGAAGCGTTTTGATATGGTAGCAAACCAGGTTGGAATTCGTCCCGACCGTCAGAAAAAGTACGATTTCTCTGATCCTTATATTACCTCTGCTGCTGTGTTAATCGCCTCAAAAGACAATGATAAAGTAAAATCATTTGCGGACATGAAGGGATTAAATTCTGCTCAATCCTTGACGAGTAACTATGCAGATATTGCAAAAAAGAACGGTGCTAATATTGTCGGTGTAGATGGTTTCCAACAAGCAGTTGAACTGATTGCACAGAAACGTGTCGATGTAACCGTCAATGATAAAATTGCCTATTTGGATTATACAAAGCAAAAGCCAGATGCACCAATCAAAATTGTTGCAACTGCCGAGGATGTCTCATCTAGTGGATTTATGTTTAGGAAGAAAAATGACACACTTGTAGATGCAGTAAATAAAGCATTAAAAGACATGGTCGATGATGGCACTTACAAAAAAATCTCTGAGAAATGGTTTGGTGTAGATGTACTTAAATAGTATTTTTGCTGACCCGGAAAGAACAGCGAGATTAATCGATATCGCCAAAACCTCCCTTCAGCCGCTGCTGGAGGGAGCTATTATGAATACCATCCCTTTAACTATTATTTCGTTTATTATTGGGTTGATTTTGGCTGTTCTGACAGCCCTTGCCCGTATTTCTCATGTTAAGTTTTTTCAAATTGTTGCAAGAGTCTTTGTTTCTGCTATTCGCGGAACGCCATTATTGGTGCAATTATTTATTATTTTTTATGGTCTTCCAAATATCGGAATTACGCTTGATCCATTTATTTCTGCTGTAATTGGCTTTTCCTTAAGTGTTGGTGCGTACGCATCAGAAATAATTCGTGCTGCGATTCTTTCCATCCCAAAAGGTCAGTGGGAAGCAGGCTATTCGATTGGTATGACCTATACACAAGCATTAAAAAGAATTATTCTGCCCCAGGCTGTAAAAGTATCGATTCCGCCGTTATCGAATACTTTTATTAGTCTTGTAAAAGATACCTCGCTTGCTTCACTCGTGCTTGTAACCGAGATGTTTCGCCGCGCCCAGGAAATTGCTTCAACCAATTATGAATTTTTATTGGTCTATTCCGAAGCAGCATTTCTTTATTGGGTTATTTGCTTTTTCCTTTCTTTAATACAAGGATTTATGGAAAAGAGACTGGATCGTTACGCATCTTAAGAATGTACGGGGAAAGGGGGTTTTACGATGATATCTATTAAAGGTTTGTATAAACAATTTGGTCAATTAGAGGTTTTAAAAGGAATTGACCTCGAGGTTGAAAAAGGGAAAGTAGTTGTTGTCATCGGGCCGTCAGGTTCCGGAAAGACAACCATGCTCCGCTGTTTAAATGTGTTGGAAATCCCCACAAAAGGTGTCATTTCCATCGAAGGCCAAAGCCTGGATTTTTCTAAAAACGTTCCGAAAAAAAATATCGCTTCATTCCGCCGCTTAACAGGAATGGTTTTTCAAGGTTATAATCTTTTTCCTCATAAAACTGCTCTTGAGAATGTTATGGAAGGACCAGTGATTGTAAAAGGGGAGAATAAAGACACTGCACGCAAAAAAGCGCATGCCTTATTAGAAAAGGTTGGTCTTGGTGATAAGAAGGATTACTATCCCACTCAGCTTTCGGGGGGTCAACAGCAGCGTGTCGGGATTGCCCGGGCATTAGCGATGGAGCCGGAAGTCATGCTGTTTGATGAACCAACCTCGGCGCTTGATCCTGAGCTTGTCGGTGAAGTATTAAAAGTAATGAAGGATCTTGCCAGGGATGGGATGACAATGATCGTTGTGACCCATGAAATGCGCTTTGCCCGTGAAGCTGCCGATGAGGTCATTTTTATGGATCAGGGAGTTATTGTCGAACGAGACAAGCCGAATGAAATCTTCACCAATCCTAAAGAAGAAAGAACAAAGAAGTTTTTGAATCTGATTCAGTAAGGTGCTGTAGCTTAAGTTGCTATGGCACTTTTTTTGTGTTTAAGTGAAAGTAAACGGGAAGAAAGGATTCGTCGGTCAGCTAGAAGGGTACTACGTGAATATAAACGGAAAAAGTGGATCGAGTGGTAAATTAAAGAGGTTCCATTCCCCCCAAAAAAAGAAGCTCCTATAGTGACAACAAAGCTAGCAATGTTCAAAATTCTTTGCATCCAGTACAAATATCCAAATTTTGTCGAAGATTGTTATGTTCTAAATTGGCAAATAATGATAAAATTGGTTTAAGTGTGAAACCTTTTACATTTTCATCCGTATTACCTAATATTACATAACTCAGGGGAAGGGAAGGATGCTCCATGCCTAAAATTTTTTGAAATCATAGACCACAGTACACTTTCCTTTGTATTCTTCACCATAATAAAAAATAAGGAATGATGCACATGGAACCTTTCAGCATACCTTTAGAAACGATTTATTTGTATGGACTAATCATTTCGGGTGTATTAACGGTTTTATATGTTTTATTTGCAGATGTGTTTCATTTTCACGGAGCTGGGGATGGCGGACTGGACTTCCTTAACCCTGTCTTGATTTTTGCCTTCGTGACCATTCTGTCTGCGAGCGGCTACTTATTTGAAAAGCTATCATCATTACATTATTTACTCATTTTAGCTATCTCGGCAGTAATCGCCTTTGTTGTTGTTACCCTATTAAATGTCTTTGTTCTCGTACCGTTATCTTCTGCGGAGGAGTCACTTGTTTATAAAGAATCTGATTTGCAAGGCCGGATTGGGACTGTCATCACGACGATTCCAGCTGACGGTTATGGCGAAGTGATGATTGACAGTACGAGTGGAAGAATAGCAAAACCGGCATCAAGCTTTGATGGTGACGAGATTCCAAATGGCACGAGTGTACTCGTTGTCCAGGTGAAAAATGGAGTCCTCGAAGTAACAGTTCATCATCAATTAGAGAAATTTTTATAAGGGGGTTTTAAGAAATGGAATTTAACGTTATTTGGATTATTATTGGGATTGTTGCACTTATTTTAATTGCTTTAATCGGTGTCTTTATCACTAAGTACAGAACTGCCGGGCCGGATGAGGCTCTAATTGTTACAGGAAGCTTTCTTGGAAACGGAAATGTACACGTAGACGAATCAGGAAATAAAGTCAAAATTATCCGGGGTGGCGGTAGCTTTATTTTACCAGTATTTCAACAAGCAAAGCCTTTAAGCTTGTTATCTAGTAAACTAGAAGTTACTACACCTGAGGTTTACACAGAGCAGGGTGTACCGGTCATGGCCGATGGTGTTGCGATTATTAAAATCGGCGGCTCGATTAGTGAAATTGCGACTGCAGCTGAACAATTCCTTGGAAAGCCAAAGGAAGAACGCGAAAGTGAAGCAAGAGAAGTCCTAGAAGGTCACCTCCGATCGATTCTCGGCTCAATGACTGTTGAAGAAATCTATAAAAATCGCGATAAATTTTCTCAAGAGGTTCAAAGAGTTGCGTCACAGGATCTTGCAAAAATGGGACTCGTTATTGTATCGTTCACGATTAAAGATGTTCGGGACAAAAATGGCTACCTTGATTCCCTTGGTAAACCGCGAATTGCTCAGGTTAGAAGAGATGCCGATATTGCCACAGCTGAAGCAGAAAAAGAAACCCGTATCAAAAAAGCAGAAGCTTCTAAGGAGGCAAAGCGTAATGAATTAGAGCGGGCAACAGAAATTGCCGAAGCAGAAAAAATCAATCAACTGAAAATTGCGGAATTCCGCCGTGAACAGGATATCGCAAAAGCAAAGGCCGACCAAGCTTACGACCTTGAAAGTGCACGTTCCAAGCAGGACGTAATGGAACAAGAAATGCAAATCAAGATCATTGAAAGACAAAAGCAAATCGAATTAGAAGAAAAAGAAATTCTTCGCCGTGAACGCCAATATGATTCTGAAGTGAAGAAAAAAGCCGATGCTGACCGTTATTCCGTCGAGCAATCTGCAGCAGCTAATAAGGCTAGAGAAATTGCAGAGGCGGAAGCCAATAAATACCGTATCGAAGCTATGGCAAAGGCGGAAGCAGAACGGATTCGCCTCGACGGTCTTGCCAAAGCAGAAGCACAAAAGGCTCAAGGGTCCTCAGAAGCAGAAATTATCCGCCTAAAAGGTTTGGCAGAAGCCGAAGCAAAGGAAAAAATCGCCGAAGCATTCGAGCAATTCGGTCAAGCAGCTATTCTCGACATGGTGGTCAAAATGCTTCCTGAATATGCGAAGCAAGTGGCAGCTCCATTATCTAATATTGATAAAATTACCGTTGTCGATACTGGCGGCGGTTCAGGAGAAAATGGCGGTGCCAATAAAATTACTAGTTATGCGACTAACTTAATGGCGAGCCTGCAAGAGTCATTAAAGGCATCAAGCGGGATCGATGTAAAAGAACTGATTGAAAACTACTCAGGTAAAGGTAATGTGCGAAGAAGCATTGAAGAACTAACAGAAGAGGTTAAAAAGAAAGACGAATAAATACACAAAAAATCCTTATCGACTTCGATAAGGGTTTTTTTATGCCGTTTTCACATAAAAAAATACGGGTGCCCCGCCTTTCCGAGCACCCTTGGTATATAAAAGAGAGAGGTTAAATTAGGGATGAGTTAGATAGTCGATCACCATGACTGCATCAAAGAGTCGATAACTTAATGCTAGAGAGTCCTTCAAGTTATCACCTCTTACTAATTACAATTACATCTTAGCGGGAAAAATTGAAGATGTTATGAGGATTTTGTGGTTAATTTGTGAAGTTACAAAAATCACAGACTTAAGGTGATATAGTTATAGTATGGGGAGTGGTGATTCATGAAAATTTTATTAGTTGACGATGAACGCAGAATCATTGAAGTTCTCGAGGCCTACCTAGAGAGAGAAGGCTATGAAATTCATAGTGCTGATAATGGAATAGATGCCTTAAAAAAGGCTAAAACAATTGACCCTGACCTAATCATTTTAGACTTAATGCTGCCTGATATTTCCGGTGAAGAGGTTTGCCGTTTAGTACGAAAAGAGTCGGATGTCCCAATTCTGATGCTAACGGCAAAATCGGCCGAGGATGACCGCATCAATGGGATTGTCATGGGAGCAGACGACTATTTAACCAAGCCATTCAGCCCGCGGGAAGTGGTCGTCCGCGTCCAGGCGATTTTAAGGCGTGTGAAAAAGACGGAAAAAGTGGAACGCCTCGAATTCAACCGTAAAAAACTAGCCATTGATTTAATAAAGAAAGAAGTAACGGTAAATGGTGAGGATGTTACCTTAACTCCGATTGAATATAAACTTCTAACCAATATGGCGGTCAATCCAGGCCGGGTTTACAGCCGGATGGATTTGCTTGAAAAGATTCAAGATGAAGGTATTTATTATGAAGGCTATGAACGGAGTGTTGATACCCATATCAAAAACCTGCGTAAAAAAATTGAATCAGACTCGAGGCAGCCAGATTTTATTGTAACCGTGTTTGGGATGGGCTATAAATTTGGAGGGGTCCAAGATGCTGCACACACTCCGGTCTAAGATCCTGTTTTATTTAGTCCTCATCTCGATGATCGGGATTTTCATTGTCAGCTTTTTTATCCAATATGGTTTTGAAGAAAGTTTTAATAGTTATTTAGACCGGAATCGTGAAAAAAAGATTGATAGAATTATCACGGAAATTGAGAAGGATTATCGAAAAAATGGCCATTTTACGAGCGATCCAGTGTTTGGACTGCTGCATGAACATGCGATGACCGATCAGCTTTATTTTCAATTGTATGATCGTTTTGGACAAATTCAAATGGATTCGTCTAACATTCGCGGTATGCTAAATAGCTTTGGCTTAACAGAACCGGCACTGAATGGGGAAGAGTGGCACTCCAAAACCTATACGCTGAAAGTCGACAATGCCATTATTGGAAAACTTGTTGCCATCTATCCTGAAGGTTTAATTGACGATGAATACACGTTTATCCAAACCATCCAATTGTATATATTGGCGGCTGTGTGCTTAACGATTGTGTTGGCGATTGTCATTAGTATGCTTTTTTCGAAAAAGTTAACCTCAGGATTGAAAAAGCTGTCGTTCGCAGCTGGTGAGCTTAAGCAGCACAATCTTGATATTCGCATTCCATTATCAGGTTTGCCTACTGAGGTAAAGCAGATCGCGATTTCATTCAATAATCTTGCTGAATCATTGGCAAAGGAAGAAATGCTGCGGAAACAATTTACCGGTGACCTGGCACACGAGCTGAGGACACCGCTTGCAACACTAAGAAGTCAAATTGAAGCTTTTCAGGACGGGATTTGGGAACCAACCCCGCAGCGGCTTCAGGTAAGTCATGAAGAATTGATGCGCTTAGTACGGCTTGTAAACGAGTTAGAAAAATTGCTTGCTGCTGAGAACCCGCAAATCAGGCTTGAAAAAATGGAACTGGAAGCCGGAAGTGTGTTAGCAGCGTTATGGGAAATGTTTTTACCTATTTTTAAAGAAAAAGGCGTTGGTCTTCGAATTGAAGAACTTGCTCAGGAGGAAATATTTGAGGCGGACAAAGACCGATTGATGCAAATCCTCTCCAATGTCCTTAATAATGCCCTGAAATACACGCCTGAGGGAAAGAATGTTACGATTTCAGTGGTTACGGAAATGGATGGATTTGTGGGCTTCAAGATTCAAGATGAAGGCTCAGGAATGAAAGAGGAGGATATCCCGCATATTTTTGAACGGTTCTATCGCGGTGACAAATCCCGCGATCGCAAAACAGGGGGGATCGGCATCGGTCTTTCCATTGTAAAGGCGTTAATGGATGCCCATAAAGGCATCATTAAGGTAAAAAGCAGGTTGAATAAGGGAACTAGTATTACCTTGTGGTTTCCACAGAAAGACTAAAAAGGCTGCTAAACTCGAAGCGGCCTTTTTGTACGCTAATAGGAAAGTATAAATTTTTCAAATTTACACTTTCCTAACGCATAAGTGCAACTACGCCTCTGTCTTCGCCCTTAGGGGCTCGCCAATCGGCGAGTTTTCTTTATATTTTAATAGTTCTTTAATATTGTATACCTTTCCACTTTCAACATTACCGCCTAGAATGAGCTCCACTAAAGCATTAGCAACTACATCTGCCTGTAATAGCATGTTCTTTTCCTTAAATTCCTTGAATTGTTCCAGGTCTTTAAACGCTTCCTTGGTGGAGGAACGGATGGCTTCCTGCATTTTTGTGTCCATCACGCCAGGGTTAAAAGCGATAATTTTGTTGTTTGTTTTCCTTTCCGCTTGCTCAATTGCGGCCGTTTGCGTGAACATATTTAACCCAGCCTTGGAACTGCAATAAACACTCCAGCCTTCAATTGAACGAACCGCTGCACCTGAAGTAACATTGATCACCGTTATCTTTGTATTGGTTAACTGAGCCTTGCTCAAAAATAAATTGGTAATAAGAATGGGTGCGGTTAAATTTACCTGGATGTTCCGAATGACTGGAGTTTGATCTAAATTACCAACCGTCTGGATGGGCTCAATCACACCGGCGTTATTAAAAAGAAGAATTTCCTTTGGATCCTTTTGAAAAATATAATGGGCAATCTCCATAAAGACTTCCTGAACTTCTTTTTCTAATGAAAGGTTACAGGAAAAGTATTTATATTCAATTCCTTTTTCTATTGCAAGTCTTTTTATTTCTTCATTCTCTGTCCGAGAAACCGAAACAACGGCGATTTGTTCATGAATGAGCCGCGTTGTAATTGCCTCGCCTAACCCTTTTGATGCTCCGGTAATAATTGCATATTTCATGTAAAACTCCCCCTTAAAACCCAGTTACCTATGTATTTCCTATTTTATGCTTCAAGGAATTTTAAAGCAAATAAAAGTGAAACTTCAACCAGTGTGGTTTTTTTCACCTCCACTGATTGTTAGTCACGTTCTACTGTCTCTAAAATCAAGGCTATTCACTAGATAAAGAGACAGTATGAACACGGTTGGTTCAATTAATCCGATGAAAAGTACATCGGCAAGTTTCACTGTATCTCACTTAGGGCAGTTGATCCCACAATTGCCCCTGATTGGTTCTCTCAAAGTCTTGATGGTGGAGTCTTACTTCCCTTTAATGCGGGATAAAAAAAAGCAGCTCCAGATGGAACTGCAAATTAACGTGCTAAGGGATAGGGTTCAACTAACCTTTGCTGACGCATCGGTTAGTTGAACTGTATCTCAGCAATCCTGCATTTTCGGACAGTACTACCTCAATGATACTTTTTCAACACTTTTAAAATTTGAGGAAGGGGATCTACTGCCCGTTAATGCGGGATAGAATTTCTTCCACTCATTTAGGAAGGATTGAGTAGAAGCGTTAGGATGTTCTAGGACCTGAGGGGTTGGTCCGGATTGCTTTACTTCACCATTCACGATAATCGCCAGGCGATTCGTGAGGTAATTGATCTCCAACAGATCATGGCTGACAAAAACAGCCGTTGTTTGGGCAGTTTCGGTAATGCACTTGAAATCTTCCATTAACTTAATTTTGGTTGGGAAATCTAAAGCTGAAAAGGGTTCATCTAGAAAAAGAACTTCCGGCTCAACAATCATCGCCCGCGCTAAGTTGACGCGCTGAGCCTCTCCGCCGGACAGATAAAGCGCATTTTTTTTCGCCAAATGGCTGATGCCAAACAGCTCCATCCAATGGGCCACTTTTTCCTTAATGACACTTTTCGAAACTTTCCTTAAGGTTAAACCAATCGCAATATTGTGAAAAACGGTGCCATCTAAAAGCAACGATTGCTGCAGGGCTATTGAAAACTTTCTCCGTAAATCAAGCGGGGCATTTCCATTAGGAATGATCTCCCCGCGGTAGAGGATATCGCCGCTCGTTGGTTGCTCAAGAAATGCTGCCAGCTTTAGCAGAGTGCTTTTTCCAGCACCGTTTGGTCCCATAATACCAAGAAATTCACCATCGTAAATCTGAAATTCAGGAATATCAAGAATCGTTTTAGTATGGGCCTTAAAGGTGATGTCTTTCAGCTCAATTAACGGGTTCATGATATTCGCTTCCTTTGCTGTAAAAATGTTAACGCGGCTGTAATCAACAGGGCAACCGACAATAAAATGAATGAAAGGGCTAAGGCAATGTCAAAGTTCCCTTTTGAAACTTCCATCACAATCGTCGTCGTTAAAATGCGTGTATCTCCCTGAATATTTCCGCCGACCATCATTGCGGCGCCAACCTCAGCTATTACGCGGCCAAAGCCGGCCATGACTGCCGCAAAAATCGCAATTTTTAATTGCTTAATGAGAATCGCCAGTGTTTGCAGCTTTGTTGCTCCCAGTGCTTTAATTTGCAGCAGCATTTTATCGCTGACTTGCTGGAATGCCGTGCATGTCAGGCTCGTGACGATTGGCAGGCTAACTAAAATTTGTGCCATTACAATCGCTGTCGGCGAATAGAGTAGGGTAAGGTCGCCTAATGGGCCGGAGCGCCATAACAGCATTGTAATCCAAAGACCGGCAACAACAGGAGGCAGTCCCATACCAATATTAATGAATAATAAGAGCAGTCTGCGCCCTTTGAATCTAGTTAATCCGAGTAAAATTCCAAGCGGCAATCCGATGATGCTACTAATCAGAATGGAAATGAGACAGACCTTAAGTGTCAGCCAGGTAATCGCAAAAACTTCCCTGTCACCGGAAAAGATCATTTCTATTGCTTTTTTCAGTCCATCTATTAGTAATTCCATATACGTAATGCCTCCAGGATTCTCTTTGGAAGAATGATAGTAAGGAGACCTATAGGTCCTTGCTATCTATGATAAAGATTATTCTGTGTACTTAAAGAATAAGGATTGTCCGTATTCTTTCTTACCGAAGTTCTCGATGACGTCTTGAGTTTTGCTATCTACCATAAAGTTTACAAATTTTTCTGCGTCTTTACTATTAATCTTGTCATGTTTTTCAGGATTTACTTGCATTACGTGATAGATATTCATTAAATCATTTCCGCCTTCAACGACGATTTTTAATGTATTCAAATTCTTTTCTTGCGCTAGCCATGTAGCACGGTCTGTTAAAACATAGCCTTTTTTCTCTGCAGCAACTTGTAAGGTTTGTCCCATTCCTTGGCCAGTTGATACATACCAATCGCCAGCAGGTTGAATGTTATCAGCAGTCCAAATGCCAAGTTCTTTTTTATGTGTACCAGAGTCGTCTCCGCGTGAAACGAAAGTAGACTTCGTATCAGCCAATGTTTTGAAAGCTGCTTTGATGTCATTTCCGCTTACCCCTGCTGGATTGTCCTTAGGTCCTACTAAAATAAAGTCATTATACATAACACGTTTGTAGTTAATCGCGTCACCTGCATCAACAACTGCTTTTTCAGCTGCCGGAGCATGAACAAGAAGGACATCGGCTTCCCCTCTTGTACCCATTTCTAATGCCTGGCCTGTACCAACTGCAATCGTTTTGACTTTTACGTTATTTTCCTTTTCGAACATTGGGACTATTACATCCAATAATCCGCTGTCCTGTGTACTTGTTGTCGTAGCGAGAATCATTTCTGTTGGCGCTGGTTTCGGTGCCGGCTTTTTCTCTTTTGCAGCAGTGTCTTTTGTGTCAGAGTTTCCGCAAGCTGATAAAACTAGCAGCATCAGAGCAAATAATGCGATTAAAAAGCGATTTTTTTTCATACGAGTTCCTCCGTTTGACTTGTTTGATAGATGATTTTTCCTAAATCTTGAATAGAATAGCCTTCTAAATCAATTAGGCTGTTTTTGAAGAGATCAGACTGTAAGTAATGAATTAATTCCGTTAAGCTTTGTTTGTTCTCATCGGTAAAGCGGAAAACAAGGTCAAACTGTTCTTTCGCTACCGGTACGAAATCTAGCCCTAAATGGCTGGCTGCAGAATGAATGCCAAAAGTAACATCGGCAATGCCTCTCGCAATGTAAGAAGCTGCTGACAAATGGTTCCATTCTTCATTGCCGTATCCATTAATTTTACTAGGGGCAATACCATAGCTTGAAAGCTTTGAATCTAGTAAAAATCTTGTCCCTGACCCTTTTTGGCGGTTAATAAATTGAACATCTTTTCTCGTGAGGTCAGAAAAATCTAGAATACTTTTTGAATTGCCTTTTGCGACAATAAAGCCTTGCTCTCTTACGGCCAATCTTACAACCAAGATAGATTCGTAGACAAACAGCTGATGGATAAATGGCAGATTATACTCATGCGATGTCGGATCTAAAAGATGAATAGCTGCAATATCACATTGACCTCGATAAAGCATCATTAGACCTTCTAAACTGCCGATGAAGGAAGGCTGAATTTGCAAATGTAACGCCTGTGCTGCTTGTTTGGCAAAATGTTCGACAAGAAAGTCATGGCTGCCGGAAAGCAGGATTGGCATGTTTGTATTGCTTACAGGGCTCGTTTGTTCCACTGAAGGTTTCTTTGCAGGAGCTTTCATATTCTCCTTAAATCTTTCCAGCTCGGCATGTTCAATTCTCATTTTATTTCCGATTTTAAAGGCCTGCAGCTCGCCTCTTTTAATCAGCTCATAAACGGTATGTTTTGAGATTTGAAAGATTTGTGCCACCTCATCGGGAGTATACGCCTTTTCGTCCATTAGTCACCCTCCTTTTTCCAGTTTTATTTTATAAAAAGAATATCATACTAAATGTGACTTTTGTTAAGTTTTGTTGAGTTTCGTTGAGTTTTGTTTAGAATTGTCACGAATTGTTCAAGAAAATAAATAAGTAATAAGCTTTAAACTTTGAATAGTGTCTAGGTCCTGCGTTGGAAAGTGTACATCAAGCTACTCCCTACATAAGTCAACATAGAATCACTAGCGTTTTCAATTTTGTCTAGATTAAGCGCCTGTTCAAGTCGCTTAATCTTTTAGATTTTCCTTTATCTCAGTCAGGGTGCTCTAGTCCATACGTCACTGATCGGACGCCTCCGCTTTTCTAATGAATTCACATTTATTTCATAAATTTCACTTATTGTTCAATGGTGAGCAAAGAAGTTTGTTGTAGTATAGTAATTGAAGAAAAAAATTGTGGCTAAAGGGAAGGGATGTTCATGTCAAAACTTTTGTATATTACTGCAAATCCGAAGAATGACATTAAACTATCAAAAGGGATGCAAATCGGGGAAGTTTTTTTAGAAGAGTTTCAAAAGGCACAACCGAATGTCGAAATTGAGCGCTGGCACTTATATAATATGGATATCCCTGATATTGATATGGATCTTTTGTACGCCAGGGCAAAATTATCGTTCATGGGTTATACGAAAGAGCAGTTATCGGAAGTAGAGCGGACAAAGCTTGAAAAAATGCATGCGCTTGCTGACAGTTTTATCGCTGCTGATTATTATGTGTTTGTCACACCAATTTGGAATCTCGGCGCTCCATCAATTTTGAAAAAGTTCATTGATAACTTATTTATTGCAGAAAAAACATTTACCAATACAGAATCAGGACCAAAAGGGCTGCTTACCGGAAGAAAAGCCATCCACATTCAAACCCGCGGCGGCATTTATTCAAGCGGCCCTATGTTTGAATTTGAAATGGGCGACCGTTATTTACAGAAGGTATTTAAATTCCTAGGATTCGAGATCTTTGATACGGTCGTTGCAGAGGGAATGGATCATTTTCCAAAAAAGGTGCCGGAAATTATGGCAAAAGCGAAAGAACAAGCAGCAGATGCAGCAAGAGAAATGGCAAAACAAACTGTTGCACAATAAAAAAGAGAGCGACTCGATGTGTGAGTCGCTTTTTAGTATTCAATTTTGCCATAATTGCTCTTTTATTTACAAAAAAAATTTTTTATTTGCGAAACTGATGAGTTTATTTGCAAAACTAATTCATTTATTTGCAAATCGTCTTGCATGACCAAATTTGGTTAAAATTTTCCTGTGAATTGGAAAAGTAGCACGAGTAATCCTAGTGCCCAAACGTATATAGCAAACGGTTTTAAAGAATGGTTCTTCAAATAACCTATCATCCATCTAACAGCGATATAACCGAAGAGGGCAGAGGCAACGATACCGACAAGCAAGGCAGATAAAGAGATTTCCTCCCCTTGACCGCCGATCAAATCCTTTGTTTGCAGGACAATCGCCCCTGCAATCGCTGGTGTTGATAAGAGGAAGGAAAAGTATGCTGCCGTTTCACGGTCTAACTTTCGCCATAAAGCAGCAACAATGGTCATTCCGGACCGAGAAATCGCAGGCATAATGGCAACCGCCTGAAAGGTACCAATGATGAATGCATCCTTATAGCTGATATCGTCCATTTTCTTATAGCCATTTTTGGCTGAATCAGCGAGCCACAGAAAAATCCCCGTAATTAAAAACTCCCAGCCGATGGTAACCCCTGTCTTCGAGATTTCATCAATATAATCTTTAAAGGCAAGTCCTAAAATGACTGCTGGAATCGTCCCTACAATTAATAAAAAGGTTAATTTGCTAAAAGGATTTTTAATAATTTTTATAAATTCATTCTTATAAAAAACAAAGACAGCAAGAAGTGTACCGACATGAAGCATCGTATCGAGCAAAAGCCCGGCTTCCTGTAAGCCAAATAAATTTCTTCCTAAATAAAGATGCCCCGTACTGCTAATCGGTAAAAATTCCGTTAACCCTTGGATAATCCCGAGGATAAATGCTTCTAGTTTTGTTAACATAAACTCCCTCTCATTCTTAAATAATGATAAGCCAGTACACTAAAATGATATGCAAGAAACAGCCATTTAATGAAATTCAACTCTATTTTGGGATTATTTTACCAGTACGGTCAATGAAAATTTCAGTTGCTAATCAAAATAAGTGCAAACCATCCGTCCTCTCCCATAAAATAGAAATATAGTCTTTTTGAAAGGAGATACACGTTTGGAAACTAAACATCTGTATTTTAATACGTCTATCGGTGTCAAAAAGCCGGAAAGTATTCGGAACAAAGAACAGGCCTGCCCGTTTTGCGAAAGAGACAAGCTAACAGACCTCATCGCAGTGGACGGTCCAATTATTCTTTTGAAAAATAAATATCCTGTATTGGAAAATACCTATCAAACCGTGTTGATTGAAACAGACAATTGCCATGCTGATTTATCAACCTATTCAAAAGACCATCTACATAGATTGATTAGGTTCGGCTTGCGACATTGGTTGGATATGGAGGAAACTGGAAGATATCGATCGGTCATTTTTTTCAAAAACCATGGACCATTGTCTGGTGGGACAATTGCCCATCCC
The DNA here is from genome assembly GCF_036965245.1 of Neobacillus drentensis. Classification (GTDB taxonomy): domain Bacteria; phylum Bacillota; class Bacilli; order Bacillales; family Cytobacillaceae; genus Neobacillus; species Neobacillus drentensis_G. Next base: position 142,116 of record NZ_JBALPG010000017.1, read on the forward strand.
CATATGCAGATTGTCGGTTTACATGACATTGACTATAAAGAGAAGGTATTCCATGAAATGTTCCAGGGAATCGTTATTATGGAAGCTGAGGGTGTTCGGTTTACGCTCTCAACAAAGCCGCGCGTTGGTTTTTATGAATTTAATGTCGAGATGCAGGATTCTGGTTATAAGGAGAAGTTTTCGGAATACATGCAGATGGCTGTACACTATATCCTGAACCATTTTCCGTTCAAGGCGACGAGCTATAATGTGTTTTTTCATCATATTGACAATAAAATTTATGCGAAAATTGTTTCTCGTTTTGTCACAACTCCGCTTTATATCGGATACGGCATTCCACAGGTGCCGAATAACTTGGAGTGGATGGCAGGTGAGGTGAGGCGAATCTATTCCTAAGGAAAAGGGCGGAGCGTCTCAAAACCAATCAGTAAATCCAATTGTAATGAAAAAAACACATTTCACGTAACGAATTAAGTAAACCACTGCTCTGCACACACTTCCTTTTTTAGCCGATAGGAAAGTATAACTTTCCTATCAGGCATAAGGACAACTACGCCTCTGTCTTCGCCCTTTGGGGCTCGCCAATCGGCGAGTTTTCTTTATGTAAATAAAACCATTAGCAGGTTAGAAGTTGAGATTTATTGTTTTTAAAAATATAATGAAGGAATGTACAAGTTTTTAGTAAGGTGGAACCAAAATGACTTTAAAAAACAATACAACTTCTAAACTCGATTATAATCTTGTTTTTATATTGATATTACTTTTCTTAGCGAGCTGTGTAGCAATTTATAGTGCGCAGGCTAGCGGGCAGTACAAGGAAAACTTTTTAATCAAGCAAATTGTTTGGTACGTAGTGGGCACGGGGATTATTGCAGCCGTCATAACCCTCGATTCGGATCAATTAAAAAAGCTCACCTGGTATGCGTACGGGTTTGGTATTTTTCTACTTTGCTTTCTAATTGTTGCTCCGGAAAGTATTGCCCCGGTAATCAATGGTGCGAAAAACTGGATTAAGCTTCCAGGGATTTCTTTGCAGCCATCGGAGTTTGTCAAAGTCTTTATTATCCTAGCTCTTGCATGGGTCATCGATCAACATCACCAAAAAAATCCGGTCAAGTCCGTGCAATCTGATTTTTGGTTGTTAATCAAGATGGGGATCGTAACGATGGTTCCATTAGCGCTAATCATCAAGCAGGACTTAGGGACTGCACTCGTCTTTCTAGCCATTTTAATGGGAATGATTTTTATCTCGGGGATTTCATGGAAAATACTTGTGCCAATGTTTTCTGCTGGGATTGTCCTGATCGGAACAGTTTTTTATTTTGTCCTTTGGCACCCCGATATTTTGTCAAAGTATCTTGGGGTTGGCGAATATCAGCTGCGTCGAATTTATTCATGGCTAGATCCTTATAGTTACCAAGGTACTGATGCCTATCAGCTGACGAAATCCTTGCTCGCGATCGGTTCTGGGCAGACAGGCGGCAAAGGGTTCGGTAATCGAGAAGTCTATTTACCTGAAAGTCAAACTGATTTTATTTTTAGTGTTGTCGGTGAAGAATATGGCTTTATTGGAGCGAGTGTATTAATCAGTTTATTTTTCCTATTGATCTACCATATTACAAAAGTTGGCATGGAAACGAAGAATAATTTTTATACGTATATTTGCGTTGGAGTCATCAGCATGATTACCTTCCACGTTTTCCAAAATATCGGAATGACCATCGGAGTCCTGCCGATCACTGGTATTCCGCTGCCGTTTATCAGTTACGGCGGGAGCGCGTTAATGGCAAACATGCTTGCGATGGGGTTAATTTTTTCAATTCGCTACCATTATAAAAAATACATGTTTTCAACAACGGCATAAAATTGTACAAAGAGCGAGGTCAGTTCGCTCTTTTTTTGTTGCTTGAAAACTGGTTTGGCGGAATTAATACAAAAGTTGGCGGAAATCAAGCGTAGTTTGGCGGAATTAATATAAAAGTTGGCGGAAATCGAGCGTAGTTTGGCGGAAATCCGGCTCAAGTTGGCGGAAATCTGGCTCAAGTTAGCGGAATCCCTTGGCAAGGAGAAGCAGCTGATGAAAAAAACGAAACCATGGTTAGAAATTATCATAAAAAAGGTAATTTTGAATGGGGTTGGCGGAAAAAATGTAAAAATTGGCGGAATTAATTCGAAAGTACGCGGAAATAAGCTTCAAACTCGCGGAATAAATCCGGCAATCGGCGGAAATACACACCAAATTGGCGGAATAATTAACAATGACCACCTGACATGCAGGCGGTCCTTATCACAAATCTTATTTTTTCAAAAAGATCTTTTCAATATCATCAAGCATCAGGTTTGCAGCCAGTACTCCGCCGGCAGTATTCCAAATCGTATCGCTCACCTTGTGAACTTCACCTTTCTTCGCTACCTCAAGGTTTTTGAACAGAGGGTCGTTTATCCATTCTTTTTCCAATTCAGATCCTGTGCCGTCACCAGTATCGTAAGTGAAATAGAATAGGATGTCTCCATCCATTGCTGGAATTCGTTCTTTTGTGACATTTCTTTCAGCAAAATCATCCACATTTTGACTTTCGGGGCGGGCAAAGCCAAGGTCATTTAAAATAACACCTGAGAATGTATCCTTATGATAAATACGAACCTCGCCACCCATAAAGCGGACCATAGAGACTTTCATATTCTTTTTGTCGCCAAGCTTTTCTTTGATATCAGCAATACGGGATTCATATTTTTGAATGACTTCATTACCTTTATCTACCTTATTAAGTGCTTTTGCATATAAATTGAAGTTTTCCTTCCAGTCGCCGCGAAGAGTTTCTGCAAATACGGTTGGAGCAATCGCACTTAATTGTTCGTAAATCTTTTCCTGACGCATTTTATTGCCAATAATCAAATCAGGTTTTAGGGCAGCGATCGCTTCCACATTTACTTCACTTTCCATACCAACAACTTTTACGTCTTTCATTTTATCGGCAATATGGTCATACCATGTGTCACCTACAGCAGGTTTAACCGCACCGACAGGAGTGACTCCCATTGCTAAAAGTGCTTCAATTCCTTCGTTCGTAAGAATTACGACTCTTTTTGGGGTACCCTTAATAGTTGTAGATCCCATCGCATGTTCAACGGTATACGATTTTTCTTCCGTTGTTTTTGGCGCTTCTTTCTTGTCAGTTGTTTTCTCCTCTGTACCGCCGCAACCAGCTAATAAGAAAATTGCCATGATGGAGAAGAGAGAGAGTAGAGTTTTTATTGCTTTCATTTTGTATGTATCCTCCTTAATATTTGTAAATGATAATCATTTTCAATGACATTCTTATCATAAAATGAAGTAAAGGAGGCTGTCAATCATTAATTGAAAATGATTTTCAAAATCATTTACATATTTGTGAACGGTAATAGATATAGTTGAAAATGATTCTCAAATTCATTGACAATAGTTATCAATTAGAGATAGACTACATTTAATGAACTAAAAGAAGTTAGAAGGGTTTCAATCACATGCTGTTAAAAAATACATCATTAAAATGGATCGGATTTATTATCGCGATATTAGTCATGCTGCTGCTTATGTGTGCTAGTATCATTTTTGGCTATACAGATACAAGCTGGCGGACGGCAATCGATGCTTTTACGCATTATAATGGCTCAAACGAACATATTATTATTCAAACTGTAAGACTTCCCAGAGCCTTAATAGCGTCGGCGGTAGGGGCAAGCCTAGCAATTGCAGGGGTACTCATGCAGACCTTGACGAAAAATCCTCTTGCATCTCCTGGAATCTTCGGGATCAATGCTGGCGCAGGTTTTGCAGTTGTAACTGCTGTAACTTTATTTTCGGTTAATGATTTACAAGCCTTCAATGGTCTTGCCTTCTTAGGAGCTGCAGTCGCTGCCGTCAGCGTCTATGGAATTGGTTCTTTCGGAAGAGAAGGTTTAACACCGATGAAACTTACGTTAGCTGGTGCTGCAATAGGAGCGATGTTTTCTTCATTCACTCAAGGACTACTAGTTGTGGATGAAGCCGCACTCGAGCAGGTTCTGTTTTGGCTTGCCGGGTCTGTTCAAGGCCGGAAGCTGGAGACGCTCGTTTCGGTTTTACCATTCATCGGGCTTGGCTGGGTTGGTGCCGTTCTGATTGCAGGAAAAATGAATATCCTGTCCATGGGGGAAGATGTCGCGAAAGGACTGGGGCTAAATACCGGTCTTGTTAAAATCGCCATTGGTATCATTGTTATTTTATTAGCCGGGGGTTCCGTAGCAGTGGCAGGGCCAATTGGCTTTGTCGGGATTGTCGTTCCCCATATTACAAGGTCTGTCATCGGGATTGATCATCGCTGGGTCATTCCGTTATCTGGTGTTCTTGGTGCGATCTTGTTACTTGCAGCAGATATCGCTGCAAGATATATATTAATGCCTTCAGAAGTACCCGTCGGTGTCATGACTGCCATTATTGGAACTCCATTCTTTATTTACATTGCGAGAAGGGGGTTTAATGGCCGATGAGCAAATATAAAAATTTCCGTCTTTTTAAGGGCAAACTATCCTTTTTAATCGATCGAAAAGCTGCATTTATTTTTTTCATCCTGATCCTTGTCACATTCATAGTGTTTGTTCTTAGTACTGGTATAGGAGATATGAAAATTAACCCACTCACCGTGGTAAAAGTTTTATTTGGCGGCGGCCCGGAGATGGAAAAGCTGATTATTACATCCTTCCGTCTGCCAAGAATTATCGTCGCCTTAATGGTTGGAATGTCATTAGCTGTAGCGGGTGGGATATTACAAGGAATGATTCGAAATCCGCTCGCCTCACCGGATGTTCTAGGGATTACTGGTGGCGCATCGGTGGCTGTTGTTGGTTTTTTAGCTTTCTTTAGTGATTCAAATAATGCCTTAACCGTCAGCATCGCCTGGTTACCGTTAGCTGCTTTTTTAGGAGCAGGGATTGTGGCGTTCTTAGTGTACTTCCTTGCATGGAAAAATGGTGTTTCACCGATTCGACTCGTGTTGATTGGTATCGGGATTTCAACTTTGATGCAGGCATTAACAACATTAATGATGGTCATGGGGCCAATTTATCAGGCGAGCCAAGCGAATATTTGGATTACCGGTACGGTTTATGGTTCTAATTGGAAAAACGTAGCAACGCTCGTACCGTGGACTGTTATTTTTCTCATCATTGCCATCGTGGCAGCAAGAACGATTAATATTCAAGAGCTTGGCGATGAAGTTGCCACCGGTTTAGGCGGCAAGGTACAAAAACAACGTTTTCTACTATTAATGATCAGCACCGCCTTGATTGGCAGTTCAGTCGCTTTTGCAGGTGGCATTGGCTTTGTCGGTTTAATGGCACCACATATGGCAAGAAGGCTAGTGGGATCATCATTTGGGGCGCTGCTTCCGACATCAGCACTGCTGGGAGGCATCCTGGTCATGGTTGCTGATTTAATCGGCCGGACGATGTTTTCACCGTTAGAAGTGCCTGCCGGTGTGTTTACTGCCGGGATCGGTGCACCATACTTTATTTACTTACTTTTTAAAACAAGAAACGCATAAAACGAAAAATGCAGGTGAACATAATTCCGCACCTGCTGTCTAGATAAATGGCAAAAGGAGCTGGCAAGATGATGAATGCGATTGAAACGAAAAATTTATCCCTTTCCTACGGAGAGACGCTCATTATTAATGAGTTGGATTTGAAAATTCCAAAGGGTGAAATTACTGTTTTTATCGGGGGAAATGGCTGTGGGAAATCCACTCTCCTTCGTTCCATCGCCCGCCTCCTAAAACCGAAGTCCGGTGGCGTTTTGCTCGAAGGAAAAGCGATTGCCAAACTTTCAACAAAGGAAATTGCAAAAAAGATGGCGATTTTGCCCCAATCACCAACTGCTCCGGAAGGGTTAACCGTTCTCCAACTCGTCAAACAAGGGCGCTATCCACATCAATCGTGGTTAAAGCAATGGTCCGAGGAAGACGAGAAAAAGGTTAATGATGCCCTGAAAGCTACTCGTTTGGAGGAATTAAAAGAGAGAACGGTGGATTCTCTCTCCGGCGGGCAAAGACAGAGGGCATGGATTGCAATGACCTTGGCCCAGGACACTGATATCATCCTTTTAGATGAGCCAACCACATACCTAGATATGACCCATCAAATTGAAATACTCGATTTGCTTTTTGAATTAAATGAAAAGAAAAAGCGGACCGTTGTCATGGTGCTTCACGACCTCAATCTTGCCTGCCGTTATGCTCATAATGTGGTTGCCATTAAGGACAAGAAGGTATTTGCCCAAGGGAAGCCAGAGCATGTCATCAACTGCAGTCTTGTCAAAAATGTGTTTGGCATGGACTGTGAGGTGACAATGGACCCACTATTTGGGACACCACTTTGCATTCCTTATGGCAAAGGAAGATGTATCCTTAATCAGGCGGTGGCGATGAATGGCTAGTATGCTGACAGAACAGGAAAGGATTCAATTAAAAAAATTCAGGTTCAATACCAGCTTGGAACATTCATTTAGTCTCGCTGATCTATTGGATGAATCGTCCCTTAAGGACTTTTTGAAAAATTTATCCCTTGCGATTGGTGCCCCTACAGAAAAAGTTGCCGCATCGATTTTTATCAAACGGTATGCCTTTTTAGCGGTGATGTCGCTCTATGCGATGACCGCTTTGAATAAAAAGCTTCATGTATCGTTGGATAACGTAAAAATGGAGCCATCCGAACAAGGGAGAGATTGGCTTCCTTCCTTTTCTTTAAAGGATGCCGAAGTGCAAAGCTTGGGTTCGAATGAGAATCGTCCAGAATGGCGCAAAAGTGTTCTAAAAGATCTTTTTGCAAATAACATTTACCCAATGATTTCTCATCTGGAAAAAACAGTCGGTATTTCCAAGTTGATTCTGTGGGAAAATATTGTTGTATATTTATTTTGGCTATATGAAAGTGAACTGAATGATAGCGACAATGCTAACACTAAGGACGATTTTCGATATTTAATATTAGAAGCAGAAGGGCAAATATTTGGTGCTTATAACCTAAACCCGCTGCAAAAATACTTTACTGAAAAGATGTATTTGAAAGAACGCGATGAAGAGGTAAGAATTAGAAAAACATGCTGCTTTTCCTATCAGCTCCCGGCAGGTAAGCGCTGCAAAACATGTCCATGTACTCATTTAGGTAAAGATGGAAGGTGTCACGATGGAGAAAGTATTTGCGGAGCAGTTTGAAGCTTTGCTTGAAAAATACAGTGAACTATTAGTTGGTGAAAGCAACGCGGAAACGAAGGAAAAAGTGAAGGCTTGGGCGTTGTACTCTCATATCGCTAAGGTTGATGCCGGCATTAATCAACCATTGGAGTGCACTATACCCTGAGGCAAAGGAAGAAATGAAGCAAATCATTCATGAAGTTAAACAATTGAATGAACAGTATCGGAAATCAGTAAAGAAGTAAGGTTTATTTTTACCTAGAAAATGCGTAGGAATTCTTAACGGGTTCACGACTAAGGTCTAAAGCATAACAGAACAGCTTAACTCTCAGAACTTTTCAGGAACCATCCAGTCCTTCACAAGGTCAAAGAAGGCCAAAACCCATCAAGAAAACTAGAGAAATGGCCTTCACAAGGTCAATGAA
>NZ_JBALPG010000017.1:149971-159207 GCF_036965245.1 Neobacillus drentensis
AAGGTCAATGAAGGCCAAAACACATCAAGAAAAGTAGAGAAAAGGCCTTCATAAGGTCAATGAAGGACAAAACTCATCAAGAAAACTAGAGAAATAGCCTTCATAAGTTCAATGAAGGACAAAACTCATCTAGGACAAAACTAAATGTGTAATTTCCTTTGAATTGAGTAATGGAAAACTTGTGAATTGACCAGAAATTTCCTTTGTGTTTTATTTTTTTGCACCTACACTACATACAAACCCATTATAGAAATCCTCCTGGCTTTTGTCTTATTGAAGCGTCCCGCCTGTCGGAAATTGATTGGTATACCCCTGAAACTGCTGATAAGATTGTTGCAGTTTTTGTTGGTCGGCTGCTTCGATTGCGTACCAGCCCTTTCTAAACATAAGGTCATAAATGTCACGCTGGCATTGTTCCGTTTCCGTAAAAATCTTCATAATGTCCTGATATAGCCCTTGGTGACTTGCTTCATGCAGCGCCATACTGTAAGAGGTAGTCAGATATTTTTCTGTTGTTAGTAAATCAGTGATGAAATCGCGATCATTCATTTGCGGGGTTTTAGCTACCTGTGTTTCCGGGTTTTGAATCTTTTGTTGATTTTGGTTCATTGAAAATACCTCCTTTATTGTCTAGCTTCAGCGCCTAAGGGCTCGGGGTCATTAGCCAATCAGTCAAGAAGGTTAAAGAGCAACTTCTCGTCTGCTTGTCTTTTGCCTGGCTACAGAAAGCCATCGCTTTCTGTAGGCATTAAGAGAGACTAACATTTGGCTGCGCTCTGCTTACCAATCAATAATTCTCCCTATAACGCATTTGAACATGGCGCTTCTGCTTTTCGTTTCTACTGCATATTGTTTAATGGCTGCTGCTGATTCGCATGCTGGCCTAAGTGCTGAAGAAGCTGTTGATAATGACGCTGATGCATATGTCCGCACTTTTCTGCTTCTGCCTTCAGCTCAGGATCCTGACATTGTTGGGCAAAAAAGTGAGCTTTTTTTGCAGAAAGTAAATTCCACGACATCATGTCGGTTAAGTAAAGCGAATCCTTTGTTGAAATCACTCCTGGCGGCTGCTGCATGTTCATATTTGGCATATTCATATTTTGCTGCTGCATAGTGTACCCTCCTATTTCAAAGATATCTTTATGACATTATGGTTTCTCCCAATGAAACTTTTATACAAAACAGGAATCAGGCTGAACAAATTAGCCTGATTCTTGTCTAGCTCCGTCGTCCAGCGGTGAGATAAATTCGATCTTCTCCCTGCGATAAGTCAACATCGGATCCCTATCGTTCAGTCTATACACTGCAAAAGTTGCGCTTCCGCTTTTCTTACTACCTCTTGTATTGATTATTCTGGCTGTTTTTTTTATCCAAGTGAGCTTCTTCGTTGCCTGGTCCGCCATTGCCTTTCACACTAGCGGCACTAACGCCTGCTTTTGAAGGATTCTTTTTCATTCTCGCCATCAATATCACCTCAGGAAATAGCATGCCCAAACGGGGAGAATTATTTTGCCAAAAATAAAAGTTCAAAAAAATTTCAATTTTCCGCGTTTATAGATTGCACAAATTTTCGAAATATTTTATAGTAAATAGTAGCAGAACTCATTCAAAAATAAATTTTTTTGACAAGAAAATGAATGAGTGTTCATTCAAAGTTTGAAGGGGGAGACAATGTTGAACCAATTGATAAAAAAAGCAGCTGTCCTAGGATCTGGAGTTATGGGCTCAGGAATTGCTGCCCACCTAGCAAATATCGGCATTCCGACGCTATTGTTGGATATTGTGCCACGAGAGTTAACGAAAGAAGAAGAAGCAAAGGGATTGTCATTAGCTGACAAACAAGTACGTAATCGTATCAGTGCAACAAGCATTCAAAAATTATTGAAGCAAAAGCCGGCTCCACTGACAGCTAAAAAGAACCTCAATCTCATTGAAGCAGGGAATCTGGAAGACGATTTAGTGAAACTAAAGGATGTTGATTGGGTAATCGAAGTAGTTGTGGAAAACCTAGGCGTTAAAAAGCAGGTTTTTGAACAGGTTGACCAATGCCGTAAGCCAGGTAGTATTATCAGCTCTAACACTTCTGGAATTTCCGTAGAAGCAATGGTGGAGAACCGTTCCGACGATTTCAAAAAGCATTTCCTTGGAACACATTTCTTTAACCCCCCGCGCTACCTTAAATTATTAGAAGTAATTCCGACCCAATACACTGACCCGGAAGTTCTCTCCTTCATGAAAACCTTTGGTGAGGATGTGTTAGGAAAAGGCGTTGTTGTCGCTAAGGATACACCAAACTTTATTGCTAATCGGATTGGTACGTATGGCCTCCTTGTCACTGTTCAAGAAATGCTAAAAGCAGGCTTAAGTGTCGGCGAAGTCGATTCCATCACAGGACCATTAATTGGCCGAGCAAAAAGTGCCACCTTCCGTACTCTTGATGTGGTTGGATTGGATACGTTCTATCATGTTGCTGGTAACGTGTACGAACAAGTGAGCGGGAAAGAGAAAGAAGTGTTTGAAGTCCCTGCCTTTTTAAAAGCGATGATTGAAAAAGGCTGGCTTGGAAGTAAGTCCGGACAAGGGTTCTTCTTGAAAAAAGGAAAAGAAATTCTTGAACTGGATCCCAATATATTAGAATATGGACCTCGAAAAAAACTGTCTACACCTGCAGTCGAATTAGCCAAGCAGGAAAAAGGTACGGCGAATAAATTGAAAGCGCTTGTCTATGCGAATGATCGTGCCGGACAATTTTTATGGAATACCTTCACTGCATCTTTTGTCTATTCTGCACAGTTATTAGGTGAAATTGCTGACGATATCGTTGCGATTGACCGCGCAATGAAATGGGGCTTTGGCTGGGAAATGGGTCCATTTGAAGCATGGGATGCCATTGGTGTTGAAAAATCTGTTCAAAAGATGAAAGAAGCTGGTGTGGAAGTTCCTGCATGGGTTACTGAAATGCTGGAAAAAGGAAATTCTTCTTTCTATTTAGAAGAAAATGGCGAGCTGTTCTTCTATCATAATGGCCAATATAGACTAGTGGAATACAATCCAAAGGCGATTGACCTTAAAAAAATCAAGAAACAAAAAGGTGTAATTAAAAAGAACAGCGGCGCAAGTTTAATTGATCTTGGCGACGGTGTTGCACTTCTAGAATTCCATTCACCTAACAACGCGATTGGTCTCGATATCGTCCAGATGATTAATTTTGCTGTTGATGAAGTAGAGAAAAATTATAAGGGTCTTGTCATCGGTAATCAAGGAAAGAACTTCTGTGTCGGTGCAAACCTAGCGATGATGTTAATGGAAGTACAGGATGACAATATTTATGAGCTTGATATGATTGTTCGCCACCTGCATAGTGCCTTGTTGAAAGTGAAATACAGCTCTAAGCCTGTTGTCGCTGCACCATTTGGGATGACACTTGGCGGAGGTGCAGAGGTTTGCCTTCCTGCAGCACATATTCAAGCGTCAGCTGAAACATATATGGGGCTTGTCGAAGTGGGGGTCGGACTGCTGCCGGGCGGAGGAGGTAACAAAGAGCTTTACATGAAGCACTTAGAAAACCTTCCAAACGGTGTTCCATTTGACTTGCAAAATGTTGCCAACAAAGTGTTTGAAACGATTGCGATGGCGAAGGTTTCTACATCCGCGGAAGAAGCAAGGGAAAATAATTTCTTAGATTCATCTGATGGAATTAGCATCAATAGCGACCATCTGATTTATGATGCGAAACAAGCTGTACTTAGCCTATCTGAACAAGGCTATATGCCAAAAGTGCGCAGAAAGGTTCCGGTAGTTGGTGAAACTGGCTATGCGACGTTGCTGCTTGGTGCAGAAGCAATGCGCTTATCTGGCTATATTTCTGAGCATGATTTGAAAATTGCCAAGAAAATTGCCTATGTGATTGCCGGCGGTAAAGTGCCGTTAGGAACGGAAGTAGAAGAGCAATATTTATTAGATCTAGAAAGAGAGGCTTTCTTAAGCCTGATTGCAGAGCCAAAATCACAGCAGCGCATGCAGCATATGCTTGTGAAGGGAAAACCGTTAAGAAACTGATATAGGGCTCGATAATTTGGGCCCATTTCGAAAAAATAGATAGATAATTTGAAAGAAAGCGAGGGAACTTGCATGAGAGAAGCGGTAATCGTTGCCGGAGCTCGTACCCCGGTTGGTAAGGCAAAGAAAGGAACGCTCGCCCATGTTCGCCCTGATGACTTGGGAGCGTTGGTTGTAAAAGAAACATTAAAGCGTGCTGGGAATTATGAAGGAAATATTGATGATTTAATTATGGGTTGTGCGATGCCGGAAGCAGAACAAGGAAATAACATGGCACGAAACATCGGAGCGTTAGCAGGACTTCCGTATACAGTCCCTGCCATCACCATAAATCGTTTCTGTTCGTCAGGCTTACAGGCCATCGCCTATGCTGCGCAAGGAATCATGCTTGGACACACAGATACAGCGATTGCCGGCGGCGCGGAATCAATGAGCATGATCCCAATGATGGGCCATGTTGTTCGTCCGAATATTAAACTAGCCGAAACGGCACCGCAATATTATATGGGAATGGGTCATACTGCAGAGCAGGTAGCGCAAAAGTATGGCATTTCCCGAGAAGATCAGGATGCCTTTGCGGTCAGAAGTCACCAGCGTGCCGCCAAAGCGATTGCAGAAGGGAAATTTGTAGATGAAATTGTCTCAGTCGATGTGACGATTCGTACGGTTGGAAATGACAATAAACTAGTTGAAAAAACAATCCAATTTTCACAAGACGAAGGAGTTCGTCCAGATACAAACCTTGAAGCACTTGCGAAGCTTCGTCCTGCCTTCTCGGTAACAGGTTCTGTGACAGCCGGAAATGCCTCGCAAACAAGTGACGGGGCCGCCGCTGTGATGGTGATGGACCGTGAAAAGGCAGAATCACTTGGCTTAACACCATTAGCAAAATTCAGATCGTTTGCTGTCGGCGGCGTACCGCCTGAAATTATGGGAGTCGGCCCGGTTGTTGCCATTCCAAAAGCCGTTAAACTTGCTGGCTTAGAGCTTTCCGATATTAATTTGTTCGAATTGAATGAAGCGTTTGCTTCCCAGTCACTCCAAGTCATCCGTGAACTTGGATTAAATGAAGAAATCGTCAACGTCAATGGCGGTGCGATTGCTCTCGGTCACCCGCTTGGCTGTACCGGAGCAAAATTAACACTCTCACTCATTCATGAATTGAAGCGCAGAAATGAGCAATTTGGTGTCGTAACGATGTGTATTGGCGGCGGAATGGGTGCTGCCGGCGTATTCGAATTGCTTTAACAAAATAGATTAGGAGGAAAGTATAATGACAAACGAAACAAAAAAATATATTAAAGGCGGAAGCTTTTTAATCGAAGATATTTCTTGCCAAGATATGTTAACACCGGAAGATTTTACAGAAGAGCATTTAATGATTGCTAGGACAGCTGAAGACTTCGTTGAAAAAGATGTTCTTCCACAGGTTGAATATTTAGAAAAACATGAATTCGATCGTACTGTAAAGCTGCTCAAAAAAGCAGGTGAACTTGGTCTTTTAGCAGCTGACGTACCTGAAGAATATGATGGCTTAGGATTAGATAAAATCACGTCTTCACTCCTTACTGAAAAAATGTCAAAGGCCGGAGGTTTCTCACTTTCCCACGGAGCTCACGTTGGGATCGGCTCCCTGCCAATTGTTTTATTTGGTAATGAGGAGCAAAAGAAAAAGTATTTACCTGCTCTTGCCTCAGGTGAAAAGCTTGCTGCATACGCATTAACAGAGCCAGGATCAGGTTCCGATGCCCTAGGCGCAAGAACAACAGCTAAATTAAATGCTGAAGGTACTCATTATATTCTAAACGGTGAAAAGCAGTGGATCACAAACGCGGGTTTTGCGGATGTCTTTGTTGTATATGCAAAAGTAGATGGCGAGCACTTCACCGCCTTCATCGTCGACAGAGAGTTCCCAGGGGTTTCCACTGGCGCTGAAGAGAAGAAAATGGGGATCAAGAGCTCATCGACACGTACACTTATTTTAGAGGATGTTCCTGTCCCTGTAGAAAATTTATTAGGTGAATTTGGGCGCGGTCACGTTATTGCATTTAACATCTTAAACATTGGACGTTACAAATTAGCAGTCGGCGCTGTTGGTGGTTCTAAATCCGCGTTTGAAATGACCGTTAAATATGCAAATGGCCGTCAGCAATTTAAAACACCTATTTCTCAATTCAATTTAACAAAAGAAAAATTTGGCACAATGGCATCTAAGATTTATGCAGCAGAAAGCTCTGTGTACCGTACGGTTGGATTGTATGAAGATAACCAAGGCCAGCTTTCAACTGAAGATGCCAAGGATATTAAAAAGGTGGCTAATTCGATTGCTGAATATGCAATCGAGTGCTCGGTTAATAAATTCTTTGCCAGTGAAGTGTTAGATTATGTGGTCGATGAAGGCGTACAAATTCATGGCGGATATGGCTTTATGCAGGAGTATCCAATTGAAAGAGCCTACCGTGATTCCCGTATTAACCGAATCTTTGAAGGAACGAATGAAATCAATCGTCTATTGGTGCCAGGCACCTTCTTGAAGAAAGCATTTAAAGGTGAGCTGCCGCTGTTCCAAAAAGCGATGGCGCTTCAAGAAGAATTAATGATGTTAATGCCGGAAGAACCTGGCGAAGAGCCGCTTGCTCAAGAAAAATATCTAGTGAAAAATGCGAAGAAGATTGGTTTATTGGCAGCTGGATTGGCGGCACAAAAATTTGGCAAGGCTCTTGAAAAAGAGCAGGAAGTCCTCGCCAATATCGCGGATATCGCATCTAACGTCTATGCAATGGAGTCAGTTGTTTTACGTACAGAAAAGGCAATTGCAAAAGAAGGCGTAGAAAAGAGCAACCAAAAGCTCCTATATACGCAAATCTTCTGCCAAGAAGCATTCAACAAAATTGAAGCAGATGCAAAAGAAACTTTAGTAGCTGTTGAACAAGGCGATACACTTCGAATGATGTTGTCTTCTCTTCGTAAATTTACTCGCCATACCCCACTCAACGTAATAGCGAAAAAACGCGAAGCAGCAAACGTATTAATTGAAGCTGAACGCTATATTGTTTAATTAATCAGGGCTTCCTTCCAGTGTGAAGGGAGCTTATTTTTTTGAAAAATAATTATCATACTAAGGAAGGACTTTTACGAAATTAGTCGAATTTTTCCTATGGAGAACTTTTTAGGCCTCTTGTTAGGATTTTGAAAAACGTTATGGTAATATTCTATTGACGCGGTCACATCATTTTTTTAGTAAATAGGTGGTGAAACGAATGTCTTTGACTTTTTACTGGTATCCAAAATGCGGCACATGCCGAAATGCAAAGAAATGGCTGGATGCCCATCAGCTTTCATATGAAGAAGTACATATTGTTGAACAGCCCCCAACGCGCGAAGAGTTGCAGGCGTTTTATCAGAAAAGCGGCTTGGAATTAAAGAAATTTTTTAATACGAGCGGGTTAAAATATCGGGAATTAGGGATCAAGGATAAAATGAAGTCTGCTACCGATGATGAACTGCTTGATTTGCTAGCATCTGACGGGATGCTGATCAAAAGGCCGATTTTAACGGATGGTGAACGTGTCACTGTGGGCTTTAAAGAAGAAGAGTATGAGAAAATGTGGCTTTAAGCCTACTCTTCACAATTTACTAATGGAAATCGATATATTTCGATGATAGATTAAAAAAAATATGGAGGGATTAGAGCTAATGAGCACACCAAAAGAATTTCGTTATTCAGAAGAACATGAATGGGTAAAGGTTGAAGGGGAAAGAGTACGCGTTGGGATTACAGACTTTGCACAGCATGAATTAGGGGATATCGTTTTCGTTGAGCTTCCAGAAGTCGGAGATGAAGTAACGGCTGACGAACCATTTGGCAGTGTTGAATCTGTTAAAACCGTTTCTGAGCTTTACGCACCTGTCAGCGGTAAGGTTGTGGAAGTAAACGAAGATTTAAGTGACAGTCCTGAATTCGTAAATGAATCACCATTTGAAAAGGCATGGATGATTGTGATTGAACTATCTGATAGCAGCGAATTAGATAACCTTATGACTGCTGAACAATACGATGAGATGACGAAGGAAGAATAATTATTGATTTGGAAAGCACCTTGTGAAGGTGCTTTTTCTCTTAAATTCCCACTTTTCCTTCTACTAAAATTGGGGAAACTATAATAAAATGTAAAGTAAAACAGCTGTATCCTATGAGCAATACTCTATTTTTATAATGACAATAATGCTATAGTTAACATACTAAGAAGAGGGCACACGTAATCAATATTTTAGAATATGTTAACATAAACAACTTCTATTACAGGTGATGTGGATATGAATGATTCGTATGTTGACAAAGTTCTTATTGTCGAAGGAAAATCAGATAAAAATAAGGTAAAGAGTATTGTAAAGGAACCGGTTGAAATCATTTGTACAAATGGGACCATTAGTCACACCAAATTAGATGAATTGATTGATTTTCTTGAAAACAAGGATGTCTATATTCTTGTTGATTCTGATGCTGCCGGTGAGAAACTTCGCAAACGATTCAAACGGGAGTTTCCACAGGCTGAACATTTATATATTGATCGGATGTATCGCGAGGTTGCAACTGCACCAGTGCACCATTTGGCGACTGTTCTCCTAGGGGCGAATATCGATGTTCATACTGAGTTTTTAGAAATGGGATAATGTGATTATGAACGAATGGAATCGAGATGATCTGGCTGCTTTCCTCGATCATGATGAAAGCGGGCTGTTATATTTTTATACACCACTATGCGGCACCTGTCAGCTTGCATCAAGGATGCTGCAAATCGTGGAGGAACTTGTAGATGTCAAAATGGGAAAAATGAACTTGAATTATTATCCGGATTTAGCTAAGAATTTTGCAATTGAAAGCGTACCATGTCTATTATTTATTCAAAACGGCACGGTGAAAGAAACCATCTACGCTTTCCATTCCGTCCCATATTTGCTTGAAAAGATAAAACAACAACTAACTTAAGCAGATGCAGAATGCATCTGCTTTTTGAATGGGAAAACTTGTTCTATTCGGTAAGGAAATGTGATCGAAAAAATGGAAAATTGCTCTTTTCGGTTACAAAAGGAAATTAATTGTGCTCGGCTAAGGAAAAAAAGAGTATCTACGGTCACAAAAAAAATTAATTGTGCCCGGCTAAGGAAAAAAAGAG
>NZ_JBALPG010000017.1:159404-186686 GCF_036965245.1 Neobacillus drentensis
AAAAAAATTAATTGTGCCCTGCTCAGGAAAAGAAAGGTAGCTGCGGTCACAAAAATTAATTGTGCCCAAGGCAGGAAAAAGGAGTTCGTCATTACTCATAATAGGAACCTTTTGTCTTTCCAATGTATCTCAAGTTCTGCTTCAAAATCCTCCTAATTGTTTTTACCGACTCCACCACCTTACACCATTCATGAACCACAACAGTGGTAATCTTTTTATCCGGAAAAAGCAGCTTCAATTCCTCTACAGTCCTCAATAAAACGTGATCAATATCTTCTTGGTGTTCACAAACTTCACATACGAATTTCCTTTCAACGACAGTGGTCTTTAATGAGTGGCATGCAGAACAAATGATACCCTTTTTTAGTTGAGCATAATCATAGAGAGGTAACCTGTTATGAGGTGATTCAATTTGATGCAAAGAAACTAATTGGTTAGCCATCTCTTTGTGAAATCCGTTTAATTTTGATGACCTCATCTTTAATTTTTTTATAAAACGATTGAGCTGATTCGGATAAATAATAGGTTTGTTAAGAGGGGCTTGATATAAATTAAACTCGGGGTTGATAAAGACAACATATGCCTCGATAGGTATCCGATACCCTAGATTCTGGAGCAGTTGACGGAGCAAGGATTCACTTCGTTCAAGCTGTTGCAGTGGATTCTTAATTTCCTTTTCTTTTTTGGAAATCGTATAGAACCTGTCATTTTCAAAATAAAAATCACCTTCGTAATTTTTCACTTCGAAAAGGTATAGAGTTTCTTGAGTCAACATTAATGAATCAATTTGAAATTTACTGCCGCTAGATTCAAGAAACAAGTCATTTAAAATATAGCTTTGACATTGAAGTTTTTCTGTCAAAAAGTCAAACATTACTTCACCCTCATAACCCTTTACAAGATTATGAAAGTGTTGTTTGTCTTTTTCACCCAAAGGCATTCGGGCGTTAAGGATTCTCAGAATTATTGCTTCAACTGGTTCAGAGCGAGGTTTAAAATTCATATTCCACTTCCTTTCCAATTACATTTTATAAAAAAAACCCCGAAATCGTATATGAGTATTTGAATACTTTTCAACATTTTGCCAAAAAATTCGATTATGCCGGAAATACACAAAAAATCAGAAATTTCACCATTTACAAAAACTTCTGTTATGCATTATGATACTTAGGGATACGAAATAACCAAAGGGGCGAAACCAAATGGCCTTTTATTATAACTGGGCTGCACAATTTCAAACGTATAATCGGAACATCAAGTTAAGCTTTATGGCAAATATTTTCACGCAAATAGGCCTTGGCATTTTCATGGTTATTTACAATTTTTATATCCGTAAACTCGGCTACACAGAGGCGGTTAATGGCCAGGTAATTGCGATGACCTCGCTTGCTACAGCGATTATCCTAGTACCGGCAGGACTCATTAGTGACCGTTATGGGCGAAAAAGAGTATTTTTTTATGGCATCTTAATTTCTGGAGCAGTATTGCTGTTGAGGAGTATTTTTTCCACACAAGGGGTGCTAATCTCACTTGCCTTTACCAGCGGTTTGACAATGGCCTTCTTGCAGGTATCAGGTATTCCATGGCTCGCCGAAAATTCAACTGCGGAACAGAGGGTGAACCTATTCAGCCTTTATTTTGCCTTTATGACCGCTGCGAATGTTATCGGTAACCTCTTAGGCGGAATGTTAACGGACATATTTTCTTCCTTTGCCAGCGATATAAATAGCATCCGTTTCACCTTGATCATTGGGGCAGTCATTTATCTAATTGGAATCTTTCCGACAATGAAATTCGATGAACTTCCTAAACAGAAACCAGCTGAAAAGAAGAAATTTAACCCTTCAATAGCTTGGAAAAATGATGGAATGAAGTTGATTGTATTATTTGCGATTGCGCAGCTATTGATTGGCTTTGGAGCAGGGCTTGTTATTCCATATTTAAATCTGTATTTTGCAGACCGCTTTAGCGCTTCCACAACATCAATCGGTTTAATCATCTCACTTGGGCAAGCAGCAACGGCCTTAGCGATGTTTATTGGTCCGCTCGTGGTCAAAAAAGTCGGTGACGTGAAGGCAGTTGTTTATTTACAGCTTGCATCTCTTCCATTCCTTTTATTAACAGCTTATACAGAACAGTTATGGCTGGCGGCACTTGGTTTTCTTTTTCGCCAAGCATTAATGAACGCCGGTAACCCAATCCAAATGTCATTAATGATGTCGAAAGTAAACGACTCGATGAAGGGACTCGCGAATTCAGTTAACCAAATGGTGTTTAATTTAGGGTGGGCATTCATGGGGCCGGTTTCCACAGGAATTGTTGTAAAATACGGCTCGTATTGGGGCTACGCCTATGTGTTCACGATTACCGCAACATTATATCTAATCGGTTCCATTTATTTCTTCCTGGTATTTAAAGGGTTCACCGGTAAAAAAGAAACGTCAGCACCTGCTAAAATTTCATAAAGATACGACATATTTCTCAGGAAATTGCCGAAACACTGCCAAAGCATAAAGAAATGTCGAGTGATAGCCGAAACACTGCCAAAGCATAGAGAAATGTCGAGTGATAATAAAAGGAATCCGTCCCCACTTGCTGAATTAGTAATGTAAAAGTGAGTAGACCGGAGTGATGTAAATGATCGATGCGATAAAAACATTTCTAGTAAAAATCAAAGATCAGGGGCATGTCCTACCCTTAATTCATCAGGCCGATATACAGGTAAACCTTCATTGTGATCAGCAAATCATTCAGTTAAACATAAAAAATGGCGGAATACTTTTCTTGCAAAATCTTGACGGACAGCAGGTGAAATACGAGATTAGCGGATCCCCAACCGCAATGAAACAGCTCTTTGAAGGGACGGAAAGGCTTAGGGTTCTTGAACAGCAAGGGCAATTGAAGGCTTCAACACCATTACGAACTACTCTTTTACTAGAGTCGATTTTCTTTTTAACAAAAGCACAGAACAGCTAGTTCATAAAAATAATTTAATCAAAGGTATTGACTCGGAATTAATCTTCATGTAATCTATTATTTAAATATTCTATCAATAAAAATAATTCAATAAAGCATTCTTATCAAGAGTGGTGGAGGGACTGGCCCTATGAAGCCCGGCAACCGGTTTGTAACACGGTGCTAAATCCAGCAGAGCTTTAAAGCTCTGGGAGATGAGAAGAGAGAGCCCCCTCTTCTTATGAATTGGGGGCTTATTAATTTATCAAAGGAGGAGGAACTTAGTATGGCAGAAAATCAAAAGAAATATCGATTTGAAACTTTAAGTGTTCATGGTGGTTTGGCTCCGGATCCGGTGACAGGCGCTCGTGCTGTTCCGATTTATCAAAACAATGCCTATCAATTTAAAAATACCGAACATGCGGCAAACCTTTTCAGCTTAGCGGAACCTGGCTACATATATACCCGGATTCACAATCCAACGACCACTGTTTTTGAAGAAAGGGTGGCATTATTAGAAGGCGGCGTTGGCGCCCTTGCAGTTGCGAGCGGCATGGCAGCGATTACGCTCGCGATTTTAAACCTTGCCCAAGCGGGGGATGAAATTGTCGCTGCATCGAACCTTTATGGCGGAACCTACAATTTATTTGCTGTTACTCTTCCGAAATATGGAATTAACGTAAAATTTGTTGATGCTGATGATCCAGAAAATTTCCGGACTGCAATTACGGAAAAAACAAAAGCAGTTTTTGCAGAAACAATTGGTAATCCAAGCTTACGTGTACTAGATATTGAAAAAACAGCAGAAATTGCTCATGAGGTCGGGATTCCATTAATTATTGACAATACCTTTGCAACGCCGTATCTATGCCGGCCAATCGAGTATGGTGCCGACATTGTCGTACACTCGGCGACTAAATGGCTTTTAGGTAATGGGACAACAACAGGCGGCATTATTGTTGACGGTGGTAAGTTTGATTGGAATTCACCGAAATTCCCTGGCTTCACGACTCCGGATGCTAGCTATCATGATCTTGTTTATGCAGAAGCTCTCGGTGCTGCGGCTTATATCATTAAAGCCCGCGTGCAATTATTGCGTGATCTTGGCCCTGCCCTTAGTCCGCAAAATGCCTTCCAGTTTACGCTTGGACTTGAAACCCTTCATGTCCGAATGAAGGAGCATGTGTCCAATACAAGACAAATAGTCGATTATTTACTAAATCACCCTGCGGTTGACTGGGTTTCCTATCCTGGGCATCCTTCACACCCTGACCATGAATTAGCGAAAAAGTATCTTCCAAAAGGCACAGGATCGATGGTGATCTTTGGTATTAAAGGCGGCAAAGCAGCAGGGGCTAAACTGATTGATTCGTTATCACTATGGGCACATGTTGCCAATGTTGGCGATGCAAAAAGCTTAATCATTCACCCGGCAAGTACGACACATCAGCAATTAGATGCGGAAGGACTTAAGGCGGCAGGTGTTCCAGAGGATTTAATCCGACTTTCCATCGGAATCGAAAATGTAGAAGATTTAATCGAGGATCTCGAATCAGCGATTGAGGCAGCAACAGGCTTAGCTTCGTTGAAGGCAAATGCCTAAAAATTACCTAGTTGTATTTTTTCGAAAATGAAGAAATTTCCGTTGACACCCCTTTTCATCCATGATACGATAGCTTTCGTAATTAAATTACGTAAATCATTTAATGTGTTAATTGAATATAGAAGCTGTTAGCTCTTATCAAGAGAGGTGGAGGGATGTGCCCGATGAAGCCCGGCAACCGTCAATTTTATTGAAATGGTGCCAATTCACACAAAGCATTTGCTTTGGGAGATGGGAGAAAGGTTTAGTTCGTAATGCCTTTCTGCCTGCGCAGAGAGGCTTTTTATTTTTCAAAATAGTTGAATCTTTACGCTAAAACAGTTAAACCCTATATTCAAGTAACTGTTAATCAGGATAAGAAGCAGGTGATTCAAGTGATTTCAATTAAAAATGTCAGCAAGATTTATCCTTCCAAGCAAGGTGAGCTAAAGGCAGTCGATCAGGTGAAGCTTGAGATCCAAGAAGGAGAAATTTTCGGAGTGATTGGTTATAGTGGTGCTGGGAAAAGTACCTTAATCCGCATGTTAAATGGACTGGAACTGCCAACTGATGGAAGTGTCACGGTTGCTGGACGGGTTATTTCAAAGATAAAGGGTGCTGAACTTCGAAAAGCCCGTCAGGAAATCAGCATGATTTTCCAGCATTTTAATTTGCTGTGGTCCAGAACAGTGGGTGAAAATATTGCTTTTCCACTAGAAATTGCAGGTGTCAAAGGGCCGGAAAGAAAGGAACGGGTGGCAGAGCTTGTTAAGCTGGTTGGTCTAGAGGGCCGTGAAAATGCTTATCCTTCCCAGCTTAGCGGAGGGCAAAAGCAACGGGTTGGTATTGCTAGAGCGCTTGCAAATAACCCTAAGGTGCTGCTTTGTGATGAAGCGACTTCAGCCCTCGATCCGCAAACGACCGATTCGATTTTAGAATTGTTAGTGGATATCAATAAGCGGCTCGGTTTAACGATTGTTTTGATTACTCATGAAATGCATGTCATTCGTAAAATCTGTCACCGGGTGGCTGTGATGGAAAGCGGCAGAGTAGTTGAACTTGGTTCTGTCCTCGATGTGTTTAAAAATCCGCAGCAGCCGATCACTAAACGATTTGTGCAGCAGGTATCAGAGCCTGAGGAAACGAAGGAAACAGCAGATCATATGCTTGAAAACTATCGTTCAGGTCGAATTGTCCAATTAACGTTTATTGGTGAATCGGCTGAGCAGCCGCTGATTACGAATTTAATCCGCCATTATAATGTCATCGTTAACATCCTGCAAGGGAAAATTTCGCAAACTCAAAGTGGTTCGTACGGAACGCTTTTCATTCATATCGATGGGAACGAAGAAGAAGTGGATAAGGCAGTCGATTTTATTCGTTCACAGCAGGTAGGAGTGGAGGTGGTTACAAATGATTAATCAATATTTTCCCAATGTTGATTGGCTCATTATGTGGGAAGAAACAAAGAATACCCTTTATATGACGGGTATATCTGTTCTTGTTACGTTTATTTTAGGCACTATACTTGGATTAATATTATTTCTTACTGCAAAAGGGAATATATGGGAAAATAAACCGATTAATACGGTTATCAGTGCGATTGTTAATATCTTTCGCTCAATTCCCTTTATTATCTTAATTGTGTTATTAATTCCATTTACAACGTTTTTAGTAGGAACGATGATTGGAGAAAATGCTGCAATGCCAGCACTAATTATTGGTGCTGCTCCGTTTTACGCAAGGATGGTTGAAATTGGTCTCAGAGAAATTGATAAAGGTGTCATTGAAGCCGCAAAGTCAATGGGAGCAACAACTGGAACCATCATTTGGAAGGTATTATTGCCGGAATCAATGCCGGCACTTATTTCAGGGATTACCGTCACAGCAATTGCTCTTGTTGGGTACACGGCGATGGCAGGAGCGATTGGTGCCGGTGGTTTAGGTAGTCTCGCTTACAACTACGGATTTCAACGAAACCAAAATGATGTTACATTTGTCGCTACGGTTATCATTTTAATTATAGTATTTGTGATTCAATTTATTGGAGATTTCATCACATCAAAACTAGATAAACGATAAAGGAGAGGTCAGCATGAAGAAATTATTAAGTTTACTTTTAGCATTATCCATCGTATTTGTTGTAGCTGCCTGTGGGAAAACGGAGGAAAAATCTAGTGGTACAAGTGAAAAAGGCGAAACAACAAAATTAGTTATTGGAGCTTCTACCGTTCCTCACGCAGAAATTCTTGAAAAAGCAAAACCAATTTTAAAAGAAAAAGGCATTGATCTTAAAATTGAAACATTTACAGACTATGTGTTGCCAAACAAGGCCTTAAAGTCAAAAGAATTAGACGCGAACTATTTCCAGCACATCCCATACCTAGAGGGTCAAAATAAAGAGTTTGGCTATGGTTTTGTCAATGCTGGAGGCATCCACATCGAGCCAATCGGTATTTATTCAAAAAAATACAAAAAGCTTAGCGATCTTCCAGAAGGCGCACACATAATCATGAGCAATTCTGTAGCTGACCATGGCCGTCTGCTTTCATTACTTGAAAAAGAAGGCTTAATCAAGTTAAAAGACGGAATCGATAAAACAAAAGCTGAGCTAAAAGATGTAGTAGAAAATCCTAAGAAGCTTAAATTTGATGCAAACTATGAGGCCAAATTATTACCACAGATTTTTAATAATGGCGAAGGTGATGCGGTATTAATTAATTCAAACTTTGCGATTGATGGCGGCCTTAACCCTGTAAAGGATTCTATTGCAATTGAAGATAAAGAATCACCGTATGTGAACATCATTGCTGTTCGTAAAGGTGATGAAAACAAAGAAGCGATAAAAACACTTGTAGAAGTTTTACATTCAAAAGAAATTCAAGACTTTATTCTTGAAAAATACAAAGGTGCCGTTGTTCCGGTTTCTGAGTAACATATTAATAGGAAGAAAGACATTAGTCAGTGATTGATTCACTGGCTTTTTCTATTTCTACCGGGGCTAGTCACTTCATACATGAATCCTGCTAATTGGGTAAAAATAGAAGGGATTTAACACTTTGAATCAGTTGGAAATGTCCAAAAAATGAGGTATGATTTTAAACGGGTGTATATTACATAGTTATTTATATTCCTGTATTAACGGGCAGTAAGCCCCATATTTCAAGAATTTGATAGAATGATGGGTAAACGGGAGCAACAACCCGTAAAGCCTGATTAGTGCAGCTAATCATCAGTGGGGAAGAACCCTGCTGATGGAAGTTTCGTTTTATCAGAATTTTCTCTACTAAACCATTCGCATTCTCATTTAGAGCCTTCTTAATGAAAATAGTACCTTTGTTTTTACAGTTTAAGTGTTGCTAATACATTTCATTTGTTATAAGATTGGAATGAGAATAAAATGAGAATAGAAATACAGACCAAAGCGGTCTATAAAGAAAACTTGCCGATTGGCGAGCCGTTAGGCGATGACAGAGGCGTAGTTGCACTTATGCCGATAGTGATTTTCTATCGGCCAGGATACAAAACTTTCTTTTCGGAGGTATAGATATGGCTGGATCAACTTTAACGATCAAAGATTTACATGTAGAAATTGATGGGAAAGAAATTTTAAAAGGTGTAAACCTTGAAATAAAGGGTGGAGAAATCCACGCAATCATGGGTCCAAACGGTACTGGTAAATCCACATTGTCATCGGCAATCATGGGCCACCCAAAATATGAAGTAACTAGCGGAAACATTACATTAGATGGACAAAACGTCCTTGAAATGGAAGTAGATGAGCGTGCACGTGCAGGTCTATTCTTAGCGATGCAATATCCAAGTGAGATTAACGGCGTAACAAATGCTGATTTTTTACGTTCAGCAATCAATAGCCGCCGAGGAGAAGGAAACGAGATTTCTCTTATGAAGTTTATCCGTCAAATGGATAAGCAAATGGAATTCCTTGAAATGGACCTTGATATGGCACAGCGCTATTTAAACGAAGGTTTCTCCGGCGGAGAGAAAAAGCGTAATGAAATCTTGCAATTAATGATGCTTCAACCAAAAATTGCAATCTTGGATGAAATCGACTCTGGATTAGACATTGATGCCTTAAAGGTTGTTTCTAAGGGAATCAATGAAATGCGCGGCGAAGAGTTTGGCTGCTTAGTGATCACCCACTATCAACGTCTTTTAAACTATATCACTCCTGACTATGTGCACGTAATGATGCAAGGCCGTATTGTGAAATCTGGCGGTCCGGAACTGGCACAACGCTTAGAAGCAGAAGGATATGACTGGATCAAGCAAGAGCTCGGAATTGAAGATGAAACAGTTGGGCAAGAAGCGTAAGAGAGTGTTAGGAGGATTACAATGACAACAGAAACAAAATTACCATTTGATAATGGGTTTGTAAGTTCTTTTTCAAAAGAAATGAGCGAGCCTGCATGGTTTGAAGAGTTTCGTCTAAAGGCATTAAATGATTTTGATCAACTGCCAATGCCTAGACCTGATAAAACGAAAATCGATAAATGGAATTTCACTCAATTCAATCAACATACTGTAAAAAGCGATGTATATCCATCACTTGCTGAACTTCCGGAAGAAGTAAAGTCATTAGTTGATTTGGATGCGGAAATGAAGAATTTATATATTCAACGAAACCAAACTCCTGCTTTTTTATCGTTATCAGAAGACTTGAAAAGCAAAGGTGTTATTTTTACTGATATTTTCACCGCTGCAAGGGAACATGGAGATCTATTGAAAAAGTATTATATGACGCAGGCCATTAACGTTGATGAACATCGCTTAACTGCACTTCATGCGGCACTTGTAAACGGTGGAGTTTTCTTATACGTTCCAAAAAATGTGGAAATTACTGAACCAATTCAAGCTGTTTATGTACACGACAATGCCGAAGCTAATCTATTTAACCATGTTATTGTTGTAGCAGATGATAATAGCTCAGTAACATATGTAGAGAACTATATTTCTACAATGGAAACATCTAATGCTTTAGTCAATATCTTGACTGAAGTGATTGCTAATGTAAATGCAAAGGTTCAATATGGTGCTGTTGATACCTTGGCTAAAGGAATTACCACTTATGTAAATCGCCGCGGTGTTGCCGGAAGAGATTCCCGCATTGAATGGGCTCTTGGTCTAATGAACGAGGGAAATACAATTTCTGAAAACACAACGAATCTACTTGGTGATGGTTCCTATGGCGATACAAAAACAGTTGTCGTCGGACGTGGGGAGCAAACACAAAACTTTACCACGAAGGTTGTTCATTTTGGAAAGCATACAGTAGGAACTATTTTAAATCATGGTGTTGTGAAGGAAAGTGCGACATCGATCTTTAACGGAATTGGCAAAATAGAACATGGAGCATCTAAATCTGATGCAGAACAAACCTCACGTGTTCTTATGCTAAGTGAAAAAGCACGTGGAGACGCAAATCCAATTTTGCTAATTGATGAAGATGATGTTGTAGCTGGCCATGCTGCCTCTGTAGGCCGCGTCGATCCAGTCCAATTGTATTACCTCATGAGCCGAGGGATCCCTAAAACAGAAGCTGAGCGTTTAGTGATTCATGGTTTCCTTGCACCAGTTGTTAAACAACTTCCGATTGATGGAGTAAAGAAACAGCTAACTGAAGTGATCGAAAGGAAAGTACGCTAATGAATATCGGGGATATTCGCAAGCAGTTTCCAATATTAGATCAAGAAGTTAATGGCAAGCCATTGGTATATTTGGATAGTTCGGCAACATCACAAAAGCCCCTCCAAGTAATCGAGGCTATTGAAAAATATTATCGTGAAATCAATTCCAATGTCCATCGCGGTGTGCATACACTAGGAACAAGAGCAACTGATGCATATGAAGGGGCAAGGGAAAAGGTTCGTAAGTTTATAAATGCGAAATCGACTCAGGAAGTTATCTTTACAAGAGGGACAACGACTTCAATCAATACGGTGGCAGCAAGCTATGCTGCCGCGAACGTAAAAGAAGGCGACGAAATTGTTATTACCTATATGGAGCACCATAGTAATATTATTCCGTGGCAGCAGGTAGCGAGACGGACAGGTGCCCAGTTAAAGTATATTCCACTGCAAGAGGATGGCACCATTTCCCTTGATGATGTTCGTGCTGCAATTACGCCAAACACTAAAATAGTGTCTGTGATGCATGTGTCAAACGTCCTTGGCGTCATTAATCCTGTAAAAGAAATTGCTCAAATTGCCCACGAAAATGGCGCAGTCATGGTTGTCGATGGTGCTCAAAGTGCACCGCATATGAAAATTGATGTCCAAGACTTAGATTGTGATTTTTTTGCCTTTTCCGGACATAAAATGTGCGGTCCGACCGGCATTGGTGTTCTTTATGGAAAAAAACAGCTGCTTGAAAACATGGAGCCGATCGAATTTGGCGGTGAAATGATTGATTTCGTCCATTTGTACGAATCAACATGGAAGGAGCTGCCTTGGAAATTTGAAGGCGGGACACCTATTATTGCGGGTGCTATTGGTCTTGGGGCCGCCATCGACTTTTTAAATGAAGTTGGCTTAGACAATATTGCTGAGCATGAACATAAACTTGCTGCCTATGCCTTAGAAAAAATGTCAGCTGTTGAAGGAATGACCATTTATGGACCGCTTGATGCATCCAAGCGTGCAGGACTCGTCACTTTTAATATTAGTGATGTACATCCACATGATGTTGCAACGGTTTTGGATGCAGAAGGTATTGCTGTCCGCGCTGGACATCATTGTGCCCAGCCGCTGATGAGATGGCTTAAAGCTTCAGCAACTGCACGTGCCAGCTTCTATTTATATAATACGGAAGAAGATATTGATAAACTTGTTGAAGGGCTTGTCAAAACAAAGGAGTATTTCAGCGATGTCTTCTAATTTAGATGCACTTTACCGAAGAGTAATTATGGACCATTATAAAAACCCTCGTAATCGCGGCGTTTTAGAAGATGGCAGCCATACGATTAATATGAATAACCCTACCTGCGGAGACCGAATTCAATTGACTTTTAAAGTCGAAGATGGAATCGTCACTGATGCCAGGTTTGAGGGTGAAGGCTGTTCCATTTCAATGTCATCAGCGTCGATGATGACACAGGCGATTAAAGGGAAAAAAGTCGAAGATGCTTTACAATTATCACAAATTTTTTCTGATATGATGTTAGGAAAAGAGCCAGACGATTCTATTGATTTAGGTGATATTGAAGCACTTCAAGGTGTTTCCAAGTTTCCAGCTCGTATCAAATGCGCTACATTAGCATGGAAGGCGATGGAAAAAGGGTTAAATGAAGAGGAACAAGAATAGGACGTTGGGGCGACGTATAGCCCCTTCGTTTAAGAATGGAGGAATACGACGATGGCGAAAAAAATGCCTGAGATCGGTGATTATAAATATGGTTTTGCCGATAAAGACGTTTCCATATTCCGATCAAAACGTGGTTTAACACGTGAGATTGTTGAAGAAATTTCAAAGATGAAGGGTGAACCACAGTGGATGCTCGACTTCCGCTTAAAATCACTCGAGCATTTTTATAATATGCCAATGCCTCAATGGGGCGGCGACTTGAATTCATTAAACTTTGATGAAATCACATACTATGTAAAGCCGTCAGAAAAATCTGAGAAATCATGGGACGAGGTACCGGAAGAAATTAAAGCAACCTTTGATAAGCTGGGAATTCCTGAGGCAGAGCAAAAGTACCTTGCCGGTGTTTCTGCGCAATATGAATCAGAGGTTGTTTACCATAACATGAAGGAAGACCTTGAAGAGTTGGGAATTGTCTTTAAAGATACCGATTCCGCTTTAAGAGAAAATGAAGATATTTTCCGTGAGCACTGGGCAAAGGTTATTCCACCAACTGACAACAAATTTGCGGCTCTAAACTCAGCTGTTTGGTCTGGCGGGTCATTTATTTATGTTCCACCAGGTATAAAAGTGGATACTCCGTTACAAGCCTATTTCCGGATTAACTCTGAAAACATGGGGCAATTTGAACGGACTCTTATCATCGTTGACGAGGGTGCACACGTTCATTACGTTGAAGGCTGTACGGCACCGGTGTATACAACCAATTCCTTGCATAGTGCCGTTGTTGAGATCGTTATTAAAAAGAATGCCTACTGCCGTTATACAACAATTCAAAACTGGGCAAACAACGTTTATAACCTTGTAACCAAGCGTGCAGTCTGTGAAGAAAACGCAACTATGGAATGGATTGACGGTAATATCGGTTCCAAGTTAACAATGAAATATCCTGCTGTTATTTTAAAAGGTGAAGGGGCCCGCGGTATGACGTTGTCGATTGCGATTGCCGGTAAAGGCCAGCACCAGGATGCCGGAGCAAAAATGATTCACTTAGCTCCAAATACATCTTCAACCATCGTGTCGAAATCGATTTCTAAGCATGGCGGTAAAGTAACCTATCGCGGTATTGTTCAATTTGGCCGTAAAGCCGATGGCGCCCGTGCCAATATCGAATGTGATACGCTGATTATGGATAATCAATCAACATCGGATACAATTCCATATAACGAAATCTTAAATGACAATATCTCGCTTGAGCACGAAGCGAAGGTATCTAAAGTATCTGAAGAGCAGCTCTTCTACCTAATGAGCCGCGGTATTTCAGAACAAGAAGCTACAGAGATGATTGTTATGGGCTTCATCGAGCCGTTTACTAAAGAATTACCAATGGAGTATGCCGTTGAAATGAACCGCTTGATCAAGTTCGAGATGGAAGGTTCCATCGGTTAATATTTTTGAAAAAATTTACCCGCTTGCTGAATTGGCAGGCGGGTTTTTGTGTTGGAAACCAGGTTAACTATCGAGTGAGAATGAATAACTGGCGGATTAGCGCTGCCAATTGGCGGTAGAGCACTTCCAACATGAAAAAATTACGCTTTTCGAAGAATCTGCCATATGATGCAAAACTGGTTATGCTATTATTAATAAATGGAGGTGAGTTTCTTGATCTATATTGGTGTAACAGGATGGGGCGATCATGATAGCCTATATCCGAATCAAACACAATCACGGGATAAGCTTAAGGTATATGCTGGTCATTTTCCGATTGTAGAAGTCGATTCGGCTTTTTATTCGATTCAACCAAAAAGAAACGCTGAAAAATGGGTCAATGAAACGCCAAAGTGTTTCCAGTTTATCGTAAAAGCCTACCAAGGAATGACCGGCCATCAGCGTGGCGAAATTCCTTTTGAAACTAAACAAGCGATCTTCAAGACCTTTAAAGACTCATTAGAACCATACATACAACAAAATAAATTAGCTATGGTCCTGTTTCAATTCCCACCATGGTTTACTTGTAGACGGGAAAATGTTGATTATATAAGATGGTGTAAACATGAAATGGACGACATACCCTGTGCCTTAGAGTTTAGACATCAATCATGGTTTGCACCTGCATATCTTCAAAAAACGCTCGATTTTATGAAGACAGAAAAATGGATTCATAGTATTTGTGATGAACCCCAATCCGGGGAAGGGTCGATTCCCACAGTACTTGAAGTAACTGATCCACTAAATGTCCTTGTCAGATTTCATGGCCGTAATGTTAATGGCTGGCAAAAGCGAAACGCAGAAAACTGGCGCGAAGTTCGTTACCTTTATCGCTATAATCAAAAAGAGCTGCAGGAATGGGCAGATCGCGTCGAAAGGTTAGCTAAGGAATGTGATAACGTTTATCTCCTGTTTAACAACAACTCCGGCGGTGATGCGGCGGACAATGCAAAAGAAATGATGAATCTTTTACAAATAGAATATGAGGGACTCGCTCCAAGGCAGCTGGATTTATTTTGAAAATCGAACTTGATCGAGACGCCCTATTTTTTTAGGTGATTTTTCATACGTTTTAGAAAGACAATATAAGATTTTTGCATAACAACACAGACACTAGAAGGTGAAAACAAAATGGAATGGATTATATTAGTTTTAGTAGGTCTGGTTGCGAGCTCATTGGGTTCGCTTATCGGAATGGGTGGAGGAATCATTGTTGTTCCTACATTGCTTTACTTAGCAACTTTGTCAACATTCAGCAACTTAACTCCGCAGGTAGTGGTTGGGACTTCTCTCTTCACGATGATTTTTACCGGTTTATCCTCGACGTTAGCCTATATGAAACATAAAACGGTAGATTATAAAAGCGGATTAATCTTTCTTATTGGCAGCGGGCCAGGGAGTATTCTTGGTGCGTGGGTAACAGAAAAATTAGATTTGCACTCTTTCAATATCTATTTCGGTCTCTTTATTTTGTTTGTCTCGATTGTATTGGTCGTCAAAGATAAATTAAGGCCCCTTCCCTATCGGAAAGATAAGGGCATTGTTCGTACCTTTACCGACAATAGTGGAAAAACCTTTGAATATGGTTTTAGTCCAATCACCGCCGTCATCATTTCCTTCATTGTAGGATTTTTATCAGGTATTTTTGGGATTGGCGGCGGCTCGCTCATGGTCCCAACGATGATCTTGTTATTTTTCTTTCCACCTCATGTAGCAACGGCAACGTCAATGTTCATGATTTTACCAACATCCATCTTAAGCTCCATCACTCATATCGCCTTGGGAAATGTTAACTGGCTATATGCATTGGCGTTAATACCGGGAGCATGGATTGGCGCTAAGGTGGGAGTATTTTTAAATTCAAAACTAAAGAGCAAAACGATAGTCTTGATTATTAGAATCATCCTTGTTGTTGTTGGTATTCGCCTAATTTATCAAGGATTTGCTGGGTAAGGTTGAAAAATGGAAACGATTCATATTTACCATACCAATGATTTTCACAGTCACTTTGAACATTGGCCGCGAATATTGCAATTTCTACAACAGAAAAAAAAGCTTCATCGGCAGCAAGATGAGGATGTCTTCCTCTTTGATATTGGTGATTTCCTTGATCGTTGGCATCCGTTTACCGAGGCGACGAAAGGAAAGGGAAATATCACCCTATTAAATGAGTGCCAATATACAGCTGTCACGATTGGGAATAATGAAGGGGTTAACCTTCCCTATGAAGATTTAAATCATTTATATGACAATGCCCAGTTTGATGTTCTTGTCGCAAACCTTTATCACAAAAATGGTATTTATCCGGATTGGGTAAAACCTTATAAGATTTATCATACAAAAAAGGGAACACGGGTGGGCGTAATCGGCCTTACTGCACATTTTATACATCTATATGAATTGCTTGGCTGGAAGCTGACAGAGCCAATTGCTGAGTTGAAAAAGTGGCTTGGCCCCTTAAAGAAAGAAGCGGACTTAATCATCGTATTGTCCCATCTTGGCATTCATGATGACGAACGGATTGCTGTAGAATTCCCTGAAATCGATGTTATATTAGGTGCTCATACCCATCACTTGTTTGAAAAAGGAAAACTAGTGGGTAATACACTCCTTGGAGCCGCTGGTAAGTATGGATATTATGTTGGCCAAATAGCCATCAATCTGAATGAACAAAAGGCTGTTACCCACCAGGAAGCGGTTCTTTATGACGTTAATGATCTCCCAGCTCCTCGAAACGAAAAGGAGCGAATAAATACTTTTTCAAAAAAGGGAAAGGAACTATTAAATCAAAGGGTAACGATTCTCAGCGAACCTTTGGTTCACAATCCATTTCATGAAACGAATTTTTCCCTTTTGCTTGCCAGGACATTAAGAGAATGGTGTGGGGCAGATTGTGCCATGGTTAACGCGGGTCTTCTTTTAGGAACCTTATCTGGAGAGGTCACAAATTACGATTTACTTGAGGCGTGTCCACACCCTATTAATCCGTGTGTAGTAGAATTGACGGGAAAGGAATTAAAGGAAATTTTATTACAGACAAAAGACGAGTGCTTACAACATAAGCAAATAAAAGGTCTCGGTTTTAGAGGTACTATTCTAGGCGTGTTTGTCTATGATGGTATTCGTTTTGAGAAGAATAAAATTTTTATTAATGGCAGGGAATTGGAGCAAGAAAGAGGTTATACGTTAGCCCTGCCGGATATGTTTACGTTTGGTCATTTTTTCAAAGAAGTACTGCCGTATAAGGAGAAAAAGTATTTCCTGCCGGAATTTTTGCGAGATTTATTAAAATGGAAACTGCAGATGCATTCCTAACCATCACCTATTTTCCATCACCATCATACTGTGATAGGGAGGAAAGGAGTGTGGGTCCCTTTGATTGATCTTTCGCCAATTGCAATTAACGGCCATACCTTTTTGGCTGTTACTGTCTTACTTCCAAAAACCACCTTATTAACGGTGTCAAATGATAAAGGATATATTATGTGTGGTGCTTTAGATGTGGGCTTATTAAATGAAAAATTAAAGGATCGCAAAATTATTGCCGGCCGGGCTGTTGGGGTGAGAACCATCGACCAGCTTCTCAATGCCCCGTTAGAGTCTGTAACATTAGAGGCAGAAGAATTAGGGATTCATCAAGGGATGATTGGTAAAGACGCCTTGCTTAAAATGGTTTAAATGCTTGCTTATGATTAGCAGGCTTTTTTTATGGGCTAGCTCCTCTTTTTCAGGCATACATATAGCTTGAAGGGGTGATTTCTTTGGCAAAATTTCGACGACGGTTTTTTAAGCGGGGACCGTTGCCATTTCGATATGTTATGCTGCTGACATTCGTTTTTTTCCTTTTCTCTACTGCTACAGGTTTGGTGCTCGTAAACAAGGGAATTGAGCCTGCCTTAATGAGGTATGCTGAATCCGAAACCCGTAATATTGCTTCACTTGTTATTAATAGGGCCATTACAAAACGGACGACCAATGTTGGGGAAAATAATGATGTTATTAAAATAACACCAAGCAGTGATGGGAAAAAGCAAAACGCCCAGTTGAATACGGATTTAATTAATCGGGTTTTGGCAGAAACAACCGCTCAAATTCAAAAAAATTTAAAAACAGCCAAGAAAGGTGATATTGCCTTATTAGAATCAGATGTTGAAATTGAAACAGAAAATACGGGAAAAGAAGATGGAATTGTCTGGTATGTGCCATTAGGACAGTCAACGAATATTTCGTTGCTAGGGAATATTGGACCGAAAATACCGGTAAAATTCCATGCTATCGGTGAAGTGGAACCGGATGTTCATATTGATACAAAAGAAATGGGGATTAATAATACATGGGTGCAGGTTTCTGTTGAAATAGAAGTATCTGTGCAAATTATTACTCCGTTTGCGACAAAAATTACGAAGCTAAAACAAAGCATTCCGGTGGGTGGTACGTTAGTGGAAGGAGAGGTTCCACAATTCTATAACGGCGGAGGCAGTGTAACACCATCAATTCAGTTGCCGGAAAATAAGACTGATACGAAAAAATCAGGAAATTAATAGGACTATCCGCAATGGACAGTCCTATTTCCGTTTCATATTCATCCGCTCAAGACGTTTCCATTTTGCAAGGTGTGGATAAGGATCAAACGACCATTCCGTAATTCCATTGTCCTTATACATTCCGTAATGTAAGTGTGGCGGGAATTTTCCGGAGGTGCCTGGAGGCCCATATCCAGAACTGCCGACACCGCCAATAACCATTCCAGGCTCAACAATTTGGCCGACCCTTAAATCTTTAGCAAAACCGCTAAGATGGGCGAAGTAATGGTACGTGTTATTAATGTCGCGGATACCGATTCTCCAGCCGCCAAACTTGTTCCATCCCTTCATTTCAATAATCCCATAGCTTGTAGCACGTACTGGGACTCCGTAACCGGCGAAAATATCGGTACCTTCATGGATTCTTCTTCCACCCCAGCCGCGGGCATCCCCCCAGGTGCTGCGATAGCTGTGATTACTGTTAAGAGGAACTGGGAAAACCTGTTTATCTAAATCCAGCCTGCCAAAATGACGATAAATTTTTGCTTTTCCTTCAATAATTCCTACGGTTTTATCGCGATGATAGTAATTCCATAAACCAATTTTTATATTATCTTGATCGATTCCAAATGAAAGAAGATAATTTGCAAACGCATATAAAACATCCTCATCACTCTTTAAGCTCGCTTTTCTATCTCCATCTCCATCAACACCAATACCATTAAAAAACTGAATAATGGCTGGGTTTTCTTCCGTAGGGTTAGGATTGGTTAAACCTCCCCATTGTTCAGGCTTGAAATAAATTGAAATGGTACTTTCTGGTTTTGGTAAATCGCGGCGGGCAAAACGAATGCTTCTTTCATATTGATCAATAGCCGCTAAATAATACCAAGGAATTTGGGTAACCGTTTCAACTTTTTTATATAGCTTCAATCTTTCCTGATAGGGATCAGGTTCTTCTTTTGCATGAGCATCCCTGACAGACAATGTAGAAGTAAAGAGTATAAGGATAGTTCCAATAATGAGAACAGCCCGCAACAGGAATCCTCCTTCCAATTAATGTACAAGGTTAGTTTATGACTATTAGGCTATTTCATTATCGCTAATAATTGGTAATCAAAAAATGAACCATAAAATCAATGGATTTAGGATTGGTAAAAAGAAACAACTAGTTGAATGCTTGTCGTTCCTATTTCAGTATGATAAAGTGACAACAGAAGATTATACATAATGGGATTTCAAGGGGTGTCAAAATGAGTAAAAAAGAAGAAATTTTACGTAAGCCGGAATGGCTAAAAATAAAGCTGAACACCAATGAGTCTTACACAGGCTTAAAGAAAATGATGCGTGAAAAGAATCTTCACTCGGTTTGTGAGGAGGCCCGCTGCCCGAATATTCACGAATGCTGGGCAGTAAGACGTACAGCAACCTTTATGATACTAGGAGATACTTGTACACGTGCCTGCCGCTTCTGTGCGGTAAAAACAGGGCTGCCAACAGAACTTGATTGGCAGGAGCCGGAAAGAGTAGCTGATTCTGTTCAATTGATGAACCTAAAGCATGTCGTCGTTACAGCAGTAGCTCGTGATGATTTAAAAGATGGCGGCGCGGCTGTGTTTGCTGAAACAGTTAAAGCTATTCGCCGGAAAAATCCATTCACAAGTATCGAAGTCCTTCCTTCCGATATGGGCGGCAAGGAAGAAAATTTAAAGGTGTTAATGGATGCGAAACCGGATATCCTAAATCATAACATTGAGACAGTTAAACGGTTAACTCCAAGAGTCAGAGCACGCGCGAAATATGATCGTTCTCTTGAGTTTCTCCGCCGTGCAAAAGAAATGAAGCCAAGCATTCCAACAAAATCAAGCTTAATGATTGGTCTTGGTGAAACAAAAGAAGAAATTCTAGAAGTCATGGATGATTTAAGGGCGAATCATGTGGATATCATGACCATTGGACAATATCTGCAGCCGACCAAGGGTCATTTAAAGGTAGAAAAGTACTATAGCCCTGATGAATTTAAAGAATTACAGCAAATTGCCATCAGCAAAGGGTTTAGCCATTGCGAGGCAGGCCCGCTTGTCCGCTCTTCGTATCATGCCGATGAACAAGTCAATGCCGCAGCGAAGCACAAGCAATTGCTTGGTGAAAAGAAAGCAAAAGAAGCGTAATAAAGAAAGAGTTCAGCCTGTAATAGGCTTGAACTCTTTTTTAACGATTTGTTTTATCATCCGGTGTCAGGCCATTTGCATCTTCACTTGAATTTACTCGCTGGCCTTGTGGAGATTTTTTCATTTGCGTAATGAGCCCATTGACCAAATTACGGGCATTTTTGCCTGTTGAATCGGTGTTAGCCAGGTTTTCAACATCGCGCATTAACACTTTATTATCTGTGACATAGACGTGGTAATATCTTGGCACAACCGACATCGCGGTCTTTTTTACTTGGTCAGCTGTTAGATTACGGTCTTTTGAATTGGTATCATAGGCAATTAACACTTCTTGGTCTGTGACAAGTGTTGCCACGTCATTGACATTAGGAATATTTGTACTATACTTGCTTATTATGTTCGCGAGCTGCTCACGGTCAAGTGCTGTGTAATGGTTATTCGCTGTTTTATCATTCATCAACGGACTCTTTTGGTGGCGGACATAGCCATAATCGTTGCTTACGTTACGAACTCCCCGACTTGCTCCTTCATTGTAAAGCTCATGTCTTTTATTATTGACGTTAATGGTATTGCCGCTTTCTTCATAAATATCGTTTTTTGCAGTATCCTTTGTGCATCCGGTTAACGTAGTGATCGTACATAATCCTGCAATTATGAGCATTTTTTTCAATTTCTACACCTCCTTTTATTAGAATAGCCAAAGGGAGGTTTTTTTTTCTTAGTAATTGATGGGGAATCGGTTATAATGGGTATTAGGTATTTGCTGGGTAAAATGAGGTGAATGAGGATGATTGTTATCAACAATACCGTTTATGAAATTCT
The DNA here is from genome assembly GCF_036965245.1 of Neobacillus drentensis. Lineage (GTDB taxonomy): Bacteria > Bacillota > Bacilli > Bacillales > Cytobacillaceae > Neobacillus > Neobacillus drentensis_G. The sequence goes on from NZ_JBALPG010000017.1 coordinate 180,269, forward strand.
GCAGGAATATCGGGATGGGTATAATGAAGAAGCCTTTAAAGCAAGGTACAGCGATATTTTATCAAGATATGATTATATTGTTGGCGATTGGGGTTATGGGCAGCTACGCCTAAAGGGTTTCTTCGATGATCAAAATCAAAAGGCTACATTTGATACAAAAATAAGCACCCTGAGTGAGTTTCTTTATGAATACTGCAATTTCGGCTGTGCCTATTTTGTTTTAAAAAAGGTGAAAAAATGAGAAGGATCAGGAAACTGACTCTTCTCATTTTTTTACTGGTTTGAATAGGGCGGCTGAATATTTGTATCCGGATCATCGTGGGGTGGATGAGCACCTTCTATTTGCCGAGGTAGATCCTCATGCAGTGACTTGAATTCGTAATTATAGGCACTATATTTTCGCTGTCCTTCTTTCCACGGTGTACTCTTATTTTGCACTGGCTCATCTTTTTTAATGAAGGATCCATAAGAACCTTCGGGAAATTCCTGGGCAGTAAGAACATTTTGTTGTTTTTCAACAGTAGATAATTCAGTATATTTTTTAGAGTTTGTTTTTCCCATGCTTTCACTCCTTTACACTTTATTATTGCAAGGCGGGGTGAAAAACATGTGCAGGTCAGACGATTTCAGCTAAGAATGATCGCAGTTCTTCAGCGTCTACTTCATTTAATTGAAAAGCAAATTCTAAATAGCCTTCTTCCTGCAAATCGTCCTGGCCAATGATGGCAAAGCGATTTCCCTGCATATCCAGAACCAATTGCTTTCCATAATGGCGGCTGGTTTGAACAATAGCTAAATCAAAGCGCTGGTTTTCTCCAACAAAACTGACAAATCTTGTTTTTGTATCCTCTGTATCATCGTATAAGAAAAAGCGTTCTGTCATTAAATGTTCTCCTTTATGATTTTGACTGTTTTTCATCACCTCTATAGTATCAAATTTCGGGTTATGATGGGAGTATCATTGCAAGATTCACTGATTTCTGCTCACGAAAAAATACGAACAGCATCAGATTGTGTTACAATATAAACGGGATGGCTGCATAGAGAAGACTAAATGAAGGAAGTGGACTGGAATGTATTTTGTTGACAGAGAAAAAATTGAAGCGACTTTAGTTTATTTAGAAGGACAAATCAATCTCTTCCGTGGCCAAAAGGATTGGTCAACACCACTTGAGAAGACAGCATTAGAGCGTTTAGGCCAAATGATGATTGAGTCAGTTCTAGATGTTGGAAATGCCATGATTGATGGCTTTATCATGCGTGACCCAGGCAGTTATGAGGACATTATTGACATATTAATAGACGAGAAGGTCATTACAGCTCAAACAGGGGAAAGTTTAAAAATCCTTATTCAATATCGAAAAGTGCTTGTCCAGGATTACATAAAAATTGACCATCGTGAACTTCAGGAACAGTTTTCAAAGCACCTTCCGGAATTAGTAAATTTTTCGGCATATGTACATAATTATTTCACGAATGAATTAGGACCAGTTTCGGCGTTTAAAAAATGACCGTTAGCGCGGTCTTTTTCTTTTGATTGGGAATGATAATTTTTAGGAAGGTGATGGGGCATGAAAAAATATAAAGGCTATTTGATTGATTTAGATGGAACGATGTATAAAGGGACAGAGCGGATTGAAGCGGCCTCCGACTTCGTCAAGAATCTTCGGGATCACGGTATCCCTTATTTATTTGTGACCAATAATTCTTCGAGAACGCCGGCACAGGTGGCCGAAAAACTAATGGGCTTTGACATCCCTGCTGAAGAAAAGCTTGTGTTTACGACAAGTCAGGCAACTGCTAATTATATATATGAACAAAAAAATAATGCTTCCGTTTATGTGATTGGAGAAGAGGGAATTCGAACAGCCATTGAAGAAAAAGGACTGCAATTTGCCGGTGAAGATGCTGATTTTGTCGTGATAGGAATCGACCGCTCGATTAGCTATGAAAAATTGGCCGTTGCCTGCCTGGCAGTTCGTAACGGAGCAACATTCATATCTACAAATGGCGACATTGCGATACCAACGGAGAGGGGACTGCTCCCAGGCAATGGGTCGCTGACATCGGTTATTACCGTTTCCACTCAAACAAAGCCAATTTTTATCGGCAAGCCTGAATCGATTATTATGGAACAGGCCCTAAAGGTTTTAGGAACGGCAAAAGAAGAAACCCTTATGGTTGGTGATAATTATGATACTGACATATCAGCGGGAATGAATGCCGGTATTGATACATTATTAGTTCATACAGGAGTAACGACGAAAGAATTGCTGGCCGGTTATGACAGGATGCCGACTTATTCGATTGATACCTTAGATAAGTGGGAACTATAAAAAGGATGGAAAAAACCATCCTTTTTCAATTTTTTAAGAGAATAGAAAGTATAAATTTAGACTTTGAGAATTGTCTAGCTCCATAAGAATAAGCTTCGGAAGCGGAACCTCGCACGAAGGAAAAGCGTTAGCTTTTTCGAGGAGCGCCCAGCGGCTAGTAGACTTCGCGCTTCTCCCTAAGATAAGTCAACATCGGATCACTATCGCTCTCCGTGCAGTCTAGCTGCAGCGCCTAGGGGCTCGTCTTATGCCTGGCTACAGAAAGCTATCGCTTTCTGTACGCATTAAGGGAGACTAATCTCTGGCTTCGCTTTACTTGCCAGTCGATAAATCTCCCTATATCGCCCCTGTTCAAGGCGCTTCCGCTTTTCTCTTTTCCTTTATCTCAGTCGAAGCGCTCCAGTCTATACGCCGCTAAACGAGCGCTTCCGCTTTTCTTATTTTTCCTTTTCTGCTCTTGCTGCGCGGTGTGCCAATCTGCTTGAAGCAGCGGCTGCAATCGCTCCAACAATATCATCTAAAAATGTATGACATTCACCTGTTGATTTATCATTTAGATGTGCTAAAATCCCAGGCTTCAATTTATCAATGTATCCATAATTGGTAAACCCAATGGAACCGTAAACATTCACAATCGAAAAGGCGAGTACCTCATCGACACCATATAGACTTTCATCTGTTCTGATGATCGATTGCAAAGGTTCCTCGAGTAGCCCTTTTTCGGCGAGCCTATCAAGCTGTATTCCTGTAAGAATGGCATTTTGTACCTCACGTTTTGAAAGGACTCGTTCTACGTTGGCTAAACAATCTTCCATTTTCAAATTTTCATGATATTTTTCCTGCAAAAAGAAGACTAAATCGCCTATGTCTTGGACTTCAACGCCTCGTTCCTTCATCCATCTGCGTGCAGTTTCTTCGGTTAGATCTACTTTTTTGTCGTCTGCCATTCTTTGATCACCTTTTCTTTAGGTTTTGACTATATTTATACTCTATTTCCATATTATATGCAATTTAAATGCAAAAAGAGCCATTCAGGATCATATCATCTCCTCCATATTTTTCGGTTATTCTTAAAAAAAACAGCGAAGACAACAAGTTTTTTAAAGCTAAAACATATACATGAGTTAAAAAGAGGTTTGGAGAACGGGGTGGAAAGATGCTTCAGAAAATGCTTGAAAACCAATATGGAATCACAGTGAAGGAACATGTAAAATTAGATGCCTATGATGCACTGAGGGGAAATGGCTGGCTTTATTTAATTTCTAATCCGGCTGGCAAGGAAGAAGCAGATATTACCGAACTTGAAAAAATTGCCGAACATTTAAGGAATTATGGGGATCAAAATGCTCCCATCTTTTTGCAGTCTAAGGAAGGTCAGTTAATTACGACATGGGAACAAAAAAAATATTGTGTGTTAGCCAATCGGCAGATTGAAGAGCAGCGAAATATAAAATTAGGCCGGAAGCTTGCAAAATTCCATGAGCGTGGCCGTATGGTCCCTTTTCAAATAGAACGATCAAGCAGGACTGGACAATGGAAGTCCTTGTGGGAAAAACGACTTGAACAGATGGAAAAGGTTTGGAATGGTATTCTCTTTCAAACTCCTGAAGACGAGTTTGAACGAATGTTTATCGATTCTTTTCCTTATTATCTTGGATTAACCGAGAATGCGATTCAATATTTAGTCGATACCGAACTTGATGATGAACCATTAGAAACAGATAGCGGCACGGTTTGTCATGAACGTTTTAACAATAACACATGGGGACCTTATAACCATTACTTGATTAAAAATCCGTTTGACTGGGTGTTTGACCATCGAAGCCGTGACCTGGCTGAGTGGACAAGGGAGAGGTATTTTCGTAATATCCAGACTTATGATGTAGAATTAAGGCAGTTTTTTGCGGAATACCAAAGCATTGCTCCATTATCTTCCTTTTCCTGGCGCTTACTATATTCACGGTTAATCTTTCCACTGCACTATTTTGATTGTATTGAGAGTTATTATATAACGCGCTCTGAACAGGACAAGAAGGTGTTAGAAGACAGCCTTAGGAAAATATTAAGACAATCAAGTGAATATGAACGATTTTTGGCGGGATTCTTTCAAATGTCGGGAGCACCGATTAAACGCATGAACCTTCCACAACTGGAGTGGCTTTTTCAATAAGTTAGCGTTTTCGAAGTTTTTAGAGGATGGTGGTAAAAAACATATGGTAAAATAATTGAAAACAGCCAAGGAAGTGACATAGGATGAAGCCTTACGTTTATATTACCCGGAAGCTTCCGGAAGAAATATTGAAACCACTACAGCAAAAATATGAAGTGAACATGTGGGAACATGAAGATATTCCCGTTCCAAAAGAGATCTTATTGTTAGAAGCTAAAAAAGCGGATGCGCTGCTGACAGTTCTATCGGATTCCATCGATGAAAGTATTTTTGCTGCAGGAACCAATTTAAAGGTTGTGGCTAACCTAGCAGTGGGATTTGATAATATTGACATAAAGTCCGCTAGCAGGGAGGGAATTGCTGTTTGTAATACACCCGATGTTTTAACGGACACAACAGCAGATTTAACTTTCGGTTTGCTTATGGCAACCGCTCGCAGGATTGTCGAAGCTGCAGAGTTTGTGAAAGAGGGAAAATGGGTAAGCTGGAGCCCTTTACTTTTAGCAGGTCAGGATATTCACCATAAAACCCTTGGTATTGTGGGAATGGGGAAAATCGGCGAAACTGTTGCCAAACGAGCAACTGGTTTTGATATGAACATTCTATATCATAACCGTTCAAGAAAACCTGAGATCGAGCAGCAGCTGAGTGCTGTATATGTGTCTTTTGATGAGCTCGTGGAAAAGTCCGATTTTATCGTTTGTCTAACTCCTCTTACTGCCGAAACAAAGAGAATGTTTACCCGTGAGGTTTTTAAAAAAATGAAACAGTCTGCAATTTTCATTAATGCTTCTAGAGGGCCTGTTGTCGATGAACAGGCATTGTATGAGGCGCTTGTTGCAGGGGACATTGCTGGGGCAGGGCTAGATGTTTTTGAAAAAGAACCAATCAATGCCGACCACCCGTTACTTAAGCTCACCAATGTCGTTGCCCTGCCGCATATCGGCAGCTCTAGTATTGAAACGAGAGTGGCGATGATGCAGTTATGTATTGAAAATATCGAGGCGATTATAGAAGGAAAAGCTCCAACGACGCTGGTGAATAAAGATTGGATGCCCTTAGTGAAGGCTTGACCACATAAATTAAGCGATTGCCGACATTGGCAATCGCTTTTCCTCATTCATTAAAATACTTGTTCTACTTCCACAACACCTGGAACTTCTTCTAAAAGGGCTCTTTCGATACCTGCTTTTAATGTGATGGTGGAACTTGGGCAGCTGCCGCACGCACCCAGTAAGCGGAGCTTAACAATGCCATCTTCTACATCTACTAATTCGCAATCCCCGCCATCGCGAAGAAGAAATGGACGTAATTTATCTAATACTTCTTGAACTTGCTCAAACATTTGTTGTTCTTCCATATTAATCGACTCCTTTCCTAAATATATTATAATGTCATCCGCGTTAAAAATCCATTCTCAGAAATAAGGGAAAGACACATTTAAAGACATATTCGTCGTTTTTATTTTATAAATAAAGTAAAATAAAAGAAAAAAGACAGGAATGGTTTTATGAATACGAATGAAGTGGAAATTGTTCTTTATGGTGCACAAACCTTATGTCCAAGCTGTGTTAATTTGCCTTCCTCCAAAGAAACCTTTGAATGGCTAGAAGCGGCTATTGCTAGAAAGTTTCCTGACCAGCCCGTTAAAATGACCTACGTTGATATTTACCAGCCTTCTGGGGAAGATGAAAAACTAATTTTCGCCAAAAGAGTAATTAAAGAGGACATGTTTTATCCGGTTGTCGTTATTAAAGAAAAAATCGTTGGCGAAGGGAACCCGCGTTTAAAGACCATTTTTACAGAACTTGAGAAATATGGATATAAAGCTATTTAAAAAGAAGAAGTATTCCGTTAAATAGTGAAGGGTTCCGTTTTTAGGTGCTATTAAAGGCAATATTCCTCTTATCCT
>NZ_JBALPG010000017.1:186854-190432 GCF_036965245.1 Neobacillus drentensis
GGATTCGGACAAGACAAGTGAATTTCCTGCATATCCTGTCCGAATAGGCCTCGCATTCGGACTATTAACAGGCAAATCCACATAATAATTAGCTGCCATTATCGGCGTTTTTTTTCTTATTGTAGAATCAGGTGCTTTAGTTGAAATAAGAAGAAACCTTAATTTGATTATCATTTAGTCAATATGACTATTAAAAATGGCGTGCTAAAACTGAAAGCAGTTTTAGCACGCCATTTTCTATGTCATTTAACTGTTTTGCATCTAAAAAAGGAATCCCTCAGTTAAATAGAAATGCTTCTTTGGATCATCCATTGTGAAACTTATACATCCACAGAATCCCCGATTTTAATAAACGGGCGACGCGTCCGGTGATGGCACGGTCTGCCATCATCCCAAAGCCTTGTTTTTTTCCAAGAGAGCCAAGAATGCCTTTTAATTTAATTGGCGGGAATGTAGCAGGTAATTCTTCACCATTCCAGCGCTTCTTTAATACTTCCACGATTTGTTCCGCTTGTCCTTCTGCTAGTTGTGCACTAGGGGCATGCGGGGAACTTGCACAGTCCCCGACAATAAAAATATGTTCATCGGTTGGCAGGTGATGGTGAGGAGTTACGATCATCCTTCCCAAGCGGTCTTTTTCCCCGTCCATATTGCGGATAATTTCATTGGCTTGAATTCCAGCTGTCCAAACGATTACATCACAATCAATAGGCTCATCATGATTATATAACCGATTTTCTTCCACCTTGGTGATATTGGAATTGTTGATAATCTCCACATTATTTCTTACAAACCAATTTTCAACATATTTACTTAAGCGCTCCGGGAACGCTGAAAGAATATGTTTCCCACGATCAAATAATTTAATGTTCAAGTCTTCTCGACTTTCACTTAATTCGCTCGCTAATTCTACCCCGCTTAAACCAGCACCGACAATCCCTACAACAGAACCAGGGCCAAGGTTATTTAGGACTGAGTAGGTGTGGCGTGCTTTTTCAATGCTTTGAATACTGTAAGTGAACAGATCCGCTCCTGGTACATCATGATATTTGTCTTCACAGCCAAGACCAATAATCAGGTCATCATAGGCAAGCGGTTCAGTATCTTTCATTTTTATTTTTCGATCATTTGTATCGATGCCAGTTACCTCCCCATATTTTACCTCTAAACAAGGATGTTCGGGAAAAGCAACACGTACTTCTTTATCAGAAATGGTTCCTGCGGCTAATGCGTAATACTCCGTTTTTAAGCAGTGGTATGGAACACGGTCGACTAGAGTAATCATCACGTCTTCCGGTAAATGGTTGGGAAGAAGTTCGTTCAAAATCTTCATTCCTCCATAACCCCCACCAAGAATGACAAGGTTTTTCATTTTTAAATTTCCCCTTTGTTTTAAATCGTTTTCATATAAAAAATGTTAAATATATTAAGATAATATTCTGTTTCTATAACCACATAAGAGTATATCTAAAATGTGTCGAAATAACAACATTTTTCATATTATTCTTGACACAAATGCCATAAACATGGTATTTGACGCAATCTGTTAAATAGAGTAGGATAATTAAGTATGGAGAGGTGAAAGTATTGTTTAAACCTATCATTGAATTTTGTATTAGCAACCTAGCAAACGGTGCTCAAAAGGCACTTGAAAAACTACAAAGAGATCCTAACTTGGATATTATTGAATATGGATGCCTCGGCTACTGCGGGAAATGTGCTATGACTCTATATGCCCTTGTTAATGGTGAAGTTGTAACAGGAAGCACTCCTGATGAGCTGGTTGATAACATTTACCAGTATCTCGATGAGAATCCAATGTTTTAATGAAAGGGAGCATGCCGCTCCCTTTTTATATATGTATCATATGATAATAAGAAGAATCTAAACATTTGAGTCCTTGATATCAAGTGTATATACTATAATAAAAGCCTCAGAAAAAGGAGGAGAAATAATGAGCAAAGAATTAGTTATTTTAACAGAAGCAGCTTCACTCCACATTAAAGATATGATGAAGCATAATGAAGAAGAGGGTGCTTTTTTACGGGTTAGCGTAAAAGGAGGAGGCTGCAGCGGCCTATCTTACGGCATGGGCTTTGATCATGAGGTAAACGAGGATGACCTACAGTTCGAGCAGCATGGGATCCAAGTGCTAGTTGATAAAGAGAGTGCAGCTATTCTTCAAGGTACAAAAATTGATTATAAAGAGTCAATGATGGGCGGCGGATTTACCATTGATAATCCGAACGCCATCGCATCGTGCGGCTGCGGTTCATCATTCCGAACGGCAACGGAAGTTGGTAAACCGGAGGAATGTTAATTATTCAAAAAAAAGAAAGGCGCCCAATTGGACGCCTTTTCCTTTAAGTAAAGATAGTATATTTTTGAACTTTGAAAACGGTCTAGCTCCAGTACCCAGCGGCTAATGTACTTCGGCCTTTTCCCTACGATAAGTCAAAGTGCTTCAGTCGATACGCGAAAACGGGTACTTCCGCTTTTCTTATTTATTAAACATAGAAGAACTGTGTAAAGGCTGTACTTTTGCTTTTGGATCGATGTAGGACTTAGCGTTGTTTACGGCAGTCGGTGCTTCACCAAATCCGCAGGCAATTAATTTTACTTTCCCTTCGTATGTGCAAATATCGCCTGCTGCATAAATTCCTGGTGTATTCGTTTCCATTTTTGAATTAACAACAATGGAGTTCTTTTCGATTTCCAGGCCCCACTCTTTAATTGGTCCAAGTGATGAAACAAATCCATAATTACAGATGACGGCATCAACATCAATCGTATCTTTTTCTTCACCGTTTACCGTTTCGAGAACAACTTGCTTAATTCCGTTTTCGTCCCCGATTAATTCAGCAGGAACATAAGGAGTCTTTACATCGACTTTGGAATTATACAAGTTTTCCACACTATGTTCATGGGCACGGAATTTATCTCTTCGATGAACAATGGTTACTTTTTCTGCAATTGGCTCGAGCATCAGTGCCCAGTCGACCGCAGAATCCCCACCGCCAAACACAACCACTTTTTGACCAGCAAATTGATTCAAGTCTTCAATGAAATAATGAAGATTTTTCTTTTCATATTGTGCAGCACTTTCAAGCTCTAAGCGACGCGGTTGGAAAGCACCATTTCCAGCAGTAATAATAATTGTTTTGGAATAGTGGACTTCCTTATTCGTTGTTAATATAAAAATGCCATCTTCTTGCTTTTCCAACTTTTCAACAGATTGCTCAAGAGCAACAGTCGGTTCGAACTTAGCCATCTGTTCTTTTAAATTATTTATCAATTCTTGTGCGCGAATTTTTGGGAAACCGGCAACATCGTAAATGTATTTTTCCGGATAAAGGGCTGACAATTGACCGCCTAGCTGTGGCAAGCTTTCAATGATTTTCACTGATGCTTGTCTCATTCCTCCGTAAAAGGCAGTAAATAGACCGGCAGGACCGCCACCGATGATCGTAATGTCATAAACTTTTTGATTTTCTTGCACTCCGAATCCCCCCAACTAGTAGTAACAAACTCCACTCACTATAATATCATAAAATAAAAAAATCCTCACATCTTTATGT
>NZ_JBALPG010000018.1:0-47990 GCF_036965245.1 Neobacillus drentensis
GTTTTGTCTTTAAGAGCCTTTATTAAAGACATTTTTCTACTACTTACTAGGAAGTTTTGTCTTTAATAGGCCTTTTTAATGACATTTTCCTAAATCCCTTCACCCGTTTGTCCTTCATGGGCTTTATGAAGGACTTTTCTTCCTCATTCCTACGAAGATTTGGCCTTCATCAGCTTTATGAAGGACAGTCATCCTGCTTTCTTACTGAGTTTTGTCCCTAATCGTCTTTTAGAAAGTGAATTCACTCTTCTCCACCCTAAAAACTTCTCTTCGTAATGCTGAACAACGACAAAACCACATCCCCTTCGAAACTCATTTGATTCAATTCGCCGTCGCCTCTTCCAAATAATCCATTTTTAACCTTTTATTCATACTCCATTCACAATTGACTCATAAGATAAAGGCAAATGTTGATAAGGGGTTGAAAAAGATGTTTAATCCATTACAAAGGTTAGTGAAATTTTCGAGTAGTAAACGCGGAGCCAAAGTGGTCTTTCTTCTTTGGATTGCTGCTGTCATTCTATTAAGTGTTTTTGCACCTTCCTCAAAAGACTATTCAGTAAGCAGCAAAGAAGGAAGCGTGAAAAACGATACACCTTCCGCCATCGCTAATCAAGTAATAAAAGAGCAGTTTCCCTCTAAGGAGGGCTTGACAGGATTACTTGTTTTTCACCGTGATGGTAAATTAACTGATAAAGACCGTGAGAAGATTACCGAAGTCAGCCAGTGGCTTAGTTCTGAAGAAAAACCGAAATATGTAGAAAGTTCGCTTCCATTCCACCAGTTTCCTAAACCGGTGCAGGATCAAATGTATTCAAAAGACGGGACTACATTGCTTCTCAATTTTACTTTAAAAGAGGGCTCAGATTCTCATGATGCCAATGCAACGATAAAGATAATGAACGATAAACTAAAACAATTAAAATTAGGAACATTGCAGGCTGAAATTACAGGACCTGCAGGTATTTCATCTGATACCATTTCTATTTTTCAAAATGCTGACTTTGTATTAATGTTAGCTACGATTGTATTGATATTTGTTTTACTATTAGTCATTTACCGTTCTCCATTATTAGCTGTTATTCCATTAGTCATTGCGGCGATTGTGTACCAAGTCGTTGACCGAGTATTAGGACTAGGAGGTAAAAATGATTGGTTTGTCCTCGATAGTTCAGCAATATCGATTATGCTTGTTCTATTGTTTGCCGTGTTAACGGATTATAGTTTGTTTATTTTCTCCCGCTATCGTGAGGAGTTAAAAAACTTCTCGTCTAAATATAGTGCCATGGGAGAAGCAATCCACCATGTATCGGAGCCAATTTTGTTCAGTGGCGGCACAGTCCTTTTATCTGTGTTAACCCTATTTACAACCGTATTTATGCCATATAACCATTTTGCTCCTGTTTTTTCAGTAGCGGTTGTCTTTATTCTTATTGCCGGATTAACGTTAATACCAAGTATTTTTGCCTTAATGGGACGAAAAGCCTTTTGGCCATTTATTCCGCAGGCTGATGAAAAGCCGAAAGAGAAAGTTGGCTTTTGGACTAAGGTTAGCAAGCAGGTTATGAAACATCCTGCAGTTATAGCTGGGATTCTTTTAATTACCTTGCTTGCAGGTGCCTTCAACACGACTTCGATTCAATATTCCTTTAACATTATGAAGTCGTTCCCGGAGGATCTTTCTTCACGTCAGGGCTTTGAATTACTAGAAAAACACTATCCTGCAGGGCAATTAGCTCCAGTTACAGTTATTTTAACATCGGATGAGAAAATTGCTTTAGATGAGAAATTTTTAACAAACGTTAAATCACTTGAGGACCATTTGAAAAATATTGATGGGGTCGATTCAATTAGCCAAGGCCTTACAGAAGAAATGATTAAAGACCCGAAAAAGCTTCCACGCGGATTTATTGGAGAGGATAAAAAAACTGTTAAGATGCAATTAGTTTTAAAAGAAAATCCGTATGATTCTAGTGCGCTTAAAACTGTACAAAAGCTTCGCGAACAAGAAGGAAATATTCTTAGCAAAAGCGGCTTTTCATCAAGCAGCTATCATTTACAATATGCTGGTCAAACAGCCGAACAATTGGATATTCGCGCCATGAATCAACGAGATATGGTCATTTTATTTTCACTAGTTACAGTGTTAATTACGATCATGTTAGCGTTACAAACCCGCTCCATACTGATGCCGCTGATTATGATGGCCACGATCCTATTGTCATATGTGGCAACCCTAGGATTCGGCTGGATTATTTTCCACAATATCATGGGTTATGATTCCATCAGTTACCGATTGCCGGTCTACACATTTGTATTCATGGTGGCGCTCGGAGTGGATTACAACATCATGCTGGTGTCACGAATTAAAGAAGAAGCACAAAAGTTTTCATGGAAAGAAGCAGTCGGCAGCGGTGTAGCCTTAACCGGCGGCGTAATTTCATCAGCCGGAATCATTCTCGCCGCAACCTTTGCAGTGTTAATAACACAGCCATTACAAGAGCTCTTCTTATTCGGGATGATAATGGCTCTAGGTGTCTTAATGGATACATTTTTAGTACGCGGCATGCTGTTACCTTCCATTTTGATATTAGTTAAGAAAAAAGAAAAATCACAATCAGCTACACATACATTTAATTAATAAACAAAACCAAAACGAACAGCACAATGCCGCTGTTCGTTTTTTCCTCTTTTTCAAGATTCTATTTCTCTCTATCTTACCAATTTTAGTCATCAAGAACCTTTAAACTAGATTCATGGAAGCCCTTCAAGAAAACATTTCTGTGTCTTGATATGGTTGTTCTTATTATTAAAACCGTTATTACAAAAAATAAGATCAAAATTGCGCCACTAACAATAAAGACTAAATCTGGTCTATGTCCGTATTGATGAAAAAGAAAACAAGAAACCCCAAACAATACCATCAAAAACAACTCACACAAAAAAGCGGTAAAAACATATAGTAAATATGGTACAACAATTTTTGGGTGGGTGACATGTTTCAAGGTAAGCCCTTCCCAACAAAGCTTTGTGATTTTCCCCAACTTCATCACCTCAATGGACTAGCTTTATTACACAGTATGTCCATATTGGCAGATTCTTTAATGTAAATTATAAAAAAAAAGGCAGCTCCCGGCCGCCTTATTTTTATGGTTTATAATTAATACTCAATGAGGATACCACCATTAAAAGGGTAAAAATTAAAAGAAAGATGCAAAGGGAGAGTCCCCAAATGGCATATAGTCTAGATCTTCTCTGGGTAAATAGTCCAATCACCCCAAGGAAAAAGCCTAAAATCGGAAGCTGAACGATAAAGACTCCGGGAAACACCTTTTCTTTAATCAAAAGAGCAACATTTAAACCGGCTAATGAAATAAGCGCAATCAGAAAGGATAAAAATCCTGATATTGTTGGAAGGTGTCTGTTCCCTCCTTTTTTGTTTATTCCCAGTTCCATAGTTTCACTTCCCCCACCTTCATCGCACGAATTTCTTTTACATTTTGCAGTTTTCTCAATTCTTCCGTCGGGCCGGTGATAACGGCACCATAAACCTTTATACCGTGTTCCTTAATATAGGCAAGTCGGCTCTCTAAGGATAATGATTTGGCACGAGCAACTTTTTCAGCAACTGCTTCATTTTTCTCAAGCAATGATAAAATATCAAGAAACACTTCTTCATTGGATTCAGTATCGGTCTTGAACGGGGACCAGGTAGTTGAATCATACTGCGCTGGGTAGCCAAGAGGTGTAATCGGTACGCCTTCAGCGTCTTCTTGGGTGACCTCCATTCCCGTATCCACTGCCAGCCAGCGAAGCTCCATATTTTCAGGCAAGCTATTTTTCAAATCCTCTGGTTTCATTAACTCGTTTAGCGAGACGTATACCTCGGCAACGGTACCATCTGGAATCTTATTTAATATGTCCCATTGATCCGTTTCAATAAAAGGAATTCTTGCTTTAGGGTGTACCATGAACTCGCTTTCCTTGCTAGGGATCTCTGACAGCGGGCGGTCTAACAGCATATTCTTCTTTGGGAAACTAGGCTGATCCAACAAAAAATCGATATCATAGTTTCCTGCCCTATAATCTTCTTTCCCAATACGTTTAAAAACATCAAACTTGATATTCATTGAAAAAAAGCCAATATCATCTTCTACTTTCAACTTTTCTAAGCTCATATTGGGCTCGGTTACATAAATCGTTTTCGTCACGACATCGATTAGATGATCTGCCCGCCCCCCAATTGCATAGTACATATAAGTAGTCAGAGTCATGACAGGCACAATCAATAACAGAATGGCAAGACTGATCATGATATTCGTTTTTCGTGCCATATTTTTACCGATTGTGACAATCTCTGTTTGGCCTTCTTTTGAGTATGGATGAATTTCGTTCACTTCGTTTAGCGATTCTTTTAAATATTTTTGATAATCCTCCTCGAAATGGTTCTTTTCATCACTCATCTGCCTTCATCCTTTCCTTCACTCTATCCATAACCTTCCTCCGGCCCCTATGTAAGTGGCTTTTCAGTGTATTTAATTTCATATCCACAATTTCTGCAGCTTCATTATATGTCAGCTGATGCAAATCACATAGCAGCAAAACATGTCTTTCCTGTTCTTTCAACGAATGAATGTCATTTAATAATAACTGAAAGCTTTCTTTTTCTAACAGCCTTTTTTCCGGAGTTTCCTTGGAAGAGGAACTCCCCTCTTCAATTTGCTCTTGAATAATTAGGCGTTTATTTTTTCTTTGAAAATCAATAAAAGCATTATAGGCTACCTTAAATAACCATGCTCGAATATTGGAGATTTCATAATCCTCAAGATGCAAGTATGCCCGGTAAAAAGCCTCCTGAACCAAATCCTCAGCGATAAAATGATCCTTTGAAAGGGAAAAAAGATAGCGATATAAATCGTTTACATATTCTTGATAGGCTTTATCAAGCTCCACTGCTGTTCCCCCTTTCAACCTAACCACGTATAACGATAGCAAAAGGTTGCAGTTTTGGAAATTTTTTATTAAGAAAAGCGCAAGCGCCGATGGGCTCTCCTCGAAAAAGATAAAGCTTTTCCTTCGTGCGAGGTGCCGCTTCCGAAGCTTATTCTTTTGGAGCTAGACAATTCTCAAATTAGAAATTTACACTTTCTTATTTCAAAAAAAACACCGTTCAGAAAATTTGAACGGTGGTCGAATTATTTATGAACAACTAAATGAGCAAAATGGAAGTGGTCGAATGCGTGTAAACCATCTTCTTTGTCCGCAAAATACAACTCTTCAATATTTGCCGGCGAAAGATTTTCATAGAGTAACATATTGCAATCTTGCAGCTCTTGGTCAAGTTCGAAGGGATCGAAGCTGGTAACCATCGGTTCACCAGTATGGGCAGTAAGTTGCCGCATCTGTATAAGTTTCTTTGAAGCGAGCAGATCATTAAAAGCCATATCGTCGAGATAATCAAATACGAAAGAGCTTCCGTTTATAGACATATCCGAAATGTCAGTAAGAAGTTTGAAGAAATCCGGTTTCTCTAGGTACATTACTACACCTAACAAACTAAAATAAGCAAACAGTTTATTATTAAAGCCGTTTTTTTTCAGCTCATCAGGTAAGGAATCATGTTTAAAATCTACGGGAACGAATTTTACGTTTGCAGGAATTTCAAAACCCATTTCTTGAAGGCGGTTTAGTTTAAATGCTTGGGTTACGGGGTGGTCGACTTCATAGATGATAAAATCTTCTGGTAATTGTTCTTGTCTCAAAGCAAATGTATCGAAACCGGAGCCTAAAATGACATATTGCCTGACACCGCGTTCAATAGCAGACATGAGGCCATCCTCTGCGTATCTTGCCCGGCTGGCTAATTGAGGAATCGTCTGGTTGTTCATCACCCATTCTAATTTCTCTTCAAATGTCTTCAAAGATTCACTCTTTTCCGGGTCAAAAAAGGCAATGGCATTAGCCCAATTGGTGGAGATTAACTGTTTTTCCTCATCCCGTAAAAGTGAATGAGCAACCCGATCATTAAAAATGGGCTGACTGCTATTCAATGCATGATATCCCCTGGCAAAGCAGCTTACTAACGCCGTTAAACTTTCCTTTTTAGCTTCCAAAAATACTCCCCCTTTAAAAAAAGAAAAACCCCTAGCATAATTCTGCTAGGAGTTTATTGTATGATAGAATAGTTAAAGTGTCAATAAAATTTATATTATAACACATAATAAGCAATAAGTCAACAGAAATTTATTCTGTGATAGAATATTTGTGCCTGACACCCTGTGTTAATAGAATCGACAAAGTTGTCTTACAATTTCCGCTTACATAAGAGAGTCTCTAGCGTTAAAATAAAATTGAATTATTACTTCGTTTCGCTATAAACAAACTAATATATATCATTAAATTTGCTACTTTAGATGGGGTGTGAATATGAATTTAAATAAACTTGAAGCGTTCATCTTGGTTGTTGAGAAAAAAAGTTTCTCGGAAGCAGCTGCCGCCCTGAAAAGTTCACAACCGACCACAAGCCTTAAAATAAAGAGCTTAGAAGAAGAGGTTGGGATGGAACTTCTGGAACGATACACATCGGGTATTCAGCCAACTGCAGCAGGGAAACTTGTATATCATGCCGCTAAAGAAATAACACGAAGATGGAGACATCTGGAGGATGAACTTCATGGATTTCAAGACACATTAACCGGAACCTTGACAATAGGTGCCAGCACTATCCCTGGAACGTATCTTGTACCAGGCTGGGTTAAAACATTTCGAAGTCTTTACCCTAAAGTAGATGTAACCATTGAAATCGGTGATTCTAAAAAAATCCTCGATAAGCTATTGGATCATCAAATTGATGTAGGAATTATTGGTCTCGAGCAAGATTCAAACAAACTTAAATTCAGGCCAATTGCCTCTGATTCACTAGTATTGATTACACCAAACGGGCACCCTATGGTCCATGCAAACGAACCTGAATTTAGTCAGATAAAACAATATGATTTTGTAGTAAGGGAAAAGGGTTCAGGCACCAGAAAGGTAATGGAGGATTACCTTTCCATTCATGGATATTCACTTTCCGATTTACACTCTGTTATCTCAATCGGCAGTACTGAAGCCGTGATCGCTGCTGTAGAAGCAGGTCTTGGCATCAGTTTTATTTCGAAACTGGCAGCAATACCCGCAGCAAAAGCAAATCGGATTCAAATCATTGAAAAATTTGACCCATTTCTAAGAAACTTTTATTTCACTTCTCTGACGGATACAGAAAATCGGCCAATCATTAAAGAATTTACGGAGCTTTTATTGAAAGGGTAATGTAAAGAAGCAAGTCATAATCTCTGGGTCTCTATATTTCCATAAATATTCTGTAAAAACAATCGTTACTTAACAACTAAATGAAAAGGTCAGTCCCCCACTTAACGCAGCGGGAGACTGACCCGAAATTCTAATTATTGGATAACTCCAATGTCTTATTAATATATTCATCCTCCGATTTTTTAACCCCTTCAAGTGTTCTCTCCACCACAACATCCATCTGAATACCTAAAATATGGATAATTGTCATAGGTTTTATCACTTTTACCATACTGTATCCCCACTTTATTCTATTTCCTCAAAAGATAGATTTATTGGCTCTTCTAAAATATCCTTTGAAAAATTGATATTGGTGGTTTGTACAGCTTCATCAACTTCTTCAAAATTCAGTTGGTCAATCCATACCTGGCCGCTTCCGGACAGCAGGACACCGAATGAGATGACGGAACTATTTTCCGGCACATCAAGGACAATAAAATAATGATTCCACTCAGTGTCTCCGCTGACAGGACGATCCCCCATATTATCAAACTGCAATACATCGCCTAAACTGTTATCAACTCTCATCCATAAACCGCAAAATCCTTCTACACTCTTGGATTTTAAAAAGCCGGATAATTTAATCCTTTTTCCAAGATACTTTTCCGCCTTAAACTCCTGCATCATTGTAGCAAATTTACCGATGGACTCGGTTGAGACAGCCTTCAAATAGCCCGAAGCTTTCCCTTTATGAAAGTTCTTACGGTCAATACCTATTTCATAATGAAACGGATGACTGCCGCTTAAAAACCAACCTTTAATTGCCTGCTCTTTTTTCAATTCAGTATCCTCCCTTTGTAAAGTAACAGTAGACATAATCCTTCGATAATGGCCTGGGGGCAACTTATAAATCTTTTTAAAAGCACGAGTATACGATTCCTGTGTCTCGAAATGATACTGGAAAGCAATGTCGATAATTTTTTGATCGGTATATAGGAGCTGGCTTGCTGAAACAGCGATTCTTCGAGTTCGAACATACTCCATTACCGTCATGCCAATTTCCTTTTGAAATACCCGATGGAAATGATATTTTGAAAAACCAGCGAAGTTTGCAACCATCTCCAGTGACAGTTCGTCCTCTAGATGTGTTTCAATATAGTCAATCGTGTTTTTAATAATCGGATAACGACTCACACTTTCAACCTCCCTGTAAATAAAATAACAAACTTCCCAAGGATTTTTTTGATATTTCTTGCTTTTTTTATAAAGACAAAAAAAAGACCCATTCCCATACTCATGGAATGAATCTTTAGAATAGTTGTATTAATAACCGGAAATCAGCTTTTTAGTATCGGCATAGAAAAAGATTTCTCGAACTTACTCTTTTTCCTATTGGTTTAATTGATTAATAAATTCCTTCATGAAACCCGGTAGATCTGGCCAGGCATGACCAGAAACAAGATTTCCTTGCACATGAAGAGGATTCTCAATATAAGTGGCACCGGCTGCTTCAACATCTGGTTTACAGGCGATATAGGCAGTCAACTCTCTGCCCTCCATGTATTGGCGAACCGTTGTTAATACGAGACTTGCGTGGCAAATAGCGGCAACAGGTTTATTCGCTTCAAAGAAATGGGCAACAATCCTAGGGACATTTTCATTTAACCGAATGTACTCTGGAGCTCTTCCACCTGGTATAATTAACCCGTCAAACTCTTCAGGATTTACATCTTCGAAGGCCATCTGTGCCTCAATTAAGTATCCTTTACTTTCGGTATAAGTATCCCAGCCAATAAAATCATGCACGACCGTTTGCAGCTTTTTCTTTGATGGGGCGGCAATTTTCACCTCGTAGCCTTCTTCTAGACAACGAAAATACGGGTAATAAATCTCCAAGGCCTCAACGGCATCTCCGGCAATAATAAGTACTTTTTTGGACAAAATTGATTCCTCCTCTCAAAAATAAGGCTTTACCTTTATTTAATATTCAACCTTTCCCGTTATATTACCGCTTTCCTTCTATTAATCTTAAAAATTTTTTAATTAATAACGATGTTAATTCTTACTTGCTTTAGCCTCTTTTAGGTTACATAGAAACCCTTGTACGTGACCGCTTCTCCGCTCCAGTCTCTTTTTGGCCACTTAGAACCCTTTAGATTACTTTTTTTTATGTTCCAGACGTTTTCGTAACTTCATTCTAATTTTTCTCAACATAGGTATGTAAAATTACTTAATTAAAAAATGAAGACTTCAAGTTCTTAATCTAACGCAATTTCACACTATAGTATCTCATAGCGATCAAACTGCCTTCTACATCGAAGACTTCTTTTTCTATTAGCTTTCTTAGGCGATATTCCAAAAATTCATCGCCAACATATTGGTCTAAATGCCCTAGCACCTCACCAATTAATCTGGCAGATTTCATAAAGTCTTTTGTTTTCTGCTCTCTATGTAACTTTTTAGCCTTTTGAATGATAAATGGGTCAAAATAGTCTTCAGGAACACTCACAATCCTTCCGTTTCTCCAAATTCTTAAAGTTTCCCGATTATCTGATATAGAAAGCCATTCTTTCTCATAATCTTCTTTATCATGGTCAGTAAGGACTTTTCCCTGTCCTCGATCATATATTATTTGGAGTTTATCAGGAGAAATTTCGCCTGAATGCAATACAGTATATTGGACATTTCTTTTTTTTAAAAGTTCGCTAAAAGCCTTTGTCGTATTGATAAGAATAATATCATTATTTCTTTCTTTCAAAAGATGCAAACCAAATCGCAGTCCGATCTGTTCATGAGCGTTGTCTGCAGTCCAAATCGTGATTGGTAACCCCTCTGGAATGGATAAAATTTGATCAATTGTCTTTTGAAAACTTTGTTTATATTCCTGAAATTCTCCATATTCATCATTAATCACATTTTTCATCCAATCAAACCGTGCTTCTTTCCCTGCTTCTTCATCTAATCGCCAGACTGGACCAATCGAGAACCTATCCCAAAAGGAAATGATTTGTTCATTTTTATCTATTCCATTCTCCTTAAAGGCTGCTCTTAAACTGCCCGCAGGAGATGGGCCGAATAGAATATGTATCAATATCTCTTTTCTCCCTTCAAGCTTCAATTTATTGAAAAATTATCCTACCTACAATTCCTAATATATCCAAAATCCTACTATTAAAGAAGAAGAGTTTATTCTCCATGTAACTTTAACGCATTGTGGAATGACACAAGATTTCAATTATTAATATTAAATTACAACGTTAACACATAAACACGAATATATTTGAGTATTTTTGAAAAAGAGGAGGTGCCAACTTTTTGAAAAATGCCTGGCTTGTTTCATTTATCCGGTTTCCTATGTTAATCACGGTGCTGTTACTTCTCTTTTTATTGCTAAAAATATTTGGTTTATCATTTCAGTTTCCCTATCTGCCGGAATTCTCAAATGTTTACTTTACTGTCGTTAATGTACTTTGTTTTTTTCTATTACATCGCCTGTTAAAAAAAGAAGGTCGTTCCATAAAAGATTTAATCGATTTTCGCATAGATCGATTAATAAAAGATATTTTGTTCGGTCTGTTATGGCTATTGTTCTTGTATATTCCGTTCGCGCTAACAACAATGGGAATCATGTTTGTCATGTATGGACCGGATTTATTCGAACACTTCCAGACTGTTTTTGCCGGAAATGAAGAGATCTTTACATTTCCACGGCCCCATTGGCTATTATGGGCAACAGCCTGCATTTCTTTCGTTTTTCCGTTTTTAAATGCACCTATTGAAGAACTAATGTATCGGGGCTATGCGCAGCCATTATTTATCAACCATAATAAAAAAGTGTGGATTGGAATAATCATTCCTTCTATTGGCTTTGCTTTGCAACACATTATATTGGCAGTTAGCTTACAAGGAGCTATTGTCTATGCGGCAGCTTTTTTTGTGTGGGGAATTGGCAGCGGGATCATCTTTCACACGCAAAAAAGATTGTTTCCTCTCATCGTTTGTCATTTCTTTGTTAACATAGCATTCGCGATCTTACCGCTAATCTTTCTTATTTCAGGGCAACCTTAATAGAAGAAAAGGAGTCAGTCCCACGCCACTTAATTTTAGCGGGGACTGACTCCAAAATTCCAAGCCCTCAAAATTTTTTCTTTATCCCTATACGGTATACTCGTTCTAACAAACTTTATTTCTTTTTATCCAAAGGAACCACCAATTCTAATTCCTTTATTTCTTCGCTAAAACCTTCACTATTTTGTCGACTTGGCTTAAGTGTAAATGATTTTGGTATTGTATCCATTGGAGGTAAAGTCAGTACCATATGATGACCATAGTTCCCAAAAACCATGCCTGCTTGTAGTTTCAGTTTATCATATACCTGACCATTATCATCCACTACAGAGAAATCAAACCATGGCCAAGTATCGTTTTTATCCATTTCAGCAGGGTAATCAATCGTTAGGTCTATTCTGGTTGATAGAGGTGAAAAGGTTACTTTGTCCGCTGTTAACTTATAAACATCATCAACCGTTTTAGTTGTAACCTTTGGATAAAACTCAAACACATCGCCTTTTATTTTTTTAAGTGGGAAAGCCACCTTCAACTTGCCCTCATAGCCAAATAAGTTTTCTCCATGGACCTCAATCTCAATGTTATCGCCAAATTCATTATATTTAGAGAAGGTAAATTGATGATGTTCAATTATTGTTTTCGAGTTTATGTCGTCCTGACCTGTTGAACCAATTGCTGGTTTAATTTCTTGTTGTCCATTAATTGTTATATAGCTAAAGCCGGCCTTTTCTTCTTTCATCGAAAGTTCTTTTTGACCTGTGTAAACTACTGTTACGATTACCCGGTTGCCATCATATGCTGCTTCTTTTACAGTCATTGTTAAGCCGTTTTTACTATCTTGTTTATCAATTACTGTCGTAAGTTGATCGTGTTCAATTTTCTCTGAGGCAATGTCTCTAAAATCCTTATAAATTGGACCAATTAGGGGAATATTTGATAATGCTTCTGCCATGCCTGTTGAAACAAATCCAGAACCAAGCAACGATAGACATAACCCACATGCAACCAAGATTGACCGTTTTGTGGTTCTTCCGGCTTTTCTTTTTTTCTTGGCTTGAAAGATAGCCGCCTTCTCCCTTGCCATTACCTTTTCAATTGGTACATTTATGTTGTCGATAGATCGATTGAATTTGTCTTTATTCATAAAGATAGCCCTCCTTTAAAATCGGCCTCAACTCTTTTTGCACTCGATGTAAGTGTGATTTTACTGTTCCTTCCGGGTAATTCATAATGGCCGCAATTTCCTTAATGGAAAAATCGTGATAATACCTCAATAAAATAATTGTCTTGTATTTGGGATCCAAAAATTTAAAGGCTTCGGATAAATCCATTGAATGGGCTATGTAATCAACGCTTTCTTTAGAAATTAGTTCAGCAAATATCTCCTCATTATCTGTTGAAAAATGTCTCGATTCTTTTCGAATAAAATCAATACACTTTGAAACAAGAATCCTTGTAATCCAGCTTTGAAAACTCTCAGGTTTTTTTAATTTTTTTAGAGAAATGTAGGCTTTGTAAATAGTTTCTTGATAAATATCAAGAGCATCTTGTTCATTTCTAACATATGAATAGGCAATCCGGTACAATTTAGCGCGAACAGAACTAATCAGTTGTTCAAACGCTTCATCATTACCCTTCTTCGCCATGTCTACTAATTTTGCTATATCCATTTTCACCTTCCCCCTCTTTTTCATCATTAAGTCGAACGAGAAAGTGGAAACGTTGCACAATAATGAAAATAATTATATTTTTGGGGATTCACTGCCTGTAAAAGCTCTTTATCCCGGCAAGTAATAAAGTAGTCCTATCTGTTCAATTAAAAAAAATAGTCCAGTAACAATAGGCAGCATACGTAAGCGTTGAAAATAATTTGCAGGCAAAATGATAAATAACAAAACGGCTAAAATTATATCAAATCCTCTTGGGATTGATAAAGTATAGAAAAAACTATAACCTTCTACCAAGAGCAAACTAATGGGAAAGGCCGCACAAAGTGCAGCAATCCAGCCATTTCCTTTTGCGTACCAAACCGCATAACCACCGATCGGTGAAATCAGCGCAATGCTGCCCCAAGCGATAAAATAATATTTTGGAAAAAATCCAAACAACAGCATTGAATAGATATAATAAACAAGCAACATAGCGATTAGAAAAACAAATGCGTGTAATGCCGCTGCTTTAGGCGAACGACTTCGAACGGCAATTATTGTTGTTACCGTTATCCAAAATCCTAGGTAAGTACCTATTAATCCTACAACTAAACCATCTGTGTATTTTGCCAAGAAGCCTAATAAAGCTCCTAGCATAAATACAAACAATACTCTTACCAATCTCTGTTGTAACGGAGGCACTTTTTCTGACTTAGCTCTTATGTAAACCAGCTTTTCTTTCATACTTTTTCAGTTAAAAAAACTGCGTATAAAATGGATCCTGATGTAAGTGTTTTATAAAATAGATTATTTCCTTCAACTAACTGTTTCTCGTTCATTAACTCTCACCCCCAATTACATAGTTTTACCATAATTAATTAATAGATTTTTATCAAGATTTCTATTGTTAGACCTCGTTTGGTGTTTTACATCATTTATTTTCAGAAATTTAGGTCAAATTGTGCTAGTATAATATGGTAGTTAGAAATACACTATTGGGGGTAAAAAAATGGTACTGCCAAATTTTGATGAGAATTTGCAAAAATATGCGAAACTTTTAGTTGCGAAAGGAATTAATGTTCAACCTGGTGATTGGGTAAAAATGGTCATTACCGTTGATCAAGCTCCTTTAGCTCGTTTTATTACTAAAGAGGCTTATGCTTTAGGTGCTGAAAAAGTAATCGTAAAATGGTCCGATGACGAAATTAGCAAGCTTCATTACTTACATCAACCAGTAGAAGTACTGACCAACATTCCTGAATACGAAATTCAAGAATCTGAAGACCATGTATTAAACCATCGCGTGAGCCGTCTTTCGATTGTATCAAGTGATCCAGGATTACTAAATGAAGTCGATCCAGCTAAAATTGCGGCCTATCAAAATGTGTATGGAAAAGCGTTCAGTGCCCAGCGCATTGCAACACAAAATGATGATTTGAAATGGACCGTTGCCGCTGCTGCTGGAGCAGGCTGGGCTGCCAAAGTATTCCCAGACTTAGCAACTTCCGAAGAACAAGTCGATGCCTTATGGGATCAAATCTTCAAAACCTGTCGTGTCTATGCAGAGGATCCAATTGCTGCCTGGGATGACCATAAAAAAACAGTGAATGAAAAAGCAGTGAAATTAAATGAAATCCAGTTTGATGCTTTGCACTACACAGCACCTGGTACAGATTTAACTTTAGGCTTACCAAAGAATCATATTTGGGCATGTGCCGAAAGTTATAATCCAAAAGGGGAAGAATTTATTGCCAACATGCCTACGGAAGAGGTCTTCACTGCTCCTGACACACATCGTATGGAAGGTGTGGTCCGCAGCACAAAGCCGTTGAGCTATGCTGGTACATTAATTGAAGGTATTGAAGTGCACTTTAAAGATGGAAAAATTGTGGACATTTCTGCTAAAAAAGGAGATGAAACCATTAAGAAATTGGTTTTTGACAACGATGGTGGAACTGGCTTGGGTGAAGTTGCCCTAGTACCAAACCCCTCACCCATTTCCCAATCTGGTATTACCTTCTTTACAACACTATTTGATGAGAATGCATCCAATCACTTAGCAATCGGTGCCGCCTACCCTACTACAATTCAAGGTGGGACGAAAATGAGCCAAGAAGAATTATTAAAACATGGCATGAATACTTCCACTGTACACGTTGACTTCATGATTGGTTCTGACAAGATGGATATTGATGGCATTAAACACGATGGCACCATTGTTCCTATTTTCCGTAATGGAGACTGGGCATTTTAGACTTTTCTTAATGACAATGTTTGATTCCAGTTCCTTACGAACAGTTTCTGTACTGTTCGTAAGGATCTAACCCTATTTAATCAAACGATTGATTAGTTTTTTGAAAAAAGGGGCCAGTCCCTGCTACTTAATGCAACAGGGACTGACGCCAAAACTTACTTTATCTCTGATAAAGCAACTTCCTGATAGGCTTTAAAGAAGGAACCACAAAACGCATCCCACTCCAGCGCAGCCTCCATAGATCCTTCACTTACTTCTCCGAGAACAGGCCTTTGCAGCAGGTCTTCCAACTGCTCTGAAAAAGCTTGAATGGTTTCCTGAGAAGCTCCATCAAGAACATTACTAACAAAATCTGACGGAGAATACCAATCAGCTACTCTACTGATATCACGATAAATTTGGGTTAATAGAAGATTACGTGGGCCTTCCCATTGTTCGTTTACCACGACATCGCGGAATATCCGCGGAAGTGAGGAGAACTCTTCCATTACCCCGTGACCGGCAAACACCGAGATTGCCTCTCGTAATACTTCCACTCCCTCTTTCGTAGCGCCAATTTTCTGTAATAAAATAAGTTCACGTAGATTAAATAGTTGTTTTCTAATATCAAGTGGATGATCTGATTTGAGCCCTGGATTAAGCGGCTTTTCAAGACGTAAGAAAAGATCATAAATTTTAAATGCACCTGCCGTTGCTCGTTCAGCTGCATTTTCTATTAGCTTTAACTTGCTAGCTGCAAGGGGATAGTCTTTTATTCTTTTTCCAAATACCGTCCGGAATTCACTATAAAGATTCGCTTCCCTTGATGCACGCAGCATAAATCCGGCACAGGCAATTCCGATTTCAAGACGGGATAGCGTCAGAACAATTCCCACTGCTACGGCAATGCCTTTATCTTTTGGACCAATTGGATAGGCTAGGGCACCATTATATTGAAATTCGCCTGTTGGAACCTCAGCAGTACCCATCTTCCATTTAATCCGGTTAATTTGATAACCATTTCTCTTTTCCTTCTCTTTATCTCCTGGAAGCCATGAAGGAACAATAAAGGTTGATACCTTGTTTGAACCTGAAATTTTGGCAGTGACAACGGAATAATCGGCATGTGCGACCGAGCAAAAGAATTTATTCCCATATAATCGATAGTTTTTTCCATCCGGAACGGCTTCCAATAGATTGGCAGGCAAATCAGAGCCGCCCTGAATCTCCGACATAAACTGGGCGCCAATGGCAAAATCACCGTTAACCCCTTCTTTTGTATGCATCAAAATCTCTTGGAGTTCTGGATGGGTCTCATCCGGAAATTCTTCAATTAGGGCAATTAATCCATGGGTACATGTTAAAGGACATGTAACCCCGCCTTCTCCTATTTGATGAACTAACATGCGTTTGACAAAACTTTCCCAAGATGTCATTTGACTAGAAAAAAGGCCTTCACCAAATACTCCCTTTTCTAACAGGAGTGTTTCAAAAGGCCGTACAACTCTGTCTATCCTGTGGTTAAATGCATCATAGTGAAGTAAGTAAGGACGGACTTCCGGCCTCGCACTTTGTGCGGCTAAGCGGTTCCATTGAGAAGATACCGTTGGAGAAAAGGAAAGAATTTTTTCATGAACTTGCTCAGACTCTGAACCAGTAAATTTTTTCACTGCTTTTTGTAAAAAAGGTTCATCACGGTACCAATCGAGATTTTCACGCTTTTCAACGAATTCGTCGAAGCTATATGAATTTTTCCCTCTAGCTTCTGTATTTTGGGAAGTCATGCTCATCAAATAATCACTCCTTATTTTCCATTGACAAATTGGATTATTCAGAATTATTATAATATTAAGTTTACGAAAACGTCAACTTGGAGGATAAATGAATGTCAGAGGAAGGTCTTTTTTCAATAAGCGAACTAGCAACAATGTTTGATATCAGCTCTAGAACGATTCGATATTATGAAGAAGTCGGAATGCTAACGCCTGAAACGCGTGATCGGTTAAGCAAGCAGCGAAGCTATACAAATCAAGAACGGAGACGGTTAAAAATGATTCTTCGTGGTAAAAAGCTGGGTTTTAGCTTGCAAGAAATAAAGGAAATGATCGAGATGTACGAAGCTAACCCTGAAGGAGCTGAAGAGAAACAGGCAATCATCAGGCATGCAGACCGTAAGATTCAAGATATTAATGAACAAATCTTACAACTGCAAATATTAAGAGATGAAATAGTCGCTCACAAAGAACGGTATATCCAAAAAAGTGACTCAAATGAGATGGACAAAGATAAAAATAAGAATTTGTAACTTAATTGTTGATGATCCTATTCTTTCCTAAATAAATAAAACCGCTAAGGATGATTCCTGGCGGTTTTTGATTTACTAGTCGGCCTCTACATTCACCATTAGCATGAGATTTTTATCAAAAAGTTCGTGACCAATGACATTTTTTTCGTTAACGGCTCCTAAAATATCCTCTATCCCTGTGATACAAAATGAGGGCAATCACTAAAAGTCCCGATGGTATCCAAATAGATGTATTCCCTATATAAGTGGTAGTAAATGTCCCTGTCAGTGCACCAAATAGAAAAGAAAGAATGATAACAAAGAATTTTTTAAACTGTTTTTTTGATTCCTGATTATGTTCGATAAACGCCGAATAGGCTGCTTGCGTTGCTGTTCGAAGGTTCCCTGTTGTCACCGTTGAATTGTAAGACCACTTGTCGAGTTTATTGAAAGTAGAGATTTGCAATGATGATACAAACGAAATACATACGGTTACTACTTTATTAGGCACACTGCTTGGTAAAATACCTACAAAGATCAGAACCATGCACTCTAATATAAGAATCGAGCGTCTATAGCTATGTAATACTTGCCTTATAGGGGGAATCTTAACGACTTCGGATACCAAAACACCTAGTATAAAAGCGAATATTGGCAGAATATAGAGGATTGAACCTCCCCACTCCCCATTTGCTACTTTTACAGCTAATAATACTATATTTCCTGTTTGTGCATTAGCAAATACCCCATCTCTGCTAATGAAAGTATAAGCATCTAAAAAACCTCCTACTAAAGCTAACAATGCACCTAAACGAACAGAATTTGACGATAACGAAGGAATCTTTGTTTGTTTGTCTATCATAGGATGATCTCCCTTGTATCTCTGATAATGTATTATTTTGCACCATTATATGCTTTCTAAACTTCATCAAAAATTGCAAGATATAAGAAAATCGCCATGATAAATTAACCGTTAGAATGTACAAAAAATTAGCTATTCTTTTACTAGTTGCCCGTTTGGTGATTATTTGTTTTATTAAGTGACTTTAAGAGCAGGGCGGCCCTTCCTCTTTCTCCCTAACCATCAATCTAAGGTCTTGTAAAAAGGAACAATCGCCTACTGCTTCGAGATTGCCATATTGGTTGATGAATTGAGCAATTGGTATGTACGACGATTCAATCAAACGTTTGATTAGGTTTTGGCTTCAACTCGAAGGAAGTGCCCTCCCATCCTGTCCACTGGAGGCGGACAAAAACGCAAAATGTCCACGAACGGTGCCTGACACCATTACCATCATATCCATAGTCTTTTCATGTAGTCGTTTAGGAAGATGCCTTGTGGGTCTAATTCGTTTCTTATTGTTAGGAATTCTGGGAGTTTTGGATAGAGGGATAGTAATTCTTCTTTGCTTTGGTTGTGCATTTTCCCCCAATGCGGTCTTCCCTCGTATTTCTTCATTATTGATTCCATATCCTGAAAATACTCTTCATAGGGCATACCTTTGTACATATGGAAGGCGATATAAGCGGAATCCCTTTGGTAGGATGGACTGAGCCAAATGTCATCTGCCTTGACAGTCCTGCATTCTATTGGAAAATGTACTTGGTGCTGCTTTGCTTCAATGCATTTTCGAATCTCTTGAAGCGCCGACTTGAAATGATAAAGTGGAATACAGTATTCTATTTCCCTGAATTTAACTAATCTTGGAGTAGCAAAGAGCTCATAACTATTTGCTGCAATAGCTGTGCTTCCTACAGCCTTAGCGGATAGCCTGCTGATAGAGCGGCTGCTCTTTGGAAACAATCGGCAGATCTCTGAGAGGATGAAAAACAAATAGTTTTCTAAGAAAAGATTATTAAAATGGTGGAACGACAAACTCTGAGGCTTTCGATCTGAGATGTTCATTGTTTTAATTTGGACGATATCTGAAAAAGGAAATAAATAAAATTCGAAATGGCGGTTTGCTGCGATGTAGTGATCGAGCTGTTGTTCGAACTGCGAATAATTAACCTTCTCGCTTCTATATTCGTACACAAGACTTTTTATCATTTTTAGTTTGACTTTGACGATAATTCCGAGACCCCCTAGCGAAACGAGACAAGCTTTGAAATAGTGAGGGTTTTGTTTCTCAGAGATTGTGAGAATTTCCCCATATGCAGTTACAAGTGATAACTCCATTACCTGGGTTGAAAGATTACCAAACTCCAGTCCCGTGCCATGGGTTCCCGTCGAAATGGCTCCAGCTATGCTTTGGACATTTATATCCCCTAGGTTTTCTTGGGCATATCCGGCACGACCAAGTGCTTCTCCTAATTGAAATAACCTGGTACCTCCTAAAACAGTTACCATACTATTTTCTTCATCAAACTGTTCAATCCCGCTCAAAGAATCAAGCGAAACTAGCCACTCTTCTGTTTTCACTAAACTAGTAAATGAATGCCCAGCTCCGACTACTCTGATCGTCTTCTTTTGCTTAGAAGCTTCTTTTACGATCGAAGAAACCTCCTCTATAGAGGATGGATACAGGATTTTTTCTGGAGTACTCTCACATGTACGCGCCCAGTTTTTCCACGTTATTCCTTTTACTGTCTTGATCATAGAAAACATTTACCTTCCCCCCGGTAAGTATGATAACGGTCTACGATTTGCTGGTCAGCCAAACAAACGATTTCATTAAAACGCTCACAAATTTCTCCGGCTTTAGCAGCCCGGAAAATAATTGCATCTCCAATTTCAAGTGCTTCCTTTTCATAATAAACCGGTGTTTGCACTTCTCCTGCTCCCTCAAACGGCAACAGCTTGCCCCCTGATGGGTAAACGGGCTGAGGGACTTTCTCCTTACCATGTGGTCCGGATGAAACATAACCTCCGCCAAGACAAGTATATATATTTGGAGCTGGCTTTCTGACAACAGGAAGAGCGAAAAATAAGCTAGGTTTAAGCCGAAAGTTCCGATAGTAATCAAACAGCAGCGGGGAATAGAATCCTGACCCGGCTGTAAGCTCCGTGACAATTTCTTCTTTAGATGTTGAATCAAGGCTCCCGGTCCCGCCTCCATTCACAAATGCCAACTGCAGCCCTTCCCTCTCGAGGGCTTGAACAATTGTCTTCCTTCTCACTTTGATTTCAGTTATTGATTTCCTTTTCATAAAAGCGATAACAGGATTTTTTAGATGCTGTGCGGGCATCTTGTCACCTACTCCGGCAATTTGCGCTTCATAGCCCATGATTCCCAGAAGCTTTATCCTTGGAGACTGTTTTATTTTTAATGCAAGCTGGATAACATCCTCTTCATTTTTCAACGGAGAGCGTCTTACACCAAAATGCAGGCTGCCAAACTTTGTGCTCATATCAACATCAATGCAGAGATAGAACATTCCATTTACCTTTTCGGCTATCTCTTTTAGATGATCAATGTGTTCTGATGAATCGACCATACACGTGATTTGTGTTCCATTACCATTAAATTGGGCTATTTGAATGAGTGCTCCCTCATCCCAGCAAGGATAACCGAGCAAAATATCATCAAAGCCTTTTTCCGCAAGAAAGATGGCCTCATTCGGACTAAAGCACATTAAGCCTTTGAAAATGGAATTTGATTGAAAAACCCGTTTTAAAACAGGAACAGACCGAATTGATTTGGTTGCAATTCTAATACTTTTTCCATTTGCCATTTCAGCAATTTTCTTGCAGTTATCATCAAAAGCATGTACATCTAAAATTAAGGCTGGAAGAGATACATCTCTAGCTACGTTTTTTAACATCAATGACATCAACTCACATTTAGATTTTAGAAAAAGAGCTTTTACTAAATAATAAACCATAATGCAAAATAGATGAAAGTTATTTTTATAAAATTCAGAATTTTAACAAAGAACAAAAATGGTGCCTGGCGCTGTTCGTAAAAATAATTAAACTTAAAGTGTCAGTCCTCCATCACTTTAACGTAACGGGGGACCGACAGCTTTGCATGTTATTGGGACTTGTTTTCTCATGCTCCTTTTTTGTGATATCTTAAAAAATATAAAGGATGTGTAAATACAATGGATTTTTCTAATAAAACTGTGATCATAACAGGGGCTGGAAATGGAATTGGAAAAGGAATTGCATTACTTTATGCAGAAAAAGGTGCCAATGTCGTTTTAGCAGATATTGATGAAAATGCAGGCTCTCAAACAGCTAGTTCGATAAAAGAACAGGGCGGGAAAGCACTTTTCGTACAAACAGATGTAAGACTGGAAACGGATATCATCCGGTTAATGGAAACAGCATATCAAACATATGGTCAGATAAATATTTTAATCAATAATGCAGGAAAAGCATTATTCAAGTCTCCATACGAACTAACGGTAGATGAGTGGGATAACGTGATTAACACAAACTTAAGAAGTGTTTTCTTGGGGTCACGTGAAGCAGCAAAATATATGCGTCATAATGATGAAGGTGGATCGATTGTAAATATTGCCTCCACAAGAGCCATCATGTCTGAGCCCAGTTCAGAATCGTATGCTGCCACAAAAGGTGGAATCGTTGCCATTACACATGCGCTTGCAGCTTCATTAAGCAATGATAAGATTATGGTTAATGCCATTTCCCCCGGTTGGATTGAAACAGGTGATTATACCAAATTAGGCAAAATGGATCATGAACAGCATCTATCAAAACGAGTAGGCAAACCAGCGGATATTGCACGTGCCTGTCTATATTTAACAGCCAAAGAGAATGACTTTGTTACAGGCATTAACCTTGTCGTAGACGGTGGAATGACACGGAAAATGATCTATGAGGAGTAGAAGCAATAAACGGAGTACAAAGTACACGATAACAAATGGAGTACGAACAGGTTGACTCTAGTACAATTCTGGAGTCAACAAGACATATCTTAAACGGGACAAGGATCTTGCCTAATCAATCAGATTACCTTTTAATCAAACGTTTGATTAGTTCATGTATGCCAGTCATACCAATTGGTCCAGCTATTTAATCAAATGTTTGATTAGTTTTTGGAGATAATTCAGCGGCCTTTCCATAACCACAGACTTTTTTTTAAAAGAAATTGCGACGAGCCGTCACTATGCTTCCTCGCTGAAAGGGCACCTTCGTTAAATAAGAAGATGCCCTTTTCGTCCTCGTATTCTTTAAAATCTCTATTTATTCCCTTCCATCGCTCTCACTTTTAATGAGTTTTCAATAATCAAGTCAAGCAATTCACCATAAGGAATCCCGGCTGATTCAGCACTTTTCGGCAGCAAGCTATTCTTCGTCATCCCAGGCAATGAATTAACCTCCATGACATAGGGGATACCGTTTCTAATCATCATGTCGATCCGGGCATAAACACTACATTTCAGTGATTTATAGCAGGTCATTGCAGCAAAAGCAACTTTGTCATGTGTTTCAGGCGGAAGCTGGATTACCTCTTCAATCGTAGCCACATCATTATATTTGGACGTATAATCAAAAAACTCTCCCTTATGCCGAATGGAAACAATGGGTAAGAGCTTTCCATCTATAATAGGACAAGTGATTTCTTCACCTTTTACATACTTTTCAATGATTACTTCAGGATCCCATTTGAATACTTCAGCAATTGAAGACACTATCGTATCTTGATCATAAACAATTTTTACTCCTACACTTGACCCGCCCGAATTAGGTTTCACCACTACTGGGTAACCCATCTTGTCAATTTCATCCAAGTTAAGTTCTTCTATATTCGTAAGGTGAATCCAATTCGGTGTTTGCACTCCTTCATAACGGATAATTTTTTTTGAGATATTCTTATCCATGCACAAGCTGCTAGACAGTACCCCGCTCCCTGTATAAGGAATACCAAGGGTTTCAAGGGTACCTTGAATGGTGCCGTCTTCACCGTACTTCCCATGAAGCGCAAGTAATGCAACATCGAGATTTTTCACCTTATCTACCAGATCTTCTTTGTCATCTATTTGGATTGGTACAATTTCATATTTATCTTTATTTAAATTCGCAATCATTTCTTCACCTGTCATGAGCGAAACTTGTTTTTCGGAGGAAACGCCTCCCATAATTACGCCAACTTTCATTTTCTTAGCCTCCAAAATCAATTCTTAATATGTCACCTATGATTTTAATTCCCTGAGTAATCTCTCTTTCCTTCAGCCTGGAAAATCCTAACCGCAATGTGTCCTTTCCACTACCGTCCGTGTAAAAAACATCACCTGGCAAAAAAACAACACCCTTTTGATAGCATTTTTCTAAAAGACTTCGTGAATCGATGTTATTTTCTAGTTCTAAAAAAAGATGAAGTCCGCCGTCACCAGTCATTCGTTTATAAGGAATGGCTTGTTGGCAAGTATGAACAGCTAATTCATATTTTTTCTTATAAACTGATTTAGCTTTTTTTAGATATTTCTCAAAGCAGCCGTCATTTAAATATTGGAATAACACTGCTTGATCTAATGTAGACGTATGAATAGTACGAGCTCTTTTCATACTTTCCAAGTAATAAATCAAATCCTTGTCTGCTAAAATCCACCCAACTCGTAAGCCGGGAAAAAGAATTTTAGAGAAACTGCTAATATAAATTACATTGTTGCCGATTCCTGCAAAGGCAGCCAACGGTGCAAGATGTGATCCTGAATACCGTAATTCTTCATTAAATCCATCTTCAACGATAGGTAGTTGATAGGCAGAAAAAAGATCCATGATCTCCTTCCTTTTCTTTGAAGACGTAACGATTCCAGTTGGATTATGATAAGACGGGATTAAGTAGGCAAAATCATATTCCTTTTTTGATAAAAACGATTCAAGCTTAGAAACATCGATACCGTCATCATCCATCTCAATTCCATCAATATCAAAACCATGTAATCGAAACAGTTTTAACGCCGTATGATGGGTTGGATTTTCACAAATAATCCGTCCGTGCTTTTTATT
This sequence comes from Neobacillus drentensis, assembly GCF_036965245.1. Lineage (GTDB taxonomy): Bacteria > Bacillota > Bacilli > Bacillales > Cytobacillaceae > Neobacillus > Neobacillus drentensis_G. The sequence goes on from NZ_JBALPG010000018.1 coordinate 24,444, forward strand.
TATAGAGGATAAAAGGAGATCTAAGCCTTCCGTGAATCCATTGGTAATCAAAATATCTTTATTTCTAATGTCAACACCTTTAATTTCCATATAATGAAGCAAGTATTTGATCAGTGGTTTATAGCCTTTGGCATATCCATAATTAAGAACAATGTCTCCTTCAATGGACATCCGATTTAAGAAAGCTCTTTTAAAATTCTCTACATCAAAAAGCTTTTCATCGGGGGCGATACTATTAAAGGAGATCATATCATGATTCCAACGTACTCCATGCTTCATTAGGTCCAATTCATCTGCCAAATAGGTCTGCTCATTGATTTTTTCTGTCCAATTCAATTGGATCGATGCGGATTTCAAGGTCTCCACATGACTGACAAAGTTTCCTTTTCCTTTTACCGCGTAGATAAGACCTTCCTGTTCCAAATCGGCATAAGCTGTTAGAACTGTATTTCGGCTTATCGATAGTAACGAGCTGAGTTCACGAGTGGATGGAAGCTTTTGATTCTCGAGCAAGTGCCCGTTTGTAATCATTCTTTTCAGATATTCCTTCAGTTGAATATAGACAGGACGGCCTTCTATAAGCTTAAAATCGTTAAACATTGCTTTTATCCCCTTTCTAACATTTTTACAGGTTTGGAATGATTCCAAAAGGTCCACGCCATATGTAATTTTCCGGTCTTGTGGTAGGGTGCCGAAGGATTTAATCAAACATTTAATTTAAATTAATTTTTGTACGTCAGGCATATTAACAGGTTCAGCCATTTGATCAAGCGTTTGGTTAGTTTTTGTATACCAATCATGCCAAGAGCCATAAGAATTAAAACAAACGTTTAATTAATTTTTAGAGAAGAGAAATTTGCATAAATAGAAAGACTCCAGTACAACACCGGAGTCAACTAGTAACAACTTAAAGCGGGACAAGGAGCCTGTCCCCCTGTCCCTAGAAAATGCTTAAATCCCAGCTATTGGATATTTGTTTTAGTAACATTAAACCGGCTACACTGCTCCCATAGTCATCAACGGCTGGACCATAAATTCCAATTCCACATCCCTCCATAAACGGGGATTCTTCGGTTCTAACACGATTGGGAACGCTTGCCATAATTCCACCGGATACTCCGCTCTTTGCTGGCAGGCCGATAAAGGCAGCAAATTTTCCTGAAGCATTATAAATACCACAGGTTAACATTAAACTTTTGGCTATCCTAGCTAATTCTTTAGGAAGAACTTGCTCTTTTCGGATTGGATGGTAGCCATCATAAGCAAGGACTAAGCCGATTAATGCAATGTCTTCGGTATTTACTTCGATTGAACAATGCTTCAAATAAACCTCTAATGCTAGTTCAACGTCCCCTTCTAAAAAACCCGTCTCTTTCAAATAATTAGCAATCGCTTTATTTCGATAGGCCGTTTGCCATTCTGACTGGAATACTTCCTCATTAAATGTTGGACGTTTTCCGATCATTTTCTCCATTAATAAATAGATCGGTTCTAATTTATCGTGCGCAGTATCTCCCGGAAGAAGTGAAGAAACTGTAATGGCTCCAGTATTAATCATGGGATTAAAAGGCTTTCCAGGTTTATGCATTTCCAAACGAACAATGGAATTAAAGGGATCACCAGTTGGTTCTAAGTCTACTCTTTCTAATACATAAGGAATTCCATAGTGCAAGCACACTGCGATAAAGCTAATCACTTTGGAAATACTTTGCAAGGTAAACGTAACATTCCAATCACCAGATTTAATCATTGTCCCATCTGGTCCTATGATACATATACCTAAATGTGATGAGTTCGCTTTTTCCAACGCAGGAATGTACGCCGCATTTCTTCCCTTCTTAGTAAATGAGCGATAATGCGATACCCATTCATCCACTAATTTTATATATTGGTCCTCGTTTCGAGCTTTAGTAGTTTTTGTTGTATTTTCCATCTTTCTCAACACCCCACCTTTTAGAAACCTAGATATATTTCCTCCTTCTAGCTTATAATCCTTTCTGCATGAAAAGCAAATGGATTATGATGACTCACAGGAATTCTAAAAAAAGCGTACAAAATAATTTATTTTTCAAAAACACTTTGACAATCATTTTTATGTCTGTTACAATTTATCCCAATAAAAGCATACAAATTCGTTGATGAGAAAAAGTATCGTTTCGTCTTGATCCACAGAGAGCTGACATTTTGGTGCAAGTCAGTGTTCGAGTGTTACGTGAAAATCCTCTCTGAGAAGTTAGGCTGAAACTTATAGTAAGTCTAACCGGGCGTCTACCGTTAAAAGGAACACGTATGATTGTACGTTGCTAAGTGCTATTGAGCGGATCAATAGAATTAGGGTGGTATCGCGGTTAACCCCGTCCCTTTACATGGGACGGGGTTTTTTGTATGTTTTTAAACCATTTTTGAATAGGAGCGATATCGATGAAAGTGAATGAAAGGAAGGAACCGGTTGTACAGCGGGAGGAGAATATCCGTCACTTTTGGACAGAAAATAATACATTTAAACAGTCTGTTCAATTAAGAAAAGATAAGACACCTTTTGTTCTTTACGAAGGACCGCCAACTGCAAATGGTCTTCCCCATGTAGGTCATGCCTTTGGGAGAACAATCAAAGATGTGGTCGCGCGTTACAAAACCATGCAGGGATTTCATGTAGAAAGAAAGGCTGGCTGGGATACACATGGTCTGCCGGTCGAGCTAGGTGTTGAAAAACAGCTAGGGATATCTGGAAAACAAGAGATAGAACGGTTTGGTGTGGAGCCTTTTATCAATAAATGTAAGGAGAGTGTGTTTACCTATGAGAAGAAATGGCGCTCCTTTACGGAAGAGTTAGGTTATTGGGTAGATATGGACAGTCCTTATATGACATTAAGCAATGAGTATATCGAAAGTGTATGGAATATATTAAGCAAAGTTCATAAAGATGGTCTGTTGTATAAAGGGCATCGTGTATCGCCATACTGCCCGAGCTGCCAAACTTCTTTAAGTTCCCACGAGGTCGCACAAGGCTATAAAGATGTGAAGGATTTATCGGCTACCGTAAAATTTAAACGGCTTGATGCGGACGAAGAATATTTCTTAGGGTGGACAACAACACCTTGGACATTGCCAGCAAACGTTGCACTAGCGATGAATCCAACATTGACATATGTCCGTGCCCAAAAAGAGAATGTAGTGTATATTGTTGCCAAATCATTAGTAGAAAAAGTCCTCGGTGACCAGGTCATGGTGTTAAGTGAACATAGTGGCAGCGAATTTGCAGGAATACAGTATGATGCCCCATTCCATTATGTGGCTGTCGAGAAAGGACATCATGTCGTTTTGGCAGATTACGTCACTGAAGCGAGTGGAACAGGGATTGTTCACATTGCCCCAGCTTACGGTGAAGATGATTATAAAACAGTTAAGCAACATGATTTATCTTTTATCAATGTTGTTGATCAACAAGGACGTTACACAGCAGACGTTTCTGATCTAACAGGGAGATTTGTCAAGGACTGTGACGTCGAGATTATTAAAATGCTTTCAGAAAAAGGAACGCTTTTTCATAAAGAAAAATATGAGCACAGCTACCCGCACTGCTGGAGATGTGACTCGCCATTACTTTATTACGCAACGGATAGCTGGTTTATCAGGATGTCAGCCCTAAAGGAGCAAATGCTGGCGAATAATGCCACCGTTACTTGGTATCCAGACCATATAAAAGAGGGACGGTTCGGGAATTTTCTTGAAAATCTCGTTGATTGGAATATAAGCAGAAATCGCTACTGGGGAACACCTTTAAATGTTTGGATATGTACTGATTGTCATCATGAAGTGTCTCCCGGCAGTATCAAGGAACTACAAACCCTAGCAGCAACGCCAGTATCAAATGAGATCGAGCTGCATAAGCCCTATATTGATGACGTACAGTGCAGCTGTCCGAAATGTAACGGGGTCATGCAACGAACGCCCGAAGTCATTGATGTGTGGTTTGATAGCGGCTCGATGCCATTTGCTCAGTATCACTATCCATTTGGAGATAAAGAAACATTTTCATCACAATTCCCTGCCGATGTCGTTATTGAAGGGATTGACCAGACGAGAGGATTTTTCTACAGTCTGCTTGCTGTTTCTACCCTATTTACCGGTAAATCACCGTACAAAAACGTTTTATCACTTGGACACGTACTTGATGAGCATGGTCACAAAATGTCTAAAAGCAAAGGCAATGCGTTAGATCCCGATGAACTCATAAGGGAATACGGTGCGGATGCACTGCGCTGGGCCTTCTTAATCGATAGCTCGCCATGGAATCCAAAACGCTTTTCGAAAAAGATAGTCCAGGATGCAAAATCAAAATTGGTGGATACGCTGGATAATACGTATAAGTTTTATGCCATGTACGCGAAAATAGATGGTTTTGTCTATGATCCAAAGCAGACTGGTACGAAAACAATCTTGGATGATTGGATCCTCTCACGACTAAATAGCACAGTCAAGCTGGTTGTAGACTTTATGGATCGTTATCAATTTACACAAGCAACACGTGAGATTGCAGCGTTAGTCCATGAATTGAGCAATTGGTATGTCCGACGCTCAAGAAACCGATTTTGGGCATCCGGACTTTCGGACGATAAACGAGGTGCTTATTCAACATTATTTGAAACACTTTCGACAATCAGCCGTTTGCTGGCTCCATTTGTTCCATATGTGGCAGAAGATATCCATTTGATGCTGCATCAAGATAGTGTTCATTTACAGGACTATCCCAAAGCTAACGACTCCATGATTCATCCTGATTTAGAAGAAGACATGCAAACAATCCTAAAAATAGTGGAGCTTGGCCGCAGTATTCGCAATGCTTCAGGCATGAAGGTTAAGCAGCCTTTGCAGCAAATGATTGTATGGTGCAATGATGGAAAACGGCTTTTACAGGCCTATACTAACATTATGAAAGAAGAGCTAAATGTTAAAAATGTTATTTTTACAAAGGATTTATCACAATACGAAGCGACTGTCTTTAAATTAAACTTCAAAACGGCAGGAGCGGCGTTTGGCAAGCTGGTTAATGCTGCGAAAGACTATGTCGATCAAATGCCAGATAGTGAGAAAAAGTCATTATTAGAAGATGGTCAACTTGAAATCGCTGTAAATGGACAAAAGGTAACATTATTGAAAGAGCATATAAATGTCGAATATATCGTTTCATCTGGCTTCGAGATGGCGGGAGATCAGCAGTTAAAAGTACTATTAGATTTAAAACTCACACCATTATTGGTGGAGGAAGGTCAAGTTAGAGAATTAATCAGGGCGGTTCAAGATACTCGAAAAAAATTAGATTTACCTGTTGAGATGTATATATCACTCGATATTTCAACAACGGAAGAGAGTAAAGAAATCATTCAACGCTTTGAGGAACTGATCAAGGAAAATGTGCTTGTTCACCAGATTAGCCTTGGCAAGTTAAATGATGGCGAACAGTTTTTTGAAGTAAAATTTGGAGATGAGATAGTAAAGGTCTCTTTGAGGTATTAATTTATCGCATAAAAAAGAGGCACTGCAAACAGTTATATGTTGTGAACTGTTCGCAGTGCTTTTTTAACTCAAAAAACTTTGTACTTGATTAGGTACATCTTTATTTGGTTCCAGTAATTTAAACAATCGTTTGTTTAGTGTTGATCTGACAGTCATGGCAACTCTTCTAGCATTTTAATCAAACGTTTGATTTGTTTTTTTAACCAGACACTGCTATGGCTCTAAAGATTTAATCAATCGTTTGGTTAGTTTTAGAATGCCAGATATACCAACGCCTTCAGTGATTTAATTAAACGTTTGGTTAGTTTTTTGGGGCGGTTCTTATGCCTCTTATAGTGAAGCAGGAGAACCGTCCCCTTGCTTCTTAAAAAATGAAGGCTGTCCTCAAAAATCGATTTTCATCAACTTTTGGGACAGCCCCTATATTCTTATTTATTCAAATAAAAATGAAGTGGATATGTACGATAGCTTGCTGTCGGCATTTTTTCAGTTGTGTAGAAGCCTGGAGCAGCTTGAATTAAATCAGGGATCCGGTTAACAATTGTTGCACATGTTAATTCTACCGTTGCCGGATTAGAGATTTTCACTAATGTTTCCGGCTCGCCTTGAATCACCCAATCATTACAATCCTTCTCACCTTCAGCATACACCTTACCGATACATTCACTTACAATTACCGGCCCTTGATGAGTTACAGTCGTTACCACAGCTGACATTCCTGTCGCATGACCAGCAGGAATTGTTTTCCCTAATGTTTCTGAATATAAATCTGTATCATGTGTCATTGGCACCAATTTCTGATCCTGAGATTTAATGGTCCAGCCAAATTGTGAGCATAACCATTCATTTGAATTTCTCATAAAGGATGGGAGATCATTATTGCTAGCAATTTGTTCTTCAAACTCTGCTAATGATAAGCCTGCTCCATGCACCTCGGCGAGAGCAATTCCGTAATGTTCGACATTATAGCTAGATTCACCCTCGATACGAACAATATTATGTGTAGCACCAGCTAAAGTTGTGATTAAGTTGCCCCAGAAAACATCCTGATAGCCAGATCCTGTTAACGTACAATTATGCTCTTTGGCTAATCGGTCTAAACGATTCGTAATTTCAGGAGAAGTTGTCCATGGATAAAAGGCTTCTTCGCAAGTAGTAATGGCATTTACTCCATGACGAGCAGCTAATTCAAAAGCATCTAGCGTATCTGTCATTAAACTTTTCGTCATAATGATACATACATCTGCATCCGTTTCATTGAATACTTGCTCAGCATCACTTCTAACAGGGATATTTAGCTTAACACCTAATCCAGCTACCTCACCAATATCCTTACCAATAAGAGCCGGATTTGCATCAATAGCTCCAACAATTTCTGCACCCTTTTCATACAGATAACGCAAGCTAACCATACCCATTTTTCCACAACCATATTGAATAACACGAACTTTTTCTAGCATCATTAATCCCTCCATTGTTTGCTCGGTATTTCACATGATAATATGCTTTATAGAATTCTATAGTTATATCGTAAACCCTATTGTAACAATAGGGTCAAGCGTTGTTAGAGATTTTTTTTACGGGAATTTGCAGCTTCATAATCATATGGCGTTCTGCATGTGTCCACTCAGGCAGTTCAATAATAACCTCACAAATATAATCTCCTGCAATTTCTAGTTTGTGCTCCTCTATATAATCGATTAATTTAAATGCATAATCCTGCTCATTCGAAAATTGATCGCAGTAAATCGTTACGTATTCTTGAGCGGGAAGAATCTCAATCCCTTGTATTTCGGAAAAATGAGCATCAACAAGCATAAAAATTTCTGTAGATGTAAGCTTCCTCTGCTTAATCGTTTCCATACGTGTAATGGAGCCAACATTGCAAAAATACGAAGTTGGAAACTGATGAATAAGTGCCTGATTCCTTAACTCTCTTAAAATATATTCATAGGTTTCTAAATGGTCTTCATAAATATTTTTTTTACCGTCATAGCAATATATTTTTCTTTCAGGAAGAACTATTCGCTCAATTATGCCCATATTTTGAATTTGCATATATGTTTTATAGTTTTTAGATGCTACCTCTAGTGTTCTTTTCATTTGCGTCAGATCATTCATCTTTTGACCAATCAAATGAATTTGTTCATCTAGTAGCTTAGAAATAGACTTAGCATCCTCTTTGGTAAAAAACTCCAACATTTCTTGCAGTGTAAAACCCATATACTTTAGATACTTTATAAAATCAAGACTTGCACACTGCTTAATACTGTAATATCGATAGTTTGTTATTGGATCAGTGTAGCTTGGTGATAGAAGCCCTATTTTATCATAATGATGTAAGGTTTGAACCGAAACATTATTCAGTTTCGCCATTTTCCCAATTGAAATCTTTTCTAGCATATTTAGGACCTCTTTTTATTGTTTTATCAAAACAAATACAAAGACTCTGGTAAGTAAATTTCATGATGTATTAAACATGTACAGCTTTATTTTAATCCCTAAAACTGGCTTAGTCGAATAATATTTCCATCTATTTGAATGTTACTATTTTCAAACACTTTAAAGCATCTACAAGTAATAATGTAGGTGCTCTTATCACGATAATACTTCTTCATTTAGTTCCTGTAATTTTAAGCAATCGTTTGTTTAGTTTTGAAATGCCAGATATACCAACGCCTCCAGCGGTTTAATCAATCGTTTGATTTGTTTTTATGGGGAAGTTCAGCCGGCGTGGATATTAATTCTCATTTAGATGAATTAACCAAATGATTATATTCTTCTTCAATCAAATGAATATCTAAGCGATCAAACAATGGTAAAACGGACTCAATTTTACATGGCAGTTGTGATTGTTCATGCCATTCAACCGTTAAGATGCCTAACATTTTTCGAATTTTTTCTGAGGAAAAGGGCAAAAACGGCTGCAGTAATTGGGCTAAATTCGAAATGATATACGTACACGTTGCTAACGTAACATCGCCCTTAATAGGATTATCCTTTATTTGAATCCAAGGTTGTTGTTCATCAAAATAACGGTTTACACCACGAATATATTGGAAAATTCCCTCTATCGCTTTTTTAAAATGCCCATTTTCAATTAAGTCTCCTGAAGTGTTGAAAAGTTCGATTGTATTTTCCTTAATCTGCGTTTCTACTTCAACTTGCGGTATTCTGCCACCAAACGATTTTTCAATAAACTTTAACGTGCGATTAACGAAATTTCCATATGCCCCAAGCAGCTCACCATTGTGACTATAAATAAATTCACGCCATGAGAAATCGGTATCGCGATTTTCTGGAGCATTGATTGTTAAGAAGTAGCGAATAGAATCCGGATCATATTTGCTTAACATGTATGGGACCCAGACCGCCCAATTTTGGCTCGTTGATAACTTTCTTTTCTCCAGTGTCAAATATTCATTCGAAATAATATGTGTCGGTAAAGCATTGCTTTTAATCCCCATTAGGATAGCGGGCCAAATAACCGTATGGAATGGGATATTATCCTTCCCGTGTACATAATAAGAAACTGTATCTTCATTCCATAACTGTTCAATACTTTCACCATTTTGTTTAGCCCATTCTAAACTGGCCGTCAAATATCCCGAAACTGCTTCGATCCAAACATAAATTTTCTTCCCTTTAAATCCTGCAACTGGAACATCCACACCATTTGGCAAGTCTCGTGTAACGGCTCTATCTGGAACGCCTTCTTGCAAGTATCTTTTCGTTAACGCCACAGCATTTTCCCGCCAGCGATGATCCTCATCCGCTTTATTGATGAAGTCTTCTAACTCCTTTTGAAATTGGCTAAAGGCAAAATAAAAATGCTCCGTTTCCTTAATAATTGGCTCATTTCCGCAAATTTTACAGCGTTTTTCAAGTAAATCAAGCGGGTCGAGAATTTTTGAACAATTATCACATTGATCTCCTCTCGCCTTTGCCCCACAATTAGGACAAATCCCCTCTACAAAACGATCCGGCAGAAACTGCTTGTCGTGATCACAATACGCTTGCTCAATCTTTTTCGGATATAAATAACCATTTTCCAATAGTTTTAAAAAGATGTTTTGCACGGATTCATGATGATGCTTGGCATCCGTTCTTGTGTAAAGATTATAGGTAAATCCTAACTTTCTAAAACACTCAGTAAACTCCTCATGGTAACGGTTGGCGATTTTCTCTGTTGTGGTATGTTCTTGATTAGCCCGAATCGAGATCGGTGTGCCATTACAGTCACTTCCTGAAACGTAAAGAACTTTTTCACCTTTTTGTCTGTAATACCTTGCTAAAATATCTCCTGGCAATAATGCCGCAATATGACCCAGATGTAACGATCCATTGGCATATGGCCATGCCCCTCCGATTACAATTGTCATTTTGTATTCCTCTCAAAAATAAAATAAAAAAACGCCCTAATCATTACGATTAGGGCGAGGTTACTCGCGTTACCACCTACATTTACAAATAGCTCACACTATCTGCCTCCATCAGTACGTCTTTTTAAGAGATACTGTTGCTGTAATAACGAGTGCCATTCCCGTCGCAGCCTACTTGCTCTTAGCGTTCGGTACGAAGCTCAAAGGTCATTTTCAAAAGGGTTCATTTACTTCATTTCCACCATCAGAAGCTCTCTATCAAATACCACCCAATTTACTTTTCCTTATCAAAGCCTTTAATTTCAAAATTATATGAACAATTATATAGTATATGCAAAGGGGAAGCAACGGGACGGTTCTTATGCTTCGATTATTTAATCCTTTTCATCTTAAGTATTCCAAAAACTATTGGAATAACAGTGCCAATAATCGTGATCGGTAAAAACCATATTCCAAACCTGAAACCCCAGCCTAAAGCAATGGAAATAGATTCAATTAAGATGAGCGAAAAAAGTATGAGACAGATATTTTTTATCTGATTAACAAGTTTTCGGCTATTTAAATAAAACTGTTCCGCGTTCGATTCATTAAATCGTTTAGGATAATTATGTACATCAGGGAATTTTTCTAAAACAGTCATAAAAAGAGCAATGAATACCCCCACAACAGGTAATATAAAAAGTTCCCCTTTTGATCCCAAACGATCCACCTCACCTGCAGCATTGTAATGGGCAGGCACTTCATCCGGAAGTGTTCTCCAAACATAAAGTAAAACAATGATCGATCCAAAATAACATAAATATCCGATAAAATCCCATATCCATTCACTCTTTGACTTTGGAATTTTTAATTTAGGCCTACCCCAATAATTTGACATAATCATTTTCCTTCCTTAAACAGTTTTCAAGAACTAAATATTTCTTTCGTTATGGATTTACCCAATTATGAATATAATTCCATTATAAATTATTTTTTACAGTTATGGTTGATCCTTTCATTAATCTATACCTATCTAAAATATACTGTGTTTCTCATATAGACGTACAACGATTCAAATATCCCAGGAGCATTTAGATGGTGTAACGGTGTACTGATTGTTAATAAAAAAACGCCAACTTCCAAGAAGATTGACGTTTTTTCATTTTATTATTTTTATATTGCCTCTTTTAATCTTTTTTCGAATAGAATTAATCATTAGGAATTTAAATAGTCGTCTTGTTGGGGGGAAAAGCAATAAAAAGCCGCTAATGTCGGTAATAAAACCCGGTAATAGCAAAAGGATTCCGCCAATTAATATACATATGCCATCTAATACAGCCTCACCTGGAATTTCACCATTTCTTAGCTGCTCCTGAGCCTTCCGAATCGTTTGCAAGCCTTCTCTTTTCGCTAAATATGCTCCAATTACGCCAGTCAAAATAATGAGAAGTATTGTCGGCCAAACTCCAATTGTTTTTCCGGAAAAGAGGAGTAAACCTATTTCTGCTGCAGGAATAGCAATAAACAAGATAATTAAATACCGCATAGAGAGATCTCCTTCTAATCAGTTTGATTTCATTATACAGGTATAACTGTTTTATTGAAAATTCCTTGATTATTAATTAATATTCCCTATTCTCATGGTTATCCAATTATTCGATACAGTTCATCAAGCTGGTGGATTTGATACGTTGGAACAATCTCCGTGTCATTTGTTTTTTTATCGGGGTTGAACCAACATGTGTCTAGCCCCGCTTGGTGCCCGCCTTTAATATCCGAGCTTAAGGAATCTCCAATAATTAATGTTTGCTTCGCAGAAAAGTTAGGAATTCGGGCAAAGACATAATCAAAATACTCCTTCATTGGCTTTTGATAGCCTGTATCCTCGGATACAAAAATACCTTTAAAGATTGGATGTAATCCTGACGCACGCAAGCGCTTATCTTGTGTCTTGGAAACCCCATTTGTCACAATATATAAGTCATATTGATGTTGCAGGTCTGTTATTAATTCAAATGCTCCATTCACAAGCTGATGTCCATCTTCTAAGTAACTGCGATAGCTTTTTTCCAATAATGCCCCATCCACTACTTGACCGTATTCCTTAAATAATAGTGAAAAACGCGTATTCACTACCTCATCACGACCAATTTTTCCTTCTTCAAAAGACTTCCAGAGGCCATGATTGATCTTTTTATAATGGGATTCCATTTCAGTAGTTAAGGGCATACCTTTCTCCTCAAAAAGCATGCGCAGCGCTTCCTTTTCTGCTGCAGTAAAATCCAATAATGTATCATCTACATCAAATAATAAAGTCCGATATTTCTTCATAATGCTCTCCCCATACTCTGCTTTTGTATTACGATATGAAACCGTGAAAACTATTTTAGATCGTCTTAGCCGGCACCTGGTTCTCACTTTTACCGCCTATTTTAAATACAATAATACCGCCGACTATGACCAGTACACCGATCAATTGCTTGGAAGTAAACGGAACTTTATCAAGCCCTAGCCACCCTAGCGAATCCAACAATAGGGCAAAACCTAGTTGTGATGTCAAAACAATGGAAATGGCATAGGTTGGACCAAGATGCCTTATCCCCTGCACCACACAGGTTACTACGCCTACTCCGATTATACCGGCGAACCAGTACCAAGGCTTCATGTTTTCCAAGATAAATAAATATTTTCCTTCAAAAATTAAGCCTATAATCAGTGAAGATAGAAAACCCAAGCCTAATACTAATGAAGTCGTTGTCCAAGTTCCTTCATGTTCATTGACCTTACTGTTAAAAATATTTTGCATACTTACAAGCGAACCTGCGATAATCGCGAATACTATTCCTAGAATCATAATCTTTACTCCCTTTATCTAGTGCTTACTAGCATAGTGCAATGAATGAGTTTATTCGTAGATATTATGACCTGCAATTGCACTTAATCCTTCCCTGTCCTTAACAAGGATAAAACCATTGTTCCGCTCAACCAGACCCTCTTTACAGAACTGTGCGATGACGCGATTTAGATGCCGATAACTGGTTCCAATTAAATTTGCTGCATCTTTTATACTAATACTTAGTTGACCATTACATAATGAATCAGATTCATCAAAGGAGACAGACAAAAGATAACTAGCCAATCGCACTTCCACCGGATACATCAAATTGAAGCTCAAAGAAGTAGATTTAATGGTAAACTTTTTTGTAATGATGTCTAGCAAAAATTGCAGCAGCGGCGAATGGTCCTTTCCGTAATTTTCCAACCAACGATAGTGTATACCGATCATCATGACAGACGATACGGCCTCAACCGTATTGATAAAATCAATACCCCGTACGTATTCAACATCCCCAATCACTTCAAGAGGTGTTTTAAATGAGAGGATAAGTGTTTTGCCTTCTGGAGAGGTGGTAGAGATTTTAATTTTTCCTTTAACAAGTACATATAGATACTGTGAAGGGTCACCTTGGGAACAAATAAGTTCCCCTTGCTCAAAGCTGTACAGCTCTAAATATGGCAGTAACGGTTCATTGAATATCGATTCAATTTGATAGGCCTGTATATATTGATCTATTTGCTCCTGATCTTTCATTTTTTTCATTACCAATTTCTCCTCCAGCCTGGCACAGTCTCAATCTAGAATATTCGTACTCTTAGAACTTTAGGATTACCACACCAGCAATCATCATTCCGATCCCGATGAACTGTGGCAGTCTCATCTTCTGTTTCACAACTCCAAACCATCCGGTACTATCAATAATAAATGTCAGACACAACTGGGCTATTAACATAGCAGATACGGTCAGTGTAACACCTGTATGCTGAATAGCGGTAACATTACTAAAAATAATAACCGCCCCTAAGGCCCCGCCAGTCAAATATAACGGTTTCACTTGCTTAAGCCTTTGCCAATTTCCGTCCCGAACAAACATTAGAATAAATAAAGCCAATAGGAATCCGGTTAAATGGGTAATCACCGCCGCCTGCCAAGTACCAATATCTTGGCTAATCCTGGTAATCACTACACCTTGCAGGGTAATAAAAGCCCCGCCTAAAAATGCAAATAAACTCCCTTTCACAGTTTCTCCTCCTAGTTTAGATCTCTCTTTTATTAAAAGATATAAACATAGTTTAAGGAAGGACATATGTCCTTCACGCAAAAAAAGGTCAGCCCCCCGCCACTTTCATGCAGCAGAGGACTGACTACGAAATTCGCAATTTTTGTCAATCGATTAGTTAGTTAACACTTTCTCGTGTATACCATTGGTAGACAAAATGGTTACCATTTTTATTCAATTTCAATTTCCTTTCTGCGTCCTATATACCACTTGTAAAACAATCCAGCAAATTCTACTGGCACATCCTTAATCCCATTATGCTGTATCGGTTTTGCTCGATTAATCGTCTCTATTGAGGCAAGGCCTATCCACTTTTGAAAAATATTCCGGGTTACTTTTACTTCAATCACTTTATCTCGTTTGGAAACAAATAAAGATGTGGTCAGACTGCCTGTTTTGAGTTGAATAAAACGATCATTCAAAATATATTGGGTATGTAAGAAATCTAACCATCTTGCTGCAACGATCACCATTAACAGAGCAGCCGATATAATCCACCATGCTTGCTCTATTCCTAAAACAGCTGGCTTAAAATAATACAGAGCAGCAGATGCTATCATCCATATCCAACTTGGGCTAAACACGCGAACCCATAATGATTTTTTAGGGAGGCGCTTCATCTTTTGTGTAACTTCATAAGCAGGTAAAATTTCCGATACCATATCATAGGCACGCCCGACCGGAAGGAAAGGATACAGTGAATTAATTTCATGTGTCTCTTCCCCTAAACTTAAGCTCCCAGCACTAGTCAGTTTCACTTCAGCAAAGCCTAGCAATCTTTTCAGAATGGACTGTTTTATTTCAATTGCTTGCACTTTTTCTTTTGCAATGGAAAAGGCCGTTTCATCGAGGACGCCTTTTGTAATGTAAATGCGATCTTGGTCGGAGGAAATTTCATACTTTCCATATTTTAAAAATGTCCGCGCGATTCCGAAACCCACAGAAGCTATGATGAGAACAATTACGATGGTTGTAACAATCCACCAAGAACCGATGATAGAGAAAAAAATCCCCTTTGTTTGTTCCACCACATGAAAGATATCATCCACTTTGGAATAAAAAGAAAGCAGTAAAGGGATGAAGAGGAGAAAGCTTAAAGAAGTAAAGCTGGCTTTTAAGATATCCTTTTTCATTGGCTTAAAATGAATGGTTCGGTTGGAATCTTCCTTTTCCACAGCCATTTCCGAAGGATTCAGATTCATAGCATCTTCGCGTACGACACTTGCTATATATTCTTCCATTCGCTCTGCTTCTTTTTTGGAAACTACTTCGTATTTAACAGCGGCTTCTTCACCTGGCATTCCTGTTTCAAAGCTGATGGAAGTCACATTAAACATCCGATGAAATAGAGAGGTATGACTGTTAACATTTTGAATTTTTGAAAATGGAATAGTCCGCTCCGATTTGCTGAAAATTCCTTTGTAAAGATAAAAACACCGATCATCGAGCGCATATTTATGGGTGAACCATTTTAAAGTAATGTAAATAAACGATAGTCCACAAACTATAAAAAAAAGCAGCCTGCCATATGTAATAAAGAGTGATTGTGAACCTGCCTTGATTACAAACAAAAAAATAAAAATGAAAAAAATGTTCTTTAGTAGCTGCCATAGATCAAAAAGCATAAGAAGTGGGTGGTACCGTTTTACTTTTGTCATGACTCCACTTCCTTAATTTTTGCATAATGAGCAATTTGGTTCCTTAACTCAATGGCAATCTCTTTCGGAAGGGCAGGTATTGTGTGAGAGGAGCCCATCGTTTCAATGGAAACAGAGCAAAGCCTATATTTTCTGAGCAGCGGCCCTTGTTTGGTTGCTACTGATTGTATTTTGGTCATTGGGACAAGTTGATGCGTTTCATTTACTACACCTGATTTTAATTGCAAAAACTCTTCATCGACATCATAACGCCAATTTTTATAAAGTAAAAACGGACTAATCCATGACCAGACTGCACCTAACACAGCGATTGGGAGCAGTCCCTTTATAATCCAGCCAATCCATTCTTTCCATGAAAAACGATAGTCCAGATAGAGTAAAATCCCAAGGATAATGAATCCAATTACATTCAAAATCGTTTCACTTATAATCCATACTTTCACCGCATCCTTAGATAATCGTTTTTGAGGTTCATTCATTTGAGGATACATAAAAATCACCTTCTGTCTTTAGATGACGAAATGCTAAGTTAGACATTTAGCTATTCATCTAGAAATATGTCTTCGAGCGATGGTTCTTCCACTTCAACACGAAGAACATCTGCCCTGCATTGCTGAAACGCTCGAATTATTTCAGCAATTCTTTTCTCATCTTTTACCGTGATAGTTAAATAAGGATCGTTCATTTCTATATCTGTTCCAGCTGACTCGAGCCACTGATGTAAGTTCATTTGTTCCGATTTCGGCACTGGTGAATGCTTGATCTTAACCTTGATGGTCGACCGATAGAAGGATCTAAGTTCATCCATTGTGCCGCTATTGACTATCTCTCCTTCTTTCATAATCGCAATTCGGGTACACAGCTTCTCTACTTCAGCCAGATTATGGGATGTCATAAATATCGTCTTCCCTCTTTTTTGCAGCCCGCGAATTAGCTTATGGATATGAATCGCAGATTCTGCATCTAAACCGGAAGTGGGTTCATCAAGGAAAATGAGCTCAGGATCATGGATGATGGCTAGGGCAATCCCTAATTTCTTTTTCATTCCAAATGAGAATTTAGCTACTTTTTTTCGAGCATCCGATTCCAGCCCCACTAACTTTAGAACCTCCAAACACCATTCCTTTCCGGCCGCCTTTCCTGACAAAGCCGAAAGATATTTTAAATGCTCCATTGCGGTTAAAGAAGTATATAAAGTGGAGTAATCCGGCATTACCCCAACTCGTTTCTTTACTTGATCATTGGGACCTTTAACACTTAACAGTGAGTATGTGCCAGAACTTGGTTGAATAATGCCGGTCAACATGTTAATAAAAGTGGATTTACCTGCTCCGTTACGACCTAAGAATCCAAAGATTTCTCCTTTTTCTACGATAAGATCAATTCCTTTTACGATTGGCACTGATCCATACGATTTCTTCAGTTGTGTTGTTTCGATGGCGATCATCAGCATTCCCTCCTTTTAAAAATGAAATTGGCGAAAAAGAGCATGATACCTGACAATATAAAAATCACTAAAAAAGAAAAGTCTTCTCGCTCCAAATAATAAAAGGGGGTAAAAAACTTCGTCCAGCTTACCCAGACATTTGATGTAAGCACAACCCAGAATCCCAAAATCGGAAAAGCCAATCCAAACACAATTCCCAAAAACATCGTAAACCCAGGCTTAGGAATTAGGACAGAAAGCAGGATAGTGAAGGATATTTGAATGGTTACTAAACTTATAGTCTGAGAGAAAATGAAAAAATCGATCTTCTGTGCAAAAATACTGATAAGCAAGAAGGAAACCGTCAAACAAATAAACCAAAACATCCAAATACCGAAAAACTTCCCAAGTAAAATGGAGGTTCTTGACGTTCTTGTTACTAAAAATCGCATCGTGCGTTCGTGTGTCTCTTGGTTAATTGTATCATGGGAGAGTCCTGCTATAAATAATTGGCCTAGGAGTAACAACAATCCCAAAAGACCAACCGTATGAATATTTTCAGCTTCTTTTGCTGAAAGATTAATCCCCGACATTAAAAAATCAGCGAACTTTGCTGAATAATAGGAAGTTAACAATAAAATCGCAATGACTATACACGATTTAACCCCTTTGAATAGGCTTATAAATTCCCTTTTACCGATTACATACATATTTGAATTCCCCTTTCTACTTTCATTCTACTATTAATCTCTTTTATCGATTTACCATCATTATATTTTTTCTTTCTTAAGCCACTCGAAAATCCACCTTAATTTTTCCTTAATTCCTAGATTTTTTACAGCTGAATGATATGATAATTTATAGATTGAAATAGGATAGGAGTTTCTTTATGCACGAACCACAATTATTAATTGTCGATGATGAGAAAGCCATTTTACATATGTTAACAACGATTTTAAAAAAAGAAGCATTTAACTTTATTGATACGGCAGGTACAGCTGAGGAGGCGCTTACCTTATGTCAAGCCAAACGATATGACTTAATTCTTTTGGATGTGATGCTTCCAAATCGCAGCGGTTTTGAAATTTGCCCCCTCATTAGGGAAACGACCGATGCCCCTATATTCTTTCTGACAGCTCGGTCTACAGATTTAGATAAACTTTCAGGCTTTGCATTAGGCGCAGATGATTATATC
Source organism: Neobacillus drentensis (assembly GCF_036965245.1). Classification (GTDB taxonomy): domain Bacteria; phylum Bacillota; class Bacilli; order Bacillales; family Cytobacillaceae; genus Neobacillus; species Neobacillus drentensis_G. The sequence goes on from NZ_JBALPG010000018.1 coordinate 42,719, forward strand.
ACAAAACCCTTCAATCCCCTTGAAGTCGTTGCAAGGATTAAAGCCCATTTACGTCGTCACACTGGAAAAATCACAAATACTTCTAAACCGTTTTACCAATTTGGACCCCTCCATGTAAACACACTCTCTGGGGAAGTGAGCGTAAATGGAAGGACAGTAGAATTTCCAGCACAAGTCTATCAGCTCCTTCTTTTCTTCTGTAAACATCCAAATCAGCTATTTAGTAAAAACCAGCTTTATGAGAAAGTGTGGGGCGAAGAATTTCTAGGTGAGGATAATACTGTTATGGTCCATATTAGAAAGCTTCGGGAAAAAATCGAGGACAATCCTAGTAAGCCGCGTCATATTGTTACCGTAAGAGGGCTTGGCTATAAATTTGTACCTGATGGTGGCAGCCATGAACATCCATAAACGTTTTATTGTTCAATTTTTTATCCAGTTAATCCTTGTTTTTATCCTATTTTTCTTTCTATTAATCTTCATTTGGGGAATCATTGGCCTATCGATTATGAATAATGAGGTTACCCAGGATCTATCTAAGGCAGATGACTCTTTTTTTTCTAATAGGATTACGATTCATGAAAATAAAGCAACATTTGATAATGAATTAAAACAGCTCGTAGCGAACCAAAACGGATGGCTCCTTGTCCTAACTCAAAAAGGCGATGTCATCGGATCCTACCATGCACCTGAACAAGTCCCGACCCAGTTTACACAAAGTGAGGTGGCTGCTTTACTGCTGCAAGATAGCTCCGCCTCTGAAGAATACACGCATTGGCTGTTAAAAGAAAAATATCCTCAGCCATACTTGATTTTATTCGGAAGAAAGATTACGGAAACTAGATTATTAAACGAAATTAAGTCAAATATCGATTGGAAAAATCATCAGCTTCATCTTACCTCTGCCACTCTTCAACAATTGAATGAAGAAAATGGCTGGGCACAATTGATTGATCCAAATGGTAAAGTAGTAGATCAATACGGTACACATAAGGAACCCATTACATACTCGATTCAGGAGCTTCACAGCATTTCAAAGAAAAAACAAGACTCCATTGACGCTTACTTTGATGAAAAGTCAGAACAAACAATCATTGTTGGCTTAGATGATACTAGTTCAATCCAAAATCTTGAAGTAAGCTTGGCTAAAACGATGAATAAAGGTTTCGTCGTCATTCCTATTTTATTATTTCTGCTATTGTTGATGGGTACATTTTGGTATGCACGGAAATTCGGGGTTCCATTGATCATGATGATGAAATGGATTCAAAATCTTGGTAATGGTTTATTTGAACAGCCGCATGATCTCCATCAACGCCCGATGATGTTAAATAAAAAGGGAAAACTAAAAAGGAAGTATCGTTTGTACAAGGATCTTATTGCAACCCTTTCACAATTAACAGAGATACTAAAACAAAACGAAGCACAACGGCGGAAAATGAAACAAACCCGGGAAGAATGGATTAGCGGTCTTTCCCATGACTTGAAAACGCCGCTTTCCTCCATTTCCGGTTATGCGCAAATGCTTGAATCCGAAAATTATTCTTGGACAGAGGCGGAGACAAGGGAATTCGCGGGAATTATAACGGAAAAATCAGCATATATGATGAACTTACTTGAGGACTTAACATTAACCTATCGCTTAAAAAATCAGGCTTTGCCAATTGCAAAAGAACAGGTAGACATGAATGAATTCATCCGTCTAACTATTATTCATTTCATCAATGATCCAACTAATAATGATAAAGAATTTCTCTTCAAACCGTATAATGGGACTATTATGGCATCGATTGATCCCAAATGGTTTCAACGAATTATTGATAACCTGCTAGCGAATGCCATCAAATATAATCCTTCTGGTACGAAGATTACGGTAACGATTTCATCTATTGAACAACATCTTATGATGATTACCATTGAGGATGATGGCATCGGCATGGACAATGAAACACTCAATAAACTCTTCCACCGCTACTACCGGGGCACCAATACAAGCGACTCCGGCAGCGGAACTGGACTTGGAATGGCCATCACCAAACAATTGGTACATCTACACGGAGGCTCCATTAATGTAAAAAGCGCGCCTCAAAAAGGCACAACCGTTCGAATTATCCTTCCCCTATTAATAGAGGAAAATATTAAAAACCCGGGGATATAATCAAGAGACGGCTCTTATGCTTCTAAAAAATAAAGCATAAGAACCGTCCTCTTGCTTCTCCTCTCTCCCTTTTAATCACCCCTTACTATAAAACTTTATTTAATCATCCCACACGATTTGTAAAACAAACAAGATACACTATTTTGAAATTCAACAATATATTAATCACCAAATGCAAAGATCAGTTCAAGCTCGCAAACCAATTCGCCGTCAACAGTAGCAATACCTTTCCCTTTTCCGATAGGACCTTTTAGACGAGTGATTTCAACCTCAAGATGAAGTTCGTCTCCTGGTCTTACTTGCTGTTTAAAACGACAATTATCTATACCTGCTAAAAGCCCTAATCGTCCTTGGTTTCCTTCTTTAGTTAGCATCACAACTGCACTTACTTGAGCTAACGCTTCTACAATTAATGCACCTGGCATAACTGGGAAATTAGGAAAGTGTCCATTAAAAAAACCTTCATTTGCTGTTACATTTTTAATACCAACTGCTCTTTTTCCCTCTTCTAATTCCAGAATCCTATCTACTAAAAGAAATGGATAGCGATGTCTAATTATATCTTTAATTTTTTGAGTATCATACAAAATTAAAGCCTCCATTACCAATACTATATTTTAATAATTTATATTCCAAGTTAAAACAAGCCCTAAATGTGTAAGTCCTCCTCCGAAGCCATAGAGCAATAAAGTATCTCCATTTTGAACTTTTCCTTCTTCAATTCCTAGATTTAGTGCTAGTGGAATAGAAGCAGATGAGGTATTCCCAAAATACTTCATACTAGTTAAAGTTTTTTCAATAGAAAAACCTGATTTTTCACAAATGGATTCAATCATCCTTAGATTCGCGCTATGTGGTATAAACCAGTTAATATCCTCGATGTCTAATTCTGTCTTAAGTAATAATTCTTGTATTCCTATTGGTAAAGTACGGGCTGCCCATTTGTATACTTCCCTTCCATTCTGAACCATCTTTCCAGATTTATTTAATGGTTTATCTTCCATAGTAGTTGCAAACGTTGTTCTATATACATGAATACCACCTTCTCCATTCGTTCCCATATGGCTAGCCAAGAAACTAGGATTTTCCTTATCATATTCGACTAGCATAGCGCCAGCACCATCTCCGAATAAAATACAGGTTGTTCTATCTTTATAATCAGTTACTTTTGATAAAGTCTCGGATGCAATAACTAAAATCTTTTTATGTGCTCCGGAAGTAATTAAATTGTTAGCTAAGTGTAAAGCATATGTGAAACCTGCACAGGTAGCATTTAAGTCAAAAGCTCCTGTACAAGGGATATTAAAGTGACTCTGAATTTGGCATGCCACACTAGGAAATGCATAGTCAGGAGTTGTCGTTGCAACTATAATACAATCAACATCCTGTATATCTTTATTATATTTTTCAATCAAATTTTCAATAGCATTGATAGCTAAATGAGAAGCAAATTCTTCATCTCCTGCTATTCTTCTTTCCTTCATGCCAGTCCTCTGAACAATCCATTCATCATTAGTATCTACCATCTTTTCTAAGTCTTCATTTAATAATTTTTTTTGAGGAACATGGGTACCAATAGCTGTAATACGGGCTTTTGATTTAATCATTATATTTCACCTCATTTTTCTTTTATTATATCACCTAGTATTAGTACCTAGTATAAATTTAATGATAAAAATTGTAAATTGACAATAAAAAGTTGGTTGATTTATAAATACACATAACCCCGTTCTGAGGAAGAACGGGGTTAAATAATAATTGTATAGTCACCAAGGGGGATAAGAAAAAATAACCTGGGTAGAAAATTCACTAACCAGGTTACTTAATCAAAACTGAGTTGTATGAGTCAAATCAAAACATGCTCTTAAGAATCTTGTAACATCGAAATCTTTCATGAAGAAGGAATAATAATAGAAAACCGTGTTCCTTTTCCTTTTTCGCTTTTTATTTCGATATCTCCGTTTAGTTCTTTAATAATACCGTATGAAATCATAGTGCCTAGTCCGGTTCCCTTTTCTTTTGTAGAATAAAACGGCATAGCGATTCGCTTGATTTCCTCAGGCGACATTCCAATTCCTGAATCAATAATATCAATTACAATATTTTTCTTTATCTTTTTCACATTAATTCTTAGTATCCCTCCATTAGTCATGGCTTCAATCCCATTTTTTGCAATGTTAGTTAAACACCGTTTTATATTAACGACGTTGGCATTGATATAAAGAGAACTAATAATATCGCTTTCAACTTTAACATTATGAAGGCTTGCCATCGGTAAAATAGTATCAATTACTTGATGGACAATTGGTCTAATATCTAATATTTCTTTCACAACAACTTGTGGTTTTATAAGGGATAAATAATCGTTAATAACGAGTTGTGCTTTTTCTAACTCCATGAGCATAACTTGGATATACTCAGGCTTATGTGTTTCGGAGATTTCGTTTTTACTAAACATTTGCATAAATCCATATACCGATGTCAGCGGGTTTCTTATTTCATGAGCTATAGATGCAGCTAATTCACTAGTCACAATAAATTTTTCTGCACGGTGAATTTTTTCTTTCATCTTAAACCTTTCGATCATTCCTTCAATTAAGTAAAGAGATAACAAAACAGTAAGAATATTGATTACTATATAATTGGTTAAAAAGTGAATAAAATCAGGTTGAACTTTAGCGCTTAATCGTATTTGGCTCATTATAGCGAAGATGGAAAAGGAAATAGTACAAATAGTAAGAAGCAATGTGCTGAACAATATTATTCTTTTTTTAAAATAATCAGCCAGAAAATATTGTAATGCCATAGTTATAGAAGTAATCATAAAATATATTATAACTGCAGGGAAAAATCCGTTTCCACCCAAATAAAAACGGTAAGAAAGAAATACAAAGGTAATAAAAATAAAGCTCCTAAAACCACCATAGAGCACGGCTAAAAGGATTGGGATAAGCCGTAAATCATAAATGTAACCGGAATTAAACTTAAAGGGGAACGTCATACAAAGAACGATCGCAATAGATGCAAGAAAGGAAATTAATACATCATTACGTGCTTCTTTTCCATCTTTATCTAACCAAAATATTTGGTAGAAAAATATACAAAGGATAATAA
>NZ_JBALPG010000019.1:0-15067 GCF_036965245.1 Neobacillus drentensis
CCTTCATCCATAGGATGATATACAATTTCCATTTTAATTATGGTAATGTAAGGATATGAAAAAATTCAAAATAAAGCCGGATTTTAGCCTATCTTTTTAGAATTTAGTTTACATAATAAAATTATCATCCCCAACTGATCTATGGTACAGAAAAAAAGAACCCCTCTTCACTATTTCTCATATTATGCAAAAACGATTATGAGGTGGTGTCTATGGGGAGCTTAACTTATTTTGATTTCTTGGCGAAGTTTGGCGTAGGCGGAGCCCATCCGGGTGGAATCCATTTAACCCAAAACATTCTTTCAAATGAAAATATTACTGATAACTCCAAGGTTTTAGATGCAGGCTGTGGTACTGGACAGACTGCGGCGTATTTGTCCCAGCAACTTAAGGCAAAAGTATTTGGATTAGAGATCAATCCGATTATGCTGGAAAAGGCATATAGCCGCTTTCAGACACTTCAGCTTCCCGTTCAATTAATTCATGGGTCAATAGAAGAAATACCATTCGCGGATCATACCTTTGATTATGTATTATCAGAGTCTGTTTTGGCTTTTGTTGACAAAGTTAAGGCGTTAAAGGAATGTTATCGAGTGTTAAAAAAAGGCGGCCGATTAATTGCAAATGAAATGACGATGAACAAGAGGTTAAGTCAAAAAGAAGAAACAGAAATAATGAATTTTTACGCAGTTGATTCCTTATTATTAGAGGGAGACTGGTATCGGTTATTACAAGAAGCTGGTTTTAGAAATATTGAATTAAAAGCGCAAATACATGCCCTTAGCCATGGTAATCATGCAACGGAATTTAATTTTTCCAAAAATTTCGAACCTGAGCTTTTTCAAATTTTGAATGAGCATGGAAACATTGTCATAAAGTATCATGATATTTTAAGCTATCGAATTTTTACAGTTACAAAATGAAGGAAAGACCCTTTTTCTAAAAAAGAAGCTTTCTTACGGATGATAAAGATCTTTCAGAAACAATGCTGATTGAGCAAGTATATTTATACTTGCTCATTATTTATTTCAAGGTTAATTACATCAATCTAAAACAGCAAAAATTACATTTTCTAATGTGTATATTTATAACTTAGGGTCAAAAAATAATAACGTGAAAGGATGATGGAGACATGGATAAGACTTTAGGATATTTAAGAGAAACATTATCAAATTATACGGATGAACATTCAGAGGGAAGGCATCTTTACAAGAAGTTATTAGAAGGGGCTTATACATCAGAAGGCTCCTTTGTTCGAGACTTAAACCAAAAGGAAATAAATTTTTTAAATCAAGTGCTGCCAAAGGAAATTAACTATGCAAAAGAGGAACAAGATGAAAAAAGAGCATATGAACTCAATGAAGTTTATGAGCTATTATTTTAATAGGAGAAAAAGATGACAGAATTATCTGTCATCTTTTTTTGGAAATATCTTATTTTTTGCAAAATTATTTCCTAGGTAAGCGCAAAGTACGACAAAACACGATTCAAGTAAATGGTGTCTTTCCCTAAAAACTGACATAAACTGTGTAAAATCAACATTACATTTTTACAAAATTCTTCTCAAATCTGCCTCATACTGACAAATCGGTGATTTTCGTCTTTATTTTTATATTCCTAATGAATATCTCTTTTCTTAAATCGTCCACCACGAACTTCAGCGATATCCGCCACTGCTAAAAAGGCACTGTCATCATTCTCGGTAACGATTTCCTTCAATTTCGCTTCTTCAAGACGATTGATGACGCAAAAAATAACTTTTTTATCATCACCTGAATAGGCTCCCTCTCCATTGATGTAAGTAACCCCACGACCTAAGCGATTTAATATGGCATCGCCAATTTGTCTGGCATTGTCACTAATAATCCACACAGATTTGGATTCATCAAGCCCAGTTATGGTGATATCAATCGTTTTGTAAGCAACAAAATAAGCAATCAACGAATACATCGCCCGATCCCATGAAAATACAAAACCGGCACTGCCAAGGATGAAAAGATTAAAGAACATAATAATTTCCCCGACGGAAAAAGGAAGTTTATTATTAAAGAGAATAGCAAGAATTTCGGTCCCATCTAGTGAACCTCCGTACCGTATAACCAAACCAACACCAATACCAAGTACAATTCCCCCAAAAACAGTCGCAAGAAGAATATCTTGAGTAAATGCTGGAACCGGATGAAGTAAAGTTGTCCCAATCGAAAGTATAATGATGCCATAAAGAGTGGAGAATGCGAAGGTTTTTCCAATTTGTTTGTAGCCAATAAAGAAAAAAGGAATATTAAAAATAAAAAGGAAAATTCCCAGTTTCCATCCTGTCAAATAGGAAAGCATGATGGAAATGCCGGTTATCCCGCCGTCAATAACATTATTAGGAACAAGAAAGATTTCAAGTCCGACGGACATTAAGATTGCACCAATTGTGATTAACAATATTCGTTGTATGAGTTTTCTTTTAGTCAATTTTCGGTGCTGAATTTTTGCCATAATTGCTTCCTGCTGTTCGATTAAACTAATTTCCTGAGTTCCTGTCATTATCTTGCCCCTTTCAAAAATAACATTCTAAATTTATTATAACGAAATTTAACTGTTATTTATATTTTAATGCTTCTTTTTTTCAAGAGCTTCTTTATAAAAAAGAAAACTGCCTATTTTTTAAGGCAGCTTCATTTTTTATTAACTTGGATCAACCTCATCAAAGGAAAGTGTTGTCACACGTGTATATTCTTCTTTTTCTACCTCGTTATCAGTTGCGCTTTGATCTAATTCTTCCTGGTCATCCACTCCTGGAGCTAGTGTTGGTTCTTTTTTCTTATACATTTTAGTCAACTCCTTTTCGAAAGTATTTTTTCTTAAAAATTTGAAAATATACCGATTATTAAAATCCTGCCAGAGAACAGAAAAGAGTTGTTGGCTAGAATAATAAAAAGAAGCTACCTCAATTTTGAAGTAACTCCTTAATTATTATTAACATCTTAGGGGACCCAACCATGACATCAGTCCAAATGCTTTCAAATTTTCATTTCCTTTTAGTTAATGTTCAATTTAAAAGAAAACATTGAAAGCTAAGCCGATGTGTGTTTGTTCCGTTGAAGGAATTAATTCACATGTTAAATGGAATTCAAATTCCTAAAAGAAACAAATTTTCGGATTGACACCGTTTAAGACTCTTTATTCCTTCATTTGGATTATCAGCTTCTTGGCAATGCATCTTTTTGATAAGGTTTCGGTTTTGAATACATCTATAATCGGATGTACTAACCTATAAATCCTAAACTCTTTCCTTTGATATAGACTCTATTGAAATCATAGATATCAATTATGAAAGGATTTTGTTTTAGATTTAAGCCTTTGCAAATTGTATTTGCATCGCTCCACCAACCAAATGTTTGTTTGGAATGACCTTACAACTACTCGTTCACTAACGGAACGAACACGTATGGTTGAGCCTCCTAAGATGTTAACCATTGATTATCTTTTACATCTTAAGTATATCACGCAATTTTTAGAATTAACCAAAACTTCGTGACGAAATTGTGAACTTTTGGGTGAATTTTGTTATAAATAAGGAGTAAGGTCTTCCTTTACAAAAGGAAGACCTAGCATTTAATCAACAATTGGATTTTTAAAATTATCTTTGACAGTAATTTCGTACTCTTTAATTTTTTCTTCAATCCTAAATTTATGTTCAGAGAGCTTATCATTAAATGGAAGCGTGATTTTACTACCATCCGCCATCTCAAATTTATATTGAAATAATCCGATGGTCCCCTGATGATTTTTGTAAACAATATGTATCCTAGCCATTTCATTCCATTGATACTCTTTTTCCTCTAAGCTAGTCAAACCATTATAATGGATACCATCATCGTCCATATAATAATAATTTGTCAGGCTTAAAATAAATGCCGGAATACTTGCTAGAATTAAAAAAGCTGTAATCCATTTTAATTTTTTGCCTTCCCATTTCTGTCTAAAGATGAGATAAATGGTTAATATGACAGCAATAAATACCATTCCACCCATAAAAATGATATACGCAGTAAATGGTGTTGAAAAAAACCAATAGGAGCGAGAAAAATAGACCATGCTCTGATAGGATGCAACAATGACAAATGGTACGAATATGCTGCTTATAAATAAAATGATTGTATAAGCAACTAACTTAACGGAATTTTCCTCTTCTGATGCTTTCCTTCTTAATAAAAGCAAAAATCTTCCCCCCTGCATGCTAGGGAAGTTCAGCTATAGCGTTTAGAACTTTTCCTTCCCTGCTTGTTTATCTATTACTTTCTTTTATTTTACCTGATAATTACCAATTACCGTAAATATTTGACGAAATTTTCTTAATAAAGTTTCAATTACAAATAGAATCATAAAAAACCAACCTTATAAAAGATTGGTTTTAACGATTATTTTGATCCTGGGGCAGGCTGATCAACCCCTTTTACATTGTGACTATGACCATTATCTTCTGTTGTTTGGAAGTCATAATAATGGACATGCATTCCGTTCCCTACAGGGATTGCAGGACCTGAATAGGCACGATAGTGGTGTGTGTGTCCATCCTCAAAAAGAACATATCCTTCAGTATAATGAATATGTCCCCCATCTTGAGTTGGTATAGGTGGTGATGTTACATCTAAACATTGATGCACATGTCCTGAACTAACCCCGGTATAATCAACAGATCCATGATTATGATGTGGAACAAATCCATGGACAAAATCATCTTTACCTGTATTTCTAATAATAATCACCCCATTTTAAAAATTTTGATGTTACAACTATATGCTTTGGTGTTTAAAAAAAGTAAAAAATTATTTGATTCAACAACTTTTCCAGATGATTGGAAAAAGTTTCAGATTAATTCGTTAGAAATCCATACATAAGGAAAAAGATTATCCACATACTATTTTTGTAATTTCAATTTCAAAACGAAAGAAGGATTATTAATGACTGTAGGAACACAGGTAAAACAAGCTTTAGCAGGTTTAAAAAGTGCTCAGGCAAGTTTTGAAACCTTTGCATTAGCAACCGATAACCAAAATGCAAAACAACTTTATCAACAAGCTGCTCAGCAGACACAATCAGTTCTTGACAGCCTTGAACCACGCCTTCAAGAAATCATTTCTGAAGAACCGCAATACAATCAATAAACCAGAAATAGGTTGGCGATTTTAGCCAACCCCTTTTTCATTTTTAGAATTTCCTAAGAAAGGAAGTTACTATTATGACAATTGCTTCAAATGTCAAACAATGTCTTTCCACCCTAAATGGAATAGAAGCCCAATTGTCTTCCTTAGCATTAAATTCACTTGATGAGGAAGCAAAAATTATATTCCATGAAACGAGTTTACTCATTGGGGATGTAAAAAAAGACTTACAATATCGGGTTTTAGAACTTGAACGACATGAACCACAATACAAAGGTTCTTAATTCTTTGAGGTGACAAACGATGCCAGGTTGGATTTTTATTATCATTCGCTCGTTGATTTTCCTACTGCTCTTATTCATTACCACTAAAGTTCTTGGGAAGAAGCAAATTTCTGAGCTCTCCTTTTTTGAATATGTTGCTGGAATAACGATTGGAAGTATTGCCGGCGAGGTTGTTACAGGGCTTGAAGCTAACATGTTTCATGGCGCATTAGCCATCATCGTGTTTGGATTTATTACTTTTTTGTCTAATTATTTATCCATAAAAAGTAAAAAATTCAGTGACTTCGTTGAAGGTAAAGGCACCGTTGTTATTCAGGATGGGAAAATCTTAGAGAATAATTTAAAAAAGGAAAAGTATACAATAGATGAACTATCTGCCCTTCTAAGACAAAAGAATATTTTTAAAGTCGCTGACGTTGAATTTGCCGTATTAGAACCACGAGGAAATTTAAGTGCCCTGTTAAAACCAGATAATCGTCCTTTAACACCTAAAGATTTACAAATGAAAAAGCCAAATGAGAAAGAGCCGCAAACGGTCATAATGGATGGGAATATCGTTGATGAGGCATTAAGATGTGCCGGAAAAGGCAGAGGCTGGCTATATACCGAGTTAGAAAAACTAGAAGTGACCCTTGACAATGTTTTTCTTGGTCAAGTGGATTCATATGGAGATTTAACGGTTGATCTTTATGATGATAAAATTAAAGTTCCTTCGCCAGCTCAGCGCCCGCTATTACTGGCAACCTTAAAGAAAACTCAGGCAGACCTAGAAATATTTTCACTTGAAACCAATTGTGAAAAATCAAAAGCGATGTATAAGAAAAATGCGGTTATCTTACAGGATACAATCGATAAGCTGTCTCCATACCTTAATGGTTAATATATGAAGTGCTAAAAAAATCCTTATCAATTGAATTGATAAGGATTCGTCATTCATTATTGTTTAATTTCTTCCTATGCACTAACTTTTTGAATTTTTGGCTTTACTATCTTGTTTGAAACATAGCTGTGCAGAACCATTCCAACCATTACCAAAACCATACCGCTCCAAGATAGAGTTGATGGCATTACCGAATTTAATAGTAACAATTCTCCGATAACAGCGAATAAAACTTCCATTGATTGTGTTGCCTCAACAGCAGCAAGTTTTTGCATGTCTCCTCTTACGAGATCTGTCGCATGAAAGAAAAGGATAGTTGCGATCACTCCAGAGGATATGGCAACGAGTGCGGATTGCATAGTTTGCCCTAAACTTGGCGGTCCCCCATCTATCAGTCCTAAAATGGATAATATAATCCAAAAGGGCATACTTGCTAATGTCATTCCTAATACACGTTGGAAAACATCAAGGCGGCCACCGCATACCTCCATCATTTTTCTATTCCCTAAAGGGTAGGCAAAAGATGCTACTACGACCGGTAATATCCCTAAGAATAAAGCGATCATTGACAAATGATTAGCTTGTTCTACCTGCATTAAAGAAATTCCAAGTACAATGATTAATGACAACCCTAAACCTTTGAAAGGTATTTTCCCCTTTATTCGCGTCAGACCTTTATCTGTTACCACCGTTTCATAAAATAGTGGCGCCAGCAATGAACCGGATATAATTGTAATCTGCCATGTCGCGGCAATTAGCCAACCGGGAGCATATGCTGCTGAAAAACATATGGGAGCATAAAATAATCCGAAGCCAATTGAACTCCATAGTAACCAAGCAACAGGCCGCTTTTTCATTTCCACAAACAATGGTTTTAAATTTTTCCTCGCAATTACAATTATGAAAAGAAAGGGAACCATAAAGAAATACCTTAAGGATGCACTCCAAATCCAGCTTCCCCCTGCAAGTTCCATTGATCTATTTAATATAAATGTAAATGCAAAAAAGAAAGCGGCAAATATGCCTATTATGATGGGCCGCATGGTTCCTAGTCTCCTTTTTACTACAGCTTTTTCTCGAGAGAAAACAATTCCTCTTCCATTGAATTCATTTTTTGTTCCATTATTAGACGAGAATCCTTGATTGCTTCATTGTAAAAGTATGGTCCTAGATGATTTTTAAAAAAATCAAATGCATTTTCGGCAGCAATCAAACCAATTTCTTCATTTCTTTCCTCATAGAAATATCGCTGAATCTCTGAAATCATCTTATCTTTTTGCTGTTTAGTGAACTGAATAAACAAGGTTTATCTCTCCTTTTTTTATATGTACATAGTGTTATTTTCCATTATAAAAGGGAAACCATCAAGTGGTTTCCCTAAATTTATGATTAGATTAACTACTTGTTTCTTTAATATCTAATATTAGATATCTTCTACTCATTAAAGCAACCGAAAAAGAACAAAGAAAAAGTCCAGTTGCCACAATGAAGGTGGTTCTTACACCAAACGATTCGGTAATCCATCCCATTACCAGTGATGAAATACCAAAAGCACCAAATATCAATGTACCTCTGGCAGAATATACTTTAGCCAAAAGTTGTTCTTTTGCGCTTTTTTGGATAATTGTAGTCTCTGCAACATCACGAGCCATTTGCGGCAATCCAAACAAAAAGGAAGCGAATAAAGCAAACATTGGAATCGAGGTCATTCCAAACAAAAAAGTAATCACAATTAGGCTAAAGGTGGACCAAAGGATTGTTTTTCCTAAATTTCTTTCTAAAAAGTGTGAAAAACGGTATATTAGCAGACCGCCAAATAGCATTCCTGCAAAGAAGGATCCATTAATAAATCCCCACCAGCTCTCACCTTTATTTAAGGCCTCAGCAACATATACAAACAAAATTGCAGCAATCCAAACTCCGTTAGCAAAGGTTTCAAGGATATTCATAAAACTAATGGTCCTAAGCTGTTTTGAATTCCAGATGATTCTCCAGCCCTCTTTTAAGGCATCCATCCGCGATTGGTCATCAACTGTCTGGAGGTCCGCACCATGTTTGATTAATCCCATAAATATTGTTGATAGCAGATATAAACAAAAAGTTAGCCAAAGAATTTTTCCAGCACCCAAAGCGACTAACAAGATACTGCCGATCGGCCAAGCGATAAGCTGAACGATTTGATCGGAAATGGAGAGTAAACTATTGGTTTTCACAAGCTTACTTTCCTCTACAAGACTGGGAACAAGTGCATTTCGAGCAGGAGATGCCCATCCATCTAAAAAAGAAATAAAACAGATAAGCAAATAAATCCAAAACAGCCAACCATCTTTAAAAACAACTGCAGTTATGCACAATACCAATAGCAAAAATGTTTTTCCACATTGCGAAAAAAATAAAATCGCCTTGAGCTTATATTTATTGATAACCAATGGTGCCAATAACCCGCTAATTAAAGCGGAAAAAGTATTAAAAAACGGAACGAGTGACATATAAGTAACGGAGCCCGTTGCATCAAAGATCAACTTGATTAAACAAACCAAATATAATATATCTCCAAGATTGGCAGACATTTGCCCAAACCAAAGAAACCGGAAAGAAACTTGTTTTCCGAGAAAATTGGACATAAAACACCCTCACTTTTTATTAAATTTTTTATAAAAAAGTAAGGTTTTTTACATGGGCATCCTCCACATATATCTAATTTCATTCATTACTAGTATAACAGATTTCCGAATTATTTGTAAATTAATCCTGGAAATTCCTGTATAATTCATCTATGAAAAATATAGAGTATTTTGTCGATCAAAAGTAAGGCCCTGGATGAAACCTTAGGCCGCTTTATTCGTACAAAGAACAGGTAAGAATAATAATAGAGGTGAGGTTGATACGATGTTTGGAAAAGTTGCAGCAGATATTTTAGGATTAAGCGATGTTGGTTCTGTTATTAAACCGGAAAATTATGACAAGGTTGACGCTGATGATTATGTCATGCATGAAGACGATGAGAAAATTTATTTTTTAATTAAATCAAAATCCGATGAATATTGCTTTACAAATAATGCCCTCATTCATCTTGATGGAACAAGTGCTACAAGTAAAAAACGCATGCTCCACCGTTATAGTTATGCTACTAACAGAATTTCAGATGTTCATCTTGAAACTGCCGGAACAGTCGACCTTGATGTGGAAATAAAATTTAAAATCGGCTCTGCTCCCTTCTCAATTGATGTTCATAAGAAACATATTGAGGAGGTAAAGGATTTATATAAAGCTCTTATCAAAATTTCTGAGATCTCACATGAAAATGAAACTTCGCTTCAATTTGCCAAACAAAGCCTTGAGGTTGCCTCCACTACACTAGGCAGGATAACTAGTCCGGACAGCAACTTGGTTGTTCAATTCAAAATGCTAAACCAGGCAGCCTTTCAGTGGTTAGAAGAAAGTAAAAAACAATATTGTGTAAAAGATTTTGGCTTTGTTTTTGAAAAGTATATTAACAATTAACTATAAAAGCTAACCCCAAACTTGATATCCCATCAGCTTGGGGTTATTGTTTATCTATAATCGATTAGAGCATCTTCTAATGGTAAGCGAGTTGTCTTAAATGCAGGTGCAGCAGCTTTTCCTATGGGAATCAAAACAACTGGATAATAACGATCCGAAACCTTAAATTTTTCCATGAATTGTTCTTTGTTAAAGCCACCCATTGGCACTGTATCAAAGCCTCTATCTTTAGCAATTAGCATGATCTGCATTGAAATAAGTCCAGCATCAAATGCAGCAATATTTTTCCTAGTTTCTTCTGGAGCGAATGGGTACGTTTTATTTGTACTTTCGATTAATCGCTCCATATTTGCTTCATCCATAAAACCTGCTTCAAGGGCACTTCGATATACTTTTTCTACACTCTTATACATCTCTTTATCACCAAGTACTGCAATAACAGCAGATGCAGTTACGACTTGTTCTTGGTTGTTAGCAATGGTTCTAAGCTCTTTCTTTGTTTCTTGGTCTTGGATCACAATAAAGCGCCAAGGTTGAAGATTACTTGAGGATGGTGCTAGTGTCGCTTCCTTTAGTATATCTTTAATTTCCTCTTGTGAGATTTTATATGTTGGATCATATTTTCTAACTGAATGACGTTCTTTTATTAGTTCAGACAGACTTTTTGATAAAACTGTATCCATGAGAGATATCCTCCTAGTGTGTATTAACTTACTAATAGTAAGTTAAATCCATCTTACTATTAGTAAGTACCTACCGTCAAGTATAACAAATATGATATTATAAAGTTAGAAAAGTAAAAATGAGGTATTTTAAGATGGGTGAAACTAACAAACAGAATGATGTGAACTGCACTGAAAAGGAAATCCAACATACCTGTACCAATTTCCATAATGCCATTGAATTTATCGGCAAACGGTGGATGGGTGCTGTTATTTATGCATTATTAGAAGGTCCAAAACGATACCATGAAATCATTTCCTCAATACCTGGAATATCTGATAGACTATTAACAGAAAGATTACGCGACTTGGAAAATGAAGGATTGATCGTTAAAAAAATCATTACCACTTCTCCTAAAAAAGTTGAATATGAATTAACACCAATTGGAAAAGAACTCGAAAAAGTCATTAAAATTCTGATTAAATGGGTGAAAAACCGCGAAGTTACTCATGGTGATGAAAACCCCCAATAAAGTAAAAAAATGCATGTACGATTTCGTGCATGCATTTTTTTATTTAGGATGGATTCTGTCGATGAAACAATCCCATTACTTCAATTGTTTCTGTAATATTTACGAATGCTGCTGGGTCCACTTCAGTAATGAGATTTTTCACCTCATTTAATTCGTACCTTGAAATAACTGTAATTAATACATTCCGTTGGTCATTAGAATAACCTCCGACACCGTCCATTATAGTCAATCCCCTGTATAAGTTTGTCAGCAAGTGCTCTCTCATTTCTTGACCTTTCTCTGTAATGATCATTATCGTTAATTTAGCATGATCGGTATAAATTGCATCCACCACTTTACCGGTTACATAAATGGATACTAATGTATATAATGCTGCATCCCAATTAAATAGAAATCCACTAATTACAATGACAACAGCGTTCATACCCGATAGCAGTACCCCGATTGGAAAATCCTTTTTCCTTGAAACGATCATACCAATGATATCAAAGCCACCAGTTGAACCCGCACAACGGAATACGATGCCTCCCCCTAAACCTGTTAAAGCACCACCGAATATGGATGACAAAATGGGATCATTTGCAATTGCAATCACAGGTACAATATAAAGTCCCACTGAAATGATCAGCACCGAGAAAATAGAATTCATGATAAACTTTTTCCCTAACTTTTTATACCCAATTATCAATAAAGGAAGGTTCAATAGCAAGTTGGCTAATCCTGTGTTAATTGGGGTGATCATCCCTAACATCATGGAAATCCCGCTCAGTCCACTGCTTAACACCTCATGGGGAATTAAAAATAGGTTGAAGGCCATCACAATTATTAGTGAACCTGATATAATTCCGACAATTTGCATAAAACTCCTCCTGTACAAGCACAATATTATTTAAAAATCATACCGATTCTCATATTCAATGTAAATTAATTGTTTTTTCACAATAGTTTTGATTTGTCTGGCGATTTTTCTATTGACAATTTTAAATTTATAATTATACTTTAGTAATATATTAAACTTTATATGCTAAATCCTCATCAAACCGATGGGGTAGAGGTCGCGGTTTTTATCAGTAAAACGGACGAGGTGTAGAGACACCCCTGACTCCGTTTGAAAGGAAAAACTGCCGAAGCGTACTTTTATCTCTAAAAAAGCATGCTGGGGCTGTCTCCGAATAGGAACAGAACTGTCACGTTTGGCCCTACCAGTCAAGCGTGTTGAGCTATCTTTCGGAAGGTATGATGCGGGGTATTGACAATGCCATCGATTCTACTTCGATGGCATTTTTTATTCCATCGCTCCTTCCAAGTAAATAATAAAGGAGTCATGACAATGCAATCAGCAAGAGCACTTGAAGAACATGTTAATTCTGGTGATCTAACACAAAAAGAAGAAACGACTGAACTTAAACGAAGCTTAAAATCACGTCACCTTACAATGATTTCTCTTGGGGGAACGATCGGTACCGGACTATTCCTTGCTAGCGGCGGCGCCATTCATACTGCCGGACCGGGTGGTGCGATTCTTTCCTATCTCGTCATAGGCGTAATGGTTTACTTTTTAATGCAAAGCCTAGCCGAAATGGGCGCATATATGCCGGTTGCCGGAAGCTTTAGCACCTATGCAACTAAATTTGTTGACCCCGCCCTAGGTTTTGCACTTGGCTGGAACTACTGGTACAACTGGGCGATTACCATTGCTGCCGAATTAGCTGCAGTAACGATGATAATGAAATTCTGGTTTCCACATACTCCATCGTTAGTTTGGAGCAGCATCTTTTTAGTGATTATGTTTCTATTAAATTATCTTTCTGTTAAAGGATTCGGAGAAGCTGAATATTGGTTTTCTCTAATTAAGGTAGTAACAGTTATTATCTTTATTATTATTGGCACTTTAATGATTTTTGGCATTATGGGTGATCATACGATCGGTTTTAAAAATTTCACAATTGGTGATGCCCCATTCCACGGCGGGTTTATGGCTATGCTTGGAATCTTTATGGCAGCTGGTTTTTCATTCCAAGGGACCGAGCTTTTAGGTGTTGCAGCCGGTGAAACCGATGATCCCGCAAAAGCAATTCCACGTGCAGTAAAATCAGTATTTTGGCGAATTCTTTTGTTTTATGTATTAGCCATTTTAGTTATTGGACTTTTGATTCCTTATACAAATGAAAACTTGGCAAATGGGGATGTTACTGTCAGCCCATTCACTCTTGTTTTTCAAAAAGCAGGAATTGCATTTGCGGCATCTGTAATGAATGCCGTCATTTTAACAGCAGTATTATCTGCGGGAAATTCAGGAATGTATGCTTCGACCCGTATGCTTTGGGATTTGGCTCGTCAAGGGAAAGCACCAAAATTCCTTGGGAAACTTAATAAAAATGGCGTACCGGTAAATGCGTTAATAGTTACAACTTTAGTGGGAACACTTGCCTTTCTTGCTTCTTTCTTTGGAGATGGTACCGTTTATGTATGGCTCTTAAACGCTTCTGGAATGTCAGGGTTTATTGCTTGGCTCGGTATCGCTATTTGCCACTATCGTTTCCGTAGAGCATTTATTGCCCAAGGTAAGGATCTTAGCTTGTTACCTTATAAAGCAAAATTCTTCCCGTTTGGGCCGATTTTCGCATTTGCCGTCTGTGCATTTGTTATTTTAGGGCAAAACTATTCTGCCTTTATGGGTGACCATATTGATTGGAACGGTGTGTTAGTTTCCTATATTGGCTTGCCATTATTCCTTATTTTATGGCTTGGTTATAAATTCACAAAAAGAACAAAGTTTATCCCATTAGAAAAATGCGATTTAGAAGTTTAATATTTGTAAAACAACACGTAATTTTTTGCGTGTTGTTTTTTCTTAATAAAAAAAGCATTATCCAATAAAGAATAATGCCTCATAACTTTACTTCAACTTCGGTACCATCCTTTAATTTTGTATCCACAAGCACTAGCCCCTTATGATTAGAGAGACCTTTTAACAATGGCATCAAATCTTTTCTTTCAATTTGAGGGAAGATGAATTTACTTCCATCCTTTTCAATCGCTTTATTGATAAAGCCATTGACTCTTTTTGAAGTAATAATAAAACTAAACAAATTTAAAACTGAATATGGAACTGGAATGGAGAACTTTTTTTCGTTTAATTTTACTCTAACTTTAAGCATGGATTATTCAATCACCACGAAAACTTTATCACCGTTCGCTGATGTAATATCAACAATTTGTCCATCCAATTCATTTTCAATGGCTTCGATTAACAGGTCAACGTTAATATCCTTAACATATTTTGATGCCTCTGGTATTTTTTCTGCAATGTTGGTACCTACCTTTAAGACCGCCTTTACAAGATTAATCGGCAAATTCACGTTTACATTATCACCTTTTTCGGAGGTAACTCGAATTTTTAACATCTTGTTTCCGTATGGGACATCCTTTTTTAATTGAACTGGCTCCAGCTGATTTTTTCCCTGTAATATATTGATCAATTCACCGGCTTTTTCCTTATCAATCTTTCCATCCTCGACCATGGTTAATACTCTTGAAATTTCGTCATTCATGACACTTCCCCCTCTTTTAATAATTGAATAGCCTCTTCTGCTGTGATCTCTCCCTTTTCTAACATTGTAACAACCTTTTTCTTATCCACTTCCGGTTTCTTTTGCGTAGAATAGCCAAGGGCAGAAATAATATCATCTAACTTCCCCCTTACAGTCGGATAAGAAATTCCTAGTTCCTTCTCTACTTCTTTAATATTTCCGCGGCATTTAATAAAAATCTCGATAAATTGAAGTTGTTCCTGACCAAGTGCTGCAAGCTTCGATATTTCAAACTCATTTTCTACAGTAGTCTGACAATTCTTGCACTGCAACTTGGTAATTTTTAATTGTTTGCTGCAAACTGGACAATTTGTAATTAACGGATAAGCCATCATATTCTCCTTTCCTATATTAACCAAATCATACTACATTTTTCATTAAAATAAAAGTATTGATTAAAAAAATTTATTTTTATTAACATTTTTGTTAATTTATTTAATCTTAATATTAATAAT
>NZ_JBALPG010000020.1:0-12196 GCF_036965245.1 Neobacillus drentensis
AAAAAGCCTGGTATAATAGGCTTTTACTTGTAAATTTATTTTTCTATTCTACATATTTAGCGGCAGGGATGGTAAAAGATAGTTTTGTAGAATAATTGTGATTTTCATAAAATTTTCCAATAATATTATATCCTGCTGCATAGCCGAGTAATTTTGGAACTCTTCCGCCTCCATATAAAAGATCATCGTGTCCTCGTTCATTCTTTTTCTTGTGCAACTGATTTTTTAAATAACGATTCCAAAAATTTGTTAGTTCCTTTTCTGTATACATATGACACCACGTTGCTAAATATTCCCGTCCACAATTTTTTAATACAGCATATTCTGCCAGTCCCTCGATGATGATAGAGTCGAGCAAGGTGTAATCCTCCATTTTTTTACCTAACATTCGCAATCGGCAAACATGATGATATTCATGAACCAGAAGTGCTTCGATTTCTTTTGGATCATCATAATATGATAGAAAAAGAAACATTTTATCAGGGAATGAGACCCCGGCTTTACTCTTTTCCTGTCTACTAAAAAAAAAGCCAGATTGAGCTAACGGAAAGAGAAATGTAGGCACATCCGGTCCATCCCAATTATTTTTATATTTAGAAAAAAGCTTTTCTACTTTATCCCATGCTTTTTGATCCAACATCATTTTTAGATTGTTTCTTGATGATCTTGAAGGTCGATACATCCCAAATTTCATTAGTTGATTGTAAATTTCATGTGGAGTTTGCCCCTTAAAAAAAGGTTGGAGCTTTTCACAGATTTTAGCTGGGCGATCAAACTCCTCTTTTAACCATTGATCTGTTCGAATGATTCCCATTTACTTCACCCCATTTAACTCAAGTTCTCCCTCTGGACATTTTATGATTTTTTTTAGAAGAAGTTCTTTGAATCATTGGGTTTCTACCGTCAAAGTAAAAAAAACTCGCGGATTGGCGAACCGCTAAGGGCGGTTGATGAGCCGTAGTTCATCGAAAAGCATAGGTTTTCAACTGCGAAGCTTTCCTTAGTGCACTTTGCTTCATAATAAAGTTATACTTCCTATTAGCCAAAAAAAACGGCCAGACATATGCCTGGCCGTTTCTGATTTCTATTCGTATTTTTTGAACACTATTGTAGCATTATGACCGCCGAAGCCGAGCGAATTGCTCATGGCTGCCTTGATTTCTTTCGAACGTGCAGTTTTAACCACATAGTCCAAATCACATTCTGGATCAGGTGTTTCATAATTAATAGTCGGTGGCAGCATACTGTCTCTTATCGCCAGCACGGTAAAAATAGCTTCGACTCCGCCGGCTGCACCTAGAAGATGACCGGTCATTGATTTCGTTGAACTCATGGCAAGCTTATAAGCATGCTCACCAAATACTTCTTTAACTGCGAGTGTTTCAAACTTGTCGTTATATTCGGTACTTGTTCCGTGGGCATTCACATAATCAATTTCTTCCGGCTTTAATCCAGCATCGTTAATAGCCATTTTCATTGCCCGGGCACCGCCTTCACCGCCTGGCGCAGGTGCTGTGATATGATAGGCATCACCAGTTGCACCGTAGCCAACGATTTCTGCATATATTTTCGCCCCGCGTGCCAATGCATGCTCCAATTCTTCCAATATTACGATTCCTGCTCCTTCACCAATTACAAAGCCATCACGGTTTTTATCAAAAGGTCTACTTGCTGTCTGCGGATCAGGATTTGTAGACAGAGCAGTATTGGCACAGAAGCCGGCAACAGACATTTTCGTAATCGGTGCTTCAGCACCGCCGGTTACCATAGCATCGGCATCGCCGCGCTGAATCACCTTAAAGGCATCGCCAATGGAATTCGTTCCGGTTGCACATGCAGTTACGGTACAGGAATTAAATCCTCTAGCGCCAAGTGTGATAGAAACTTGGCCCGTTGCCATATCCGGGATTAACATCGGCACAAAGAATGGACTCACACGCTTATAGCCTCTTTTTTGGAATATCTCAAATTGTTGTTCAAATGTTTCCATACCTCCAATGCCAGATCCAATCCATACCCCTATACGATGGGAATTATCTTCGTTAATCGTTAGATTGGCATCCTTAACTGCCATTAATGCACTAGCTACTGCAAATTGCGTAAAACGATCCATTTTTCGGGCATCTTTTTTTTCGATAAAAACTTCTGGATTAAAGTCTTTTACTTCTGCAGCTACTTTTGCTGGATACTCATCTGCATTCACTCGTGTCATTGGTCCAATGCCCGATTTTCCTTCTAATATCCCTATCCAAGTAGTATCTGCATCGTTTCCTAGCGGGGTTACCGCTCCAATGCCTGTTACTACAACCCTACGCTTTTCCATTTCTACATCTCCTTTTATACATTAACTTTTCTATATTTATCCAAAATTAATGAACTTCGATAACTGTCTAGCTACAGCGCCAAGGCGCTTCCGCTTTCTATTTTATTTCCCCCAGCGAATGGCAATCGCGCCCCACGTTAAACCGCCGCCGAAGCCCACCATCACGATCAGATCATCATCTTTAATTTTTCCTGCTTCTACTTCTTCTACAATAGAAATCGGTATCGACGCTGATGAAGTATTACCATACTTTTTAACTGTTTTGGACATTTTTTCATCAGGAAGCTCTAATCTTTGTCTAGATGCTTCCATAATACGGATATTGGCTTGATGTGGAATGAGAAAATCAACATCCTCTTTTGTTAAACCGGCCTTTTCCAGAACATGTACACAGCTCTCGCCCATTTGACGAACAGCAAACTTGAAAACCTCTCGTCCATTCATAATGATATATTCGTCCTGGTAAAGATGTTTCGCACCTGTGCCGTCTGCACCTAGTTCAAAGGAAAGGATGCCGCGGTTTTCTGAAACTGGGCCAATGATTGCTGCTCCAGCACCGTCCCCAAATAATACAGCGGTATTACGATCATTCCAGTCAGTAATTTTTGAAAGCTTTTCAACCCCTACTACAAGCACGTATTTATAAACTTCGGACTCAATAAATTGTTTTGCTGTGACTATTCCATACATAAAGCCAGCACATGCTGCACTAACATCCATTGCAGCTGCTTTTTTAGCTCCTAATCTTTCTTGAATCCTGCAGGCAACGGACGGAAACGGTGAATCTGCTGTAACAGTCGCAACCAAAATTAAATCAATCTCATCAGCAGTAATTCCTGCATCTTGAATTGCTTTTTGAGCAGCGGCAAATGCCATATCTGATGTATCAACATCGTCAGCAGCTATTCTCCGTTCTTCGATTCCTGTTCTAGTACGAATCCATTCATCAGAGGTATCCATAATTTTTTCTAAATCATGATTGGTGACAATTTTTTCCGGTAAATACCTGCCAATCCCAACAATACCAGCTCTCACAAATCTCATCTCCTTTTTATTGTCATACTTCCTTCTTATATCCCAAGGATTAATATCAATTATTATGACTTGGTACTAATTTTATCAAATAAAACATGTTTAAAGCAACTGTTTCTTCTTATTAATACTCCGCTAATGTACTCTCCTTTTATTCGTTTAGTCATATTCTAATTCAAGAAGCATTTCAGAAAGGAGACATCTAGGAATGGAAAATCAGGAGCAGGTGGAGCAAGATTGGAAAGACTTAGAAGACTTAGAAGAGCCAGAAGAGTCCCAAGAGCATTTTAAGCAAGATCGGTTCACTAGATTTATGTTTGGTCCAAGGAGGGAACCACATCACAATCATCACCAAGAACCTCATGACCAATCCACCATTAATTATGAAGAACTAATGATAAATATCGATACCTTAATGGAATCTGTACGGGGATTAAAACCATTGTTTCAAAAGGCTTATCCGTTTATCGATCAATTTTGGAAAAAGAAATAAGCTGCTATAACGGGCAGCTTATTTTGATATTACTTTTCACTAAGGGCATCTTCCCTGCCAAGTTCATAGGCTTCTTGCATCACTTTTGTAAACAAATTCATAAATGGCTGAATTAACTCCATTGATAATTCGACGCCTGCTTGATCTAATTGCTCTTTTGCTTCTGGTAAGTATTTCATCGCAATCTGCATAAATTGTAAGTTCTTATCTTGATTAATCATATGTACTCCTTAAAAATTTATTTAGGCAGTTTTCCCGTTTCCTTATATTGCTCAATATGCTTGTTCATTTTTCTAATAAAATCTTTTGACACTAATGGACTAAATTTCCCAAGGGAAATAACATCGTCTTGAAAATCAAAAGAAAGGTTACCTGATTTTAGCTTTCCATCGTTGTATTGTTCTGCTACCTTTTCATATAAGGTGTCAACCTGTTGAATGGTGCTAGTTAATACAGTTGACTCACCTAAGTCAGACTGGTCAGAGACATAGCCGATCACATAAGAACCCTGTCCCTTTACCTGCTCAATAACGGGAACATTAAAACCATCCCCAGCTGGATATACCACATCAACCCCGTTTTCCAACATTTGATTGGCTAATTGAACGGCCTTTTTTTCATCATCCCAATTTCCGACGTATTCTATACTTACGTGAGTCTGTTTATTTTCAGTCATTGCACCTTGGTAAAAGCCTTCAATTTCCGGCTGCCATTCATATGCAGCTAAAACACCTACTTTATTGGTTTTAGACATATGGGCAGCAACCATTCCACCAAAAAAACCCATGGCATGTGCTTTAAAATTAAGGCTGGTTGTGTTGGAATTCTTTGCATCACCGTTAAAACTGACAAAATGTATCTGAGGATAGTCTTTTGAAATATTGTTAAAGTATTCCGCATACTCCGAACCATGGCCAAAAATTAGATTGACCCCTTTTTGCTCAAATTCCGCCACTGCCCGTTCTACAACAGCTTGTGAAATCATTCCTTCTTTATAAAATACATCCACATTAAATTTGGATTGTATTTTTAACATTCCCTTATAGCCTTTTGTTCCCCATACTTGGTCATTTACTGTTTCGGGAACTAACAAGCCAACCTTTTGTAATTTGCCTGTCGGCTTTGTTACCCCGCAAGCCCCAAGTAAAAGAAGACATAAAAGAATGATTCCGAAACGGTTTAACATTCTATGCAACTCCTTTGTACGGCAGCCACTTTCATCACATGTATCGTCCTATCACTTTAATTATATATATTGAAAATTGAACTAAAACAAAGAAAACGCCGATTGTCCTTTTATTCTAACCTTTGAACAATTAAATGAAAAGACAAATTTCCTCTATTTCCACTTTTAACCAAATCGATTCAACTTTTTTATTATTTCACTTACTATCCATTTGGATACAAACGCTGTACATGTTCCATTTGTTTTGAGAAGGAATCCGCAATCGTTGTTATTTTTTTCACAGAAACTATGCCAATTTGATTGCCAATCTGCAATGATTCATTACGGTTGACAAGTGCGATTTTCTCATCTATTTGAAGATAGGCGGCGCACTCGGCCCAATAATTATTCTTACCGCTTTCTAGGATGAACCCCCCAGGGCTATTGGTTTCTATCGTTTTAATAATAGTTTCTATAGCATCATCAACATATAGGACATCACCTGTCCATTCTCTCTCGTCTTTTAAGATTTCTGACTCTTGAAATGCAGCAAGAATCGCTTGTTGAAACAAAAAGGTTGGTGGCTGCCAAGGGCCATAGATGGCAGGTAAATAAAACATTTGAGTGTTCTTCCCACATCCCTTTGCCTGCTCTAATAAAGCGCCGATTGTCTTATCTTGTTCAGCACTAAGCATTTGAATTGGAAGAATAAATGCTACATTCGTATTGTTTTTATTCTCTTTCATAAATTGAATAATGGCTCTTGTAATTTTTTCTTTTTGTAAAATGGTTTCTTTATTCAGCATATATAAATCGTAAATTGATAATATTAAAGTTGTTTGTGCGCTTTCTTCTTCTCTTCTGTTTTCCCACTCAGATAAAGATCGTTCACTAAAATTAGCATTCCTTCCCACCTCAAGTCGTTTTTCCTCGAGAAATGGACTTTTATCTGATTCATCAATTTGAACACCTATCACCTCTACACCTTTATTCAGCAGGGCTTTACACGCATGAAAACTAATAAAATTGTATATTCCAAAAATAATGGCCTTGTCCATTAATATTTCCTCCCCAATCTAGCCTTTTTGAATCCTATGCATTTCGATTAGGAAATATTTCTTTTTGGGGAGGAATCCTCTTTACAGTACTGTTTCATTACTGCTCAAAAACTTGATGAATATTTTTCCGAGCAGTGGTTTTTTTTCCGGAAGAATAAAGGTAGGATTGATTTCAGGAGACTTGATGATTTTTTGATATAATTTTGATTGCGTATATGATTTTCCGCCAGTAAGGACATGAATAATCTTTACTGGACAGTCAAACTCCATATTAACGAAATCTTCCATGCTAAAAATAATACTTTCAATCCGTGTCTGATCCATGTTATGTGCTGCTGTTAATTCTCTCATTAATTTTTTATAAAAAAATTTGTGTTCCTTTTCCTGTTCAAGATGGTGTTTTAGGGAAAGGATCGGGTTGAGCAGGATTACCGACCTGATACACCCCTTCATTTTCTCTATTAATCTGACTGCGACCAGTGCACCCATCCCTTCAGCCAATATATGAATTTGATGATTAAGGATTTCGCTGCGAATTACATGCTGATATAACTTTTGAGCAAGCTCAATAGCGTTTTCGCTCCCCCAGTTTCGCCCATAAAGATTTGAGGAAAAAATGGTGTACCCTGCTTTTTTTAGATCGTTAATTATGGCCAACTTTCCTTCATTTTGTGTCCAAAAACATTTACTTTCGTCCACAAAATGCCTTTCATCTCCGATGATTAAGATCCCAAATCCTGTAGGCTTTTCGGGGTAATGAATGACATTCCATTGGGTATCCATCTGAAAATTGCGATTTTCCATTGATAAATCTCCTTTTACATATTTCCTCAAAATATTGTATGTCATTTCACAAAAGATGAAAGGGAGTTTGCCCATTTGTTTAATTAAACTTGAAAAGTGAAATTAGACATTGAAATTATCTATATTTTTTTAAAATCGTATGGTACTATTAAAATTGATGTAAAATAAGTAAGAGGTGAAAATTAGTGCGATTCTTTTGGACTTTTTTCTGGTCATTTCTTTTAGTGCAAATGCTTACATATGTTGTTAGTTCCATGACTCCAGGTGCAAAATTTGAATTTATCCCTGGTGCTATTGTTTCTGTTGGGGTAACCATTTTAATTTTTATTGCTTCTGCTATAATTCCAAATGAGCCCGTTGATCAACATTAAGAATAGGAAAAAAGGTCTTCCAATATCTATGGATGACCTTTTTTCTGTTTATTGAACTTTTAATGTCACTTCCCCATCTTCTTTCATGATTTCAACTGTTGACTGTTCATGTATCCGTCCAGCTATTATTTCACGTGCGAGCTTTGTTTCGATATTTCTTTGTATATACCGTTTAAGTGGTCTTGCTCCATAGATTGGGTCAAATCCACTTAATGCAATAAATTCTTTTGCATCCTCACTAATCAAAATATTAATTTGCTGTTGTTTTAGCCTGGTTTGCAGTTCCTTCATCATTTTGACAACAATATTTTTTATTTCTCCTAATGATAACGGCTTAAATAGAATGGTCTCATCAATACGATTTAAAAATTCCGGACGAAAATGGGCTCTTAACTGACTCATTACTTTTTCTCTTGTCCCATCTGAAATTTCAATTTCATTTTCACTTCGTTCAAGTAAGAAGTGTGAGCCGATATTGGAGGTCATAATAATAACTGTGTTTTTAAAATCTACTACCCGGCCTTGTGAATCGGTGATTCGCCCATCATCAAGTGCTTGTAAAAGAATATTAAACACCTCTGGATGAGCCTTTTCGATTTCATCCATTAAAATAACTGAATATGGTCTTCTTCTAACAGCTTCCGTTAGCTGCCCGCCTTCTTCATAACCGACATAACCTGGAGGTGCACCTATTAGACGAGAAACCGCGTGCTTTTCCATATATTCCGACATATCTATACGAATAATGTGTTCTTCACTGTCAAATAACGACTCCGCCAACGCCTTTGCAAGCTCTGTCTTTCCTACACCTGTAGGCCCTAAAAATAAAAATGAACCAATTGGACGGTTTGGGTCTTTTATTCCGGCACGCGCCCGAAGGACAGCATCAGCCACGAGTTTAACGGCTTCATTTTGCCCAATTACTCTTTCATGCAAAATGGATTCTAATTTCAATAGCTTTTCTCTTTCACCCTCAACAAGTTTGGAGAGAGGAATTCCTGTCCATCTCGAGACGATATTCGAAATTTCTTCCCCTGTCACTTCTTCACGAAGCAACCGTTCATCCTTTGCCGCTCCATCCTCTAATTCCTTCAGTTCTTTTTCTGCCAACGGAATTTGCCCATGCCGAAGTTCAGCAGCCCGGTTTAAATCATATTTATCTTCTGCCTGCTGAAGCTCTCGGCGAAGCTTTTCAAGCTGCTCCCTTTTCTCTTGCACTTTCTGGATGTTTTGTTTCTCTTGGAGCCATTTTGCTTTCATGGCATTAGCCTGTTCTTTTAAATCGGCAAGTTCCTTTAATAGTGCTTCAAGTCTTAATTTGCTCCCTTCATCACTCTCTTTTCGCAATGCCGCCTCTTCAATTTCCAGCTGCATAACCCTGCGGGTCACTTCATCAAGTTCGGTTGGCATGGAATCAATTTCAGTACGAATCAAGGCACATGCTTCATCGACTAGGTCAATCGCTTTATCAGGTAAAAATCGGTCAGTAATATAGCGGTCTGATAAAGTTGCTGCTGCCACAAGTGCATGATCATGAATTTTTACACCATGGTACACTTCAAACCGTTCCTTTAAGCCTCTTAATATTGAAATGGTATCTTCTACATTTGGTTCTTGGACAAGCACCTGTTGAAATCTGCGTTCAAGAGCAGGATCTTTTTCAATATATTTCCTGTGTTCATCAAGTGTGGTTGCTCCAATGCAATGAAGTTCTCCGCGTGCAAGCATCGGCTTTAACATATTACCGGCATCCATCGCACCTTCGGTTTTTCCTGCACCAACAATTGTATGAATTTCATCAATGAACAGCAAAATTTGCCCTTCGCTTTTTTTAATTTCGTTTAAAACTGCCTTCAGCCTCTCTTCAAATTCACCTCTAAATTTTGCCCCGGCGATTAAAGCACTCATATCAAGTGAAAAAATTGTTTTATCCTTCAAGCCTTCTGGAACGTCTTTTCTAACAATTCTTTGTGCAAGCCCTTCAACAATCGCTGTTTTCCCAACTCCTGGTTCGCCAATTAATACTGGATTGTTCTTAGTCTTTCTCGATAAAATCCGAATCACATTACGAATTTCTGTGTCCCTGCCGATGACCGGATCCATTTTACCTGATTTCACTTCGGCAACGAGGTCTCTTCCATACTTTTTAAGAGCATCATATCCTGCTTCGGGATTTTGTGATGTCACTCTTTGGTTCCCCCTTATTTCTTTTATTGCTTTTAAAATAGTTTCTGGTGTTTTTCCATAAGCTTGGATTATTTTTTTTATTTCTGAATTATTGGCATAGGTTGCAGCTAATAGAAAATGCTCAACTGAAATATACTCATCGGCAAATTTCGAAGCAAACTCCTCTGCACTTACCAGTATTTTTTGCAGCTTTGCCGTAATATAAAGTTTCCCCTGTTCAACCCCGCTTCCAGTAACTTGAGGTTTTTTAGCCAAGGATTCCATAAGGCTTTTCTTTACTTTCTCAGACGGTAAACCTGCTTTCTCTAAAATAGAAGCAATGAGACTGTCCTCTTGATCCATAAGCGATAAAAATAAATGAGGTTCATCAATTTCTTGATGATTTTCTTTCACCGCTAAGGCCTGTGCATCCATGATCCCTTTTTGTAAACGCTCAGTCATTCGGCTTAAGTCCACTTTACTCACTCCTCGTTTGACCATTTTTGACCTATATATATTTATTATAAAACAAACTATAAATAGAAGTAAAATTTTGAACAGGGAAAAAGCCATCCGTGATGGATGACTTTCTAAAAAAAGAACAAATAATGTTAAGGTTTGCGTTGATATGTCCAAACGCGGTTATGATTTGATGTCTCGGGAAATGGGTCCCCTGCTTTAAGCTTAATTTTTTTAGGATTCAGCACATTATCTCCGGTTTCACCAATTTCTATATACACACCATTATTCGGAGCCTTTTTACCTGATTTAAATTGATGATTTTGTCCCACGTCTTTCCCTCCTTATCATCTATATCTTTATTATTGCCAATTTGAATTTGTCCATTATAGGAATTTCTTTCAAATCCCATCACATATCGACATTATTTCCTAAGAAATATGTCACGAATGATTCATTTTTTGACGATTGTATGAACTTATTGCACATTTATTGCTAAATATTCTTCGTTAACAATATAATAATAGTAATATCCTGCAAATCCAATCTTAACTGGCATTTATTTTTCAAAATTCATTTGTACCTTTAAAGGTGGTTATTTGTATGCAGTCAGTTAAAGAAATGCCCGTAACATTGTCCCATCTCTTTGATACGGTTCATCATATTAAGAAGATTGAAAAAGGGACTTTTCTTTTTCAAGAAGGATCGTGCGCCGATGAATTGTATATCGTGCAAAGCGGTATTCTTCAAATTAGTAAAATTATTCCTGATGGCAGAGAACTCACACTAAGAATGTGCTCAAAAGGAGACTTTGTTGGTGAATTAAATTTATTCTCCCCTTCTTCAAAATATTTATTAAGTGCTCGTGTCGTTGAGAGTGGTGAAGTCGCCGTTATCATGAAGGATGTGTTAGAGGAAAAACTTTCGCAAAATCTCTCGCTTTCCTTTGAATTCATAAAATGGATGAGTCTGCAATACCGTAAAACACAAACCAAGTTTCGTGATTTGGTCCTTCACGGAAAAAAAGGAGCATTATATTCAACCTTAATTCGAATAAGTAACAGTTATGGGATTAAAACGAATCAAGGAATCATGATTGAATTACCTTTAACAAATCAAGAGTTGGCAAATTTCTGCGGTACTTCACGTGAAGTCGTAAATCGTCTACTTAGCGATTTAAGAAAAGCTGGGATTATTTCAATCGATAAAGGGACAATTACCATTCATAACATAGATTATTTAAAACAAGAAATCGATTGTGAGGATTGCCCAATTGAAATTTGTAAAGTTGATTAGTTCGATTTTAATATGGAAAAAAATCGGTCAATTTTATGACCGATTTTTTATTTAAGTAAAACTATTTGTATGGCAATGATAATGAAAAAAATGGCTGAATTAATGATTTCGTATATTCCAACTTGTTTTGCAGATAAATTCTTCCCATAAAAAAGGATTGCTCGAAGCAAACTCGGAATATAGGCAAGTGCTGCAATCCAAAAGCCACTTGCGGCCCAAGTAATGACGAGCAGCACATGGTAGGCCCAAGAAAACAATTTAAAGTTTATATTATTCCTTTCCCTAATCATTGATTTTACATAAAAGGTACAGCCAATAAAAAAGACCACGGATGCTAAAAAAGAAAAAAGAATCGTCTCAGGCGTAACCACACCCCGCACTAAATAACTGCTTGCCAAACCTGCAATACAAAAAGCAAATATAGCACTCAAATCATTCATAAAAGCACGATCTTGATTTTTTGAGGTATAGTAAGCATTTATGATAAAAAACGGGAGCATCAAAAAACCAAAAGAGATGATGGCAGGCCTTTCCAGGAATGGGATCAGTAGTAGTATTAAAGCCGGTATCATATAAATAAGCGTCCACTTTGTATAAAAAGGAATCTTTTTCTTTTTAAATAAAAGGAGCATCGGATAGGTTGCTAAGTACAATAGAAGCCAGCCAATAAATAACGGGAGATGCAGCCACAAAAATCCTCCATCGATAACACCCAACCAAAAAGGGATGATTAGCATTGCCCAAGCACCATGTTGTTTCGGTATAAATAACTTCATCTCTTTCCCTCCTTTTCCCTTCTTCATATCATTACTATAAAATAGCATATCGGAAAAATAAGTGAAGAGAATCACATTTAGTACAAACTTCCTTCTGATTACATCTCCAATTCACAAAATGATTGCAATTCCATTTGTTAAATACATTATTCATTAGGAATAATTAACTAAGTTATTATAATTAGGTAATCCTTAAAAGAGGGTTTTTGATTAGCTATTCAGAAAACCAATTCAGAAGAAATAAGTTAAATAT